>NZ_JANIGJ010000010.1:0-138866 GCF_024518735.1 Pseudoalteromonas agarivorans
GGGATTTAATAAATAGCCAGACCCATGGCTAACTCATCAGAGAAGTAAAACAGCTCGAAGGCGAGCCGGGGCAACGATAGTGTAGCATTTGCTATGTGACTCTCTACCGCTGTGGGCACTACGACATCGCCAGGCTCCAAATACAAGAAAGCCCGACTCGAAAGAGCCGGGCTTTTTTACGTCCACAGGAAAGTGAAAAAAGCACTCGTAATGAATTCACTTTTAAACCTATCACGTAGGTTGGGCGAGTAAAGCAGCGACTCCCGACGCAAAAAAACATCGATTAGAATTATAGGGTTCTTATCTCACGAGCTGGATTACCAGCAACAACAGTATCCGCCTCTACATTTTTAGTAACTACAGATCCCGCACCAATAACACTGTTATCCCCAATGCATACGCCCGCTAAAATAATTGCACCTGCGCCAATCCACACGTTGTTGTCTATTGTAATAGGAGCAGCAAAGTTTTCTTTATTCAGTCGCTGTGTAGGGTTAACAGCATGGGATACAGTCAATAGCTGAACATTAGGGCCAATTAAGCAGTCATCACCAATGCTGATAGCTCCTTCACTAATTGGGGCATCTAATACCGTACAGTTAATGTTTATGAAGCTACGATCACCAATAGCTATTTGATTACCATAATCGCAATGAAAACCAGATTCTATAATTACGCCTTCACCACATTGAGCGAATAGCTCTTTAATGCGTTTTAAATTACCTTTACTCGGGCTTTTATTGAAGAGTCGGCATATTTCGCCTGTTTGTTTACGTAGGGCTAAAAGCTCTTTGTTTAAGCTATTAAATGGCTGCATTAATTTCGCTCTTTATTGGGTGTCCAATTACTGTTCTAGGTATTATCGCATGGTTATATATGTTTACTGAGATGATGTTGTAACTTTTATACTAAGGCCGAGGTGAAGAAGCTCCATGATCAATACTAGATTTTATTTTAAAGCTTTTAAAAAAAAGATAATGATGTAAAATTAATGTAACAGGGAGCAAGTGATGAAAATTAATAAATCAATCCAAGTACTATGTTTAATAACTCTTTTAAGTGGTTGTGGGGGAGGGGGTGGTGATACGAGTAAACCAGTTAATAATGATTCTGGCTCTTCAGGAAAAGCTGAATTTGTTAAGCCTGACTATCAAAATACGCCTATTTATAACGGTGAAACATCTTTATTCGAAATAACAGCAAGTAATGTAACTCAACTAACTACTCAGTACTCATATTTACTAGATAGTCTTAATTCCATTGTATTTGGTGAGGATTATCAAAATCTATTTCTCCACGACCCAGTGCTAAGTAATCAATCTGATCATTTCGGTTGTGTTACAGGCTCTACTGTAATGAAAGAGGAAGAGGCTAATCAGCACTATATAATTACTTATAACAATTGCTCTGCTGCTGGGTGGGTTTTTAATGGGCAATCTGATATTTATATCGAAAGCTCTAACGCTGAATTTGTTCTTGAATATGGAATAGTACCCAATTTAACAATTAGTAACGAAGTGCTCGGTGTTGTCTACTCAACAGAAGGTTTTGCTATTGCTAGTAGCGAAGAGGAAAATAGTGACAGTAGCGCTATTGTAAATATCCTATTCAAAGGTTCAGACGAAAGCTCGCATGATATTCTATTTTCGGATGTAAGGCTTGATGCAGTTTTAGATGCAACTAATATTGGATATGGAATTGGTTTTAATGGTGATATTTATTTTAGTGATTTAGGAAAGTTAACAGTAAAAACGGACAAATTCTATCCCAATAATGATATAGCGTTGCCTCCGATTGTTGGTGCGCAATACAGCTTTGTATCACAAAATACTGCTTTAGCTGAGCTTAAGGGCAATGACATTTCGAGCATACGTTTAACTAATGAGTTTATACCACTAGAGTTTTATTTAGCAGATCTAGACGATGTTTATAACAATGAAGTCAACTCTGTTCCTAGGGCTGATATTTTAGCCCCTGACTCAATTAGAAGAAACTCTATAATTACACTTGATGCATCGCAGTCCAAAGACCCTGATTTAGAACCATTAGGTTATGAGTGGAAATTAACAGCTTTTCCTGAAAATGCTAGCTGGCAGATTAGCACAGGGAGTAAAATAGAATTTCTTGGAGATCTACCTGGTCTTTATCGTATTTCGTTAACAGTTGTAGACCCAAGTGGCGCAGAAAATACTGCAGAGCATGAGTTCAAATTAGAAAAACTCCCTGCAATTGTTTCTTATATTACTGCATATGATGAAATAGAATTAGGTGAACACTATACAGCCATTATTAATTTGTCTAATGATGAAGTCGATGGTCCTTTTGAGTACAAAATAGCTTATGGGCCTAGTAATATCTCGATTTCAGAGCAAGGAGAGGTTAATTGGTTAAGCAACGCGCCTGACTTTGGTAGTAATTTAAAGGTAAATTTTGCTGTTGATATATCAAACTCTGATACTCAAACAAGAGCTAAGCATCAAATCAACCTTCACTCACGTGGTGGCGTAGATAATCACTCAGTTGGTTATTTGAACAACTCAACATCCGGTGTAGCTTCAATTAAGCTTTCGAACAATAAAAGGGGTGTATTACGCAGTAATGATGATTATGTCTTAAATCTCAGTGAGACAGGGTTTCTAGAATACAATAAATGGATACCTCCCTTACCTTTAAATGCTGAGCATGTAGGTGCATTTCTTAATCAGTCAGGGACGCAACTAAATTGGCTCAGTATTACTTACAACCAAGAGGCAGCTAAACATCAAATATTTTTAAGTAATGAGGACTCGAGTAGTTTGCTCATAGATGATGTTTCGGCTGAGAATTATAACTCTATGGTATTTGATTACAACGGCGATGATATTGAAGATATCCTCCTTTCGGCGGGTCATTCATATGATAGTTATCTTATTAATGGGAATGATCTTTCTATCACTAAGCTTATTGTTGCGCCGGACCTTTCACTTAATTATTCAAATAGCTTGATTCAAGTTTGTGATTTGAATAATGACGGCTTTAAAGAGTTAATTGATAGGGGAAATATATTTGATGTCAAACAGAACAAATACCTGATAGAGCCATACTCTGAATATGAATTTAAGGCGTTTACCAGTGGTGGTAATTGTCGTGTAACTAGGTATAAAGCCTCCGATCACTATAGTGAACTAATTTGGTGGGAAGATGGTGAACTGCAGGTTAGTATTGAAAAGTTTGAGACTAATTTCCATGATGGAATTTCAATCGGCCTTGAGGTAGATAGTCCCTATAGTCATGTTTACTTTTCTAATTCAAAAGAGCTTCATTACTTTGATCAGCAGTGGCAACTGTTCTCTGTATCTATTGATGAAAACCCCTTTGGGAGAGTAATAGGAGCTGTTGATTTTGATAATGATGGAGTACAGTCTTTATTAGTAAGCAAAACAGATAGTTTAGAAGGAAGTTATTTATACGAAGAATATACGATGCAAAGCTTTAGCTATGAGAATGGGCGATGGCAGCTTGAATATTCATCAGTGCCTCAAGGTCAACTTCCTAATCTTCATATAGTTGGTGCTGTTAATGATACGGTTAGCGTTTCAGATTTTGGCCGTTCGGCTCAGATAACGCACAATAATGCACCTGTTACTTTCACTGGAGAGATGCTGTTAACGCAAGATAATGAAAATCAAATTGAGTATTCATTAACTCAAATCAATAACGAGACATTTATTGTTAAACGCAATATAGGTTCAACCAGTGTAATTTGGCAAACTAGCGTTTTAGAAGTGACTTTTTCTAATTCGTATGATTTTTCTTTTACAGAGTCCGAAACACACTTGAGTTTTAAAAGTGGTACTAGATATTTCACAATTGTAAAACAAACAGGTGAAGTCGTATCAAGAGTCTTCTTTCCTTACTTGCCGTCTGAAGAGATGTCAAAAATAATAATAGGTTATTACGATTTAGGTATAGCTTTTTACGAAAACCCTAGCTTATCACCCATTTCAATTGACAGTAGCAATTGGCCTGTTCCTTTAGATTTCTTACAAGAATCAACAAGCCATGTAGCGCATGTACACGCTATCCAGCTAGATTCAGATCCTCAACTAGAGCTAATAATTGATTATCGTACTTTTGGTAGTTTCGATGAGGAAGGTGGTTTAATAGTATTAGATACGAAAACGAAAGCATTAGAAATTTTGGATGGGCAACAAACTAAGGGCTTTACAATTTACCACAAAGAGAAAATCCTCGATGAGGCTATAGGTGGCGTTTATGGCCGTAACTATTTGGCGCAGTACTCTATAGAAAAAACAATTAGCCTAGTGGATAAGTTATCAAATCAAGTTATTTGGGAGAGTCCACAAATCTCGAATAATTACCACGATGTACTAATTCAAAAAGATGAGCGTGATTCTTGGAGTTTATATATTTTAGGTAGTGAGTTTTTAACATACCCATATTTGAACTAAAAAATAATAGCGTGCTCAGTAATCTAGTTTCTAGCTCATTGAGCAAGCTAGAATGTTTCACCACATCTACATACTGTTAAATTAAAAAGCGCACATTGCGCTTTTTTTACTCGTTCACTTGCCATTTAACTTGTTTCGTTTAAACTTGCACATCTTTCGAAACGAAACTTAATATACGAGCTTTATGACCAAACGAAACACCCAGCAACGCCGTCATTTAATACTCACTCAGGTAAATGAGCTTGGTGAAGTAGCTGTTGAAAAGCTTGCGGAGCAGTTTCAAACATCTGAAGTAACCATTCGTAAAGATTTAACCGCGCTTGAAAAAAGTGGCTTATTACTGCGCCGTTACGGTGGTGCTATTGCACTGCCTAAAGAAATTGTTAGCGACGAAATAGACTCTAAGCGCAAAGTAGCAATAGCAAAAGCGGCAGCCTCACTTATAAAAGATCATAACCGCATTATTATTGATAGCGGGCGCACTACGGCCGCCATGATTCCAGAGCTTGCAAATAAGCGCGGGTTAGTTGTAATGACCAACGCGATTAAAGTGGCGAGCCGTTTACTATCACTTGAAAACGAGCCAACACTTTTAATGACTGGCGGAACATGGGATCCGCATTCTGAGTCGTTTCAGGGGCAAGTTGCCGAAAACGTATTATGCTCTTATGACTTTGATCAGCTATTTATTGGTGCTGACGGCATAGATGTAAAACGCGGCACTACTACCTTTAATGAGTTAGTCGGTTTAAGCCAAGTTATGGCAAAGGCCGCCCGTGAAGTAATCGTTATGGTTGAATCAGATAAGATTGGCCGAAAAATACCAAATTTAGAATTACCGTGGAAAGTAGTAACCACATTAATAACCGATACTGGCTTAGCAGAGGATAAACGCAAAGCGATTGAGGCGTGTGGTGTAAAACTAATTTGTGCAGAGGTTATTGATTAGTAACTACAAAGTGAGTTACTAGAATTAAAAAATTAATGGAGACACTATGTGTGGAATAGTTGGGGCAGTTGCAGAACGTCCAGTAAACAGAATATTAGTTGAAGGTCTTAAACGTCTTGAATACCGTGGCTACGACTCTGCAGGTGTAGCGCTATTAGAAGGCTCTACGCTAAATACTGTAAAAGCAGTCGGTAAAGTAGTAAACGTAGAAGCCGCACTTGAGAAAGCCGGCGTTAGCGGTCATACAGGTATTGCACACACACGCTGGGCAACACACGGTAGCGTTACTGAAGAAAACGCTCACCCGCATGTATCAAATAACCAGCTAGCACTTGTGCATAACGGTATTATTGAAAACCACGCAAGCCTACGCGCATCGCTTAAAGAAGAAGGCTACGAGTTCTTATCTGAAACCGATACCGAAGTAATGGTGCACTTAATTCATAAGCTTCGTAAGCAACACACTACGTTACTTGCATCTGTTCAAGCAGCGGTTAAGCAATTTGAAGGTGCATTTGGTACAGTTGTATTTGATAAAGCAAACGACAACGAAATCATTGTAGCGCGCTCAGGTAGCCCACTTGTTATAGGTTTAGGCCTTGGCGAAAACTTTATTGCCTCTGATCAGTTAGCACTACTACCAGTTACCCGTAGCTTTATCTTTTTAGAAGAAGGCGACGTAGCCCGCATTACGCGTGATACAGTAGAAATTTTTGATGAAAATGGCGACGCTGTAGAGCGTGAAGTGATTGAATCAAACATTACGCAAGACGCATCAGGCAAAGGTGATTACCGCCACTACATGCTAAAAGAAATTTACGAGCAACCACTTGCTGTACGTAATACTCTTGAAGGGCGTTTAAACGACGACCGTGTAGCAATTGATGCCTTTGGCGACAGCGCTCAGCAAATATTTAAAGATGTAAAACACGTACAAATTATTGCCTGTGGTACGTCATACCATTCAGGTATGGTTGCACGTTACTGGCTTGAGCAATTTGCTGGCGTTAGCTGTAATGTTGAGATTGCCTCTGAGTTTAGATACCGCCAATCGTATGTACACGAAAACAGCCTACTTGTTACTATTTCACAATCGGGTGAAACTGCCGATACGCTAGCGGCATTACGCCTAGCTAAAGAGCAAGGTTACATGGCCTCAATGACCATTTGTAACGTACCCGGTTCATCGCTTGTGCGCGAATCAGATCTAGCCTTTATGACCAAAGCCGGTGCTGAAATTGGTGTAGCTTCTACTAAAGCATTTACAACACAATTAGTTGGTTTGTTAATGCTTACTGCGTCTATAGCGCAAGAAAAGCAGCTTGATCAAAGTGCTATTGTAGATGCTATAAAAGTACTACCTGCTAAGCTTGAAGAAACATTACTGCTTGCTGATGGTATTGCAGACCTTGCAGAAGAGTTTGCCGATAAACATCACTCACTATTTTTAGGTCGTGGCTCGCAATACCCAATCGCAATGGAAGGTGCGCTTAAACTTAAAGAGATTTCGTACATTCACGCAGAAGCCTACGCAGCGGGCGAACTAAAACATGGGCCACTTGCGCTTATAGATGCCGACATGCCAATTATTGTTGTAGCACCAAACAATGAGCTATTAGAAAAGCTTAAATCAAACGTAGAAGAAGTACGCGCACGTGGCGGCATTATTTACGTATTCGCAGATAAAGATTCACACTTTGAGTCAGACGACACAATGCGTGTAATCAACGTAAACCACACTGACGACATTATTGCGCCAATTGTTTACACATTGCCATTACAGTTACTGTCGTACTACGTAGCGGTAATTAAAGGCACTGACGTTGACCAACCACGTAACTTAGCTAAATCGGTTACTGTTGAGTAAAATCAAAAGGTTGGTAATTACCTGTTAAAGATAAAAAGGCGCTTAATGCGCCTTTTTTTGTACCTTAAAGCCTGTTAGATTAAATAACACACTATTTTCAAAAGGATTAGTCATGCGTATATTTACCGCTGTTTTTATATGTAGTTTATTTATATTTTATTCTAGTAGCACACTTGCAGAGCCTGATTTAAAACAGCAAACCATTAGCTATACGCAACAAACACATACTATTAATTCAGCCGTTTTAAACGAAGAGCGCACAGTTGTAGTCCAGCTTCCAAAGAGTTATCAAGCTAATCCAAACAAAGTTTATCCGGTCATTTATCGCCTTGATGGCGCGGGTAACATACCACTTATAAGTGCAGTGATGGAGCGTTTACAAAATGATAATCGTGCGCCTGAGGTTATTATTGTCGCTATTGAAAACACTAATCGACTCAGAGATTTTTACCCTACAGTGAATAAAGAACCACAAGGCCCGGTAGGTGAAGGCGGTGGTGCAGCAAAGTTTTTAGCATTTATTGAGCAAGAGCTTATGCCCTTGATTAATAAAAGTTATCGTACGCATAATTATAATGTGATCGCAGGGGCCTCTGCAGCAGGCGTGTTTGCACTTTATACAATGCAAGCTAACCCTGAGCTTTTCCAAGCACACATTGCTTACAGCCCTGCGGTTTGGTGGAACTATGGCGCACCGGTAAAAGCAACTAAGACCTTTATTAATAAATCAAAAAACCTAAATAACTATGTTTACATTAATATAGGCGAAGAAGCAGGCATAATGCGTGAGCGATACAATGAACTTCAGCAAGCTTTGCAATCTAATAGCTTGCCAAATTTACGCTTCTTAAGTGACGCGTTTGATAGTGTCTCGCATAACCTGACTTCGGTTGCTGGTTCATTTAATGCCTATCACAACTTATTTTTGCCTAAACAAATGCCTATGAGTGCTTTAAGCGATGATATAGAGTCTATTGATGTTTATTATAAAAAGTTATCTCAGCAATGGGGGGAGCAGATTGCGCCACCGGATCGCGCTGTTAGATCACTTGGTTATGACCTAACGGGCAGCAAGCAATTTTCCCGTGCTATTGAGGTGTTTAAGTACAATATAAAAAACCACCCAAAATCAGTCGATGCGTTTTCAGCCTTATCTTATGGCTATGAAATGCAAGGTGATACTCGTCAAGCGCTTGAACAGATGGAGTCTGCTTTAGCCATTACAAATGACTCATATCCTTATATAAATTATTTAAGAGAAACAAAAGCTAGGTTACAAGCAGAACTTAGCAAGAACTAATAATATTGCTAACTTAGTTGTTGGCTTTTTATGAAAGCCTCTTTAAGTTTGGAGTGCTCACGGTGACAGTCAAATTTCCTCGAAGCTTGTAGCTCGACGCTTGCAGCCATTACTTAAACCACATTTAAATCACTAAGTCCTACTTAATAAGCGCTAAATACGGTAAAATTACAGGCTACTTTTTTAGCAATGAGCCCGTAATATTCATGACCTCAGCAACAAGCCCTAGTGCCTTTAACGATCTTGGCCTTATTCCAGAGCTACAAGCTCGTTTAACCGATTTGGAATACAGCCAACCTACGCCAATTCAAGCTAAGGCGATTCCAAGTGTACTGGCTGGTAGCGATTTAATTGCAGGGGCAAATACTGGCTCAGGTAAAACAGCGACGTTTGCTTTACCAATGCTACAAAAGTTATTTTTAGAGCAAGGCGCTAAAAAAGCAGCGAGCAAAGGTAATTTTGTCACTGGGCTTATTTTGGTACCTACGCGCGAGCTTGCAACGCAGGTGGCCGATAGTGTTAAATCGTACTCTGCAAACTTTAATGGCGCCATTAAAACGGTGGCGGTATTTGGTGGTGTGTCGGTTAATACACAAATGCAGGCTCTACGCGGCGGCGCCGATATTATTGTAGCAACGCCAGGGCGCTTGCTCGATTTAATCTCAAGCAATGCTATTAAGCTCGATAAACTAAATACACTTGTGCTTGATGAAGCCGACCGCATGTTAAGCCTTGGCTTTACCGAAGAGCTTGCTGAGTTATTAGCGCTTATGCCTGCTAAAAAACAAACTATGTTGTTTTCAGCAACCTTCCCAGAGCAAGTCACACAATTAACGCAAGAGCTGTTAACCAACCCTGTTGAAATACAAGTTCAAAGTAAAGACGAAAGTACCTTAGTACAGCGCGTATTTACGGTTAATAAAGGCGAAAAAACCACGGTTTTAGCGCATTTAATTAAAGCGCATAAATGGCGCCAAGCGCTTATTTTTGTAAACGCTAAAAAAGACTGTGAGCACTTAGCAGGTAAGCTTGAAAAGCGTGGTATTAACGCACAGGTATTTCATGGTGATAAAGGCCAAAGTGAGCGTACTCGCGTAATAGAAAAATTTAAAGCGGGCGAAATAGAAGTACTTATAGCCACCGATATAGCAGCCCGAGGTTTAGATATTGCCAAACTGCCTGTTGTTATTAACTTTAACTTACCGCGCAGCCCCGCTGATTACATGCACCGTATTGGCCGAAGCGGGCGTGCCGGTGAAGTTGGCCTAGCGTTATCGTTAATTGATTATGAAGACTTTCATCACTTTAAAATAATCGAGAAAAAAAACAAACTTCGTTTAGAGCGTGAAGAAGTAACGGGTTTTGCGGTAAACCAAGCAAACCTTGATGCAGCACAAGCACTTAAAAACGAAAAGCCAATGGCAAAGCCTGAAGGCACAGGTAAGAAAAAGAAGAAAAAATCCAACCAAGAAGATGACGTATGGAGCGGCTGGAGAAAAAGATAAGCCTTAATACATATAAGTTATTAAACTCGAATTAATAAAAACCCTGCAAATTATGCAGGGTTTTTTTTATTGGTATTAGATTGTTTAGCTATGCAGCAAATTAAAACTTAGACGGTGCTGGTGGCACTACTAAAGGTTGCTTAGGGTTTTCTTTAAGCTCCTTTAATAACTCTTGTACAGCACGTTCTATTGATGGATCTTGGCCTTTATAAATAAGCTCTGGGCGATCAACCACTTTAATATCAGGTGCAACGCCTTCGTTTTCTATAATCCAGTTACCTTGAGTATCTAAAATACGGAATGTAGCAGCAATTACTTGCCCGCCATCTACAAGAGCAGGGTTGCCAGAAATACCAATTAAGCCACCCCATGTACGCGTACCAATTAGCTTACCTAAACCCGCTTGGCGGAAGTAGTATGGAATTGCGTCACCGCCTGAGCTTGAATAGCCGTTTATTAGCATTGCTTTAGGACCGTCGTGCGCAAACTGTGGCGTTTTGGTCGGCTCTGTGCCTCGGCGTTTCCAATAGTTAAGTGGTTTACGTGCAAGCCAGGTGATCATGTGCTCAGGAATATAGCCACCGCCATTGTAACGGTCATCAATAATCATGGCGTCTTTGGTTGTTTGCGGCATGTAATTTTTAAACATGGCGCGGTTACCTTCATACGCTGTATTTGGCAGGTGCACGTAGCCAATACGCCCGTTTGATAGCTTATTAACGTAGGCTGCACGCGAGTTAACCCAGTCTAAATAACGTAGGCCTTGCTCACTGGCTACCGGTTTTACAGTTACTTGCCACGCGCCTTTACTACGCGGTTTACTGTTTAGCACCAGCTCTACTTGCTCGCCTTGGGTGTTTTCAAGGAGTTCGTAAAAGTTAGCCACGTCTTTAACCGAGCGGCCATTTACCGCAATTATGTAATCGCCGTTATTTGCTTTTACGCCTGTGGTGCCCAGCGGTGAGCGGAAATCGTCATGCCAGTTTTCACCTTTAAAGATTTGCTCTATTTTTACATAACCCGATGGATCGCTTGCAAGCTTAGCGCCTAATAAACCGTGGTTTTTACGCTCGGCTTTTGGCATATCACCCGATTGCACGTAAATATGGCCTGAGTTAATTTCGCCAGCAATTTCACTCAGTATATAATCAAGGTCGCTACGATGGCTAATGGCATCAGCCATAGGCTGGTATTTAGCTAAAATAGCATCCCAATCTTGACCGTGATGGTTTTCGTCGTAGAACCAGTCACGCAGTGTGCGCCAGCCTTCTACGTACATTTGTTGCCACTCAGCTTGCGGGTTAATTTTAAGTGTCATTTTACTTAAATCGAGCTTGTTGGCGTCTAAGTCTTGCTTGGGTTTAGGCTCAATTAAGCTGTAACCGCCGCTTGTATGTACAAGCAGGTGCTCGCTATTGCTCGATATAGTGTAATGGCTAACGCCTTTAGCCACGGTTTCTAGCTCGCTATCGTGTTCGGTGCCTATAAGTTGTAATCCGCCATTGGCAAGTGTAAGCACGCCGTCTTTTACTGCGGTTAAGCCACGGTAATCGCCCGCAGGCGCGTTAAGTGCGGTAACACGCTGCATAAAGTCGCTGCTTTGCAGTGCGTTTTTAACTTTTTTGTCGTCTTCTTTTTCGTCTTCTTTATCTTTTACAATCGTGGTTTCGTCACTTTGTAAGGCAATAAGCGGTTTAACACTGTCGTTTACTGCAGCCGCATAAATACGGGTGGCGCGGTTAAACATGTAGTCAAACTCGTAACTGCTAAACGCAAGGTTAAAGTCGCGCTCAGAGCTAAAGTAAAGGTATTGGCCATCTGGCGAAAAGGTTGGGTTTTGCTCGTTACTCATTTCGTCTGTTAGGCGCGTCACCTTTTCTTTTTTAAGGTTATAGTGCCACAGTGAGGCATAACGGTTTTCGTTATTTTTAACATACACAATGTCTTGGCTGTTAGGCGACCACGTATATTGAGTAATGCCGTCTTCGTCGTAAATGCCGGTATCAATTTTGTGTTGCTTGCCCGATTTTGCATCTAACCACCAAAGTGTGTGGTTTTTATCTGCAAACAACAGCTTAGTGCTATCGGGTGACCAAATAGGCGTAAAGCGCCAAATAGTGCCATTACTAGTGAGTTGTTTAATGGCATTATTTTTACTGCGATCTTTTAAGTAAATTTCGTACTCGCCGCTTTCATCGCTCATGTAAGCAATGTAACGGCCATTTGGCGACCAGCTTGCGTCTATTTCACGGCTCTTATCTGTATACGATAAGTTACGCGTAGGGCCTTGTTTAACAGGTACACTAAATAGCTCGCCACGGGCTGTAAATACAGCACGTTTGCCATCGTGAGAAATCGACATAGAATCAATAAAGTCGCTTACATTTTTGCTGTAAGGCATAGCGTATTGGCGCACACCTGCAATGTTAATGCTCAGCTTAGTGCTTTTTTGTGTTTTTGCGTCAAAGCGATATAAGTAACCGCCGTTTTCGAACACAATCGCATTAGGCCCTGCTGAGGGCCAAAGTACGTCAAAGTTTTTATAATTAGTGAGCTTTTTAGGCTCACTGCCTTTGCGATATTGGTAAAGGTTTAGTGTGTAATCACGATCAGATACAAAATAAATATTGTCGCCAACCCAGGTAGGTTGCTGGTCGGTTGCACGGTTAGTGGTAAGTTGCTCTGAAGTGTTATTTTCTAAATCGTAAATCCATACGTCTTGCGCACGGCCGCCACGGGTGCGTTTCCAGGTACGAAACTCACGGTCAATGGGTGTGTAAACATACTTGCTACCATCAGGTGAGAGCATACCGCCGCCAGTTTCTGGAATGGCTAAAGGCTGCTCAAGGCCACCGTCGGCAGGGACCATATAAGGGCGACCCATACGTTTGCCCCATGGTGTGCGGTTTGCTCTAAACACCACATTTTTACCATCGGCGGTCCAATCTAAAACGCGGTAATCAAAACCACCACGCGGCGGCATTGGGCCAACATCGTTGTAGTATGTAAGCTGCTTTAGGCCTGAACCATCGCTGTTGATCACATATACTTGGCGGCTGCCGTTATACTCAGCCGAAAACGCAATGCGCTTACCATCAGGAGAAAACTTAGGAAATGTTTCAAAACCAATATGGTCGGTTAAGCGTTTGCTTTCGCCGGTTTGTGTATTAGCAATATAAATATCGCCGCTGTAAACAAAGGTCACGTTTTGGTTATGAATATCAGGAAAGCGTAGTAAGCGAGTGTCTTTAGTTTCATAGGCCGATACGCTCGGTGCAATAACCGCAGCCAAGGCAAGCGCCAATGTTGTTAATTTTTTCATGGGATTACATCCTATATTAATAGCTGTTACATCATAACAATAAGGTTATAAATAGCGATGCACTTGCGATAAAAGGTCTGTTACAAAATGTGAATAAAAAAAGGCTGGCATTAAAACGCCAACCTTCAGGGAGTACTCTTTTTAAAGAGTGAAATTAGTGGTCGTGATCGTCTTCTTCTTCCTCTTGCGCAATACCAAGCCAAGTAATTGCACTAGGAGCAAAAGTAAGCTCAACCTCACTTTCAATTTCTAAGTCTTCAAGGTGTACTTGCACAACGTGCTGAGCAATAGGGTCGGCTACATAAGCAAACTGACCATTTTGCGCCACTGTCATGCTAAAGCTCATGCCCTCTGGCATGGTTGATACATCTTGCTCGGTAATATCAACTTGGCCTTCAAGCTCCCAATGCATTTCGCCATCATGGTCGTGTGCACTAAATACATTTAAAAAGCCTAAGCTGTCTAATATTAAAAAGTGCTCGCCATGGGCAGAAAAAGAGTACGACACAGCACTTGCGCCATCGGCTAGTTGCCATTCTAGTTCTTCCATTTGTGCTGTTGCTGGGTTAATAGTTACAATTACGGCTTCGCCGCCACCATGGCCAGATGCTACGCCAATAAAGCTCTCGCTATTTTCGTGGCCATAAATACTACCAATGCGTAAATCGCCAACGGCTGCAATGTTCGCTATTTTTTCAGCTTCGTATTCATCATCGTGCTGGTGGGCTAATAACACACCATCGCTACAACCAAATGCCACGTAGTCGTGGTTTTGTGCCGCGCCGTGTAAATCAGGGCACGTAAGGTCTAAGGTTTGTTCTAGCTCATATTCACCATCATGAAAATGATAAACACCTACTTGGTCTGGCAGTACTTTAGCAACCGATGTGCTTTCGCTGTCATCACGGCGAAGTGTTGATAATAAATGCTCACCGCGAGGCTCTGCTACGCCATGCATATTAATATCGTAGCTAATACCCGGTAGCGTTGCTGTTGCGCTGGTTATGTCGTTATCTGTTAATACTTCAACAGAGGCAACCGTGCCTGAGTCTGCATCACCATCATAAAAAACAGCTAATTGGCCGTCATGTTTTACAAGATGAGTAGGGCGGCTGCCACTTGTTAGCTCATAACTGCTAGCTGCTGGGCTTTGCTCATAGTCGTGTAAATGCTCGCCATGGTCTTCACGCCATAAACCACCATCAATAAAGCCTAAGTAATCTTGTGCGCGGCTTGCAATAACGGCATAACGAAAATCAGGTGATGACGATAGCGTGTTTGAATCGTTCGTCAGGGTAAATGTTTCAAGTAAAGCGTTGTCATCTAGGTCATAAAAGCTGGCTTCGTTGCTATCGCCTGCCAGTACAGCTAATCTGCCTAATGAATCAATTGTGTAGCCATCATCATGGTCGTGATCATCATCGTCATGATCGTGCTCATCTTCTACAACAATAGGATCTTTTTCTACAATATTGGTCTGGGCATCGCCACAGGCCGTAATAAATGTAGTGCTAATAGCCAGTGCAATAAGCTTTAATTTGTATAGTTTTTTCATGTTTATTTCCTTTAATTATAATTTTTTAACGCTTAAAAATAACCGCGAATGCCTAGCGCAAAGCTACGTCCTGGACGTGGTGCTATATCTTTTACAAACGAGCTGTGCACGCGTGCTTCTGTGTCTGTTAAGTTGGTGCCTCGCAGGTACACAGACATATCTTGGTTTAATACTGAAAGGTCGTAAGAGATGCTTGCATCAACCAATGTGTAGCCGTCAGTTGATGTTTCTTGTGGGGCTGTGCGGTCTTGCTTTTGATAGCGAGTAACGTGAATATGTGCACTGAGTTTATCTGTTTGATAGCTTAACTCGCTGCCAAAACGAAGCGGTGGAGTACGGGGTAAATCGCCGCCGTCTTTAAGGCGTGCACGAACGTAATCTGAGAATAAATCTACTTTAAATTCATCGGTTAACTGCCACGCAATTTGCGCTTCAAACCCGTGTAAAATTACGTCGTCTGTTTTAAATAAATAAACCGGCAGTTCTGATGAATGGTCGTGTTCGTCAGCGCCTTCTTCTTCATCGCCATGGTCGTGGCCACTTTCGGCGAATAAACCAGTGTCTATTTGGTAATAGTAATTATCTACTTGGTTGTAAAAGGCATTTAAAATAAAGCCAACATCACCTTGGGTTTTACGCAGGGTTAAATCGATATTATTGGCTGTTTCCAAATCAATTATTTGACTAGATAAACCTAAATGGCCGTCTTCATCTAAATCAAATAGTGCACCTACTTCGTAAGTGCCAGTACCAATGTGTGGCCCAAACGATAACAATTCAGAGGCAGAAGGCGCACGTTCAGAGCGCGATACAGAAAGTCCTAAATTATAGTTAGGTGTAAAATCCCACACTACGCCTGCAGATAAACTGATTGGCGTAAATTCATGCTCTACGTCAAATACACGAGTGGTCTCTGCGCTTTCTTCGTGGTCGTGATCATGCTCGTCGATTTCTTCTACTTCATCATGTGCATGAGCGTCGATATTGGGCAGTAATACGTCGCCTGCTTCAATTTTTACACGCTCAATACGCCCACCTAACTGCACTAAAAAATCACCAAAGTGTCTTTCTTCCATTAGCGCTACAGCAAAGCTTTCGGTTTCTGATGGAGGGGTAAAGGCCTCTTCACCTTGAGCTTCAACATCGCTTTGTTTGTAATGAAAGCTAATGCCGCCATTCCACTCGTTAAATTGGTTATGTAGTAGGTCTATACGTAATTCGTTTGTTTCGTTTTTAAATGTGGTGCCTACAGCGCCACTTTCAATTTCAGCGTGTTCGTAGTTGGTATGGCCAGCGCGCAGGTTAACTTTGTTTAGCCATTTATTATCTAGGTTGTACTCACCTAATAATTGCACTTTAGTTTGCTCTAAATCAGCAAATACGCTTTCTTCTTCGTCGTTGTGTTCTTCCTCTTCTTCCTCGCCGTGCGTATGACCCGGAATACCGTATTGACGATTAAATTGCTCTACTGCTAAGCCAATAAAGCCGTTATCCATTAAATAGCTAGCGCCAACAGTAAAACCGTCAGACTCTTCATTACTGTTTTCAACTTTGTAATCGCCACTATGCTCTTCACCGTCGCTATCTATATCGGCAGCTACAGGTACCTCGTAGTCATCGGCTTCACGCCAAAATGCATCGGCGTAAAAAGCCACCGAGTCTGTGCCTGTGGTGGCATTAAACGAGGCCACTTTTTGGTTATCAGCAGAGTTATGTTCTAGGTTCCACTCGCCGCGTGTTGTGCTGTCGGTTGGTACGCGGTTATCTACTACATTTACTACGCCACCAATGGCGCCACTGCCATAAAACAGTGTTGCAGGGCCGCGTAATACTTCAATTTGTTGTGCGGTAGACGCCTCTGATGCAACAGAGTGATCAGGGCCAACGCGCGACACATCACTTACATCAAGGCCATTTTGAGTAATAAGTACACGCGGGCCGCTTAAACCACGAATAATAGGTGTGCTGGCTACCTTCCCGTGAAAGTTAGTATTAACGCCTGGAAGTTTTTCAAGGCTGTCGCCAAGGGTTGCAGCTTGTTGTCGTCTTAGTTGTTCGCCAGATAAAACACTAACAGGCGACGCAGATTCCATTGCCGACATATGAATAGGGGTTGCTTCAATATCAATAACTTCAATAGGCGAGCGCTTTAAATTAAAAGTAACCGATTGGTTTTCATCATTCGTTATTGTTATATCGCGATGAAGGTGGGCATAACCTGGCGCCACAACATGTAGCTCTTTTAAGCCATTGTTTAGCTCGGTTATTACAAATTTACCGTTTTCATTGGTGGTGACTTTAAGGTCTGAACCTTCAACCTCTACTGTTGCATTGGTAACTACTTTACCTTTGTTGTTTAGAACAACGCCTTCAATTGTGGATGCAAGCACACTTGCAGGTAATAAAGCTGCAATGAGCACAGCTAATTGTGATCTACGTTTCATTTGACTACCTTGTTAGATGTTATGTTATATCAATTATGCGAGAAATGTTATAATGTATCAATAGTGATTAACTGTTGTTACTAAAATGTCTCCTTAAAAGTAACGCTTTTGAGTAGAGGCACTAATTTAGTAGAGGAAGTAATGAAGTCGAGTCAAAGTGTTATGGATCGTATGGCGATTGGATTATCGTTAATGTGCACTGTACATTGTTTTGCAACCCCGGTTATTTTAGCGTTATTGCCAAGCTTTGCTGTACTGCAAATAGATAGTGGACAATTTCATTTATGGATTCTTGCGGCGGTATTGCCCACCAGTTTATTGGCATTAAGCTTAGGCTGTAAAAAGCATAAACGTTTACGTTATATGGCCTGTGGCGTTATTGGGCTAGCCTTTATGATATGTGCTGTATTACTAGGGCATGAGGTGGCCGAAAAAGCGCTTACTTTAATTGGATCGGCTTTTATTGCTATAGCTCATTGGTTTAATTACCAACAATGCCTTAAACATAATGACGAAAAGTGCCCGTGTTCAGGCACCGAATCTGATCAGGTAGCTTAGTGTTGTTAGTGCTACAAACAGCTAACATGTAGCACTGTCTTTCAATATTTAACTTTGTTTTTTAATAGCCTAAAGCTAAAAGTGAGTTAAAGTAACCATCCAATATTGGTTTATTATGCTTGGCTTAGGTTAATGAATACTGCTTTAAAATCCCTGCTGTTACTTTGCGCTTTAATGTGTTTTAAATTAAGCGCAAATACCCCGTACCAAATCCCTAGAAGCAGCGTTATAGAGCTCACTGAGCCCGTGACCAATCGGGTATATCCTGTTTTTATTCAGCTCCCTAAGTCATATAAAAAGCATCCTGAAAAAATATATCCAGTTATTTATTTAACCGATGCACCGTATACGTTCCCTATTGTGGCGGGTGCTACACGGTTTCCTATGAATAGCGGAAAAATACAGCAGGCTATTATTGTGGCCATTAGTTACGAAAAAGGCTCTAGAGGGTCTAACAGCCGAATTAGAGACTACACACCAAATAAGGCGCAAAGCTGGAAAAAACAAACAGGTAACGCGCAAAACCATGCGCTGTTTTTAAAAAATACTGTACTGCCATATATAGAAAATAACTACCGAGCAAGTAGCACACAAAAAACTTATATAGGTAACTCTTTAGGCGGTTTATTTGGCGTGACTATTTTATTTACGATGCCCGATTTATTTAACAATTATATAATTGGCAGCCCATCAGTTTGGTTTAATAACAATGCGATTTTAGCGCTACAAGCACATAAGCCTAAAGTGCCTACAAAGGTTTATATATCGGTAGGGGGAAAGGAAACGCCACGCTTTGGTGAAGGACAAAATATGGTGGCAGGGGCAAAGCAATTAACGCAAAAAATTAATGCACTTAGCAGTGACAATATTGAACTAAAAAGCGTTGTTATCGAAGGGGCGAACCATGCAACTGCATTTCCTACTACAGCAATACAAGGGCTTGATTGGGTAACAGCAAATAAGCCCTAATATTTATAAAAGCACTAAAAGCTTAAGCGCTTTCAAGTTCCTGTTTCCAGTTTACTAATACTTCAATAAATTCTGGGCCTATACCACAGCAGCCGCCAATAACACTTGCGCCTTGGCTGTACCACGTTTTTGCAAAATCTAGGTATTCTGCAGGTGAAATATCACGATACGCCTGCGAGCCTTCGTTAGCTTTGTAATCGCTTGCGATAGGTGTAAAGCCATTAGCAAATGCGCCTAACACAACGCTTTTATTTTGTTTAGCTAATACTGCGTTGGTATCGCTAAAGGCTTGCTCTATAACCTCAGGGATTGAGCAGTTAAAGAAAATACCAGTAACATTTTGTTCAAGCAAAGCCGCTACAGCGTCACTTACCAGCTCACCAGAGCGAAGTGTCGCTTGCTCGCTTACCACATCATTTAAGGTAAATGCGTAATAACATGGCTTGTTTGAGCCTTTAAGTACATTTGCCATAACGTGCGCTTCTTCAATACTCGATATGGTTTCGCAAATCCATACATCTACGTGCTCGTCTTGCGCCTTGTATAGCGTATCTAAAATAGTAAAAGCGCGTTCGCTCTCAAATAGCTCTGGGCGGTAAGAGCCAAATGCGGGTGGTAATGAACCTGCTACTAATACATTTTGTGTAGCCTTTTGAGCTACATCTTTTGCAATAACGGCTGCTTGCTGCGCAAGGGCTGCGCCTTGAGCTTGGTATAGTGCTTCACCTAAATGAAAGGGCACACAGGCATAACTATTAACGGTAATTATTTCAGCACCGGCATCTATAAAACCTTGGTGAGCCTGCGTTACAAAATGTGGGGCTTCTATTAGTGCTTGTGCACTCCACAGTGGCTGTGTAAATGGTGCGCCAATGCGTTTAAGCTCGCGCCCCATGCCGCCATCTAAAATAGTTACTTTATTCATAAAGGATTTCTATACAACTAAACAATATGGCGCTATTCAACCATAATTTTTTTAGATTCATAATGAAACTTCGTCACCTTTAACATGAAAAAAGCTCAATGCTTTTTTACAGTCATAAAAAAAGCGACATCTCGCAGGAGAGTCGCTTATTTAAGTAGGCTAAACCTTACTTATAAAATACGTCTACCGTGCCTTTTACTTTCATAAGTAAAGGTTGGCCGCGGCGGTCTAGCGCTTTAGGCGCGGCAATTTTAATCCAACCTTCGCTAATGCAGTACTCTTCTACGTCAAAGCGTTCTTTGCCATTTAAGCTTACGC
Organism: Pseudoalteromonas agarivorans; assembly: GCF_024518735.1. NCBI lineage: Bacteria > Pseudomonadati > Pseudomonadota > Gammaproteobacteria > Alteromonadales > Pseudoalteromonadaceae > Pseudoalteromonas > Pseudoalteromonas agarivorans. The sequence goes on from NZ_JANIGJ010000010.1 coordinate 20,164, forward strand.
CAATTTCGTGTTCAAACACTTCTTCTACGTAATGCTTGCTACGTGGGTTAATAGAAAGCTGATCAGGTAATGCTGGTTTTGTTGAATCGGTCATGGTTTTAATCTTTATTAAAAAGTGATGCGCTATTGTAGGCAATCCACTCAATACGCTCAAGGTTTAATGCTTAGCTACTCAACTTAGCTACACAATACAAAGCCAAGTATTAACAGTGCTATCCAAATGGTTTCGGCAACAATCATAATTATTGGTTTTAGGCCCACCTCGGTGAGTTTGCCTAGGTTTGTTTTCATACCAATGGCGGCTATGGCGGCAATTAAAAAGAACCGAGAAAGCTCATTTGTGGTTTCAAGCACAATAGCGGGTAGGTTAAAGGTGCTGTTTATAATCATTAAAATTACAAAGCCAATTAAAAACCCCGGTACTTTTGGCAGCTCGCCATGGTTACCTTTATTTGAGCGATTAATAACCACCATCATAATAAGTACTACAGGCAACAGCATAGCCACGCGTACTAGTTTGGTAAGTGTTGCTATATCGCCAGTTTCGGGTGATACCGAATAACCGGCACCCACTACTTGGGCTACATCGTGTATGGTGCCACCTAAAAATACCCCGGCGTTATGTGCATCAAATTCAAGGTAGTTAACCACAATAGGGTATAAAATCATTGCAATGGTCGACATGGCCGTTACGCCAATTACGGTAAGTAAGGTATCGCGCTCTTTATGCTCGCTGTTTGGCATAATAGATGAAATAGCTAGTGCTGCCGATGCACCACAAATAGCAACTGAGCCACCGGTGAGTGCGCCAAAGCGTTTTTGTAACCCAAATACTCGGGCAAGTACAACCCCTAAAATAATGGTGGTAAATATAGCGCCAGCTAACATTAGCGCTGTTTGCCAGCCCAGTGTAATTAAATCGCCCAGCGCTATACGGGTGCCAAGTAAAACAATGCCTACACGTAAAACCGTGGTACCGGTAAAGTCTATGCCTTTAGCGCACGGGCTGTCGCTTTGATATAAAAACGACACCGCCATCCCCAATAATAAAGCAAACAACATAGCGGGCGCGCCATAGTGTTCACTTAAAAATAAGGCAGCAAGACCAGTCATTGCAGCAATGCTGGCCCCTTGCCATAACGGGGAAACTTTTACCTTTAGTGCACCGGTTAAGCTTTGCATTAGGCGTTAGCTGCTGTCAGTGCAACAAGCACTTGGCGTTTACGCTCGCCAGTAAATGGGCGGCGGCCATGCATAGCCATTTCGTTATCCACTAAGGCTACATCGCCATCTTGCCACGCTAAATCAAAAGTAAATTCTTTTGATAGCTCAACAATTTTTTCAAGCCCTTGTTTAGGAATGGCACTACCATCGCCAAAGGTAATAGCAACCGATGGGTTTTCGCGAACGCCTTTCCAGCCCATGTAAGCGGCAATAAGTTGGTTATAAAAAACCTGTACGCCGTTTTCAAGGGTAACTACCGCAGGTAAAACCGGAGTAATTGCTTTTAAAGAGCCATCTTCTAGCCACTCCCACTCGTAACCTAGCTCGGTAAGTTTGCTGTGTGCTTCTTCTTTGGTTTCAACGCTTAGGGTGCTTTTCCAGCTGCGACCTTGACCCGATGTCGCATCGTCGGCTGCGGGCATGTAAGTGGTGTACTTTAAGCCTTTTTGCTCAAAGTCATCGGCTAATTGGCTATCAAACTGCTTTAAAGCGCTAAATAATTTATCTGAGCGGCAAAGCGGTGTCGCGCCGCCTTCCTCAGCTGCCGATTTACAAAAAAAGAACAGCTTACTTGGCGAAATAGGTGTTTGTGCCATTTCGTGATGAAGGTAAATTTCAACATCTTTTGGTGCTTCGTTAGCGGTAAATACACGCTCGGTAAAGTTAATACGTACCGCGTTAGATAGCGACTCTTGGTACGTAAAGTTGTCGTAATCAAACCCTGCTGAAAATGTATCAAAGGTTTCGGCGCTATCAATAGGAAAGCCTCTAAACAATACAGCGCCTGAGCTGCGTAGTTTTTTAGCCAACTCGCTTTTGTTAGCGCGAATAAAAGCTACCGCTTCTTCAACGGTGCTGGCGTTATTGTTATTAACTACAATGCACGGAAAAACCGAGTCATCAAACGTTAATTGAGTAGGCACTTGGGCATAGTTAAGTTCGGTAGCTGACATTTTATTATCCTAATCGTAAATAGGGTGAAAACGGTTAAAGGCAGCTTCACAAAAGTGCCCAGGGTCGTTAAAACGGCGGTTGCTATTAAGCGCAGAGATTTGCGCCATTTCTTGCTCTGTTAATTCAAAGTCGAACAGCGCGAGGTTTTCTTTCATGCGTTCAAATTTAGAGGTTTTAGGAATAATGGCGGTGCCGCGTTGCACGCCCCAGCGCAGTACAACTTGTGCTGGTGTTTTGCCATGATTTTGCGCTGCAGCTTTTACTACGCTTTGCTCAAGCACCGACTCAGTTTGATCGGCCATTTCAAGCTCAAGGTACGAAAGTGCACCGAGCGGCGAAAACGCCGTAACCGGAATATCGTACTGTTTGGCAAGCCTTACTAGTCGCTCTTGCGTTAAATAAGGGTGCGACTCAATTTGCAGCATGGCGGGTTTAATTGTGGCGTAGGTCATTAAATCGTGAATAAGTGCGCTTGAGTAGTTACACACACCAATGCGTTTTGCTTTGTTGTTATGTACTTGCTCTTCCATTGCTTGCCACGTTAAGTGTAGCGGCACTTTTGCCAGCTCCATTTGTGGGTTTTGTGCATCTGGGTCTACAAACCACTCTGGTGGGTAGCGTGTTTCGATTGGTACAAACGTTTGCGCAATCGGAAAGTGAATTAAGTATAAGTCGAGGTAGTCGAGCTTTAAATCGCTCAAGGTTTTATCAATGGCAAGCTCTACATGCTCTGGCGCATGAAAGGTGTTCCATAGTTTTGATGTTACCCATAATTCTTCGCGGGTACATAGGCCGTCTTTTATTGCTAGAGCAATGCCATCGCCTACTTGTTCTTCGTTACCGTAGTCTGATGCGCAATCAAGATGGCGGTAACCTGCTTTAATAGCTTGGTACACCGTTTGCGCGCAATCTTCTTGTGCTACTTTCCATAAACCGAACCCGACTGGCGGGATGTTATTTAATGAACTCATTGGGAATTCCTGTTAAAATTGCATAATGACTTTGGTCTTGTATAAGATATAAGTTATTATACGAATCTAACAGTGTCAACACTGTGTTAACCGCAAGGCAATAAATGAAAGGTGTTAAAAAACCTACAGGCAGCAAAAAGGCAGCGTTTGCTGCCTTTAAAAAATATTTAATAAGTATGCGCTAATATAACTTACTCGCGGCTAAAGCGCGGTTAATTAATCAAGTTCTATTTGGTAGTGGTAATGATCGCTACGGCATTTGCTTAAACGGTATTCAATGCGTTTACCTTCGATTGATTCGGTAATGCGCGATACCAACAATAAAGGGTCACCGGCTTTAATAGCGAGCATTTTAGCGTCGGTTTCATCTGCTAAAACGGCTTTAATGCTGTCTTGGGTTTTATGCACGGTTTGGTTAAATTTGGTTTGGTAGTAATGATACAATGTGTGCGGAATATCACTACTTTGATGTATATCAGGAAAGAAACTTTGTGGTAGATATATAGTTTCGCTCATACAAAATTCGTTATCGAGAATGCGTCTGCGTACAAGCTTAGTAACTTTGTCTTTTTTATTAAGTTGCAGCGCATCAATAACATCTTGTGGTGCAGGGCAAAGCTCAACCGACAATAGCTCGGCTTTAGGTAGGTCGGCGCCTTTACCGTCGGCCTGTAGCGGAAAAAATCTAAACAGGGCATCTTGCGCGGTATGCTCAGATACAAACGTACCAACACCTTGGCGGCGAGTAACTATTTTATCGTCGGTTAATAAATTAAGCGCTTTACGCACAGTGCCTTGGCTTACGTTAAACTCTTCAGCAAGGCGAAACTCGCTCGGTAATACTTCGCCAGGTACCCAGCGTCTTTCAACAATGAGCTGTTTAATATAATCAGCCACTTGTAAGTAAAGTGGTTGAAAAGCCAAGCTTGGGCCACTTAATTTGTGATCAAACATAGAGTTACTCATTGTTATTTACCATTAAATTTAATCCACCTGTATTTATATCATAGGTGAAACTTTTTGCGCAGTTTTGCGCAAGCTCAATTAATTGTGAACTATTGCCATGTAGTTTGTTTTTACATTATGCCTAAAAACAAATCGTTACACTACAATAGCGCACACGTAGGATATTTAAAGTGCTCAGTATTTCGTTAGAACTCATCTTGCTTATGGCGTTATGCCTAAGCCTTGCCACCATAATGCAAACGCTTAGCGGGTTTGGCTTTGGGTTGCTGGTGGTTGCAAGCTTTACGTTGCTAGATGTTTTACCGCTCACTGCCACCACCTTTTTAGTGAGTTTATTGGGTTTAGTTAACTCAACCACTGTGGTGGTTAAAAATCGCAGTACAGTAAAAGTGCCCGAGCTTAAACTTATGTTGTATACCGGTATTCCGCTAATGCTGTTAGGTTTTATATTGCTTGAATATATGTCGGCGCATTTAACGCAGTTCTTAAACTTTATTTTAGGTATTAGTATTTTGCTATATTGTGGCTTAATGCTAATTGGCCGTGATAGAGCAAATAAACAAAGCGGGCATGGCTCGTTTTTAATTGCCGGCGGCGTAAGTGGCTTGCTGGGCGGGCTGTTTTCAACGTCGGGGCCGCCGCTGGTGTTTCAGTGCTATAAACAAGCTTGGTCTATTGAGGCCATACGTAGCACCTTACTTGCGGTATTTACCATTGGTGGCTTAGTCCGTGTTGGTATTGCCTTATTTGGCACCTTACCCGAGCTCGACATTATGTTTTTAATTGCAGCGGCCATACCGCTGGTATTATTAGTAACGCAATTTGCTCGTAAATTAACGCCTTACGTTGATGCAAAATGGATTCGTATAATAGCAATTGCATTGCTTGGCCTAAGCGGCGTTTCGCTGGTGGCAACATCGGCACCGGGCATATTTTAAAAGTAACGATGTAAATAATTCATCTTAGGGTTATTTACATTGACATGGGGATTACAATTATTTAACTTGTGTCTTATACAAGACTAATAATTGGTTAAGGAACTCCCATGAATGCATTTGAATTACGTGAGCCAGACTGGAACGCAATAGAGCCAGCACGCTTAACTGCAGAGCCTAAATTACAAGGCCATGTGCTAGTTTTACCAACTCAATTTGGCGAGGTCAGCGTTACCATAAGCCAGTTTGGTTTACGTTTAAATGCAGGCTCCACGCATGACGAGACGTTTAAAATATTAACCACCACCCCTTCAAACTTACCGCTATCACTTAATAAATTAGACCAAGGCTTTGCAGCCACCGCCGGTGAGTACCGCTTAGAATTTTACAGCGACCCGTTTTACTTTAAGCTTTATAAAAACGATAAATTAGTACAGCAATCAGCAACTGATGGCCACTTTGTGCGCCAGCATCGTTTACCGCCACTGGCTAAAACCGATAACGGTTGGATTTTAAGCCTAGAGCTTAATTATGACGAAGCCGTATACGGGCTTGGCGAAAAATGGGGCAAGCTTGATAAACGTGGCCAGCTTATTCGCTCATACAACCACGATGCGCTGGGCGTAAACGCCGAAAAGTCTTATAAAAATACGCCATACGCGTGGAGCCCAGAGGGCTGGAATTTATTTGTACACACGCCGGCGCCCGTTACACATGGCGTAGGCTACGCACTTTGGTCGCAACGTGCTTATGTGTGTTTAGTAGAAGACGACGCATTAGATGTATTTTTATACCAAGAGCAAACGCCTGCACAAAGTATTAATCGCTACTGCGAGCTAACTGGTTTTGCGCCGGTGCCACCGCAGTGGAGCTTGGGTGTTATTTTATCAAAAGCGTACTACAAAGATGCCGACGAGCTATTAAGTGTCGCCCGCGAAGTACGCGCTAAAAACATGCCGTGCGATGTAATTACCCTTGATGGCCGCGCATGGCAAGACACCGACACCCGCTTTGCCTTTGAATGGGACCCAACACGTTACGCCGACCCAAAACCTGTGCTTGATGAATTAAAAGCCATGGATTTTAAAATTTGTGTGTGGGAATACCCGATGATCTCGGTAAACAACCCATTATTTGCAAAAGCGGCCGAAAACGGCTGGCTAATAAAAGACAAACGCACAGGTAAAGCGTATCAATACGAGTGGGATTTAAGCCCCTTTGGCGAAGTACTTACGCCATTACCTGAGTCGGGTATTTTAGATTTTACTCATCCCGATGCTTACGAATACTGGCTGGAGTCGCACAAGCCATTGTTTGAGCTTGGCATAGATATGATAAAAGCAGACTTTGGCGAACAGTTAGAAGACGAAAACATGGTATCGCACAGTGGCGACAGCGGTATTAGACTGCATAATGTTTATAGCATGCTGTACAACCGCTGCGTTTATGAAGCCGCCGAAAAATACTGTAAGACAGGTCCCTTTTTGTTTAGCCGTTCAGCATGGACTGGCAGCCAACGCTTCCCAGCACAATGGGGCGGCGACCCACAAGCCGATTGGCAAGGCTTAGCGGCGAGTATTCGCGGCAGCTTAGCGTGGGGCATGTCGGGCGGACCATTTTTTGCAACCGACATTGGTGGTTTTTATAAAGATACGCGTGATGCAGAGCTTTATGTACGCTGGGCGCAAGCGTCGGTATTTAGTGCGCACATGCGTTTACATGGCATTGGCCCACGCGAACCGTGGTCATACACCGAGCAAGCAAGTGACGCAGTATTTGCAGCGCTTAAATTACGCTATCAGTTAATTCCGTACTTACAAGAATGTGCAGAGCAAGCGCAGCAAACAGGGCTGCCTATTCAGCGTGCTATGGCACTGGCGTTTCCTGATGACGTACTGGCACATAGTTTTGATCAGCAATTTATGTGCGGCGAAAAACTCCTTGTTGTGCCATGTGTTGTACCAAACGGTAAAGTTAAATTTTATTTACCACAAGGCGAGTGGGTGCGATTCCCTGATGGGCAGGCGTACCAAGGCGGCAAGTATTACGAAGAAACACTTGAGCTTACACAAATGGCCGTATTTGTTCGTAAAGGCGATACGCTCATGCTAGGCCCTGAGGTTCAACACACAGAGCAAGACATGAGCCAGCTAACAGCATGGCCAAAATAAAACTCGGTTAATAGCAAACACACACAACACACGTAACACACACAATAATAAAGATATTAGCTTACTTTTTACCGAGTAAAGTAAGCTAAAAGGGGCGCAAGATGGAAGGTATGAACATTACCATGACACTGCTATCGTGCTTGGCGTTTATGGCGCTGGTAGGATATATCTCGTACCAAAAAACCAAAGGGGAAGTTAACACCCAAGACGGCTATTTTTTAGCGGGGCGTGGTTTAACAGGTACATTTATAGCGGGGTCGATGATCCTCACTAACTTATCGGCCGAGCAACTTATTGGCCTAAATGGCTCAGCGTATGGTTATAACCTAAGTTCAATGGCGTGGGAAGTAACGGCTGGGATATCAACCATTATAATGGCGCTGATCTTTTTACCACGGTATTTAGCCGGCGCGTTTTCTACCTTGCCTGAATTTTTACGGGATCGTTTTGACGATACCGTACGCCGCATGACGGTGATCTTATTTATGGTAGGGTATTGTTTTATAACGATCCCTTCTGTTTTGTACTCAGGATCAATCGCCGTTCTTAGGCTGTTTGATGTGCCCACCTTATTAAACTTAAGCTATCAAGCAAGCTTAATTGTCACCATTATTATTGTGGGCTCTGTGGGCGCTATTTACGCGGTATTCGGCGGTTTAAAGGCAGTTGCAGTATCAGATACCATTAACGGTGTTGGGTTATTAATTATTGGTATTTTAGTGCCTACCCTTGGCCTTATTGCCCTTGGCGATGGCAACTTTGCCGATGGCCTAAGCACACTGGTAAACACCGATACCGAAAAGCTCAACGCCATTGGTAGCAGTGATGATCCCGTGCCTTTTGGCACCATTTTTACCGGTATGATCCTCGCTAATTTATTTTATTGGGGCACCAATCAGTACGTGATCCAGCGTACACTGGGCGCTAAAAACTTAGTAGAAGGCCAAAAGGGCGTGTTGTTTTCAGGGTACTTTAAAGTGCTAGTACCCTTTATGATGATGATCCCAGGCGTAATTGCGTATCACCTTTATAAGCACGAAAGCTTACAAACCATAGATTTAGCTTACCCACATTTAGTTAAAGATGTACTGCCTCAGTACTTATCTGGGTTCTTTTTAGCGGTGCTACTAGGTGCGGTATTTAGCTCGTTTAACTCACTGTTAAATAGTGCCGCCACGTTGTTTTGTTTAGATGTATACAAACCCATGAAAAAAGACAAAGTAAGCGATGAAAAGCTGATTAAAGTGGCCAAAATTACCAGTATTGTAATTGCTGTTTTATCGTTTATTACCGCGCCATTACTGATGTTTGCGCCAGAAGGTTTATGGCACATCATTCGTGTATTTACCGGATTTTACAACATTCCGGTCATCACAATTGTGCTCGTGGGGTTATTTACTCGCAAAGTGCCTGCACTGGGCGCTAAAGTGGCTATTGTTTTTCATGTTATTGCCTACACTTTGCTTAAATTTGTGTGGGATGTAGATATTAACTTTATCCATATTTACGCCATATTATTCTTTATTGAGCTGGCCATTATGTTAGGTATTGGCTACTACAAACCTCTTGCCACACCATGGAACTTTACCCGCAAAGCCGAGGTAAACCTAAGCCCGTGGAAATACGCACTGCCTTGCGCGATTGTATTAGTGAGCTTAATTATAAGCTTGTACATATTGTTTTCTCCGCTTGGATTGGTGGGTGGCACCAGCGTGTACTTTGTACCAAGCTTAATTGCTGTTTGGACTAGCGCCTTTGTGCTTAGCTGGTGGAGCGTACGCCGATGGCATAAGCGTTACCAAAGCAGCTTGGCGCATATCGGCGTTGCTAAGGTACATAATACCAATTCGCAATAATACTTAATCATTTTGCGGGGCTAAACGTGTCGCTACCTGCGTTAAAAAATTCTCATTTAGAATAACTAAATAGCGAATTTTTTGCCTAGCTATCAACACGTTTTTCCAGCCTCAAAATAGATTACTTAATTAAGCGAGTTGGTATATAACGCGGCGTTATATTCTTTATACAAATTTTAAATCACATTTTATTCACATAATGTTTGCAATAGAACATAAGTTTGTTTAAGTTTATATCTCTTATATAAGACATAAGAGATATAAGGAAAATAACTACAAAACTCTGGCACCGCTTTTTAGCAACCCACACACTTGCTAGCGCGGTAATTTAACAGCACACACGCACAATTTGGAGAATGACATGAGAGCTAAAAAGTCCGTCTTAAGCTTGGCAGTCACGTTAGCAATGACAACGGGTTTAGCACTAAGCACGCAAGCACATGCGCAGCAAGAGCAAACTGAACAACAAGCAGAGCAAAACAATAACGACCAGTTTGAAAAAATTGTTGTTACCTCACAAAAACGAACACAAAGCCTAAACGAAGTACCACTTGCGGTGTCTGTACTTAATAGCGACCAGATTGATTCGGCGTTTGCTAATAATATGGAAGGCCTGCAGTCACTTGTACCTTCGGTGAGTTTTAGAAAAGGCACCACAACCCGTAACTCAGCGCTAACAGTGCGTGGTATTGGTACTATTTCGTTTAGTATTGCTGCTGAGCCAAGTGTGGCAACCGTAGTTGATGGCGTGGTACTTGGCCGCTCTGGTCAAGCCTTTGCCGATTTATACGATGTATCTCGCATTGAAGTACTACGCGGCCCACAAGGTACACTATTTGGTAAAAATGCTTCGGCGGGTGTGGTAAACATTACAACCAAAGATCCTTCGTACGATACTACCGGCAGCGTAGAAACCTCGTTTTATCAAGACAACGAATACCGCTTTAAAGGCGTGGTAAGCGGCGGCTTAACCGACGACTTAGCAGCAAGCTTAACCGTGTTTAAAGGTAAGTTTGATGGCTACATTGATAACGTTTACAACAACGAAAAAGTAAACGGTTACGACCGTGAAGGCGCACGTGCTGTATTTAAATACGAGCCAAGCGATGATTTAAACGTAAAATTTATTGCCGAATTTTATAACGCCGACGACGACTGTTGTGCCGATTTAGAAGCCCTGCCAAGTGGCCGCAATCCAGATTCAGACGCAGCCCCTAACAGCAACGGTATTGTTGATGGTGTTGCCGATATTGACCTAGACCAGCGCAAAGTTGATCACGACTATGAGTCGCGCACCATTGACGAACATAGCGCGTTTTCGGTACAGGTTGATAAAACTATTGGCGACTACACATACACCTCTATTACTGCGCAGCGCTCGTGGGATAACACCGAATACCGCGAAGGCGACTTTACCTCAATTGCTGGCGACAGTAACGAACCTGTATTTGGCGCGCCCTTTCAATTACACGATTTAGGTGCTCAGCAGTGGGATCAGTTTTCGCAAGAATTTAGAGTCACCTCAAACCTAGCGGGTCCGTTTAACTATGTGGCTGGCTTATTTTACTGGAACATGGACTCGCAACGTAACTTTACCCGTGACGCAAGTTGTCAAAATAACGGTGGCCAACTAGACGCTGCAATGGCGTATTACGCACAAAATAACTTAACCGGTGCAGAGCTTGATGCCGCATTGGCCGACTTAGACGGCTACACACAAAGCTTAGGTGTAAGCTGTAATGCTAACGATATTGTATCGGCAACCGCGTACATGAGCACCGAGTTTAACAACTGGGCAGCCTTTGCCGATGGTACTTACGATTTATCTGAAGACTTACGTGTACTGTTTGGTATTCGTTATACCGACGATGAAGTGTCGTACACACACCGCCGCGTAAGCAATGACGAATTTGGCCGCACCGGTGTAGGTGTACGCTCAGCAGCACTAAATACTGACGAATCAGGCAGTGCAGAAGAAACCAACGTGTCGGGTCGTTTAGGTATGCAATACGACCTAGGCGATGGCCAAATGGTTTATGGTACTTACTCGCAAGGCTATAAAGGCCCTGGTTTTAACGTGTACTACAACTTTAATCCAGATAACGATAGCCGCGAAATATCGCCAGAAGAGTCAGACGCATACGAGTTAGGCTACAAATACGCAAGCCGCGACTTTGTATTTAACTTTGCTGTATTTAGAACCGAAATTGAAGGCTTTCAAGCCAATAACTTTGACTGTTCAGACGGCACCTGTATTACCCGTTTAACCAATGCCGGTGATGTAAGTACACAAGGTGCTGAGGTTGACTTTATGTGGGCAGCTACCGACTCACTTACTTTAACTGGTGGTATTGCGTACATTCAGGCCGAAATTGACGAGTTTAATTGTCCGGCAGAAGTAGAAGCAGGCTCATGTACTGACCGCTCTGGCTTAGATGTCCCGTTTTCGCCAGATTTAAAATACTCACTAAGTGCTGATTACTTTATTGAAACCGAGCACGACTTTAATATTCATATAAACGGCTCTTACATTTACACCGACGAGCAATACTCAGACCTACCAAACAATGTAGGCGAGTTTAACCCAGCAGCGTTACTGCCAGATTACGGTATTTTAAACGCAAGTGTGGGTTTATCGTTTAAAGATGATGCATTTAGAGTATCGCTTATTGCTAAAAACTTAACCGATGAAAGCTACGTAACCACCTACAGTGGCGACAACTTCCGTTACCAAATTCCGCGTGATGCAGAGCGCTACTTTGGCTTATCGTTTAAGGCGCGTTTTTAATTATATAAATACATCCCTGTGAAAATTGTGCTAAGCGCAGCGTTTAACCGCTGCGCTTTTTTGTGTCTTAATTTTGTCATGGTTTAGTCATTGTTTTTTAATTAAAAGTACTCTTAGAGGTCACATCTATTTTCTATAGTGCAGCGGTTACTTATTTGAGGTTTACGCTTCAAGCAAAAAATAACCACTACACAATGGGAATAATAAAGGATGAAAATTAAAAAAGTTGCTGCGGCAGTTGGCTTAACGTTTATGTTAAGTGCTGCAAGTCATGCCGATGTATTACCACAAAGCCAAACAGACAATGACTGGTATACAAATGCCCAAACCACACTCGCCACAAAAACTGCGCTTGCACAAAGCCAGCAAACAACAAAAGCTAAAAACGTTATTTTGTTTGTAGGCGACGGCATGGGTGTATCTACCCTTACCGCAGCACGTATCTTAAAAGGACAAAGAGCGGGCGATTTAGGTGAAGAAGGTTATTTAAGCTTTGAAGAGTTCCCGTACTCAGCACAAGTAAAAACATACAACGTAGATGCTCAAACACCAGACTCTGCAGGCACAATGACCGCGATGATCTCAGGGGTTAAAACCGATGTAGGCGTTATTGGTGTAGACGAAGACATAGAGCGCGGTGTGTGTTCAACTGTATCGGGTAATGAGCTTTTAACAGCAACAGAACTTGCTGAAATTAAAGGCCTAGCAACCGGTGTTATTTCAACAGCGCGTATTACCCATGCAACGCCAGCGGCAACCTATGCAAAATCGGCAGACCGTAACTGGGAAGATATCTCCGACATGCCAGAAACCGAAACTGCATGTGAAGACATTGCATCGCAATTAGTTAATTTTGAGAAAAACCTAGAAGCACGTTTTGTAGGTACCGACGTAGACGGCCTTGATTTTGTAATGGGTGGCGGACGTCGTCACTTTTTACCAAAAGATGAAGCAGCTAACTCAGCAGATGCACTTAGTGCTGTAGAGGGCGATCGTACTGATGAGCGTAACTTAGTTACTGAGTGGCAAACACAATACCCACAAGGAACTTATGTTATGGACCAAGCAGGCTTTGATGCTATTGCTGATGATGCCACTAAAGTATTTGGCTTATTTAACGAATCGCACATGCAATACGAAGCAGACCGCGCAAACGATATTGCCGGTGAGCCATCGCTTAGCGAAATGACTAGCAAAGCAATTGATGTATTAGGTAAAAACGAAAACGGCTTTTTCTTAACCGTTGAGTCGGGCCGTATTGACCACGCACACCACGCGGGTAATGCCTACAACGCTCTTAACGACACCATTGAATTTGCTAAAGCCGTGCAAGCTGCGGTAGATAATACCAACCCAGAAGAAACCCTTATTTTAGTAACCGCCGATCACAGCCACGTATTTACTATTGCTGGCTACCCTAAACGCGGTAACCCAATTTTAGGCCAAGTAGTTGCCGTAGGTGAAACCACACCAAGCCTTGCTGCCGACGATATGCCTTACACCACAGTAGGCTATGCAAATGGTTTAGGGTTTAGAAACTTAGTTGATGAAACAGATGCCGATGCAGCGTATACAACTGGCCCAGTTGCTGGACGTGTAGAGCTTACAGGCGTTGATACTACCAATGTTGGCTTTCACCAAGAAACCACTGTCCCTCTTGGCTCAGAAACTCATGCCGGTGAAGATATTTCGCTGCATGCAAAAGGCCCTGGCGCACAGCTAGCTCAAGGCGTAATTGAGCAAAACGTAGTATTTCATTTAATTAATCAAGCTCTTGAACTAACTCAGCAATAATGGCGGCTAACATGAACAAATTAACAGTACTTTCTTTAGCAGTAATGGTCGCGCTAGCAGGTTGTAGTGACGACGACAAAGACGAAAATAATATTCTCGCGGTAGATAACACCATTGCAGTAGGCTCTGAGCAATGTGTTAATGGCGGCGTAGAAACCCAAACTGGCGTAGATACAAACGGCAACGGCGTGCTAGATAGCGACGAAGTTACCTCTTCAAACTTAGTGTGTAACGCACCAGCTACGTCACTTACCAGCGAGCAACTTGCCACCTTAACGACTAACGCATGGTATGGCGATGCACAAACAAAGCTTGCGGCAACTCAGCAAGCTAATAGCGAAGTGGTTACTGAATCTGGCAAAGCGAAAAACGTTATATTATTTGTCGGCGACGGCATGGGTATTTCTACCGTAACAGCTGCACGTATTTTAGCAGGCCAGCTTGAAGGCGGTTTAGGTGAAGACTACCAGTTAAGCTTTGAAAAAATGCCGTACTCAGGTTTTGTTAAAACTTACAACGTAGATGCACAAACGCCGGATTCAGCAGGCACAATGACGGCAATGGTATCAGGTGTTAAAACCGATGTGGGCGTAATTGGTGTAGATGAAGACATTGAACGCGGCGACTGTGCCACGGTAACAGGCAACGAACTAGTTACCTCGTTAGAGCTTGCTGAAATTGCCGGTAAAGCAACTGGCCTTATTTCAACCGCACGTATTACCCATGCAACACCTGCAGCAACGTATGCTAAATCGGCTGACCGTAACTGGGAAGATAACTCAGATATGCCAGAGGGCACTGAAGCCTGTGAAGATATTGCATCGCAGCTTGTTAACTTTGAAGCCAACTTAGAGTCGCGTTATGCAGGTATTGATGTAGATGGCATTGATGTTGTAATGGGCGGCGGACGTCGTCACTTTTTACCAAAAGATGAAGCAGCAAACTCAGCCGATGCAGTAAGCGCCGTAGAAGGCGACCGTACTGATGGCCGCAACCTAGTAACCGAGTGGCAAACAACTTACCCAAGCGGCACTTACGTTATGGACCAAACTGGTTTTGATGCAATTAGCGACGATGCCACTAAAGTATTTGGTTTATTTAACGAATCTCACATGCAATACGAAGCCGACCGTGCAAACGATGTAGCGGGCGAGCCTTCGCTTAGCGAAATGACCGAAAAAGCAATTAACGTACTAGATAACAACGACAATGGCTTTTTCTTATCGGTAGAAGCAGGGCGTATTGACCACGCGCACCATGCGGGTAATGCCTACAATGCCCTAAACGACACGGTAGAATTTGCAAAAGCTGTGCAAGTGGCAATGGAAAACACTAACCCAGAAGAAACGCTAATAGTAGTAACTGCCGATCACAGCCACGTATTTACTATTGCAGGCTACCCTAAACGTGGTAACCCAATATTAGGTAAAGTTGTTGCCGTAGGTGAAACTGAGCCAAGCCTAGCTGCCGACGATATGCCATATACCACAGTTGGCTACACCAACGGTGGCGGCTTTAGAGATTTAGGCGATGAAACCGATGCCGATGCAGGCTATGCATTTGCACCTGTTACAGGGCGTGTAGATTTAACCGATGTTGATACAACTTCAGCGGGCTTTCACCAAGAGGCACTTGTACCACTTGGCTCAGAAACTCACGCAGGTGAAGATGTTGGCGTATACGCAATGGGCCCAGGCGCTCACTTAGTTACAGGCACTAACGAGCAAAGCTTTTTATTCCATGTAATGGACTTTGCAGCAGACTTAGTAACTACCGCTGATGAAAAAGTAACGCCATAAGCAATTTAATACGTACGCTCAGCACATAAAGTACGTATAAAAATGGGGTATTTAAAAACAACTCGTACGCTGTGCGAGTTGTTTTTTTATGTCATAAAAATGCCACTGTAAATGGGTATGGTAATGCCTATTACAGTGACGTTTAAATAAGAGATAATTTAATGAAACTAGCATTATTTTTAATGGCAACACTTGCCAGTACCAGCACCCTAGCACAGCAATGTAATATTGATAGCGCGCATTTAAAAGCCGTCTATAAAATTACCAATACTCATAAAAACGAGCAAAGCACGCAATCACTTACGCTTTGGCGAAACAACTCACAAGTTGCGCATCAGCGTGAGGTAATTACTGAGCTTTGGCAGCACTTAGCTAACAAACAAATTCGCCCAATTCGTTATTTTAATGCTCAGCAACGTGGTATTGAGTATCAGCCATCTGAGGTACGCGGTGTACAAAGTTGGAGCGCTAAAAATCAGCTGGTGGATACGCATTTAATCGAAAAAATGACCCTAGTTAACACCCAAGGCAACGGCTGCGATGAAGTAAAAAACTACACACTTTCTGAGGGCGACAACCAATTTAAGCTCGCTTTATTTACCAAATCAAACTTGGTTAAAAGCTTTAGCGTAACCAATAAAAAAAGCCACACTCACACTGAGCTTAACCTAAATGATGTAAGTAGCAATAAAGCAGAAATAACCGCACAGTTTGCCAAGTGGGATCGCTTTCAAACCACCGACTACGCCGACATAGGCGATAACGAAAACGACCCGTTTTTAGCAAAAATGATCAATCTAGGCTTTATAGAACACGGCGCAACGGGGTTTTATAACCAGCAAGGTAAAGCGATTCAAGGTGGGCACCATCATTAGGTTTTAGCGTTTTTAAATGTAGTAGCTCATAGCTGAAAGGATGACACGCGGCTATGAGCTACAAGTAGGTATTTAAAAGTAGATTAATTTAAGCCATTCCCGCCCAAGTAATACCGCAAACACTTTCCCATTTTTATAAAACACACACCATCAGCCGCATAATATTTATAGTTGGCAATAATTTACTCTATTTGATATTAATAGAAGTTCACACAATAGGGACGTTTTGTGAAGGTATGGAAATACCCTCTAATAAAGCGGTTAGCAGTAAATCAATAGTGGGGTTTAAATGTCTGTATTTGAATTATTCTCGAAAAGACAGAAAAAGATTAGAGGTGAAGTTCCTGATGTATATCAATATGAAGAGTTACCTGATAATTTTCGCGTACAAGTAATCCATATAATTAGAGATACTATTGGTATTGAGTATAGCTGTAGCCAATATACAGACTGGGTTTATAAAGAAATCCATAGAGTATTGTGTAAAGAATATGGAGTTTTTGCGCTTAAAAGTAATAAAACGACAAATTTTGAATCTATTTTTGAGTTTTTTCTGGAAGAAAAGGACTTCGAAAAATGTTTAGATGTAATTGAGCTTAGCTTTAGTAAAATCGACACTTATGTGAGGCAAAATAAGCGGCGTTTTTTAGGCGTATGCCAAGCTCCAGATAATGCTATCGATGAGTTGAATTCAAGATTTAAAGAGTGGGGAATAGGCTATCAATTTCTATCTGGAGAACTCATCCGTGTTGACTCTCAATACCTTCATTCTGAAGCTGTAAAACCAGTACTAAAGCTTTTGGGCTCTAATAAGAGCTTTGCCGGTTCAAATGATGAATTTTTATCTGCGCACGAGCATTATAGACATAAGAGATACAAAGAGTGTTTAAACGATTGCTTAAAGTCATTTGAAAGCCTTATGAAGGCTATTCATGATAAACATTCATGGGAATATAAACCAAATGATACGGCGAAAAAACTTATAAATAGTTGCCTTACTAACAACCTTGTACCTGAGTATTTACAAAATCAATTCTCATCAGTAAGAATCTTATTAGAGAGTGGTATACCTACTGTAAGAAATAAAGAAGGTGGTCATGGCCAAGGTTTAAATATTACGAATGTGCCAGAATATTTAGCAAGTTATACGTTACATTTAACCGCTACTAATTTATTGTTTTTGATAAACTGTGAAGAAAACTATCGATCACAAGCGCTCTAAAAATAAAGAAGCAGTTTAGTCAGCGATTTTAACTAGCTATTTTTTTCTTATTTATGCTACTAACTTAGGTTAGCAGCATAAATATAACTACCTAATACTATTCCAAATGAGAATCATCAGGCTTTTTAGGTCTATCAGCTAGCTCTGTTAGACCATCTTCACAGTCGCCGCTATCGCAGGTATTTAAATCGCTTTGTGCTTGCTTGTCTTGTTGCAGTACTTGTTTTAAATCTTCCATACGTTGGCGCACGGCTACGCCGTAGCTGGCGTCGTCGCCCCACAGTTCGGCTAGTTGCAATACAGCAGCGCGGTCGTGGTCTCTAAATAGTTTTCCGGCGCGCTGGGCATCTTCTTTATTGTTACCTAATAGCTCTAATGCATCTACCGCTAGGTTAATGGCCGAGTCGACCGTTTCGCGGTTAAAGGCATCTACTTTTAAATTAAGTAATTGATAGGCGTGGCGGCGGTCGATTGCGCGGGCAACAATTTTAAGCTGCGGGTAGTTTTTATGTGCAAGCTTAATAATTTCGAGGGTTTTGTCTGCATCGTCTATTGCCACAATTAGCATTTGTGCGGTGTGCGCGCCTGCGGCTTCTAGCAGCTCTTGGCGGGCAGCATCACCATAAAATACGGTATTGCCAAAGCGGCGTAGGAGTTCTATTTGGCTTGGGCTGTGATCAAGTACAGTAATGTCGTAGCCTTGGGCGTGTAATAAGCGACCCATAATTTGCCCAAAGCGCCCGTAGCCTGCAATTATAACGTGTTTAGCACTGCTAATTTGCTCGGGCTTGTCGAATTCGGGCGCGCTGTTACTGGTGCGTTTTTGTAGCTGCTCGTAAGCCATTAATAGCAGTGGCGCAACCAACATTGAAACAGCCACCACTAACGTCACTAGGCTTGTTTGCTCTGGCGTTAATATGCTTAATGTAGTGGTTACACTTAAAAGTACAAAGGCAAATTCGCCGCCTTGTGCCAGCGCTAGTGCAAACAGCAAACGCTGCTTTTTACTAATATTAAAGGTGATGGCAAGGGCAAACAAAATACAGGCTTTTACTACAATAAGCAGCGCAACGAGTGCAATAACGGTTGTAAATTCATCCGCTAATAATTCAAAGTTGATTGATGCACCAACAGTGATAAAAAACAGCCCTAACAGTAGGCCTTTAAAGGGTTCTATATCGGCTTCTAGCTCGTGTCTAAATTCGCTTTCGGCAAGGACTACACCGGCTAAAAATGTACCGAGTGCTGGTGATAAACCAATACTTTGCATTACAAGGGCAATAGCCACCACTAAAAATAGCGCAAAAATAGTAAATATTTCACGCATGTGGGTTTGCGCTATGTATCTAAATAACGGGGCCGACACATATTTTCCACCGGCAATAATAGCGGCGATAACCGCTACCGATACGCCAACTTGTTGCCATACCGGCCAGCTTGCAATAATGGAGTCGCTAATGTCTTTTGAGCTACTTTGCGGTGCAAAAGCCAGTAGTGGCAGGAGCGCTAAAATAGGAATAATGGCGATGTCTTGAAACAGCAAAATCGAGAATGCGTTTTGCCCGGCTTCTTGCTTTAGCCAGCCTTTTTCTTCAAGGCTTTGCAGTACAATAGCGGTTGATGACAGCGCCAGCATTAAGCCAATGGCGAGGGCGGTTTGCCAATGCATGGTAAAAACCCAATAACAAAACGCAAAAATAGCCGCGGCGGTAAGTACGACCTGTAAGCCGCCAAGCCCTAATATTGAATGGCGAAGCTTCCATAAACGGGCTGGTTGTAGCTCAAGGCCAACTAAAAACAGCATCATTACTACGCCAAATTCGGCGAAGTGCATTACATCTGTTTGATCGCCCACAATACCCAGGGCGTAAGGGCCAATTAGTATGCCCGCAATTAAATAACCAAGTACCGAGCCAAGTCCCACTCGCTTGGCAATAGGTACAGCCACTATGGCCGCCGCTAAGTAAATTAAAGCTATTTCTAACACGCGTATATCCTAATAGTATCAAGGCTTTTAGCATGGCTTAGTGGCTTTAAAAATACAATGGGTCATGTGGCTGAAAATGGATCATTTAGTCATAATTAATCGGCTACTTTTACAGGGCCGTTAATGTTATCAATGCTTACATCACCAGAGCCCGATTCGGTAATGGTAAGCCCCTTAGCATGGTTTACACGAATATTGCCTGAGCCATCTTCAATGGTTACGCTTGCTTGCACGTGCTCAATGACTAAATCGCCAGAGTTATCGTCTACATCTACTGCGCCATTAATATTATTAATAGCAATGCTGCCGGAGCCGTCTTCAACAGTTAAGGTGCCGCGCACATTGCTAATGCGCATATCGCCCGAGCCATCATCAACTACGGCGTTGCCGCTAACATTATTAATATTTACGCTGCCAGAGCCATCGGTAAGTGCTAAGTTACCGGTGATGTTTTCAAGGGTTATATCGCCTGAGCCATCTTCAATAGTAAGGTTTTTAGCACTGTTTATAGATAAGCTGCCAGAGCCGTCTTCTACGTTAATGTTATTTTGCATGGCGCTTATTGCAATGTCGCCAGAGCCATCATCAATATCGAGCATTAAATTACTTGGCACAGTAACCACTAAATCAATGTGTGGCGATTGGCCGCTGTAAAAACGCATACCGCTGGCAGTATTGTTGTTTGCAACTAAGGTAGCTTGTTTGCCATTTTGCTCAAGGGTGAGTGTGTATTCGTCTTCAATGTCGGCGGTAAAAATTGTGGCATCTACAGTGATGCTGGTGGCATTGGGCGAGCCTTTTATTTCAAGAGAGCCTGCACCGCTTAATACGTTTAAGTATTCTAGGTTATTACTTGGCAGTGATAACTGCTGAGTTTGTTTTACTGAGGCAACGCTTGGCGATATATGAAACACACAGCCGCTTAATAATAAAATGCCGCCAATAAGTGAAAGTGGTTTTGTAATGTTAGATACAGTTGATGAGCTCATGTTTAGTCCTTTGTGTTTGTTATTTATGCTTGTTTTGTATAAGCATAGTAGAGCAAAAACGAGACCAATTGTAAGTAATTGATTTTATTGGGGTGAGATGTGTTTATGAAAAGTGGATTTACTAATAAGTGGTTAAATACACTAAGAAGTAATTAAAAAAGGATGCACATGGCATCCTTTTTAAGTGTTTGCTTTTAGGTTATTTATTAAAAGCTGTAAGTAATATTACCGTATAGGAAACGTCCGTCTAATCCGTACGGTGCATAAGGCGTGTACGGGAATATTTGGCCAAAGTCAGAGTAACCAATGTTATCTACCGTTGCTTGCGGGTACTGATCGAACAAGTTATTTGCACCTACTGCAAATTTCCAGTATTCGTCTGGGCGGTAGGCTACTTCTAGGTCGGTGATCCATTTAGGGTCTATGTACTCATCGCGATCGGCGGTAGTTGAAATATCAGCCACTTCACCGTAGCGCGTTGCACGAAGGGTGGTTTGCCATTCGTTAAAGTTCCACACTGCTGATAGGTTCCATTTGCTATCTGGCGTGCCTTCTTCAAAGCGGCCTACTTCGCGGCGTGCAAATACAACGTAGTCATCGCCTAGTGAATTTAGCTCGCTTGGGTTGTCATCTACGTGCGTTACTTCGGTATCGTTAAAGTTAGCCGCTACGTTTAAGCGTAAGTCACCTAAATCGCTTAAATCTAAGTTGTAGGTAGCAACAATATCAACACCTTGCGTGCGCGAGTCGATAGCGTTAGTAAAGTAACGTACGCTTTCTGTGTTTAGCTCGCCGGCATTTTGCAGTATTTCTACTACAGCATCGCCCTCTAGGTTTTCAGACAATACAATACGGTCATCAATATCAATGCGGTAGGCGTCTACAGTTAGGCTAAAGCTGCCTTGCGTGTACATAAATCCTGCTGTTACGTTTACAGACTCTTCGGCATCTAGTTGTTCAGCACCTAGCGCTTGCGCTGCCGCTGAATCAGTAGGGAATAAACCTACTTCAAACGGTTGGTTGTTCTCAAGTACGGTAGATATTTGGCGGTACGAGCTTTGCGCAAGTGATGGAGCACGGAAACCTGTGCTAATTGCACCACGTAGTGATAGGTTTTCGTTAATGCTGTAACGCGACGCAAGCTTTGATGTAAATGTATCGCCAAAGTCGGTGTAATCTTCGTAGCGACCCGCTAAAACAAGGTTCCAGTCTTCTGTTAGGTAAGTATCAAACTCAACAAATACAGCTACGTTATGGCGGCTTTCATCGGTTACGCTTTCTGGGCCAAAACCAGCTAATACTTGAGCGCCACCGGCAGCAATTGGATTGCCATCGCTATCTAAAGCGGTAATGTAAGAGGCTTCTTCGCCTTGCTCAATTTTGTAGCTTTCGTGGCGGTACTCTGCACCTACAGTAAAAAATACGTCATCTGGCAAGCCAAAATCTAGCACTGTATTTGCTGTAGCGTTTACTAAAAACTGATCGTAAACCAATGCACCGTTGTCAAATTCGGTTGGGCTGTCGGCACCTAGTGATGTATTTATACTATTTACAACGCCGAAACCAAAGTCGTTACGGCCGTAGTTGGTACTTACATCCCATGTCCATTCGCCAGTTTCGCCTTGCAGGCCTAGGGCAAATGAGTAATCTTGTACGTCGGTTTCAATTTGCGGTAAAAAGCCGTCTGGGTACACTTCTAACACGTTGCGGCTGTCGTTTGCACGGCGGTAAAAACCACCTGAGTTACCTTCGCGTTTTGAGTAGCTACCAAACGAGTACAGGTTATAGCCGTTATCAAAGTCGTAACCCATGTTGTAAAACAGTGCGTAGTCTTCAAGCTCTGCTTTACCAAAACGGTGGTTGTAACGGTCGATGGTAAATTCGCGTGGGTCTAGGCTGCCATCTTCTAAGCGGTCGTATTGCTCGCGCGGGTCAAAGCCTGAGCGCTGAGTAGAGTCGTTATCGCGATACTCAATTGATACGTTTACAAAGCCGTTATCTAAAAGCTCAAAACCAGAGTTTGCGCTAATTGTACGACTTGCGCCGTCGTTTACTTCGCGGTCGGCACCGGTATTAAAGGCAAGGTTGCCATCGGCATCTGCGTAAGTGTTTTCTAGCTGAGGCACGCCAGCCATTTGGGTGTCGTACTCGCCGTAGGTTACGCTTACGCTGCCGCCTTCTGAGGCATCTTTAAGTACAATGTTAATTACACCGGCAATGGCGTCTGAGCCGTATTGCGCTGCTGCGCCATCACGTAGTACTTCTACGCGTTTAATGGCTGAAGTTGGGATCATGTTTAAGTCAACAGCGGTAGAACCACGGCCAACAACACCCGCTAAGTTTAATAGCGCGCCAGCATGGCGGCGTTTGCCATTAATAAGCACTAGGGTGTGATCGGGTGCTAAACCACGTAATACAGCTGGTTTAGCGTGGTCTGTACCATCACCCATGGTGGCGCTTGGGTAGTTAAAGCTAGGTACTTGGTTGGCCAGTATTTGGCTAATTTCTAGCTGACCCGTGCTTTGCATATCACCACTGGTAATAATATCTACAGGTACGGTACTTTCGGCAATACTGCGCAGGCTTCTGCGGGTACCGGTAACCGAAATCACTTCAATACTTTCTTGTGCTTGAGTGTCTTGTTCTGCAGCAAATGCAGGAGAATAAGACGCGCCAAGCGCAGAGGTAACGGCCAGGCTAAGTGCTACTTTTTTGGCTGATAATTGCTTTAACATGATGTTGATTCCCTTAAGGGCTGCTGACTATTGATTTTTCAAAGGAGCGCATAATATAGAAGGCACTACCTGTGTGCAAAGATAAAAACTGTCTAAGTTATTCTAAGTTGTTAACAACTAAAATGACAGTTTACGCCCGCTATAGACGTTTAGATCGCTCGAGTTGCAATCTTGTGTCGAATGGCTGCAAATTCAAGGTAAGTTGTCGGTTTTTTTGAAAAAACAAAAAAGGCCAAGTTAGGGCGTGTTGCACTTTGCGGATTGAAATTTGTTCAATCTAGGGGCGATTAAATCGCGGCGCGAGGTTTGTAACCTAGTGGGCTAAGTAAAAATCGAGTAAAGCTTCCGCGTCCTGCTCACGCCCCTTACCTACATACATGTAGGCAACAAAGAGTTTATCGCCCCTAGGCAGAACCCGAAGGGCAGCACATGTTTGGCATTTATGCTGCGTTATCGCCTATTTATGGGGAATAACCACACTTCATAGGCTCTGCCTTGCCTAAAAACCAAACACACTGCTGCAAATTCAACCATCAAAGCTCAACACGCCCTGAAAACTTGGCCTTAATTTATTGTGTAAATTGCGTGAAAAAAATTATTCAGGCGCTACTTCTAACGTCGTGAATAAAGCATAACGACCGGCATCTACGCCTTCTTCGTTTACTTTAACTTTGTTAGAGGTTTCGATTAGGTATAGGCCTGGCTCTTTCCAGGTTGTGCTAAACATGCCGTTTTTATCGGTTGTTACTTTTATTTCGCCACGTTCGTTACGGTAGCGTGTATCGCCTTTTAAAATGCTTACTTCAATGCCTTCGCCCGCTGGCTTGCCATCTTGTAGTAACTGAAAACGCGCTTGCTCGCCAACAAATAAATCGTTTGGATGCGTTGGGCCGCTAAGCTCAAGGCCTAAACCAAGTTGTGCAGGCTTAGAAGTACCGTTACGGCTTACAAATGTATCTACTGTAGATATAACTTTAGTTGTGGTTACATCTTTTGCATTGCTTGGTAATTTAGCTTCTGACTTTTTACCAAATACGCGCTGGCGCTTACCTTCTTCGTTTTTGTAGAATGTCATGTACATTGGCTTTTGCGTCATGGCAATGTGGTAAGTACCTTCTTCTTTTAGGCTTACCGCCGCTGAGCTTTTACGCTTTAGGTAATAAGCACGAATGGTCTCAGATACTTCTTCACCGTTTGGTGCAAGGGCCATAAGTAGTGTGTCGTCGTACTCTGCGCCTTTTTCTTTTGGCTTAAAGGCTTTGTCGGGTGCAAACATTTCATTAGAAATACTCGCATCAATCATTACGTAGTGCGCTTTGTCACCAGATAATGACGTGTGCGAAGGTAATAACCAGCGCCCATGTGCACTTGCCGATGTAGATACCAGCGCCGATAAGCTAAGTGCGCCAATTAAAGCCGTTTTTAATAAATTAATTTTCATTGTATTTCCTTAAATTCAAATGATTAAGTAGCAGCTACTTAGTGCTTACGGTTACAAAACTTGTCGAAAATTCTTTTTTACCTTCA
This sequence comes from Pseudoalteromonas agarivorans, assembly GCF_024518735.1. Taxonomy (NCBI): domain Bacteria; kingdom Pseudomonadati; phylum Pseudomonadota; class Gammaproteobacteria; order Alteromonadales; family Pseudoalteromonadaceae; genus Pseudoalteromonas; species Pseudoalteromonas agarivorans. Next base: position 44,957 of record NZ_JANIGJ010000010.1, read on the forward strand.
ATGGTCACTTTGCCAGCTTGTGATAAATCAAGCTCTATGCGGCTGTAATCACGGCCGCCTTCTTCGCGCACAACCTCAATGTTTAAAAGGTATTTGCCAGGCTTTACGGCATTGCCGTCTAAATCTTTACCTTGCCAGTCAATGGTGTAAGTACCTGCGCGCTTAGTTGCGCCGCTTATGCCGTCAAAGTTAATGTCGGTTTTACCTGCTTTACGCCACCATTGGCGCAAATCTTTAAACCATTCTGCTTTTTGAACCCATAGCGCAAGCGTCGTTACGTGTTTACGCTTTGGCGTTTCTAGCCAAACAGCTACGTATGGGCGGTGGTAAGGTTGTACATCAAGATCGGGTAGAGTTAATTCAATCTCTAGCTGCGGCGTTTGTGCCTGCGCAGTTGTTTGAAATAATGCGGCAACTATTAATAGTGCTGCACTTAGTACCGTACTTACTTTTAACATTAAGACACTCCTTTAATTTGTGGCACCCAACATAAATAAATAACCAAAGGCGTTGCTATGCCTAAAACGGTTATCCATATTCCTGCTAAGCGTTTTTTTCTGTTTTGAAATAAAATAATCATCCCGGTGATTGAAAAAATAATCATCAATACCGCTGAAATATCAATAACCCAGCTCCACACGGCGCCACTGTGGCGGCCTTTGTGTAAATCGCCAATCAGGCTTAAAAAGCCACCGGTTTGGTAATCTAGGTTTAGCTCACCGGTTGTAAAATCAAGCTCTGCGTAAGCAAAACCTGCCGGTAGTGGGTAGTCGAGCATAACCAGCGCGTCTTCTTTTTCCCACTCAATGCTTTTAACATTAGTGAGCGCGTATTGCTCGGCAAAAAACGCTTCTATGTCTGGGTAGAGGGTGGGTAATGTATCTAGTTGAGTATTCGCTTTAGCCATTAACGCTTGAGGAATAGCGGTACTTACTTGGCCGTTGTTTTTGTCGTTTTTAAGCCAATCAACATGGTTAAGTACAATGCCGCTAACGCAAAATAAAATAAGCAAAAAAAACAAAGCTGTAGAAATATAAATATGGAGCGCACGGCTTGTGCTGTACAAAGCCCGCTTATTAATAAACGCCATAAAAACAGTAATTAAATTAAATTTAGAACATGATAATCATTTGCATTAACTATTACAAATTTACTTACTTAACTTTACATTAAATTTTTGGCAAAACGGTGTGTGCATGCAAAAAAGAGCGGTTATTTAGCGCTAGGTGGGTGCGAGGGCCTTAAAATTAGGTAAATCATAACGGCTATTTCAATTACGCCAACAAGGTAAATAACCCAAACAGGGGCGTTTGAGTAAAGCAAAAATATAAAACCAATTAGCATACCAATCGCGGCGTAGCATTTTGCTTTTACAGGCACTACTTTATGCGCTTGCCATTGTTGTAAGGTAACGCCGTAACGAGGGTGGTTAAGTAGCCAGTGTTCAAGCGCTGGTGATGAGCGAGTAAAGCAGGTAAGCGCAAGAATAAAAAAAATGGTGGTAGGCATAACCGGCAGCACAATACCAATAATGCCAAGAGCCACTAACAATAACCCAAGTGCTTTAAGCCATAAGTTTTTATAACAAATAAATACTGCTTTTATATTCACTTAGGCTCTTTTAAGTAATGGCTGTTAGTTAGGATTGTAGGCCAAATAGTTATAAAATCGAACCCTATAAACGCAAAAAAGGGCAAACTAAGTTTGCCCTTTTAAAATACTAAATATGTTTTACTTATTTAGAAGTAGTAACCTACGTTGATGTTAAAGCGACGTTCTGTATCGCCATCACCTGCAACAGAGCCACCAATAAATGGCTGGTTACGTGCTTGAATAAAGTCAAAGTAAGTAAATAATGCACCGGCCGATACGCTCATGCCTGTTACGTTCATCCACGTATCTGGGCTGTCGTCAGACTTGTCGTAAATAATGCCGTAATCGTTGTAAAATTGAACGCCTGTTACTGGGCCCCAATCAAGCGATAGATCGTAAGCTACGTTAAAGTTGGTCATGGTTGCTTCGCTTGATACGGTATCGTAGTAATCAAACGCGCCAACTACAAAACGGTTGCTGTTGTCGTCTAGGTCGTAGTCGTACTCGCCGTGCTGAAATTGAATATTCCAGTTATTAATTTGGCTATTTACATGAAACGCCCATGCACCGTAGTTACCCGCACGGTCGTTACCGTCGTGCAAACCACCGCTTAGAAGTGATACGCCAATATCGGTTTTAGCGTTTTCACTGTGCTCTATTTGATACACTGTACGACCAGCAAAAGTATTGTACTCACCAAGGCGCGAACCTGGTGCGTCGTAGGTGCCTTCGGTTGTTGCACGGCTACCAACAATATCGTAAGAGTAACGTTCGTTAACTTCTGAGCTGCCATCAACGCCGCCTACTTCATCATTTTTGAAAAAGCCGAGGTCTAGTTTCCAGTTGTCTTTAAGTTTACGGTTTACTGTTACACCTAAATCAAAGTCATCTTCTAGGCCAACGTAGTAGTTGGTGCTAAAAAAGTAGCTGTGTGAGTTGTATGGGCCGTTACCAAACGGTACAGGTGCAATACCGGCTTGCGCTTCCCAGCCATCTGTAAATTCGTAACCTAAGTATGCATACTTAACAATGGTCATGTAATCGTAAAAACGAAAATCACCATTTACAGAAATATCGCTAATTTCACCCGATAAGTTAATGCGAAATACTTCAAAGTCTAAATCGCCGCCACGGTCTTGCGTGTCTTCATCGTAGGTGTTTGTGCTGTAGTTAAAACGTACGGCACCGCCAATTTTAATGCCTTCATCTTCTTGTTCAGGCGCAGCGGCAGCAACAACAACTTCTTTGTTGTCGGCCTTTTTACTGATCTCGGCAACTTGTTGTTCGTGTTGCTTGTTGATTTGGCTTTGCTTTGATTTTTCATCAGCAAGCTGCTGTTCAAGCAACTGCATTTGTTGCTTAAGCTGCTTTAACTGGCTTTGCAGTGTGTCGAGATCGGCTGCATGAGCAGTGCTTGCAGCACCGCCAAGCATTAGTGCTAGCGTTAATTTTGAGAGTTTAGTCATTGTTGATGCTCAGGTTTTGATTAAAAAATAAAAAAATTCAAGGTGCCCAAAAGCCCCTTACGAATGATGTAAGAACTAATTTAAATTTATTTTTTATTTTTTTTATTTATTTGGTGTTTGAGTTAACGCGCCTACCTCTAACAGAGGTGCTGCGTCTAACTTATCAGCATCCATCATTGCTGCAACGCGTTGCATTGATGAAAGCAATAAACTTTGCTCCCACTCTGCAAGTGCAGAAAACTTTTCAATAAAGTGTTCTTGCAGTGGCTGAGGTGCTTTTTCTAGTAACTCTTTCCCTTGCTCGGTGAGGTATAAGCTCACTCGGCGTTTATCCATTTGACTACGAACGCGTGTTACAAGGTTTCTGCTTTCTATTCTATCAAGAATATTAGTTACAGTAGCCGGGCTTAAGTTAACATTCTGAGCGATACGGCTTGCTGTTATTCCATCGGTGTGCGCTACTTCTTGCATTATAAGCAATTGTGGGCCTGTTAAACCTGATGTTTTATTTAGCTGCTTAGAATGTAAGTCAATCGCGCGGATTACTTTACGTAAAGAAACTAATAATTCGTCATATTTTTGCATTTGCTTATCTCGTCGATGGGCCAAAGGTGTGCCGTAATCGCGAAATGTTACACATCAAATAAATTGAATTCAAATAATAAATTAAGCTTGAGCCCATTTTTATTGGTTTTTATTAGTTTGAGAAGAAACTAAAATAGTATAACTTTGTTTAAAACTTATTAAATGTTATTAGCATATTGTTTGCATTGTGGTGCGCACACTACGTATGTTGTGAATAATTGGCAAGTCTTATGGTTTAGACTTTAGTATTATACCCACCTGCATTAATACCTTAATAAATTTAACATGCGTTTGCCTAAGCTTAGCCGCGGTTTTACTGCCCTAAAGCATGGCCATTATTTATACGCATTAGTGTTATTTATAACAGCTGTTATTAATTGGTAATTGTTTGTAAGTTAGCTGTGTATGTATTAATCGCCAATGAACAAATTATGCACGCAATGTTTAGTGAGTATAGCGTATACTTTGCGCATGCATTATTGTTTATATACACATGTTAAAAATCTTTAATATCAGCATTGTAGGGAAAAACATGAAATTATCGCCATCAGTTAGCATTGAACAAAGCGAAACCGGCCTAGAGTTTATAAAAGTTGCGAGCTCAAAGTGTGATGCAAAAATATTTTTGCAAGGCGGGCAAATTACCGAGTTCATCCCAAAAAATAACAAGCCACTTATTTGGGTCTCTAAAAATGAGACGTTTCAAGAAGGGGTGAGCATTCGCGGTGGTATTCCTATTTGTTGGCCTTGGTTTGGTAATCATGAAAACCAAGATTGGCCAGCACATGGCTTTGCACGTACCAGTTTATGGCAAGCTGATGCTGTGCATGAAGATGATGAGCACATTACAATTAGCTTAAACTTACCCATGAAGTTAGTTAACCCAACGTATTGGCCGCACCACTCGGCGTTAAAGGTTGAGTTTGTATTGAGCGAGCAATTACAGGTGCGTTTAACAACCACTAATTTAAGTAATAGCCCTTTTAGCTATACACAGGCTTTGCACAGCTATTTTCCTACCTCAGATATAAAACACACCCATGTAGAAGGTTTACAAGGCGCGCAATATATTGAATTTGGTGAAGGGCCGTTTGCGCAAAATGCGCCAGTGGAGTTTACCCGCGAAACCGATATGGTTTATACCCAGGCCGCTAAGCAGCAACACATTCACACCCCTGATGGGATTATTAATGTAATCCGCGAGAACTCAAGCTCGTGTGTGCTGTGGAACCCATGGATAGAAAAATCTAAGCGTTTATCTAATTTTGCTGACGATGAATACCTGAGCATGGTGTGTTTAGAAGCCGCCAATGTGTTAGAAGATAACGTGACACTTGAGCCTAAACAAAGCCATACGTTAGTTACTACAATCAGCTGGGCTAACAGTCAGTAAATAGGAAAGGTACTTAAAATCGTGTTTGATAATCAGCAAGTAATGGATTTACCAAAGCATAGCGAAATACAGCTCAACCCCTTGGCCGATAAAGCGTTACTACACGTGCAACTTAATTGGCTGGCGTTTTACATTCCTTTTTGCGCGGTACTGTTTGCTGTTTGTTACTTTAACGAAGCGTTTGCTAACAAAGCACAAACCTACTTGCTGATAGGCGTGCCTATTTTAATATTGCTTTCAATGCTTTATAACGCCCTGAGTATTAAGCTGCAGGGCTTTGCGCTGCGCAATCACGATATTGCGTTTAAAAAAGGGGTTATTTGGCAGCAAATAACTATTTTGCCCCTCGCGCGTGTACAGCATATGGAAATTCACCAAGGCCCCATTGAGCGAAAACTAAAGTTAGCCAGTTTAAAGTTATTTAGTGCCGGCGGGGTCAGTGCTGATTTACAAATAAGTGGCTTAACCCACGAGCAGTGCAAAAACATACGCCAATTTGTACAAAATTATCGCCAAGACGGCACACCCGCGCAGGTTGAATTAGCAAATGAGTAATACCATTAGCCAGGAGCAAAGTAGCTCACTACATTGGCAAAAAGTATCTCCCTGGGCGGTGTTGTATTTTGTGGTGTATTTTAGTGTGCGCTTTGTAAAAGACGGGCTTTTAAACCTGCTGCCTATGCTTGTGGTGTTTGTAACACAAGTAGAAAACAAGCTGTTTTGGGCGCAAGTTGCAGGTGCTATTGCGATAGTGACACTGCTAATATATTCAATTTTATACTACATAAATTTTAAGTTTTGCATTAGCGACGATCACGAAATTTTGCTTAACAAAGGGGTGTTTAAAAAAGAGCGCCTAACGTTAAAATTTTCGCGCGTGCAAAACGTTAATATTGCTGAGCCCTTTTATTTTACGCCCGTTAATTTGGTTAATTGTATTTTTGATGCCGCAGGCAGCGTAACCCAAGAGGCGGTATTGCCAGGTGTTACCAAAGCCTATGCACAGCAAATGCGTAAACAAATTTTTGCCTTTAAGGCGCAGCAGCAACCCGACGAGCAAACACCCTCCAGCGAGTATTTTGAAGCAGAAAATAGCTTACGTATCAGTAATAAAGAAATCGCTAAATTTGGCTTAATGTCTAATATGGCTATATTAGCAATGGCCGCTATTGCGCCTTTTATAAATGTGTTGGTAGATTTTTTAGAGCAGCAAATTATTGCTAAGGTAGAAGGGTTTTATCAGCAAGAGCTTGGTTTACTGGCAAGTGCTGCAACCTTTGCCATGATAACGCTTATTGCTTTGCTTGTTTTAACGGCTGTGATGTTGTCGGTAGGTATGTCGCTTATTCGTTTTTATAACTTTGAGCTTTACTTTAAAGGCCAAAAATTTAAACGTATTGCCGGCTTATTAGAGCGCCATCAGTTGTCTATGAGCATGGATAAAGTGCAATCTATAGTTATAAAACAAAACCTAATGGGGCGGTTACTAAAGCGTTTTACCGTTGAGTGCTTACAAGCAAGTAGCGGCGGTATAGCGGCGGGCGTGGCTGCTAAAAAAAATAAACAAACCTTAGTGTTACCCGTTTTAAATAACGAGCAAGTAGATAGCGTTTGCCAATGGATTTACCCGTGGTTTAATAGCAAAAAATTGCAGTTTAACGGCGCAGAACGTGCCTTACTTTATAAAAATTTGAGCTTTTATGCCTTAATTCCAAGCGCTATTGTGCTGTTAGGCTGTTACTTAGGCGACTTCAATGCCTGGCTTAGCTTGGGAGTATTACTTATTTTAGCGGGATTAGTAACGCTTGCTTATCAGCGTTATGGCTATTATTTGCATGAAGACAACGGCCGTTTTTACATGGTGGTACGCAAAGGTATGATAGGTGTGCATTACCGGGTGTTTGAACTGTATAAAGCACAAAGTGCACGCAGTATTAGTACCTATTTTATGCGCCGCGCAGGGCTTAAAAGCCTGTATATACAACTTGCATCAGGGTTTGCCTTTATGCCCTATATAAAGCAGCAAGATGCTGATTATATAATTGATTTTACTCTTTATCAGGCGGAGTCAACGCAGCGTAACTGGATGTAATTATACCAATCGACTTACATATTTAGCCTTTTTAGGTTGCCAAATAAAGCGTTAACGGCGTTATTAATCTTTCATGTAAAACAAGGCATTGCTTAATTTAAAAGCTTATAAATTATACACTTTTATAAGCTTTGTTACATTTTTTTACTGCAACATTAGTTGGTTTAATAATACTCTAAGTGGTATCAATCATTTAAAGGATTATTATGAAAAAATCACTCATCGCTGCCTCTTTGTTATTAGCCACACCTACCTTAGCTGCTGATTGGCAAACTATTCATACCGAGCACTTTAATGTGCATTACAGCACCGAAAACGCCGATTATGCTAAATCGACAGCGGTCGAACTTGAAATAGTGCGCAGTAAAGTGCTTGAGCAGCAAAACCGAGCGCTCGGTAAAGTAGTTGATGTGGTGGTGTTTGATCCCCTAAATGCGCCCAACGGTTTTGCTTTACCTACTTCTAATAATCCTTTAATGGCCCTTTTTACCACGCCCCCGCAATCAGATACGGTGGTTTCTAACATTAGTGGCTGGCAGCAATTACTTATATTGCACGAATATATTCACTTAGTGCATTTAGCGCAGCCAACACGCAACACGTGGCAGCAAAAAATACGGGGGGTGTGGGATATTTACGACTTAACTTACAGTGATATGCCGCGCTGGGTAGCCGAAGGTTATGCAACCTTACTTGAGTCAAAAATGACGGGCCGAGGGCGGTTATTTGATAACTACACTGAGTCAATGCTCATTGAGTTTGCTCAGCAGGGGGCATTGCCTAGCTATAGCCAGCTAAGCGATACAGAGGGCGGTTTTATGGCTGGCTCTATGGCGTATTTAATGGGCAGCCGGTTTTTAAATTGGCTAGAGCAAACTTATTCAGCGCAAATGCTCGATGCTGTTTGGACACGTATGCAGGCAGTTAAAAAGCGCGATTTTAACGAGGCCTTTACTGGGATATTTGGCCAAAGTGCGGCTAAGTTATATGGCCGCTTTATTGCACAATATACCTATAAAGCGATGGCGAAAGAGCAGTCAGAGCCTGCGCTTAACAGCGAGCTGTGGTTAAAGCTAAACTTATATGCAAGCAACCCTGCGCTTTCAAAAGATGGCAGTAAACTTGCGATTGTTGAGCGCGATAAAGATAAAAAAACCAAGCTTTTTATTTATAGCACGCAGGATAATACTAAAGCTGAAGATGAATTTACAAAAGCACAAAAAGCGCTATTAGAAAACGATGCATTGGATATACCCGATAACGCCCCGAGTGTATTTAAACGTGAGAAAAAGCACGTATTAAATCAAATAAACAGAGCGGGAATTGCTAATCCACAATGGGTAAATAACAGCACACTCTACTTTAATGCTTATACACGTGAAGAGACGGGTATTTATAACAAAGTGTCTGATATTTTTAGTTATAACACCGAAACCGGAAAAGTTGAGCAGTTAACTAAACTTGCTGGCTTACGCCGCTTTAGTGTTACAAACAATGGAGAAACCCTTTACGCCGAGCAAGTACGTGGTGGCTACTCAGAATTAGTAAAAGTAGACTTAGCAACGCAAACCATTACCCCTTTATTTACTAAAAGCTTAAAAACAGCTTACGACTACCCAACTTTTAGCCCTGATGAAACCCAATTAGCTTATGTATCAGCCAATTTAAATGAGAATTGGCAATTGTATATACAAGATGTTGCCAATAATACTCGCCAAGCCGTGCCTATGCCAAACGGGTATCAATACCTAAGCCAACCCAGCTTTAGTAAAAACGGAGAAAAAATTTACTTTGTAGCCGGATTAAAAGGCTCAACTGATATTTATAGCTACCATATTGCAAGTAGCACATTAACTAAACTTACCCAGGGCCAAGAAGCCGTTGCCCACCCACTGGAAACAAACGAAGGGGCATTACTTTATTTATCTATTACTGCTGATGGGCCTAATGTAAAGCAATTACCGAGTACGCTAGAGGGTGAAGTAATCACCGATTTAGCACTTGATAATAGCGCGCCACTGCTTTTAGTTGATCAGTACACTTTGCCTAAAGCAAAAATATATAGCGAAACCGTAGGTAAACAAAGCAGCTACGATGTGCTTGATCAGCATGCGAGTTTAGCGCTTGGCGCACAGTATTACTCGGCCGCTACAAGTGCTTTAAATATAAATATTAAAAGTAGTGACTTACTTAAACAGTTAGACCTTCAAGCGGGCTATAGTGTTGATTTAAATGATGATGCTTTGCACGGTGGGTACGCCCAAGCAAAATATAATGCACTGCCAGTTAAGCTTAAATTGAGTGTATTTGATTATGATTTAAATACCGCAAAACAATACCAAGTGAGCGAAAATGCAGATGTATCTGCACGAGGTGGTTTTGCAGCCTTAAGTTACCCGATTAAATACGCGGCGTTTAGCATAACGCCAGAGCTGGCTTATAACTATACCGATTATAAACAAGACTATAATAAATGGGCACGCATAGGCATTACACAAAGCTGGCAGTACGACCGCCAAGCATTTGCTATAGGGCAAAGTGTTAATGCCCAGTATTACGATGGCAGCAGTAAAAACAATAATTGGGATGGCTACGATTTAGCGGCCAAAGTATTTGGTAAAGCGTTTGATGTGCCGCTTTATATTAATTTTACTCAAAAGCAGCGCGATGATAGCAGCTTAGCGCTAGGCGGATTTAGCTCAAACCTAATTAGCGAGCACCAAAATAGTGAGTTTGTGCTTTCACCAGAGCTGCCATTTTATAGCACAACTGCTGAGCGCTACGTGGGTTATGGCGGTGGTTTTAGCTTTAAAGAAGGCATGCCGTGGCTTTATTACAAACAGCATCAGGTAGATGATGCGGTATACGCACAAAGTTATGGTTTAAAGTATCAAGGCAATTTTAGCTTTGGATTAGGCCCCGTCGGTGTGAACGATTTAACCTTTAATATGGGATTATCGCGCGTAGAGGGCGATCGCTTTGAGGATGAAATGCGCGGCTGGTTTAGCTTTTACTACTCGCTTTAAATAAATTGCGATAACACGCTAATGCACTTGTGTAATAAGTGCATTAGCAAAAGCCGCGTTTAAACTAATTTAAAATAAAGATGATTAATTGTGCTTGTTTAGCGACGCAAGCTTAGCTTGATATACGTTTAGCCTTTCTTTATTGCGCTCATATTGGATGGCTTTTTCAAGCAAGCTTTGTGTTTGCGCTGTGTTACCTTGTTGGTAGCGAATTTTAGCCAGCTCTAAATAGAGCTCCGATATATAAGGGGCTTTTGCAATGGCAAGTTCGAGTTGTTTTTTAGCTTGAGTGACCTTGCCCTGATGTAAGTTATTTTTAGCAATAACGAGTAGCTCGTAGGGATCTTTTTCTTTATCAACAAGCTGGCTTGTTAGGCGTTTTTCTAGTGTTTTATCTCCCAGCTCTTTTGCTAATATTCGATAGTTATTAATTAAATTTATACTTATATCGTTTCTATCAAGCGCGGTTTGGTAAATCATGTGAGCGCTTTTTAAATCGCCTGCACGGCGGTGCAGCACGCCGGCTATATTAAACAGTTCTGCATCGTTTGGGGTAAAGCGGTTGGCTTGCATAATTAAAGAGTAAGCCTTATTAAGGTTGTTTTCGGCTAGTGCCGTAGCGGCTAAGTTGCTATAAAAATTAGAGAGTAAATCGTTATACGTAGCGCTGCCTGAGTAAAAGCTGCCACGGGTGGGGAAGTAATCAATTAACGTGCCTGCGCGAATTATTACAATAATATCTTCATCTGTTTCTTTTTTTGGGGCGTAAATTTTCGTTCTAAAGTGGTTAGCAACATAAATTACATTGCCTTCTTTGGCATACACAGGTTCGCTCGTCATTTCTTGAAAGCTGGTTTCGAGGTTTAAAAGCTGCGCATAGCTTTGCGTAAGTATGGCTAAACTAATGCAGTTACCTTCTGAGCGTTCAATCGCTTGTTGGGCTGTGAGGGTGGCGCCATCATACTTAAAGTTGGTGAGCTGGTTTTGCAGGTAATTAAAAATAATTTCATCAGCGCGTACATTGTTTAAACGCGAGTGTGCGTAGGTTAAAAATGCGCTTTTTTCAGGCTCCGACAGCTCAAAAATACTGTGCTCGCTAGGTGTTTTAACCTGCTCGAAAAGCGAGTGATTTATTATATGGGTAAGTTGTACTTTTTTAATTGGCGCTTCGGGCGGGGTGCTACTGCAAGCAGTTAGCAATAAACTAAGTGTAAAAACTAAATATTTCATATATCACCTCACTGTGATTTTTAACATTACAGTGAGGTGATTTTTTAATCAAGCACTTACAGTGCGGTGTTTACTTAAGCGGTTTTTTTGAGACTGTTTTTTACGCTTACGGCGAGTAAACCATAAATAAAAGCCAGTACCGCCAAGCCAAACAGGGCTTAAACCAATAACACACCAAATTATTTTACTAATGAGCCCTGCAAAATAACCAAAGTGTAGTTTTCTAAAGCTATCAATTACTTGCCAACCTACACCCACTTCGCGAATGTCCCAGTTAGCCATATGCTCGCCCGTTAGCTTATTGTAAGTCACGGTATTGGCATATTCACTGGCAAGCGGGTTGCTGGTATCAACCTCACCAAATAACGTTATGTTTTCGTCTGGCTCAAGCGGCATTACTAAAAACGTACCATTAAAGGTGGGTATTTGCTTTTGGCTGTCATCAAGTACGTGCTGAAAAGAAATCTCTTCATTGTATAAATCTTTAGTTAATACAAAGTGCTCTTCTTCTGCGTGTTCAATTACTTCGTGATACCACACCGCGCCGTTAAAGTAGCCGCCGGTGATGGCTAAAATTATAATAATTGGCGAGCCAATTACGCCGGTCATTTTATGAATGTCGCTAAGCACTATTTGCAGAGTTGCACGCCAGCGTACGCTAAATAAACGCTGCCAAAACTTACGATAAATAATAAGACCCGTAATACCCAGTACTAAAAAAAACACCGCAAAAAAGAACCCTAAAACAGTGCCAGTTTGCCCTGGTAAGCTTTTTAAATCGTTAAGTAAAAAGGTGTAATGTAAGTCTAAAAACCAGTCGGTAAAGTAATGGCTAGTACCTACTGGCTCCGATAAAATATTGCCCGTGTATTGATCTAAATGAAATTTATACCAGTCCTCTGTACCGCGTTTAATTAAATAAACCCGATCAGCAGTATTATCGTTAAATATTTCCCAGCTACCTACGACATACTCAGGGTAGGTTTTTTGAGTTTTTGTTATAAGTGTATCAATAGGTAAGCGGTTGGCTTGTTGTTGTACAACAAAGTGACTGTCTGGCATTAGTAAGCCGTCAATCTCGCTTTTAAATACCAAAACGCTACCAGTTATACTGATAACAAGCAGCGGAATAAGCGCTATAAGGGCTACCCAGCTGTGAATTTTAAAAAGTGTTTTTCTCATAGTTTATTTTTTGTGTAATTGCCACGGACCTGCGTATGATAACAATTATCAGTTCTATTTCATAGTTGTGCGATGAATGCACAATAATTGTTTTAGAGCGAGCCGATCTCTAGAGTAAAATGTGTTTAAGCTGTGGTGTAAGGTTGGTAACTTTTAAATGCAAAGAGGCTCTGGTGTTCACTTAAAGTAACGCTTTTTGTACAGCTATCTTGCCAGTGCCTAATATAGGTTTACGCTAATTTGTTGAGTAAAATGTATTCATCATTACAATGCGCGCTCACTTTAAAACCCTTTTAAAAACATATGTTTATTTATTGTTTCAAGCGGGTTTTATATTAACATTTAAGTAACGAGCGAGGTTGTTTTGGCGCACTATCTACCTATTTTGTCGGCTTTTATTTTAGTTTTTAGCTTTTTACCGCTATTGAGCAAAATTAGAAAGAATCGCAGTGTGTCGGGGTTATCACTATTAATGATGACCTTTGGTTTAGCGCAAAGCCTCTACTTTATTACCTACAATATTTATTTTGAACGCTACTTTATTGCTTTACCATTTTTTGTAACTGGAGCGCTAAGTGGTTTAATCTTATATTACTTTGCACGCTATAACGCCGCAAAAGCTGAACGTATACAGCTTGTGGCTATGCTTGGCTTTTCGTTATTACCTTTTTTATTGCTGTTAAATAAAAGCCTAGAAACATCATCGGTGCTCAACGCCCTTACATACGTAGGGCTGGTAATGAGCTCAGTGCGGGTTATGCCGCAAACGTATAAAACCTTACGCAGTGGCAATATTAGCAATTTAAGCGCCCGCTACTTTAGCTTACAGTTTGTAGCAGGTACCTGTGGCTTATTTGTAGAGCTAAGCAGTGCTATGCCCAGCACCTCGCATATTTTAATGTTTGTTATGTTACTACTTACAAATGCCGTGCAATTTGCATGTATGCAATATTATAAAATGCGCCCCGCAATGGCTTAACTATAAAATTAATAGTGATTATTTAATGGCTATGTGGCAGGTTTAAACTCTAATTAATTTAGGGGGGAACCTATGCAACTCACCATCCATCAAATTGATGCGTTTACCAGCGAGTTATTCAAAGGCAATTACGCGGCTGTGATCCCGCTTGAGTCGTGGCTTAGTGATGAGTTAATGCTTAATATTGGCGCTGAAAATAATGTTTCTGAAACTGCGTTTACTTGCCCTCAGGCAGATGGCAGTTTTGCAATACGGTGGTTTTCGCCATTAATGGAAATAGATTTTTGCGGCCACGCTACGCTCGCTGCTGCGTATGTTTTATGCGAGCAGTACAACCTTAGCCAAGTGCGCTTTAACGCCGCGGCTGTAGGGGAGCTTATTGTTAATAAAAATAGCGATGGTAGTTTTGCTATGACCTTTCCTAAACAAGCGCCAGATGAAGTACAAACTATACCTGATGCGTTGTTGAAAGGATTGTCTATACAACCTATTAAGGTGCTTAAAAACCGCCAAGCATATTTTACTATATACGAAAATGCTCAACAAATTCATGATTTAACCACTGAGTCTGATTTGTTAAAAACCTTATATCCACTAGATGTGGTCGCCACAGCCAGTTCTGCTGAGTACGATATTGTGTCTCGTTATTTTTGGCCAGCAAGTGGTGGCGAAGAAGACTTTGTTACGGGCTCTATTCACACCGGCCTTGCCCCTTACTGGGCGCATCAGTTAGGTAAAAATAAATTAAACGCGTATCAGGCTTCAAGCCGTGGTGGTTTTATACAATGCGAAGTAGGCGAAAATACAGTGACCTTAACCGGTAACGCTGTGCGGTATTTAAAAGGCACAATTTATTTATAAATAAACAGGCCACGTATTACGTGGCCTGTTTGATTTAGTTAGTTAAGCTTCTAACGCTTTAGCTATTAAGTAATCAATATACTTTTTATGCGCTTTAGTTGCTGTATCGGCTCCCCATCCTACGCTTGTATCAGCTATTTGTGTTAACTGATAGAGCGCGGCAGTTTTTGCCAAATTGTCGTGTTTACTGGCTTTGCCTAGGCCTGCAATAGCAATAAGCTGATTTACATACTCAATTTGTAGATTGCGGCTAATAGACGTGCTCTCTTTGCTATCAACAAAAATACTGGCAGTTAGGTCGTCCATAAATTGCGTTAGGCTATATTCGTTACCGTACAACGCGGTGTCTGAAATACGCAGCATAACAGCAGGGTGCAGCAATTGCGCAAGTACTGTTTTTTGCATGCCTAAAATCATTTTGTGCGCTTTAGGGTCTTCATTTTTACCATAATGGCTAAAGCCGCGACGTTGTTGCTGTAAATAGTTATACAGTGGTTGCATGCTAGTGAGTACATCTGGCGCAAATACATATTTAGCAAGTATGTTCATTGCTTGTGTTTGGCGCTCAAGCGGTACGGGGGTAAAGGGTTTATCAGCATGCTTGTCGCCCACAACGGCACGTTCAACATATACGCCACCTATTTGGCGAGAAACAATGCCCGCTTGCGAGCGGTATTGGCCAAATAAACTATTAGCTGAGGTAACCAGTTGTTGGTAAGACTCACCTTTTACTGTGGCTTTCTCTTTTAGCTCAGTAAATAACGTATTAATTAGCGCCATACGGTCGGCGCCATAGGCTACAGGGTTTGATGAAAGGTCGCCTATCATTACGCGTGGGTCTATATGGCGACCCGGTGCGCGCATGTCGTCGGCATCGTTACCAAAGGCAAGCGCATGCTCGCTAGAGCGCGCTAATATAGTATTTAGGCGTGCGCGCTCTGCGGTTTCATCTTCAAGGGCTGTGCTGTAGCCATAGTTTATAGCCCAATCGTCATAAGGGCCTGGTTTGGTTTGAAAAATATCGCCTTGCTGCACACCAATGGGGGCTATGTTGGCCGGCGCATAATCCATCACTGAGCCTGTAACTATGCCTTGGGTTTTGGTTTTATCATGAACCTCTTTTTCATCCCACAAAATAGACGATTTCATATTGTGGTTTAAGCCTAGTGTATGGCCTACTTCATGAAGAATTAACTGAGTTAAACCTTGGCGAATCATTTCATTGTCATCAATCGAGGCACCTGTTGCTAAACCTTTAGCAAGTAATAGGTTTTGTTGAATTTCATGGCCTAGTGAGCAATTTAAATCGCCACTTGTGTGCAGGTTTTCGCCGTGGCTCATTGTACCTTGTGTATAAAGCGTGTCGTAAATCCAGCGGTTTTTCATAAACACAAACTCAAGCATAATGTCTGAGCCAAGTATTTCACCGGTTAGCGGGTTGGCCAGAGCCGGCCCGTAGCCACCAAATGGCGGTTTAGGTGATGAAGTCCAACGTAATACGTTGTAGTTAATATCACCAGCATCCCAGGTTGCGTCATCGGGTTGTACTTTAACTTCTAGTGCGTTTTTAAAACCGGCTTTTTCAAAAGCGCTATTCCAGGTAAGTACGGCATCGCGTATTGTGTCGCGCCACTCTACTGGGGTGGTATTTTCTATCCACCAGGTAATTGGCTTTACTGGCTCAGAAAGCTCAGCACTAGGGTTTTTCTTTTGTAGGTCCCAGCGTTTAATAACATCTTCATACGGTGCCCAATCGGTCGAGGTCATTAGATCAAATTGATTGGTGAAATAGCCTATGCGCGCGTCATCTTTACGTGGTTTATAGTCGTTTTTTGGTAATGCAACAAAAGAGTGCTGCACTTTTACAGAGACATTGCGCGGGTCGCTTACTGCGCTTGTACCACGCACTGTGGGGCTGGCATTACTAAATACGTAATCTACAACCACATCTAAGTTGTTTGGGTAAGGACGCTGCTTAACAATACGCGACTTTTTGCTGTTTAATTTACCCACTTTAAAGCGTTTTTTAGCTTTTTTATCGGCTGGGTTTGGCGTTGGCGATACCTTGTGTAGCGCCTCACTTAAAAATAGCTTGTTGACCTTAAAGGCTATTTTTCCTTGCTCTTCTTTTTCTATTTTAATGCTGGCTAAAACGGCTTCGCTAATATTGGCATTGCTTGCTTTGGCAATGGCACTGTTTTGATCAAATTTATAGCGAGGGGTTTTGCTAACTATATCTATGCGGTCAAAGTATTTTCTAAACTCAATAAGCTTGGTTTCTCTATAGGCACCGCGATAATGCCCAGCATCAGTGACACCGTCGACTGTATGAGCAAAGTATACAAAAGGGGTATTAAGCTGCGATTCGGCGATCACCATTAAGTGCTCACCGGTTTTTGGGTCTTGGTATAAATTAAAAATACCTGAAAATTCGGTTTGTCCTTCGACCATTTCGCTTAGGGTTTGTGGTTTTTTGTCTTCTTTTTTATCGCTAGCCAGTGCGTGGCCGCTAAGCGCTACACTAAGTGTTAGCGCAAGGGTTGTTAATTTCATTGTAATAATTTTTTTCGCTGTTATTTATTTAGTGTGACTGTACGTAAATTAAAATTTGTTCGCACATCTTCTCGATGAAATAATAGCCTAAACCTGTAATTTGTTGATTTTAAATAGTAAAAGTTTGTAACAAAATATAATAAATGCGATGAATAGCAGGTGTTTGTTAACGGGTACACAGCTATATTTAGTTCCCAATTTGATTTGTAACAGTTGCTTACAAATGTCAGGTTAATGTTTTATTGCGCTCTGTTATTATAGTGTTAGTAGAAATATGAGGTAATTAGGATATGCAATCAAATTCACTGAGATGGGTGTTCCCATTTGTAGCATTAGCCATTGGTGTAGTGGGCTTTATGGGAATAAACGCTATTGCACAAGAAGATCAAAGTAAAACAGCAGTAGATACACGCCCCACCGTGCAAGTTGAGCCTGTAGAAGCTAATAATCATCAAGTAATAATAAACAGCTATGGCGAAATAAAACCATTAGAAAACACGCAGTTGGCGGCGCAGGTGTCGGGCGAAGTAATTAGCTGGCACCCTAACTTTGTAGCGGGTGGCGTGGTTTCTCGTGGCGATACACTTATTAGCATTGAAAAAGACAACTACGAAGCAGCCGTATTGGTAGCCGAAGCCGATTTAGCGCGTGCCAAAGCGGCCTTAATTGAAGAGCAAGCGCAGGCAAAAGTGGCCGAAGACGAAGCAAAGCGTTTTCCGAGTAAGGCACGTACTGACTTGTTTTTACGTAAACCACAGGTGCTAAGCGCCCAAGCAGCGGTTAAATCGGCGCAAGCCGCATTAAAAAGAGCGCAACGCGATTTAGAAAACTGCGATATAAAAGCACCTTACGATGCGCTTGTTATAAGTCGTAATGTGGGGGTAGGCCAGTTTGTGGCTATGGGCGCACAAGTGGCCGATTTAAATAATATAGAAACAGCAGAGGTTATTATTCCTATTGCTGGTTTTGATAGCGTATTTTTACCGGAGCGAATTAAGGGCATTAAGGCCACTATTATTCAAAAAGGTTTAAACAGTTTTACACGTGAAGGCGTGATTGACCGCGACCTAGGTATTGTAGATAACGCGACGCGCATGAGCAGCTTAGTGGTACGTATTGAAGACCCATACGGCTTAAAAACACAGCAACCGGCTATTAAATTTGGCAGCTACGTGCAGGTTAATTTTGCAGGCGCCATGCTTAATAATATTTACCGTTTGCCGCAATCATTAGTTAATAACCAAACGGTGTGGATAGTTAACGAAAACCAAGAGCTTGAACCGCGCAAAGTAACCGTAGTGAGAGAAGAAGGCGAGTACTTTTATATTAGCAGCGGACTTAACGCCGATGATAAGTTGGTTACCACGTTACCTGAGTACCCACAAAAAGGCATGCAGGTTAAAGTGGCTGGCATGGGCGAGCCAAGTAACGCTAATACAAACACCGAAAGTAGCGCTGATGCGCAACAGTTGTAAGGTGTAAATTAATGAGCGAATCAATTGAAAAAAAACAAACAGGGTTAATAGCTTATTTTGCTAAAAACTCAGTTGCAGCCAACCTAATGATGGTTTTTATCATCATCATGGGGATTATTAGCTACTTAACCATTCAGCGCCAAATGTTTCCTAATGTAGAAATTAACTACATTAATGTTGAGGCAAATTACCCCGGTGCCTCACCACAAGAAATTGAAGAAAGCATTCTTATAAAAATTGAAGAATCACTAAAGGATGTGACCGAAATTAAAAAGGGCGTGTACCGCGCCTTTAGAAATGGCGGTAGAGCAAGCCTTGAAATTAACACTGATGCAGAGCTTACCGATGTACTTGATAAGGTAAAGCTGCGTGTTGATGGTATTGCAACCTTTCCTGCGGGTATGGAACCGGTCACCATAAGTCAGATTGAGTTTAGGCAAGATGTTATAGGGATGACCTTAGTTGCTGATTTGCCGCTGACAGAACTCAAACCAATTGCCAATCAAATTGAAGATGAGCTATTACAGCTATCAAACGTGTCGTTGGTAGAAAACGATGTGCCGCTTGATGAAATTGCCATTGAAATCGACCCAGACACTTTGCGCCAATACAACTTAACCCTAAGCGATGTAATGACCGCTGTGCGTAATTACTCTGCTAATTTTTCGGCGGGACAACTAACAACAGATGCAGGGATTATTTCTGTTCGGGTTGAAAACCAGTATTACTCTGGTGATGAGTTTAGACAAATTCCGGTAAAAATAGGCGAATACGGCGCTAAAGTATTGTTGCAAGACATTGCTGTTATTAAAGACCAATTTACCGAAGGCGAGCGCTACTTTAAATTTAATGGCGAAAACGCAGTGTATATGTCGGTAAAGGCAACGCAAGATCAAAACATGATCCCCGTTGCCGATTCGGTTAAAGCATTTATTGAACAAAAAAATACCCAGCTGCCACCGGGCGTTAGGTTAGAGCCATTAATGGACATGACGTACTACCTAAATGCGCGCCTTGATATGATGAAAGCTAACTTGTTTCAAGGAGCAATATTAGTCGCTATTATGCTTTCATTATTCTTGCGCTTTAAATTAGCGCTTTGGGTAATGATTGGCTTACCAGTGTGCTTTTTAGGCGCCATGATGCTAATGCCTTTATTTGGTATAAGCATTAATATTATTTCGTTGTTTGCTTTTATTATGGTGCTCGGGATAGTGGTAGATGACGCCATAGTAATAGGTGAGGCCGCCTATACTGAGGTTGAAAAAAGCGGAGGCGGAGTTGAAAACGTCGTCCGTGGTGCTAACCGTGTAGCAACCCCTGCTACATTTGGTGTACTAACAACCATTGCAGTGTTTGCCCCGTTTACACTTTCAAGCGGGCCAGAAAGCGCCTTTTTTTACGGTATTGCTGTAGTAGTTATGCTGTGTTTAGTATTTAGCTTAGTTGAATCAAAACTTATTTTACCGGCGCACATTGCCCACACGCACTTTTCACCTATTAAAAAAGGGGGCTGGCGCGATAGGTTTAATACCCGCTTTTTTGGTTTTGTAAATGGCCCTTATAAGCGTTTTATATCGCGTTGTGTAGATTGGCGTTGGACAGTATTGTTTGGCTTTATTGCTATGTTTTTTATAAGCATTGCGCTGATCACATCAAATAAAGTACGCACTGTACCCACTCCTAAAGTGCCGCATGATTTTCCGCAAATTCAAATAGAAATGAATGACAATGTGTCTGATTTACAAACTATTGCAGCTATTCGTGAAGTAGAAGCCATGGTGTTAAGAGTTGATGAAGAAACAGAGCGTGAATTTGGCCAAAAAATAATTCGTGATGTACTGGTATTTAACCAAGGCAGAACGGAGTCTCAGTTACTTGCGCCGTTAGTAGATGAAGACTTACGCCCTTATAACGCGTTTGAACTTTCGCGCCGCTGGCGAGAAGCTATGCCAACCATTGCCGGTATTAAATCACTCACTATTGAAGATGATGTTGGCGGCGGTGGCGGCACCGGCGAAGGCGAATTTGGTTATTTACTGTTTGGCTCTGATATAGAAACGCTTAATGCGGCAGGGCGTCGGTTTATTCAGCTATTGCAGCAACAAAAAGGCTTGTTTGATATAAGCTCAACCATTGACCCTGCTAGCAAAGAAGTGCAAATGAGCTTAAAACCTGTAGCTTACGATTTAGGGCTCGACCTTGCTAACATTGCAAACCAAGTAGGCGCTAGTTTTTATGGTGGCGAAGCACAGCGTGTAATACGTAACGGCGAAGAAGTAAGAGTAATGGTACGTTACCCTAAACTGACTCGCGAAGCGTTTTCATCGCTAAAACACACTGTAGTTACTACACCTCAAGGGCGTGAAGTACTTTTAGGTGATGTGGTTGAATTAACCGAAACGCCGGGTATTAGCTATATTCGCCGTGAGGGCGGTTATCGTACTGTTTATGTGTACGGCAGTATTGATGAAGAAGTTATAGAGCCAGGCGAAGTGGTTTCGCAAGTAAAAGAAAACTTACTGCCACAACTTAAAGAAGAATACCCAAGTGTAAAATCAGAGCTAGGTGGCGCAATAGAAGAGCAACAGGCGCAAGCTAATGAGCAGCTGCTGTTTTTTGTAGGCGGCATGATTTTAGTTTATATATTGCTTGCTGTACCACTTAAAAGTTATGCCCAGCCGCTTATTGTTATGTCGGTTATTCCGTTTAGTTTAACGGGGGCTATTTGGGGGCACTTTTGGTTTGATTTAGACATTAGCTTAATGTCGGGCTTTGGTTTAATAGCCGCGGCTGGCGTTGTAATAAACGACTCGCTGGTAATGACCGACTACGTAAACCAAGTACGCCGAGAGGGTGTAAGCGTTAAAAACGCGGTAATAGAAGCCGGTTGTGCACGCTTTAGGGCAATATTATTAACCTCTATTACAACCTTTGCAGGGGTTCTGCCCATAATGTTTGAAACCAGTTTACAAGCTAAATTTGTAATCCCTATGGCAGTAGCGCTAGGCTTTGCGGTAATGTTTGCAACACTAATCACCCTTATATTGGTGCCGTGCTTGTACATTATTTTAGGCGATATTGGCGGCGTGTTTAAAATGGCTTTTCGAAAAGTATTTAGGCGAAAAGCCCCTATAAACCAAACCTCTTAAACTATTAAAAGCCAACTTTAACAAGTTGGCTTTTTAGTTATTTAGGATTATATAAAAATCTCGGTTACATTCTTTTGTTTGAATAAGCTTTGCGCACGTTTTATAATCACTTTTTTCTGTTGGCAAATTAGTCGAAAGGCTAAGACGCAAAGTTTCCGGTCTAAGGTGTAAACTACGATAGCGGGGCTGCTGCATAATTTTTATACGGTATTGCTTGCCCTCAGTGTCGTTTTTGTGTATCCATATGATATGGATAAAATTTTGTGACTCTTAAGGTGTTACTGTGTTTATGCATACGTCGTTGGCCTGTGGAAAATGGTCAACTATAGGTTGTTTAAACCATCATACTCAATTATTCATTGGGGATGTGGTTAGTGTAACCTTTTCAGACATGCAAGGAGTGCTTGTTGATTTATCGTTTGATTATAAAATTACCTCTTTAGAACAAGGTGAGCCTCATGCTTGGCCACGCTTAGTTGCTGAGTATATAAACGTGCATGTGCCCCTGGTAAGTGCAGGTAGAATGACCAAGCAAGGGTTGGTTGTTGGCTATCGAGATAACGAAATATTTGCCCTAGAAAGTAGCGGTATTAATAAGGCAAAGGTTGATTTTCATTGCATTGCAAAGTGCGATACCCCCGCTAAGTACACCAACCAAGCATATGATTTTGTATACCCTAATGGGGGTGAGCAATACAACGCGGGGACTCGCGTACTGCAGCCTAAAACAGGTTATATATACCAATGTAAGGCATGGCCATTTAGCCAATTTTGCAGAACCAATAATGATAAAGACCCAAGCTTTGAACCTGGTATCGGAAAAAGCTGGGCAATGGCCTGGACTAAGGTCACTTAGCGCTTTTAAAATAAAAACCATCTTCCCATGGGTGTAATGACAAGAATAAAATTGCAGTAATTTTAAAATTTGGACTTATACCTCAAGCCCACTCTCTATGAGTGGGCTTTTTTATTTTTATGATAAACTGCCTGCATTGTTATTTTTTATACGGTTTTGTTGTGTCTTTAAGTGAATTTTCTTCTCAATCATTAGCGCGTTTTCCTGTTGCTAAAAAGCAACCTCATCAATTAACTATGCACAATAAAACGCGCACCGATAACTACTACTGGATGCGCGATGATGAGCGCGAAAACCCAGAAATACTCGCCCATTTAGCGGCCGAAAATACATACTGCGATGAGCAACTAGCCGCAATAAAACCACTTCAAAGCAGTATTTTTGAAGAACTAAAAGGGCGCATCGTAAAAGATGACAACACGGTGCCGGTTAAAGATGGCAAGTACTGGTATCACTCAGAGGTACGTGGTGACGATGAGTATTCGCGTCATTACAGAAGCACAAGTATTAACACCGATAACAAGCAGTTACTACTTGATGTAAATGCTTTAGCTCAAAACCATGAATTTTACGAACTAGGTGAAGTCGCGCTAAGCCCATGCGAGCAATTAATGGCATACAGCGAAGACACCGAAGGGCGCAGAATTTACAGCGTACATTTTAAAAACCTGCAAACAGGTGAAATGCTCAGCGATGTTTTAGAAAACACTGAAGGGCAAATTGTTTGGGCTAACGACAATAAAACCGTATTTTACGTTAAAAAAGACTTACAAACGTTACTGGGTTTTCAGGTGTTTAGGCATGAACTAGGCACAGCGCAAAGCCAAGATGTTATGGTGTACGAAGAGCACGATAAAAGCTTTTTTATGGGCTTGGGTAAAAGCCGTGACGAGAGCCTTATTATTATAGATTTGGCCACCACCGAAACAAACGATACCTGGGTGCTTGATGCCAATAACCCGCAAGGAGAATTTAACGCATTACTACCGCGCGAAGAAGGGCATGAGTTTGATATAGATAAACACGACGATACTTATTACATAGTAACCAACTGGCAAGCTAAAAACTTCAGACTGATGACGGCAACAAGCGAAACGATTGCAGATAAAACGCAGTGGCAAGAGCACACCGCGCACCGTGAGCATGTGTTGCTTGAAGGCGTAGAGATATTTGACGACTTTTTAGTATTAACTGAGCGCGAGCAAGGTCAAGCTCGCTTTGTTGTTATTAACCATGCTCAAGAGCGCATGGCGCTTGAATTTAGCGACCCATGTTACTATGCCGCTGTGGCGATGAACCCCGAGCCACAGGCACGTTCGGTACGTATTTATTATTCAAGCCTAACCACGCCTGGAACGTTGTACGATGTTGATTTAGCCACGGGCAAAAAAACATTGTTAAAACAGCAGCAAGTACTGGGCGGGTTTGATAGTGCACTTTATGCCTCTGAGCGCTTATTCGTGACAGCACGCGATGGCGTGCAAGTACCTGTTTCGTTAGTTTATAGAAAAGACACCTTTACCAAAGATGGCACTAACCCGCTGTTTCAATATGGCTATGGTGCATATGGTTACACGATAGATCCGAGCTTTTCGAGTACCTCATTGAGTTTGCTAGACCGCGGTTTTGTGTATGCGATTGCACATGTTAGAGGCTCCGAAATGCTAGGACGCCATTGGTACGAGCAAGGTAAAAAAGAGCATAAACAAAATAGTTTTAGCGACTTTATTGATATTACAAAGGCTCTTGTAGAGCAAGGCTACGGTGATAAAAACAAAGTATTTGCCTCTGGCGGCAGTGCAGGTGGTTTGTTAATGGGCACTGTATTAAACCAAGCGCCAGAGCTTTACTTAGGTGTAGGGTGTCATGTGCCATTTTTAGATGTGTTAACCACCATGCTAGATGAAAGTATTCCACTTACCACTAACGAGTATGATGAATGGGGCAACCCAAACGATGAACACTTTTATGATGTAATAGCCGCGTACTCACCGTACGATAATATTAGCGCCCAAGATTACCCGCACATTTTAGTCACCACAGGCTTGCACGACTCTCAAGTACAGTATTGGGAGCCTATGAAGTGGGTAGCAAAAATGCGAGAACTCAAAACCGATAACAATATACTGGTATTCAAAACCGACATGGATGCAGGGCATGGCGGCGCATCTGGGCGTTTTAAAAGCCTTGAAGAAAAAGCCCTCGAAATGGCCTTTTTTATTGCGCTTATAAATTAACTGCAAAATACGCAAAATGTATTAAGCTTTAATGAAGCACTGATATATAAAAGGTTATTTATGTTTGGAGCACATGGAGAGTTTTATATTTGCTCTCAGCCACCCACCATGTATTTAAAGCTAATGGGTAGTTTTAATAATGAAGGAATTACTTTACTAACTAATGGCGTGGTGAACGAATTAAGTATGCACCCCAAAGGCGCACTAAAATGTGTTGTGGTTAATTTAGAAGAATTTGAGTTAATAACTGTAGATAGCATGGACTCGTTAGAGGCGTACTTTGCCAGCGTAAAAGAGCGTGGCTACGAACGCGTAGATTACTTATATGCAAACATTATTGCTAAAAATATGTTCGAGAAGGTCTGGAACAACAGCGATATTGAAGTTAACTTTTATAAAGACTCAGAAAGTTACCTACATCAACACCCAGACGATGAATACATTAAAACCTACTGGTAAATAGAATTACAAGCCCCTATGCTACGGGGCTTATAATGCTCTCTAGGCAGTTTTTGTACCTTCTTGATAAATTTAACGAGATATTGTTTTTAAGCTTCACTTTATAGTCGCCGCTGTCTGTTGGCATAAGCTCTTTTATGGCATGTTTTCTAACTAGCGTGGAGCGGTGAATACGTATAAAACCTTCAGGCTCTAGCTGTTGCTCAATGTTTTTCATGGTTTCACGGTGTAAAACGGGGGCGCTGTTACCATTAAAGTGCAGCTCTACATAATTACCCGCACCATTTATCCATACAATATCGTTAATATCTATTAAACGTACCTTACCTACATCTTTAACAACAATATGTGCAGCAATGGGTTGCTCGTTTTCAGATGCGGCTTTAAACAAGCGCTCGGCTTGTGTGGCTAATGGGCATAAATGAATAAGCTTATCGAAGCATTTTTCAAGCCTTGAAGCGGTTGCATCGACGGTTAAAAAATCGACTGCGCCGACTTCAAACGCAAAATTAGCAAATTCAGCCGACCTAGCAATCACCACCACTTTCATTGTTTTAGCCAATTCAGTTAGGTGCACTATTTGAGTAGGATCATTTAAATTAGATAATTCGTAAAAAAGCACATTAAAACGAGAGGTATCTATTTGATCTAAACGCTGCTCGGGCAGTTGCGTTTGCGAATCAAAGTGACGGTGAGCTTGCACCTGCTGAGTTAAGAATGTTGCAAATTTGCTCGTGCTAACTCTAATTAGTGCATGAAAGTAAGTAATCATAAAAAAATCCATCTCTAGAGTGTGTAGTTATAAAGACCGTGTATTTAATAAAAAATGTTAAAAAAAATTTAATCTAATTTATAACAATCTGGGATAAGTACCTTCATCCCATATATCCTGCTGTTTGTACCTGACTAAATGCCTATTAAATAATGCGCATAGTGTCTTAAAATTATTCCACTTAATGTTGAAATGTTTGTAACCAACCAGTTACAAAAATAACATTTCAGGGACATTATAGTATGAAAAAAATAAATAACTTAGATAGTCGTACATTTAAAAAATCTTCATTGTCTTTAGCACTTAGTGCGACAGTGCTTGCTGGCTTTTCTTTTCAAGGTATAGCCGCAGAAGAAGACGAACTAGAAAAAATAGAACGCGTGCAAGTAACGGGTTCTCGTATTCGTTCAGCCGAGGCGATGTCATCTGCACCTATACAGGTTGTAAGTGGCGAGGCAATTGATGCATCGGGTTCTTTAAACATTCAAAACCTACTGCTAGAAAACCCAGCATTTGGTTCTCCAGCTATTAGCCGTACTAACTCTAACTTTTCAACGGCAAGCGCGGGTGTAGCTACTGTTGATTTGCGTAACTTAGGTTCAAACCGTACTTTAGTACTTGTGAATGGGCGCCGTTATGTATCGGGTGTACCTGGTAGCTCGGCAGTTGATTTAAATACCATTCCTAGTCAATTTATTGAGCGCGTGGAAATTATGACCGGTGGCGCATCATCAGTATATGGCTCTGATGCGGTGGCAGGTGTAGTTAACTTTGTACTAAAAGATGACTTTGAAGGCGTAGAGTTTGAAGGCCAATACGGCGAATCAAGCGAAGGCGATGATGAATCGCGCCAGTTTTCTTTTACCTCGGGTTTAACTACGGGTGATGGCAAAGGTCAAGCCATGTTCCACTTAGGCTACTCAGACCAAGGAGCTGTGTTTTCACGCGATCGTGAGCGCTCTGCAGTAGACCAATTTTCAGGTATTTATTTTGAAGACGATCCGGCGGCAAATCCGGGTTCTATTTTTGAAGCCGTTAATCCGTTTTTCTCATCATTTCCGCCACAAGGGCGTTTTGATGCAGGCGATACACGCTTTACTTACGATCCAAACAACAACTTACAAGACTCGTTTAGCACCAATGGCGGTGACGGTATAGATGCCAACGGCTTTAACCGAAGCGGCGTACGTACCATTGCTATACCAACAGAGCGTTACTTATTTGCCTCAAATGGTAGTTACGAGCTAACAGATAAACACAGCTTCTTTTTTGAAGGGACGTACGCATCTAGTACCACTATTTCAGAGTTAGAGCCTTTTCCGTTTGCCTCAGATGACATTTATGCCAATGGCCGCGTGCCAATTGAGTTTGACGTAAATGGCGAAATGCTCAGAAATGCCTTTGTGCCAGATGATATCTACAATGCAGCAACAGACACCGACGGTGATGGTGCTAGAGATATCTTTTTTGCAAAACGTTTAAGTGACGTAGGTAACCGTGGTGCCCGTGCAGAGCGTGATACATTCCGCTTAGCTGTGGGCTTTCAGGGTGAGATTAACGACAGCTGGTTTTACGATACCTACTATGTGTACGGTAAAACGAAAGAGTCGCAAGTATCAGGTGGCTTAGTAAATGTACAAAGCTTTCGCCAAGGTTTAGAGGCGGTAATTGATAGCCAAGATTTAGATGCGGATGGCATTACCGATGAAGCGATTTGTATTGATGCAACAGCGCGTGGCTTTAATTGTGCGCCAGTAAACATTTACGGATTTAATTCACTATCGCAAGGTGCAATTGATTTTGTAAGTGCGCCAAGTACGCTTTCTACGTCGGTCGAGCAAGAAATTATTGGCGGTAATGTCTCAGGTGATTTATTTGAGCTGCCTGCGGGTATGGTAGGTATTGCGGCTGGTTTTGAATACCGCGAAGAGTTTTCTCGCAGTGAATTTGATGCCCTACAGCAAGCGGGCTTAAATGCCGGTAATGCAATTCCTGCAACCGAAGGTTCTTTTGATGTAACTGAATACTATGTTGAGGCTAACATTCCTGTGCTGGATGCGGTAACAATGAACGCCGCAGTCCGTTTATCTGACTACTCAACAGTAGGTAATACAGAAAGTTGGAACGTAGGTGTTGATTGGGAAGTGATGGATAGCTTACGCCTTCGTGCTACCCGTGCTCGTTCTACACGTGCGCCTAATATTGATGAGTTATTTTCACCGCCTTCGCAAACATTCCCAAGTGGTTTAAACGATCCATGTATAGGTGTTACAAACAGTGGCGGTGGCGCTGTAGGTGATGCGTGTCGTGCCGATGCGGGTGTTACAAATAATATTGCATCAAACGGTGAGTTTACCCTTAACCAGTCTGATTTACAGGGTATTAGTGGTTTTAACCGTGGTAACCCAGACTTAAAAGAAGAAGTGGGCGACTCTGTGACTGTGGGTGTGGTATTTACCCCAGAGGAGCTAATTTCGGGCCTTGACGTTACCCTTGATTACTTTGATATAGAAATCACAGATGCGATTGTATCTACACCGCGCCAATTTATTTTAGACCAATGTTATGGCGGTGGTGATGATAGCTTCTGTAGCTTTATAACTCGTCGTAGCGGCCCTTCTGGTAATAATAGCGCAGGTTCACTTGAGTTTATTGACAGTGGTGTATCAAATAGTGGTGGTTTAGGAACTGAAGGTGTTGATTTAACACTAACTTACTCTGCCGATATTGGCCCAGGCGCATTTAGAACTCGCCTTGCATACACTTACTTGATTGACGGTTACACTATTCCGTTACCGGGTGCGGATAAAGATGAGTTTGCTGGTGAAATTGGCGCATCTGAGCACAAAGCTAACTGGAACTTAGGCTATAAGCTTGATGACTTTGATTTTAACTGGAGCATGACCTACATAGGGGCTGCTGACTTTGATGATCAATTCTTAAGTGGCTTTGGTATTCCAGCTGGCGGCGTGGGTATTGGCTCAGTAACCTACCATGATGTACAAGCAAGCTATCATATAAGTGACGCGGTAGAGCTATACGCTGGCGCTAACAACCTATTTGATAAAGAGCCTCCGCGTATACTTTCAGGTGTTAGTGGCTCAAGCACAGGTACTGAAACCGACGCAGGTACGTATGACCCAATCGGGCAAACCTTCTATATTGGTTTTAGAAGTAAATTTTAAGCAGTTAATACTGCACAATTGTCGTTTTTCCAGCTTCACTTAATTAAGGAACTGGTATTAACAAAAGCCCCAGCCGTTGCTGGGGCTTTTTAATGCAAGCGCGAAAAGGGTGGGCTAGTTTGCTTTAAAATTATTTATGCTCCGCTTAAACCAAAAACAACGCCACTGGTAACAGTGGCGTTGTTTAGTCAATAGGGGGCGCTAATATAGTATCCGAATCGCAAAGAAATTTACGATTCTCCCTATTTGTAGCCCTCCCCTTTTGAGGGCTTATTTTTTAGCTTAGTCTAAGTACGCTTTTAACATCCATACTAGTTTTTCTTGCTCTGAAATATAATCACCCATTAATGACGCTGTACCTTCATCATCTGCATCACCTGCTTGAGTTAGTATTTCACGTTGCATTTTAATTAGAGTGCTGTAGCCAGCTAATAGGTTTTCTACAGCTGCGGTACCATCGCTAATGTTTTTAGCTTCTTTAATTTCACTTACTTCTAAGTAATCAGAAAACGCATGAAGTGGCGCGCCATCTAACGTTAAAATACGTTCAGCAATTTCATCTACTTTTTCAAGCAGAAGATTGTAAATCTCTTCAAATTTAATGTGTAATTCAAAAAAGTTACGGCCTTTAATATTCCAATGAAAACCGCGCGCATTCATGTATTGAATTTGGTAGCTGCTCAATAATGTATTGAGTGACTTAACAATATCTTCGCTTTTTGCGCTGTTTAAACCAATTGCATTTACCTGTGACATACCTTGCTCCTTGATGAACCGTTTATTTATGAACTGATGATCATTATTGCTCAGTGCTATTAATTAGTAAAATTGTTTAAACCAGTCAATGCAATAGGTTTTAACTATTAATAACGTGCAGCGCAATAAATCACTCATACAATATAGATGGGTTGAATTTATTAAAATTCTACCCCTTAACAATAAAATAAAGACAAAACATGGATAAATTATGATCTAAAACAAGTTTTCTACAAGGTTGAATATTGGCTATTTGATGTATTGATCTAAATCAGTAAATGCTTATGGCTGTAGCGCATAATTCACTCAAGCAAAATAAATATCTTAAATTTATTGGAGAGCGATTATGGATGCAAAAACAGTAAAACAAAATAAAGCAGAGTTAATAGTGGTAGGTATAGCCGTTATAGCATTTGTATTGGGGCTGGTGGCGCATTTAGCAGGCGCAAGTTTTGCCAATGCCGACACGTTTGGCTACATTGCCGCGCCCATGCCACTTATTTTGGGGGTGATATTTTTAATCAGTTATAAAATAGCTGAGGCGGGGGAAGACTAGGCTGCTTCGTTAAGGCACTTAATAATGTATTCAAGCACTTGGCGAGAGTAAATCATACTGGTATGGCTTAAATGAAACACTTTATGCTCAGCCATGCCTTTAAGCTTGGTTTCGTCTAGTAAAACGGTGCCATCGGACTGACTGCCTTTGACAATTAACGGCATTAACCCAATGGGCAAATCGCCAGCAATACTGTAAAGCTTGGCCTTAAACGGCCAGTTACCATTTTTAGTGAGTAAAAACTCGACGCTGTTTTTTAAAAAGGTTTCAAACCCTTTTTGCTTCATCTTTTGCGCTATGTGGCTGCCTTGATGGGGTGTGCCAAGCGTAATCACTTTAGTGACATGGTGACTCGCTGGCGTGCCTGCCTCTAAGTAGGCGCGGGCAATTAATCCGCCCATAGAGTGACATACTAATGCAGAGGGCTCATCACCAATAAACTCATCAATTTGTTTAAATATGGTGCTTAAGTTAGGGTCGAGCGTATTGTAAGTGAGATTCAGTACTTTAACTCCAGACTGTTCAAGACGAGAGCAGAGCGGGCGCATAACAAAGCCCGACATATAAAGGCCGTGTAATACAATAACGTGGTTTATTTTCATACGCCCTTACCTACAATTTACATTAACTGTTGTGGTTTTATTTCGATATTAGCCGTATCAGAACTGACCCACACATCACCATCTTGAACGGTAATGGTAAGTTTTATATTGCGGTCAGCTAAATCTGCAAGTGCCTGAGTAGCGGCGTAATCAAGGCTAAAAATACTTAAGTTTTTAAAATCGTACAATTTAGGTTGATGTTTTTGCCACCAAATAGCTTGGTTGTTTTCGCCATAGGTATAAAGCACCACTTTTTTAGCTTTATTGCAGGCTTTTTTAAGACGCTTTTCATCTGGCAAGCCCAGCTCAATCCACAGCTCTATCTCTTCACTGTAGTTTACATGCCAAAGCTCAGGTTCATCGTCGGCACTTAAGCCTTTGGTAAATTCTAAGCCATCACAACTATTTAGCGCATAGGCTAATAAGCGAATCATCAAGCGTTGCTCGGTTTCAGAGGGATGCTGTGCCAACGTTAAATTAAAATCTTGGTACACGTGGCGGTCCATATCGCTTAACGATAATTGCGCTTTAATAATGGTAGATTTAAGAGCCATAATATCTAATCTAAAAAAATTTGCGCCAGTATAGCGCAATTAAATGAATTGCCAGTTAAAATAGCGTCAAATTATATGTTAGGAGTTAAAAATGGCTATCCAGTGGTTCCCTGGGCGCTTGTATTAACTTCCGCGCCGCTCCGTAGAGATAATAAAATCCCATTTAAAACATAGTTTTGACCTGTTTTTATTCCGTATTTGTCCAGTCTAATCTTGTTGCTTCTACTATTTTTAGTACCCACGTTAGTACCCATGAGATTGTATTTTATATATACTAGTCTTAATCATCATTGTGGAGCTTATTATGGCTAGGCCTGTAGTACGTCTAACGGATAAAAAGATAAAATCAATTACTAGTACAGGCAAAGAGCAAACGCTTTCTGACGGTGGCGGTCTTCAACTGCGTGTTTTACCTAGCGGTACTAAATCTTGGCAATTTAAGTTTAAAGATCCAATAAGTGATAAATTTAATAAATTACCCCTTGGGCTTTATCCAGCACTATCGCTTGCTAACGCAAGGACTAAAGCTATTGAGTATCAAGAACTATTAGCGCAAGGTATTAATCCAAAGGCATATGAACTAGCTAAAAAACAGGCAGAGAGCCGTAAAGCTGCGAATACTTTTTTAGCTGCCGCAGAACTTTGGTTTGAACGAAAAAAGCCAACTGTTACGCCTCATCACGCAGCTAGGGAGTGGCGAACACTTGAGATGTATATTTTCCCAAAGTTGCAAGACACACCTTTAGAAAGCATTACAGCGATTGATACTATTGAAATTCTCAGGCCACTTGAGACTGACGGTAAACACTCCACAATCAAACGTATTTGCCAAAGCTTAAACCAGATCATGGATTACTCAGTAAATCATGGCTTTATCAATGCCAATCCACTAGCAAAAATCATAAAAGTATTTACTAAAAATACAGTAGAGCATATGGCAACGATTAGACCTGAAGAGCTACCTGATTTTTTAACCGCTCTGAATGGCTCGCAAACCATCCAGAACAAAACAAAGCTTTTAATTTTGTGGCAACTGCATACTATTACTCGCTCAAAAGAAGCCGCAGGTGCTAAGTGGGCCGATATTAATGTTGAAGATGCTGTATGGATGATTCCAGCTGAAGAAATGAAACGCAGAAGAGCGCACCGAGTACCTTTAACGTCTGCTACTTTGGCAATACTTGAGCAAATGAAACCACTCAGCGGTCACCATGAATATGTATTCCCGAGTGAGCGTAATGAAAAGAGCCATGCAAGTACCTATACGGTGAATGCAGCGATTAAACGTAGCTTGGGTTACAAAGATAAACTGGTAGCACATGGCTTGCGCTCAGTTGCTTCTACAGCGCTTCATGAAAAAGGTTACGATAGCCTTTTAGTTGAAGCCTGCTTAGCTCATGCAGATGAAAATGAAACAAGAGCGGCATATAACCGCTCAGACTATTTAGAACAACGTAGGTCTATTATGCGCTGGTGGAGTGACTTTATTGAGCAAGCCAATTTAAAGTAATAAAACCTAATCAAGCATTGCTTCGACTATTTCATTGAGGGCTTTCTTTTCAGAGACGCTATGTTCCTTCATGTATTTTAACAAAAGCTTGTGGTTATTCTTTGTTAGTATGCTTAGCGATTGCGATTTTGTTCTAATTTCTCTTTGTTTAAAAGCATTCGTTAATTTGGAAACAAGCTCTTTTTTTGTTGGAGTTTTCTCTTGAGATTTAGTTACAATTGGGTCAAGGTCACCTATAAAATCTTTATTTAGTGTATTTGCATTGTGGTGGAGCAAATCCCAATTAGCTATGATAGCGATTATACTATGAAATAAATCTTCATTAGACAAAGGTTTTAAAAAATTTAAGCTCGTGAGTTTATCTGTCAAATAACCCCAAACCCATATGCAATCATCATCAGCTTTATCTGTGAGCCACTCTAAACTTGGCTTGCTTGTAAGGAATTGGTGATAGGAGTGTTTCATGTTTTTTATATAATTGCGCTTGCATTGCTTTGTTGTTTTAAATGAGTCGAATTTTTCAACTAACAAAGGATATATCTCTTCAAAAGTATAAACAGCCTCTTTAGCTAGCGGGTTTTCTGGCTTGTAATAAACTTCTTTTATTGGATTTTGGTGAATGTAAACCCAAGCCCAAAAAAGCTGTTGCTTATTCTTCTCTGAAATCCAAGATAAATCAGATTCTTCAATTGTTATATCTTCATAACAAGAGAGTATGCGGGTCATCTCATCTACTGCGCTTGGAAAAACAGACATCAACTCCATTGAATCCAAATAAGCACAGTGTTCTTTTATAATTGTAAAGGCTTCAAACTTATTTTTTGGCTGTTTGTGCCGACTTGGAGTATCTTCCATAATCTTCTTTACTGACCACATTAAAGCTCTCTGATCAGAACTCAATAAGTTTAGAATCGGTGTCCAGTGTTCCCTTAAATCATCCATTGAATTTCAATATGTATTATTCATTTATTAATTTGACTATCAGTCTATCATACATATTTTACCTGTCATATAGCTCCTGTTTTTTGTCATTCACTCATTTTAAAAGCGTCATTTTCATTTGTTTTTAGTGTCAACTATATATATTTAATATGTCATAAATGCATATAATTATTTTTTATTTGTAACAGAAAATCAAGGCTTTACTTGTTATAACTTCAGAGTAACTTTAAATCTGCAAAGCAGTTGCTCAGTAATGTGTTAATGAAATTAACCATCTAAAATAAAGCTGGTTTTTTTAGTGGGAATTTCGGTTTGGTAATATTAATTAGATTTACTAGTAACGAAGTAATTATCACAACAAATACAATTTAAAAAATACTATTCATCCACCTGATATGAACTCATACTTTTCAGGATAAAGAAGATGAATAATCAAAAACAATACTCAGTAACTACTATCCCTACTTACAAGCAATATCAAACACTCGCTAGAGACAATCAGCCCTTAGTTATTCCCTACTTAGATGCTATTGAGAAAGTCATGCTTGCTGCATGTGCTGAGCATAAAAGAACGTTTGCTGTGAGAGTTGATTTAAGGTTACCTGCTCATTCAAATACAATTGATTTAGATAGCAATAAAGTTATTAAACGATTCATTGCTTCTCTTGAGGCGCAGATTAAAGCTGATACAAAACGTAAAGCTCGTGAAGGTAGAACACCACACCCTTGCAATGTTAGGTATATTTGGGCAAGAGAACAGAGCACAGCTCATCATCAACATTACCATTGTGTACTGTTTTTTAATAAAGACCGCTATCACTGTACGGGTAAAATAAATGCAGAGAGTGATAACCTGTTTACTCGAACAGTTAAGGCCTGGGCGAGTGCGTTGAGCTTACCGTTGGATGAAACGATGCAATTAGTTCATTTACCTAATAATGCACATTACTACCTCGGCGCTAATAGCTCTGATTTCACTCAAGACTTTCATGCTCTGTTTTATCGACTGAGTTACCTCGCAAAGCTCAATACTAAGCAATATGGTTCAGGGCAGCGTTGTTTTGGCTATAGTCAGAGGTAATACTTTTAATAAAGACCTGTGCTTCCCATTATTCGTTTTAACTAGCTTTTGGGAACTTCAAGTAGCTAAATAAGCTTAACCCCTTAGTATATAAGGGATGGCAAGTTCCCAAAATACCATTATGAGAACCTAAAAAATAAATGGTGTTATCACACTTTAAAAGAGTGCTCATATTGAGCACTCGTATTTAACTAATCAAACAAACTAGCAATGCCAGCAACTAATCCACCAGCTACCGCCAAAGGGATTGTAACAGGCGCAGAGGCAACGCCTGCACCAATTACTATTGCGCCAGATGTAAGCGCTCCAGCGGCTGCACCGGAGCCTATAGCCACAGCTGTTCTGCTTACGCTAGCATCAATACTGCCAGTTATCTGTTTAGATAGCTCATTACCAACCAAGCCGCACGAAACAGCTTTATCTAAAGACATAATACCTTCCTTTTAGTTAAGTAAAACCAGCGCCAGAATGACGCTACTAAGGGTTATAGCTCTAGTTCTTCAAAGTCTTTGTCTATTTCCTCCTGTGTTATGCCTATATAACGAAGTGTGGTTGCTTCGGAGCTATGGCGAAGCATTTTCATTACTCGGGCGATGTCGTGGGTTTTCTGATACAAGTGATAACCGCGTGTTTTACGCATTGAGTGAGTACCTAAATGAATATTTAGTTCTTCACCAACTAGCGCAAATGCTTTTGTAACCGCTCTACGTGATAGCGGTTTAGGCTTTGAGTTAATCGCTTGTTGATTTCGGTATGATTGAAATAAGTAGATGTGGAGTGGATGAGTCAGTTTAATTTCGTTGATTAAGGTAAGCGCTTTATCATTTAACTTTATTTCAGCTAATTTCGAGGTCTTTGACTCGTAAATAATCAACCTATCGTTGTTTATGTCAGTGAACTTCACTGCAAGTAAGTCAGATATTCTAAGCGCGAGATTTAAGCCAATATTCCATATTTGGCTCATTTGTCTTGAACAACGCTTTTCTAGTAAATAACTAACAAGCCTTACTGTATCAAGATTTTTAACTGCTTGTACTTCAGCCATAAAAACCCCCCTTTATTCAGTTGTAACCGTAACCTGATAACAACCTGTGTTGTAGTACTCAACAAAGTTTGAAATGAACAAGGCTAATAGCTCTTTACCTTCCTTAGCGTTCAACCAACCAGCTAAAAAGTGATAAACTTGCTTAATGCTAAAGCACACATCAATTTCTTTTATCAGTTCAGGGGCATGACGGCCCTGATACGAAAAGTCAGTAATATAAATAAGCTGCCAGCTGGTGGCCTGCTTTTCTAACCTAACTTCTACTGGGTGAAAGCCGCCAGCTTCAGGGCTGTAGTCTGGATCTCTAAAGTTAAGTGTAACCGCCTTAGAACCGCCTAAAGAATCACCTCTATTGGTAACTGCACTCACAATCACATCAATAAAAGAGTCAGGCACTTTTAAGCCTGCTACTTGCTCTATTTTTAACGCCATATTTAACTCCTTTTAAATTAATCCATGCTCAGCAAATGAATACGTGCTTTCACCAATGATGATGTGATCAAGCACAGATACATCAATTAGGTTAAGTGCCTGTTGAAGTTTGGTAGTAATAAGTTTGTCTGCTTGAGATGGGGTGGTAACGCCCGAAGGGTGGTTATGCGCCAGGATAACGGATGCTGCATTAAGCTCTAACACTTCTTTAACGACTTCTCTAGGGTAAACACTAGCTGCATTAATAGTGCCTCTAAATAGCTCTTTAAACTCCAGTATGCGGTTTTGGCTATCTAAAAACAGTACGGCAAATACCTCATGCTCATGTATCGCGAGTTTATGCTTTAAGTATTCTTCGCAATCATTAGGGCTATTTAAAACGCCATCACGAAACTGCTTCTTAGCGATTATGTATGCAGCGGCTTCTAGTATCTGCTCATCATTTACTGGGTGTTTAAATTCATATAACGACTGTTGACCTTGCATTGTAAATTCCTCTTAAGTGGTTCATGCAAGTTAGTAATGTATATGTGTAAGTTTTTTGTTTGAGGGCATAAAAAAATACTAACCCCGGAAAGGTTATGTACTAATAACCAACCGGAGAAATTCCATGCGTTTAATCAAATTAAAAGAAGTAATCGAAAAAACATCACTAGGCCGTTCAACAATTTATGAGTTTATGACTAAAGGCACATTTCCAAAGCAAGTATCGTTAGGTGCCAAATCTGTAGCCTGGCTTGAGTCAGAAGTGGATGATTGGATAATGGAAAGAATTGGTGAAAGGGAAGTGTAAAGACAATAAAACTATTTATAAACTGAAGCAGCAGATTGATTATATAGAATTTGTGGTAGTATTATTTGAATGAAAAGTAAGTCAGATAAAGCTCGTATTGGCTTTATCTGACTTACTAAAATATGCGGCTTAATATTAAATAACGTACTTTACGGGAATAAAGAAATGACAAGTAATCAACAACGTGCTGAGCTTCAACGACAAATATGGGCTATTGCTAACGATGTGCGAGGTTCAGTAGATGGTTGGGACTTCAAGCAGTACGTGTTGGGTACTTTGTTCTATCGTTTTATCAGTGAGAACTTTGTTGGTTACATCACAGGCGGTGATGAAAGTGTTAATTATGCTGCCATGGACGATGATGATGAAAACATTCTAGCTGCAAAAGATGATGCAGTCCGTACGAAAGGATATTTTATCCTTCCAAGCCAGTTGTTTAGCAATGTGGCGGCTAATGCGCATAAGAACGAAAATTTAAATACGGATTTGGCGGCTATTTTTGCTGCAATCGAAAACTCAGCCAATGGCTATGATTCAGAAAAAGACATAAAAGGCTTGTTTGCGGATTTTGATACCACCAGTAATCGCTTAGGTAATACGGTAGAAGCAAAAAAACAAACACCTAGCAGCTGTGTTAAAAGGCGTGGCTGGCTTAAATATCACTCAATTTGAAGACAACGAAAACGACCTGTTTGGTGATGCTTACGAGTTCCTGATTTCAAACTATGCTGCCAATGCGGGTAAATCCGGTGGCGAATTTTTCACGCCTCAGCATGTTTCAAAACTCATCGCGCAGCTGGCCATGCACGGCCAAACCAGTGTGAATAAAATCTATGACCCTGCGGCGGGTTCGGGCTCGTTGCTTTTACAAGCCAAAAAGCACTTTGATGCGCATATCATTGAAGATGGTTTTTTTGGTCAAGAGCTGAACCACACCACCTACAACTTGGCGCGTATGAACATGTTTTTGCACAACATTAACTACGACAAGTTTAATATTCAGTTGGGTGATACTTTAACTGAACCACATTTTTTAGATGACAAGCCCTTTGATGCGATTGTCTCTAACCCGCCTTATTCGGTGAAATGGATTGGTAGCGACGACCCAACCTTAATTAACGATGACCGCTTTGCGCCCGCTGGCGTATTAGCGCCTAAATCAAAAGCCGACTTTGCTTTTGTGTTGCATGCGCTCAGTTACCTATCAAGCAAAGGTCGTGCAGCTATTGTTTGCTTCCCCGGTATTTTTTACCGTGGTGGAGCAGAGCAAAAAATTCGCCAGTACTTGGTTGATAACAACTATGTTGAAACCGTGATTTCACTGGCACCTAACCTGTTCTTTGGCACCACCATTGCGGTGAATATTTTAGTGCTTTCTAAACACAAAACCGACACCACCACCCAGTTTATCGATGCCAGCGGCGAGGCTTACTTTAAAAAGGAAACCAATACCAACGTTATCACCAATCAGCACATTGAAGACATCATGAATGTGTTTGCCAGCAAAAAGAATGTGGAGCACTTTGCTAAAACTGTAGATTTAGATGTTATCGCAGGCAATGGCTACAACCTGTCGGTAAGCAGTTATGTAGAAGCGAAAGATAATCGCGTCGTCACAAACATTACTGAACTCAATCGGGATTTAAAAACAACAGTCGCCAAAATCGATTCGCTTCGCAGTGATATTGACGCCATTGTGGCGGAAATTGAAGGTGAGGAGATTGAAGCATGAGTCAGTTGAGCTACATAGAGAAACTCTTGGATGGGGTTGAGGTTGATTGGAAAGCTCTAGAAAAAGTCGCTGACATTTACGACTCTCTCCATAAAACACCTCAGTATACTGAAACTGGGTTAAATATGATTAGAGTTACAGATATTAAAGGTGGGTATGTTAATTTAGAGCAAACTTTAAAAGTTAATGACGAAGTATTTGCTGATTTCACGAAAAAGTATTTACCTATTAAGGATGATTTAGTAATGTCTAGAGTAGGTTCTTATGGGAACGTAGGAATTATTCCTGCTGATAACATAGCTTGTATGGGGCAAAATACGGTAGTTATCCACCCTTTAATAAACAGTAAATTTATATTCTATATCTTAGGCTCTAATATTGGGCAAAACTTTATCGAGCGCAATGTTGGAGGTGGAAATCAAAAGACTCTTAGTTTAAAGTCTATTAAAGCAATCCCAGTCCCCATCCCATGCCCAGACAATCCAGAGAAATCTCTAGCAATACAAGCTGAAATAGTGCGCATTCTGGACGTATTTACCGCTATGACCGCCGAGCTGACCGCCGAGCTTAACATGCGGGAAAAACAATACAACTACTACCGCGACCAGTTGTTGAGTTTTGAAGATGGTGAAGTTGAGTGGAAGGCGCTGGGGGAAGTATTCAATATTTTCGCAGGTGGAGATAAACCAAAAGACGCTTTTTCAAAGGAAGAATCCGATGAATTTAACGTGCCAATTCTATCTAATGGAATAGGCTTAAAATCTTTGTATGGTTGGACAAACTTACCAAAAATAACTGAACCAAGCTTAACGGTTTCAGCTCGAGGGACTATTGGATGGACAAGTTATCGTGATCGACCATTTTTCCCGATTATCCGATTACTTGTTTTAACACCGAAAATTGGTGTGGATACAAAGTACGCTTATTACTATATGAAAACTATTGAAAATAATTATCCCGTGCCGCCAGCAGGGATACCTCAGTTAACAAAACCCATGATAAAGAATGTTCAATTTCCGATTCCCTATCCAAACGACCCTGAAAGATCGCAGGCAGAGCAAGCGCGCATTGTCGCTATCCTCGATAAATTCGACGCTCTAACTAACTCAATCACCGAAGGTCTCCCCCGCGAAATCGAGCTACGTCAAAAGCAATACGAGTATTATCGTGACCTGTTATTGAGCTTCCCGAAATCTCATTCAGATGAGGCAGCTTAATGAGTAAAACGCTAACGGAAATAGCAAGGTTGTTGCAAGCGTCCGACAAAAAGGTGCAGTTGATCTATGCCTTTAACGGCACAGGTAAAACGCGTTTGTCGCGTGAATTTAAAGAGATCATTGCGCCGAAAGACGATGGGCAAGATGCGCTTATTGATGCAGAGCAAGCGCCTCTGTCACGCCACAAGATTTTATATTACAACGCGTTTACAGAAGACTTGTTTTACTGGGATAACGACTTAGATGCAGATGTAGAACCTAAGTTAAAAATCCAACCCAATACGTTTATCGATTGGATATTAAAAGTACAAGGTCAAGAGGCTAACATCACCAGGTTGTTTCAGCGTTATAGCAACGAGAAGTTGACGCCTCATTTTAATGAAGACTTTACTCAAGTAACTTTTTCATTTGAGCGAGGAAATGCTGAAAGGGCACAGCATGTAAAGATATCTAAGGGCGAAGAAAGTAACTTTGTCTGGAGTATTTTTCATGGGCTTCTAGAGCAAGTTGTTAGGGTCATGAATAACCCTGATGAAGAGGATGATGAGAGCTTCAATCAGCTAGAATATGTGTTCATTGATGACCCCGTCAGCTCATTAGATGAAAACCATTTAATTGAACTTGCAGTTAATTTGGCGGAACTAATCAAGTTAAGCAAATCTGAGAAGCTTAAATTTATCATATCGACACATAATCCACTATTTTACAATGTGTTACACAATGAGCTTAATGCGAAAATTTGTTACTTATTGCAACGATTTGAAGATGGGACCTTTGATCTAAAAGAAAAAAAAGGTGGCGCGAATACCAGTTTTTCATATCACTTGTATATCAAGCAATTGATTGAACAAGCTATTACGAACAATGAAATACAGCGTTTCCACTTCAATTTGCTGCGCAACCTTTATGAGAAAGTCGCAGCATTTTTGGGGTACGCAGATTGGACTGCGCTATTACCCGAAAGCCGCGAGCTATACGCCAAACGAGTGATGCACTTTTATAGTCATCGTTCATTATCAAACGAAGAAGTTGCAGAACCTACCGAACCTGAGAAGCAGATTGTTAAGTTTCTACTTGAACATTTATTAAATAACTATGGTTTCAAACTGCAAGGAGAAGCCAATGCCTAACATCAGCCTACAAGATCAAACCTCTGAATTTTTACTTTATACCGCGCCTAACGGTGATGTGAAAGTAGAAGTATTACTCAGTGGCGAAACCATTTGGCTGACCCAAAAGCGTATTGCTGAATTATTTGGTGTGGGTGTTCCTGCTATTTCTAAGCATTTGAAAAACATTTTTGAAAGTGGTGAATTACAAGAGGAACTGGTTATTTCCATTTTGGAAAATACCACTGCACATGGCGCTATTGCTGACAAAACTCAAACTAAACCGGTGAAATACTACAACCTAGATGCGGTGATTTCAGTTGGTTATCGGGTTAATTCAGCGCAAGCCACCCAGTTTAGGATTTGGGCAACACAGTTGATTAAAGACTACATCATCAAAGGCTTTGCCATGGATGATGAGCGACTTAAAAATGGTCGTTTCTTTGGTAAAGATTATTTTAAAGAGTTACTGGATCGCGTTCGCTCTATTCGTACCAGTGAGCGACGTATTTATCAGCAAATCACTGACATTTTTGCAGAATGTAGTATTGATTACGATGCAAAGTCAGAAACTACGCGTCTGTTTTATGCTCATGTACAAGACAAGTTTCACTTTGCGATTACCGGCCATACTGCGGCTGAAATTATTGCACTTAAAGCTGACGCTAATAAGCCATTAATGGGCATGAGCACTTATAAAAATGCACCTGAAGGTAGAATACTCAAATCAGACACTACGGTTGCGAAAAACTATCTGGCAGAAGATGAAATTAAAAAGTTAGAGCGCGCAGTTTCAGCATTTTTTGATTACATAGAAGGTATTATTGAACGCCGTAATACTTTTACCATGGAAGCCTTCGCTGAAAGTGTGAATAAGTTTTTAGCCTTTAATGAGTACCAAGTGTTAGAAGGCTATGGCAATGTAACCCGCAAAGCGGCTGAGCAAAAAGCCCATGAAGCTTATGAGAAATTTAACAAACAACAAAAAATAGAGTCAGACTTTGACCGCGAAGTTAAAAAGCTACTTGGGCATGGAAGTAATAAAAAGGATGTAAACGAATGACGACTTATAAAACGGTGGCAGAATCCAATAATTTTATTGTTTTAGATAAATACACTAAAGACTGGAAAGTAGCAGAAAACTTTCAGAGCGAAGGTGATTTAGAGCGTGAGCTGATTCAGGATCTAAGCAATCAGGGCTATGAGTATTTACCCGCGCTAACGACACCCGATGCCATGTTGGCGAATGTGCGCAAGCAGCTACAAGCCCTTAATAAGGTCGAGTTTACCGATGCCGAGTGGGCTCGCTTTTGTGAGCAATACCTGAACACACCCAGCGACAATATTCTTGATAAAACTCGCAAAGTGCACAGTGACTATATCTTCGATTTTGTGTTTGATGATGGCCATATAGAAAACATCTACCTGTTCGACAAGAAAGCCATTGCTCGTAACAAAGTGCAGGTGATTAAGCAGTTTGAGCAAATGGGAAGCCATGCCAACCGTTACGATGTGACGATTTTGGTCAATGGTTTGCCTTTGGTGCAAATTGAACTGAAAAAACGTGGTGTGGCTATCCGTGAGGCGTTTAACCAAATACATCGCTACAGTAAAGAAAGCTTTAATGCAGAGAACTCGTTGTACAGGTTCTTGCAGCTTTTTGTGATCTCTAATGGCACCGACACGCGCTATTTTGCCAATACCACCAAGCGCGACAAAAACAGCTTCGATTTTACGATGAA
Source organism: Pseudoalteromonas agarivorans (assembly GCF_024518735.1). Taxonomy (NCBI): domain Bacteria; kingdom Pseudomonadati; phylum Pseudomonadota; class Gammaproteobacteria; order Alteromonadales; family Pseudoalteromonadaceae; genus Pseudoalteromonas; species Pseudoalteromonas agarivorans. The sequence continues at coordinate 88,124 of NZ_JANIGJ010000010.1, forward strand.
CTGGGCGAAATCAGACAATACGCTGATTAAGGATTTAAAAGACTTTACCGCCACTTTTTTCCAGAAAGAGACCTTGCTTGAAGTGATCTTGCGTTACTCGGTATTTGACGTCAGCAATACCTTACTCGTGATGCGCCCTTACCAAATTGCGGCTACTGAGCGCATTTTATGGAAGATAAAGAGCGCGTTTAACGCTAAGAATTGGAGCAACACCGAGAGCGGTGGGTACATTTGGCACACCACAGGTTCAGGAAAAACACTCACTAGCTTTAAAGCGGCACGTTTGGCCACCGATTTAGACTGTATCGATAAAGTCTTTTTTGTGGTGGACCGAAAAGACCTCGACTATCAGACGATGAAAGAGTATCAGCGCTTCTCACCTGATAGTGTGAACGGTTCAGACAGTACCGCAGGGCTTAAGAGTAACCTGGATAAAGACGATAACAAGATTGTCGTCACCACAATCCAAAAGCTCAACAACTTAATCAAAAGCGAAAGCGATTTAGCTATCTACAACAAGCAGGTTGTCTTTATTTTTGATGAGTGTCATCGAAGCCAGTTCGGTGAAGCGCAGAAAAATCTGAAGAAGAAATTCAAAAAGTACTACCAGTTTGGTTTTACCGGTACGCCAATTTTCCCTGAAAACGCCTTGGGTGCTGAAACCACGGGCAGCGTGTTTGGCCAGCAGTTGCACACTTATGTGATCACTGATGCCATTCGTGATGAAAAAGTACTCAAGTTCAAAGTGGACTATAACGATGTTCGTCCGCAATTTAAGAGCATTGAGACTGAGCAGGATGAAAAGAAGCTCAGTGCCGCTGAGAATAAGAAAGCCTTCTTACATCCAATGCGCATTCGTGAAATCTCGCAGTATATTCTGAACCATTTTAACCAAAAAACGCATCGAGCCTATTCTGGTGCAAAAGGGTTTAACTCCTTGTTTGCGGTAAGCAGTGTTGATGCAGCGAAAGCGTACTATGAAACCTTCAAAACATTGCAGACCGATGCCGAAAATGGACCCACTAGTAAGCCTCTGCGCATTGCGACCATCTTCTCGTTTGCTGCCAATGAAGAGCAGGACGCCATTGGTGATATTTTAGATGAGAGCTTTGAAGTTAGCGCCATGAATAGTAGCGCGAAAGAGTTTTTGAGCGCCGCGATTAACGATTACAACACAATGTTTAAATCTAACTATGGCGTAGACAGTAATGGCTTTCAGAACTACTACCGTGACCTTGCCCAGCGAGTTAAGAATAAAGAAATAGATCTGCTTATCGTGGTCGGTATGTTTTTAACGGGCTTTGATGCGCCTACGCTCAATACCTTATTTGTTGACAAGAATTTGCGCTATCACGGTTTGATGCAGGCGTTTTCTCGCACTAACCGCATTTATGATGCGACTAAGACCTTTGGCAATATTGTTACCTTCCGTGATTTGGAACAGGCAACCATTGATGCCATCACTTTGTTTGGTGACAAAAACACCAAAAACGTGGTGCTGGAGAAGAGCTACAAAGAATACATGGAAGGCTTCTACGATATTGTTAACAAACAAGAGCGTCGAGGTTTTGTTGATATCGTAAAAGAGCTGCAAGAACGCTTTCCTAACCCAGAAAATATTGAAAAAGAACAAGATAAAAAAGAATTTGCCAAGCTATTTGGTGAATACTTAAAAGCAGAAAATATTTTACAAAACTACGATGAATTTGCTGGATTAAAAGCGCTGCAAAGCTTAGATACCAGTGATGAACAAGCTGTTGAAGAGTTCAAGTCAAAGTACTATCTGGATGATGCTGACATCGAGGCAATGCAAACTATCGATATGCCAAGTGAGCGTGCTATTCAAGATTATCGCTCTACCTACAACGATACCCGCGACTGGTTGCGACGCAATAAAGAAGGTCAGGACAAAGATAAGTCAACGGTAGACTGGGACGATGTGGTCTTTGAAATTGATTTGCTTAAATCTCAGGAAATAAACCTCGATTACATTCTTGAGCTTATTTTTGATCACAATAAGAAGAACAAGAGCAAAGAAGGCTTGATTGAAGAAGTTCGTCGTATGATCCGCGGTAGCCTTGGCAATAGAGCGAAAGAAAGCTTGGTGGTTGATTTTATTAACCAGACAAACCTAGATAAGATCAATGACAAAGCCAGCATTATCGACGCTTTCTTCAAATTCGCCCAGGCGGAGCAGAAGCGCGAAGCCGATGCCATTATTGCCTCTGAGAAGCTCAATATCGATGCTGCCAAACGCTATATTGCGTCATCACTCAAACGTGAGTACGCCTCTGAAAATGGCACTGCACTTAATGATGCGCTGCCCAAACTTAGCCCATTGAACCCACAGTACCGGACCCAGAAGCAAACGGTTTTTCAGAAAATTGCCGCTTTTGTTGAGAAGTTTAAAGGTGTTGGTGGGCAGATATAAAAATCACGATCTATTTAAGTGCTGTTCACTTGAGAGATAATTTAGATTCTACAGAATCTACTCTCTTGGTGAGTAGCACTTTAGTGATACTAAGTAAGAAATTATCGTTTTTAAGTTCAACTTTATTAGATTAGGAAAGGGAATGACAAAAGAGTATATAAGGAATTGTGCGTGGGGCTACTCATGTGACCAAAAATGGGATAAGTTAACTGCAACTCATAATTTTGACATCAAGTTCTGTGAGGCCTGCCAAAGAGAAGTATACCGTTGTGAAACTCAAGAAGAGCTTGCCGAAAACATTACTTTAAATAGATGTGTTAATTTTTCAAGTGATATAACAAACATCATCGATACTGAGTTTTTACAGGATAAGACACCTCAGGGATATACAGGTTTCGCTCCAAAGCCTTCTCAAGATGCTCCTAATAAAAAAAGTGGGTTTAGCTCATTTGACTCTATGGAACCCACAATCGATTTTGATGACGACATCCCCTTCTAGCACACAGTTAAACTAAGACTGTAAGAACTTGGGACTCAATCGTAATAAGTCTTAACTAGGAAAGATTAAAATTTTGATATGGATATAGTTTGAGCATGTTGGTAGTTAAATGAGTTGGTTAAGTCATCTGTGGGCTAAGACTAAAAAAATAGCCAGTTTATACACTGGTACATTTATTTTTGTTATGTTTCTTAATCAACTGCTATTTTTTGGTTTGTGTTTAAATCCAATTTGCTTGATTGCAGCTATGCCTCATGTTTTATTGATCACTGTTTTTTTAGGGACATTAATTAATAAGATCTCTAATAGCTCTGATGCTGAAAAAGGTCCTCAAAAAAGCAGTGTAGAGATTTCAAAAAGGGCTTGTACAAAAAACAAACGTAATACTGAATCACCGTTACGCTTAAATAAAACGGTCAATACAAAGACGATATCAGAGAAAAGTACAAAAGCCCTTGAGCAAAGAACTAAAACTTTATCAGTTAAAACTTCAAGGCAATTAACGAAGGTAGACAAGCAAAAGACTGATTTCTTTTTAACGCAATCCTCACAACATAACCGAGTTAAGCTCGCTGAATTGAGAACTAAAGTTGATGTTAAACCAGCTTTAACAACTGAAAATACTACTTCTTTATCAAGTAAAAAAGGTACATTAAAACTTGCTAATAAATACTTAGAAGATAGCTCAACTCAAGAGAATTTTGAGCTTTTAACATGTTCACTAGGCCCCCAAAAAAATAATGAAAATACTTCCCTAACACAAAGCGCTCATCACACTTTTATCGAAGATGAGAGCCCTAGTTTTCCATTTAGCTTAAGCGAAGAGCTTCATAGAGTTAATAGCTTAAAAAAAGAGGAACTAGAAGGGATTAGCAGTAGTGTTGTGAAATGCAGAACCTTTATCAAACCCCGAGAGAGTTCTTTATATTGTGAGAAATGCAATATTGTATTACGGAGAACCAATAGTAAAGACTATTCAATATTAAGCTGTATGGCGTGTGGATCAAGTTTTCAAAATATAAGTTCGGTTCATGTTAGCCACAAATTTGATCAAGAGTTTAAGCATGTTGAGGCAAAACGGGCTAAAGCTAAGCATCAAATAAATTCAAAGTATAAGTTCAGAGAATCAATTTTAAGGCGCAAGGATGCCATTGAATGTGCCAATAGAAGCGCTGAAACGAATGCAAGAGCAGAGCTAATTTCCACAACAGTGCTATGTAGAAATAACGGTATTAAAAATAGGAATGGCTTCTTTAAGTACCTAATTGAAATTGGCCTAATTTTCTTTGAAAATAAAAAGTATTACCTAACAAACAAAGGTAAACAGTTTGGTGGTATGTATAGAGGAAATGAAAAAAATGAACGTTGGATTGTGTGGTCGAATGATGCACTTAATAATGTGATCTTTAACTTTAAGATCCCTTCACTTGAAAGGGTAAACATTAGTTATTTAATGCACATTACACACATTGCTAATCTTCCAGGCATTCTCTCTAAAGGCTTATTACCTCATAATAATAAGGCCCAAAAAGTTGATATAAGTAATGAGTTAGTAAATGCAAGACGTGCAAAGAAAGAGCCTATATATAAATATTCAGTACATGACTACGTACCTTTTTATTTTAATGTTAAAAATGCCATGTTGTTCCAGGTTCAAAAAGAGTTTGGAGCAGAGGTTGTTATCTTATCTTTTTGTAAAAAAGTTATAGCGTCCCCTAAAGCTATTTTTTCGAGAGGTAATGCATCCTCACTGAAGACAACTTTTACGTCTGATATAAATGAGCTAGCTTTTTTTAACTGGTCTAAGGTTTTTAGTTCAAGCTGGAGCCAAAATGGGATTATAGATTTAGAATTAAAATCGATAATGATGAGTGAATGCTTAGTTTATGAAAAGGTAGCTATTGATAAGCTTTATTGTATTTATTGTCAGAATGTAAGTGTACAACGACGGATAAAAAAAATGTGTGAAGATAACAAAATGGATATTGACGTTGTTGTTGACTCTAAGTTGTTTTTCTAGCATCACATTCAGAGTTATTAACTAAGGTATTGTTATGGGTGTTAAAGTAATAAGTGGAAACATATTTAATTCTAAATGTGATTTCTTAGTAAATCCCGTTAACTGTGACGGCGTTATGGGGGCGGGGTTAGCCTTAGAGTTTAAATTACGTTACCCAGACATGTTCATAAAGTACGAGGCTCTATGTGATGCAAAAAAACTAGATATAGGGCTCCTTTGGATATATAAATCAGAGCTAAAATTGATTCTGAATTTTCCGACTAAGTTGAGCTGGAAATACCCGTCAAAAGAGTCATATCTTCACCAAGGCCTAAAAAAATTTGTAGATACCTATCAAGATAAAAATATAAAATCGATAGCTTTTCCTATTTTAGGCGGGGGTAGAGGTGGGATAGATAGTGATGTTAGCCTTGCTATTATGCAGTCATACCTATCAGAGCTTAATATTGATATCGAAATTTATGAGTATTCCGCAACAGCTAATGATGATTTGTATATCGAGTTCGCTAAAAAAATAACGCCTTTATCGAGTAAGCAAATATCCGTTGAGAGCGGAGTTAAAATTATCTATATTGAAAGAATTTTAGAAGCCATTAAGGAAGGCCGTATATATCAGCTAAATCAGCTTTTATCGATACAAGGTGTTGGAATCAAAACAGTTGAAAAAATATTTTCATATAGCCAAAAGTTAGATAATCATGTGCAGCAGAATGATTTATTTTTATAATAACGAAGTTGCCACAATTTTTGATTCGCATGTAAGTGAAGGATGCCTAGATCTTTGTTGTTTGGAATAAAGTAAAAACAAGAAGACTGGCTAAATTTAAAAGCACAAACAGCTTAAAACTATTTTAAAGGGAAGCGTGATGCTTCCCTTTTATGCAGTATTGCTGAATGATAAGGCCCAATCGGCTCAATATTCCCCAGCTTTATAGCTCTGACCTCTAGAGTTATACAAAAGCAGCTAACTTCACATTGTTACCTTTATAAAATACAATATAATAACGCTAATTATAAAGGACTGCATTGTGCGCATTCAGCATCTAATCATTTTTACTTTTCTTATCTTCATTGCATCTTGTAAATCTACTATGCAAGCGAGTTACTCTTCTCAAGTTGATCCTAACTTTAAGTTTTATACAGATACTTATATCGCTGTTTTTGCAGCACAAGGTGAGAATTTTAACACTCTTGAATCTAAATATTATATCGATCACGTTATTTACTCACTGAAGCAGAGAGGGTTTAAAAATGTATATTCCTATAAAGACCTTCCAGTACCTGGAGTTAACTTTGATGCTGTTGTTTATATTAACGTTAGTAAAAGTAATGGCTCATATCAGTATGAAACATCAAATTATGGTTTAATTGATAGTGGTTACTCTACTATCAATTGTACAGGTACTTTTTGTACTCAAAATAAACAAAAAACATTAGGTATAACAGGTAGTTCAACTAATACGGGATACTTCACTAATTACTACTTTTCTACAAATTGGTTTTCTGTAAATTCAGATGAAAAAATATTATTTAGTTTTTCCTCTTCAAGCCAAGAGGATTGTTCAGATCGTGGCATGTATGAGTTTTTGATAGCACAGACAATAGATCGTTTAAATTTTAAAGAGCCGAAGGAATATAAATACTCGGTTGATATGCCATCTGAATATAGCTGCAATTACTAAGGAAGGTTGTTTTAATGGACAAGTTATTAGAAAAATTACCTTTTATTATAATGTTTGGTTTTGCCGCTACATTTGCTGTAATAGGCTTTATGGGCGATGGCTTTATAGGAGGTTTCAAAGGATGGTTTGGTGGTGTACTACTTAGTCTACCTATTATGATATTCATTATGATTTTAAGCAGCGATGTTAAATGGTACCTAAAATTTCCAAGTGCAATCATTGGAGCATTGTTATATCTAAACTATATTCTTGGTACGTTTAAAGGAATTTTTTAGCTAAGACTGTGGTTGGTATAGTGCTTTACTAATTTTTTATAGTTGGTATCTAAAGTTTATAAACCACTTTAAGTTTATCGTTTTTATTTTCTATGGGAGTTCAAGGCCGATTTTGTAGTAAACTATTTGCAGAAACGAAAGTACAAAAGCATAGTTTTACTTTTAGTACCCACATTAGTACCCATGGCCTACGGCCTGAAATTAAAGGTCATATAAATCAAATGAGTAGAGCAGGAATACAGTGGTTCCCTGGGCACATGAATAAAGCCCGTAATGAGATTAAAGAAATAATGCCGCAAATGGATGTGATCATTGAAGTGCTTGATGCACGCATTCCTTACAGTAGTGAAAACCCTATGGTAACTACGCTTCGTGAAGGTAAACCGGTCATCAAAATTTTAAATAAGGCAGATTTAGCCGACCCTAAAATGACCCAAGCGTGGAAAGACTATTTTGAGCAAGAAAGTGACGTAAAAGCGATTGCGTTTGGCCATGATAAAGCCGCTGAGGTGCACCGCATTAATGAGCTTTGTAAAAAATTGGTGCCACATAAAGTGGGTGCCGATAAGCAAATTAAAGCCATGATCATGGGTATTCCAAATGTGGGCAAATCAACGTTAATTAACGTATTAGCTGGGCGTATAGTTGCAAAAACGGGTAACGAGCCTGCGGTAACAAAAGCGCAGCAACGTATTAAGCTTGAAGACGGCATTATGCTTTACGACACACCAGGTATGCTGTGGCCTAAAGTAGAAAATGAGAACTCGGGTTATCGTTTAGGTGCCACCGGTGCAATACGTGATACAGCGCTTGAATACGAAGATGTGGCAAGTTATACCGCAGAGTATTTATTAAAAGCCTACCCAGAGCTTTTAAAAGCACGCTATAAAATAGATGAACTGCCAGAAAGTGACTGGGAGTTTGTAGAAATGGCCGGTAAAAAGCGTGGTTGTATTCGTGGCGGTAACCAAATAGACACCTATAAAATGTCTGAAATACTGATTAACGAATTACGTGATGGGATTATCGGCCGTATTACCATGGAAACCCCAGCCATGCGTGAAGAAGAAGAAATTATGGTAGCTGGCTTACGCGCCGCTGCAGAGGCCAAAAAAGCCGCTAAAGAAGAAGAGAAAAAACAGCGCCGTGCACGTGCACGTAAAAACCGCCGTTAATATGTGAGTTTATGTGAGTATATTACTTACTAAATTACAGACATAAAAAAAGCCCGTAAGGGCTTTTTTAGTTTCATATCTACCGTCACCGATATGAGCAATGTAGCAAGTAAAATAGTAGGGCGGTTACTTATCATCAACATCAAGGGGCGTTGCGGTTCATAACAAGTAACCATAGCTGTTTACGTGCGCCACACGTTGTTTCAGGGTCGAGAAACAAGTTAGTTCATTCCGTCACAAGTGGGTATGCATTCCCGTCTTGTTGATATTGATTATCAGTTAGATCTAATAAACTGTCAACACCTAAATGCAAATAATTCTTATTTTATTAAGTGCGTTTTTCATTCGCTTTTCAATGGTAATTACTCGTGTTGTTTTTTAGTCATTTAAGAATTTCATACATAATTCGAAAGCATCGAATACAGGAAAACCGAATCAAGTTGATTTCTTAAAAGGAGTTTTTTGCTCAATAAAGAGGCAATTAAATAGCTGTACTGAGGCGAAATATTTATATTTTTAAGTGTTTTTAATCAAAACTAACGCGCTAGCGGCAGATTAAAGTGGCGTTAGTATTGCGCACTATGAAGGTGGTTACAAAATAATTAAGTAACTGAGTGCCATTCAGATTACAAGAATAAAGCATAATCTTTTTAATGGGTTACATAATAATCAGTGCTATTTAACCAGTGCTTGACGTAAATCTAGAAAAATTTTATTGAATTGATTGCATTTTAAGCGACTTGTATGGTGATGTTCGCTTTAAGTAATGCTATACTCCCGCCGAATAATTTATCGACTTTATTAAGAGTAAAATAATGGCAGATTTATCGAAGTACAGAAACATTGGTATTTTCGCGCACGTTGATGCGGGTAAAACCACGACTACTGAGCGTATCCTAAAGCTTACTGGTCAAATCCATAAAACAGGTGAGGTTCATGATGGTGAATCTACAACTGACTTCATGGAACAAGAAGCTGAGCGCGGTATTACTATCCAGTCTGCGGCTGTAAGCTGTTTCTGGAAAGATCACCGTTTTAACGTTATCGATACTCCTGGACACGTTGACTTCACAGTTGAAGTTTACCGTTCACTTAAAGTATTAGACGGCGGCGTTGGTGTATTCTGTGGTTCTGGTGGTGTTGAGCCACAATCAGAAACTAACTGGCGTTACGCTAACGAATCAGAAGTTGCACGTATTATCTTCGTAAACAAATTAGACCGTATGGGTGCTGATTTTTACCGTGTAACTGAGCAAGTACGTAAAGTACTTGGTGCTGTACCACTAGTTATGACTTTACCAATCGGTATTGAAGATGATTTCGTTGGTGTTGTAGACGTTCTTACTAAAAAAGCATACGTTTGGGATGACACTGGTCTTCCTGAAAACTACGAAATCACAGACGTTCCTGCAGACATGGTTGACAAAGTTGACGAATACCATGAAATGCTTATCGAAACTGCTGTAGAGCAAGACGATGACCTAATGGAAGCGTACATGGAAGGTGAAGTACCTTCTTTAGAAGATATCAAGCGTTGTATCCGTAAAGGTACTCGTGACCTTGCTTTCTTCCCTACATTCTGTGGTTCTGCATTCAAAAACAAAGGTGTTCAACTAGTACTTGACGCTGTTGTTGATTACTTACCATCTCCTACAGAAGTTGACCCTCAACCTCTTATGGACGAAGAAGGTAACGAAACTGGCGACCATGCAATCGTATCTGCTGATGAGTCTTTCAAAGCATTAGCATTTAAGATCATGGATGACCGTTTTGGTGCATTAACATTCGTACGTATTTACTCAGGTAAACTTAACAAGGGTGACACTATCCTTAACTCGTTTACTGGTAAAACAGAGCGTGTTGGCCGTATGGTTGAGATGCAAGCTGACGAACGTAAAGAGTTAACTAGCGCACAAGCTGGTGACATCATTGCAATCGTAGGTATGAAAAACGTTCAAACTGGTCACACTCTATGTGATCCGAAAGACAAAGTAACTCTAGAGCCAATGGTATTCCCAACTCCAGTAATCTCGATTGCTGTACAGCCTAAAGATAAAGGCGGTAATGAGAAAATGGGTATTGCTATCGGTAAAATGGTTGCAGAAGATCCGTCTTTCCAAGTTGAGACTGATGAAGATTCAGGCGAAACTATCCTTAAAGGTATGGGTGAGCTTCACTTAGATATCAAAGTAGATATCCTTAAGCGTACTTACGGCGTAGACCTTATTGTTGGTCAACCACAGGTTGCTTACCGTGAAACTATCACTCGTGAAATCGAAGATAGCTACACGCATAAGAAACAATCTGGTGGTTCTGGTCAGTTCGGTAAAATTGATTACCGCATCAAGCCAGGCGAAGCGAATTCAGGCTTCACGTTCACTTCATCAGTTGTTGGTGGTAACGTACCGAAAGAATTCTGGCCTGCAGTTGAGAAAGGCTTCAAGTCAATGATGAACGAAGGTGTTCTAGCTGGCTTCCCAGTACTTGACGTTGAAGTAGAACTTTTCGACGGTGGCTTCCACGCCGTGGATTCATCTGCAATCGCATTCGAAATCGCTGCTAAAGGCGCTTTCCGTCAATCGATCCCTAAAGCGGGCGCACAACTTCTTGAGCCAATCATGAAAGTTGACGTGTTCACGCCAGAAGATCACGTTGGTGACGTAATCGGTGACCTTAACCGTCGTCGTGGTATGCTAAGCGACCAAGAAGCTGGTTTAACTGGCGTTCGCATTAAAGCAGACGTTCCGTTATCAGAAATGTTTGGTTACATCGGTTCACTACGTACAATGACATCAGGTCGTGGTCAGTTCTCTATGGAGTTCTCACACTACGCAGCATGTCCACAAAACGTAGCTGACACTGTAATCGCTGCAGAAAAAGAGAAAAAAGCAGCTAAGTAATTAGCTCTGTAACTCTTTAAAAAAACCCGCACATGTTGCGGGTTTTTTATTGCCTACGATTTAATTACTCTTTGAGTTAGCGTCTCTCAAAAACAGTAATACCAACAATGACAGCCTAAATAAAAGGTTGCTTAAAGCGGTGAGCTATACATGCTTTAATTAAAGCAGAAGTGATGACCGTAGGAGCAATGGCTGCTTAGCTTCGCACAGAGTGCGTAAGAGCGCTCACCTAATACAGTAATTTATACTTGGGTTAGTGAGGCGCAGTTATGAAAGGGAAGTTGTATAACGGCTTATTTTAGGTATAAAAAAAGGAGCAATCATGCTCCTTTTTGTATTTAGTGCGTGCCCATTGCGCTAATTAAACTTCTTAATTGCTTTAGCTCTTAGCGCTTTCATCTTTGGCAAGCGAGGCTTATTAAAGCTTTGTATTGGCATAACCACTAAATGCTCTTGTGGCAGGGCTGGCACCGTTTTAGGGTATTGCCCAGGCTCTGGTACCGAAATCTCTTTTAAATGCACTTTAAGGTTGTTTAGCATAGGGTCGTTATCAACTTCGCTAGGGCAAATAAATATTCCCATTTTACGCAGCTGCACACCTAACTTAATGCTACTGGTGTAGCGTATTATTGGCGCTCCAAGTAATAGACCAAGTAATATAGGCGATAACCACCAAAAGAACACTGGCGTAAAGTAATAGGCTGTAGCGCCCCATACTATGGCAACCAAGGTAGAAAATAGTGTGTAATTAAACGCTTCTTTCCACGGTACCATGCGGCCTTCGCGCGGTTGTGCATCCCACTTAACTTTTTTACCCAAAAATACACACACTACAAAGTAAGCATGAAACACCATCATAAGTGGTGCCACAATAATGGCAAATACAGTCTCTATTATTGAGCCTAATATTAATTTAAACGAGCCGCCAAAGCGCTTATTTCTGTGCACTAGCGTAACAATTACACCCATTAATTTAGGCACCAATAATATAATAATGGTTAAATAAAGTAGTGAATCAATTAGGTCTGTTTTAGCTATTTGCCACGTTGGGAATAACTGATAAACCCGATTAAAGTACACATCGCTATTTAATGCACGTGTTACCGCATCTATGGTGCTTAGTGCCAGCATAGATAACCAAATAAGCGATGAAATATAAGCGGTTGCGCCTAATAAAAAGTGAAACTTACTCATTAACTTTAATTTAGACGAGCCTAATAAACCAAGATGCTGAATGTTACCTTGCACCCAACGTCTGTCGCGTATGGCATAATCTAAAATGTTACTTGGTACTTCTTCGTAGCTACCTTCAATATCGCTAAGTAATAGAACATCCCAGCCTGCACTGTGCAGTAGTGAAGCTTCTACAAAGTCATGACTTAAAATTTCGCCACCAAAGGGGGCATTGCCTTCAAGCGTAGGTAAACCACAATAGTTAATAAATGCTTCAACACGAATAATGGCATTGTGGCCCCAATAATTAGCTTTGTCGGTTTGCCAAAAAGCAGACCCCGTTGCCAGCATTGGGCTGTAAAGCACAGAGGCAAATTGTAAAAAACGACCAAAGTAGGTGTCTTGACGAACTGGAATAGGGATAGTTTGAATTAAGCCAGCTTGCGGGTTGTTGATCATGCTTGTGGTCAGCTCTAGCATACATTTACCCGTCATTACGCTGTCGGCATCAAGTACAATCATGTGATCGTATTGGCTGCCCCAGCGCTCGCAAAAGTCGGTTAAGTTACCTACTTTACGGTGTTTATTATCTTCGCGACGACGATAGAAAACCTGTTTTGCAGTATCGCCTAAACGCTCACATAAAGCATGCCACGCGCTTAGCTCGTTTTGTGCTATTTCAGGGTCTTGCGTGTCGCTAAGTAAATAAAAGTCAAAATTGGCAAGTTGCCCTGTCTCTTTTAGCGATTGTAAGCTCACTTCAAAGCCGGCAATAACACGGTGCGTGTCTTCGTTATAAATAGGCATAACTACCGCGGTTTTTTGCTGTGCAAGCGCGGTATTGTCAAACTCAATAGGCTTAATGCGTCTTAGGGTGAGCGGGTCAATACGAAATAATTGCAGTACAAATCCTATCGTGCCGCTACAAAATGCCGTAACAATCCATGCAAAGGTTATTGAAAATAAAACCAATAGCGCATATTCAAGCAAGGTCATTCCGTTTGAGCTTAAAATTTCAAACATAATGGAGATGCCGTACCCTGAAACAGTGAGTGCAGCAATAGCAAATAACCATACGCGCAGTGTTTTGAATGGCATTGGTGTGCCCTTTCCTTTATTACTTGATGTCATTTGGGTACCAAACATAGCTCCATACCTCACTAATTTCTTTATCACGAAGTTTTAACGATAAACGCATATCTACGGGTTGATCGTCCTGTGGTGCAATTTTAAACGCTACTCGCCAACCAAGAGATTTAGGAAGTTTTTGCACTGTTACATCTCTTACTTCACCTGTTGTTAGCTGAATGTCGGCTTCAAGTGTTAGCTTTTCAGACAGGTTGTTTAAATCGGGGCCTGCAAAGTCAACGGTAAACTGGCGATGGCTTTGCGGTGGTGGATTATCTTCACCTGGCAGCGCTGCGCTACCAATACGTGTGCGTGTTACACGCGCCTTTTGGTGTTGAGTTAAATGGGCGTTAAAGGTGCTCATTTTGTAGCTTAGCTTTAATGAATCACCAGCTTTCATTGGCTTTTCAGGCACCCAGTAACTCACTATATTGTCGTTCGTTTCTGTATCTGTTGGTATTTCTACTAGCTCAACTCGGCCATTACCCCATTCACCTTTTGGCTCTATCCACAGGCTTGGACGGTCGTGGTAGTGCGCTTCAGTATCTAGGTAATTGTTAAAGTCACGGTCACGCTGTGCTAAACCAAACCCCTTAGGGTTGGTGTACGAAAACGAGGTAACGCTTAACTGTGTTGGGTTGTTAAGCGGGCGCCATACCCATTTGTTATCAGCTGACTGTGTTAACAAGCCGTCTGAGTCATGCACTTCTGGGCGGTAGTCATCAAAAAACTTAGTGCTGTTTTCACCGTGGTAAAACATACTTGTTAAAGGGGCTACGCCTAGCTTTTTAATATCTTTACGGGCAAAAATTTGCATATCAACATCAACTAACATGCTGGTTGTTGGGTCAATATCAAATTTGTAAGCACCAGATACCGAAGGGCTATCAAGCAATGCAAAGATAGTGATGTTAGTTTGCTCAGCCTGGGGCTTAACAAGCCAAAACTCTTTAAACATAGGGAACTCTTCACCCGATGTTTCGGCGGTATCGATTGCTAATCCACGTGCTGATAAACCATATACTTGATTAGGGCCAACAACTCTAAAATAAGAGGCCCCTTGAAACACCATTACCTCATCTTTGTATTCGTTTGTGTTAATTGGGTAATGTAAGCGAAAGCCTGCATGGCCTAGTTGCGTGCCGGCTACGCTTTTTGCTATTTCGTCTTTTAAAGGGGCGGCCGTGCCATCGTATTGATAAAAATCAGTACTAAAAGGTAGGCGATTACGTTTTGAGTCACCTTCTACGGTATTAATTGTTACCGGTGTTTTATATAAAAAACCAGGGTGAAAGAGTTGTAGCTCATACAGGCCTTCATCTTTCCACACCGATTTGTCCTGCTTAAATCGAATTGAGCGGTAATCTTGGTAATCAATGTTATTTAATGCTTCTAGCTCTATATTTTTTGGAGGTGCATATTCTTGTTCGGCTAGTTTTTTAGCGCGGGCGCTTATTACTTCAAATAGGCTTTCTTGCGGAATTGCTGCATCAACACTTGCGGCTATTGCCTGCGTGCTATAGCCCCAGCCAGAAAAAATAAAAAGTAGACCCAATAATGGCGTTGCTTTTTTCTGCCAAGTAGGAGGTGTTTGGGTTAATTGTTTCATTTCCATTCCTTTATAAAAACACGACTTATTTTTACGCTTAGGGTTTGTTACTTAACTACTACACAAGGGTGACGAACTTATAGTGCAACTTTTAATCCGTAAATAAAGTGTTTACATTTCAACAGTTAAATTTATTAAAAAGGGTTTTAACTACGGCTTATGTGTAAAAAATACTCATTTAATGTATTTGTTGCGCGGCTAATTCTATTAATAGTTAATAAACGGTATGGAAGATATTAAGGGTTGTTTACTGAAGCTTGTCTGAATTACATTTTTATAAGCATAAAAAAAGCCGCAAAAATGCGGCTTTAAAACAAATCACTCGTTATTTTTTCTTAAATCTGCGCACTAATGAAAGTGGCGCTAATAAAAGAGATAACCAAAGCAATGAGCCTGAGTCGTTATCGTCATCACCACGTAGGTTGTTTACTCTTACTACAACCGTTTGTGCTTCAGATACGTTACCTACACTATCCTCTGCCTGTACTGTAAGGGTAATACGATTTTCAAACTCGTAATCTACTTCGCTTGCAACAATTAACTGACCTTGCTCGTTAATTGATACAGAATCGTTACCTGATACGATAAATTTAACCACAGGTGATACATCAGCGTTAGGGTCACTAAAATCAAGTGTGCCAATCACAGTGCCTACAGCGCTGTTTTCATCTACTGTGAATATTTGATCAGGTGCAATTACCGGTGTTTGCTCTTCAGGGGTAAGTACTACTTCAGATTTTATATCAACAATAACTGGGTCGTGATCAGATGCACGGTATGGCCCTTCTGCGTATAGCGTAGATTGATGACCTTCGCTCTTAAACTCTAGGTTGTAATCAAGCACAATAGGCTCATCAGCATTGATATGCCAATCATTTGCTGCAACAACTTTGCTTAGTAAAGACTCGGTTGCTAAAGCATGGTCAAGGCTACCTGCACGACCAGAGAAGCTATAAGAGTAGCTTAGTGTATCGCCATCAAGCTCTGCGACTACGTTTTTATAGCCTTTCTCATCAAACTTACGGATTGGATCTTCCATTGCATAAGCGTTCATATCACCAACAAGAATGATATCTTCGTCATCTACGCCAGTAGGTTTGTTGTCTAACCAATCAGTAAACGCATCAGCAGCTTCGGTACGAATTTCATTCCAACAGCCTTGGCCATCACCTAGGTCGTCGTTGTTATCATCACCACAGCTACCTTTAGATTTAAGGTGGGCTACAGAAACAGTAAATACTTCATCTGTTGAAAGTGACTTAAAGCTTTGTGCAATTGGTGCACGGTTGCTGTAATCAAACGGGTAATCAGTAGTAATAGCGGCTGTGCCTACTTCTTCTACTTTATCTGCGCGGTAAATAAGGGCTGTGGTGATTTCGTCGGTACCAATTTGGGCTACGTTAAAATCTACAAACGCGTAGTTGTTAGCGCTGTCAGCATCGTTTAATGCATTTACTAAACTTGCTATAGCACTGAACTCACCAAAGCCATCATTTTCAATTTCCATTAAGCCAACAACATCAGCTTGCATTGCACTAATAGCGCTTACAAGTTTTGATTCTTGACGTACAAACTCTTCTTCTGAGTCTGCACCACGGCTAGTAGGGAAACCACCGCCTTGGCCATCACCGTTAAAGTAGTTAAGTACGTTAAAGCTGGCGATTCGTAAATCGGCTTCTTCACTTTGCTCAGGCGCATCTTCACGCGCATTAGTCGCTATAAACTGTGGTGTAACTGTTGGGTGAATGCGATACGTGCTAAAGCTGTATGTAACTACCCCTGTTACCGCATTTACAGTATCGCCGGTACGTAGAGTATTTTCTGCCGATAGGCCTGGCGCTGGGTAAGCCGTTGGATCTGAGTTTTGAGCTGTAGAGCCATCATCTAATAAGATTTTTTTAGTCAAGTTAGCCGCTTCAACAGCATTGGCTGCATCACCTGGCAATGCAACTTGAGTGCCTTGGTATAAACGCTCAGTGGCTAGTTCTACTTCACCATAGCGACCTAAGCCGAAGTTGTTAGTAACTACAAGTGTTTGATCTAGGCTTACTAGCATACCTTCATAAGCTTCTAGGTCAGCTTGGCTCTCTAAAGGTAAACTTATTGACGTTGCAGAGGCCACTTCGTCAGTACCACATACAGCAATTTGTGTTACATCTGCTAGTTGTGTTGAATCATAGTATTCATCAACCGTACCTTGTACGCGCACGTGGTCACCTACATTTACATCGGTATCAGTAAAGTAAACAAACAAACCTTCAGAGGTCATTGGATCGTTATCTACATCTGCAGCAAGCGAGGTCATAAAGAAACCATCTAAGCCATCTTCACCTTGAAAATCGGCAGTTACAATACCTTCAATTTCAACAAGGGTATCTACTAACGGGCTTGCTTCACCAGAACCTTGCACAGCGCTAATTAGCGTTTTATCTGCGCCACATACAAGCGGTTCTAATGGTTCTGGCTCAGGGTCTGGCGCAGGAGCCGTACCACCATCGCCAGCATGCGAGCCTAAGCCGTCAAAGGTATCCTCATCAAACTGTTCCCATTCATCGCTAGGATTAAAAGTTGCAGTTGAGTCAGTTCGACCCGTTGTGATGCTATTTTTTCTTCGTAAGGTTTTATTTTGAGTTTGTACGGTATCATCAGACCAAAAAGAGCCAGGATCAACACCCACTTGGCCAAAGCTATCAACTACCACACCATCTTTAGTTAAAACAAGGGCATCGTCACCGTTGTAGTAAGTTACTGTGCTAGTTATGTCTGCAATATCAAGAATGGCAGCGTCTGCACCGGAGTTTGAAATTATATAGGTGGTATTGGCAGCCAATGTGCCTGATAAATCTATTGAGTTACCTACCGAACTACTACCATTTGAATAAAGTCCTAAAGTATAACCTTCAAGAGAAAGCTCGGTATCAGCATTGTTATAAAGCTCAATCGCTTTATTGTTGCTGCTGCCTTCGATGTATTCAGAAATGATTAGATCGGCGGAGGCTGGTGCACTGAGGCTTGCTAATACAAGCGCCAGTGGCGTTATTTTCGTTTTTAACATTTTTTATTATTCCCGTGTATTTAAATCCCAAAATGGGACACCAGTTTAGGCAATCTAAATGACAAAAAGAATACAAAAATGTTAATGATTGTAAAAAAATTAAGGCGGCGTACCGCCTTTGATAACATGTTTACTTATTTTGCAGCCATTGCGCGGCCTGCTTGGCAAAATACGTTAAAATACCATCCGCTCCGGCGCGTTTAAATGCCAGTAAAGATTCCATAATTGTGGCCTCTTCACTCAACCAGCCGTTATCGATTGCCGCTTTGTGCATTGCATATTCGCCACTGACCTGATATGCGAAAGTAGGTACACCAAATTCATCTTTAACACGACGAACAATATCAAGGTACGGCATACCCGGTTTCACCATCACCATGTCGGCGCCTTCTTGTAAATCAAGTGCCACTTCACGAATTGCCTCATCAGAGTTGGCAGGATCCATTTGATACGTTTTTTTGTCGGCCCCTTTCAAGTTACCTGCAGAGCCAACAGCGTCTCTAAACGGCCCATAATAGCTAGAGGCATATTTGGCTGAGTAAGCCATTATGCGTGTGTGAATATGTCCATCTGCTTCAAGTGCTTCGCGAATAGCACCAATACGGCCATCCATCATGTCAGAGGGTGCAACCACATCTGCGCCTGCCTCGGCGTGCGAAAGCGCCTGCTTAACAAGAATTTCAGTGGTTATGTCATTAATTACATAACCTTCATCATCAATAATGCCGTCTTGGCCATGAGTAGTAAATGGGTCAAGAGCTACATCGGTAATAACCCCAAGCTCAGGAAAAGCTTCTTTTAAAGCACGAACTGTGCGTTGTGCTAAGCCATCTTCACTGTAGGCTTCTTCGGCCATCAAAGATTTTTTGTCAGCAGGGGTTACCGGAAAAATAGCGACGGCAGGTACACCTAAATCTACAAGCTCTTTAGCTTCTTCAAGCAATAAATCAATTGATAAACGCTCAATTCCTGGCATTGATTCAATTGCTTCGCGGCGGTTTTTACCTTCAAGTACAAATACCGGAAAAATTAAATCGTTTACCGATAGTTGGTTTTCGGCCATTAAACGGCGAGAAAAATCACTGCGGCGCATTCTACGCATGCGGGTATATGGGAAAAGGTCGAGTCCTGATTGGGCCATGTTACTAAGCTCCTACTGTGGGATTGGAAAACTAATTACTTGATTTCGGCCATGTTGTTTAGCGAAATAGAGCGCTTTATCTGCGTCGTCTGTAAATAGCTCAGGGTTACTAATATCGTTTACTACAGCGCTGTTTACGCCAGCACTAATGGTTACTTTTACGGATGTTCCGGCTACGTTTACGGTATTACTTTCTACGGCTTGGCGAATTTTTTCAGCAATATCAACAGCCCCCTCTTTTGGGGTGTTAGGTAGCAAAACAACAAACTCTTCGCCGCCGTAGCGAGCCACTTCATCCAACGGGCGTTTTAAATGCTGTTTTATAATGTCGGCTACAGCGCGTATTACTTGGTCGCCGGTTAAGTGCCCGTAGTTATCATTTACGCGTTTAAACCGGTCTATATCGAGCATAATCATACTCAAAGGCGTTTGTTCACGCCGAGAGCGACGCAGTTCCATCACTAATTTTTTATCAAAAAAGCGACGATTTTTAACGCCGCTCAGCGCGTCTTCCATATTAAGTAGCTCAAGCTCGCGGTTTTTATCTTCTAGTTCGCGCAAAGTGACTTGTAGCTCAAAGGTGCGCTCATCAACTAACGACTCTAATTCTTTTTGTGTTTGGGCTTGCAGCGCGAGTCGCTCATTTAATAGTGTATCTTGGGCTGCATTTTCAGCAATCAAGGTTTGTTGAGCAATAACTTGTTCATCACGCTCTAAAATAAAGCGCTTCATAACGCCATAACATAGGCAAAATGTACTACCAAAAAAGCATATAAAAACAAAAGCTAAGCTACTTCTACCTAAAGGGTATAAGCCAAATACCGCAACAATAAGGTACACCATAACAAGTAAAAATAGCATGAGTGCAATTAGCAGTGCTTGGATTGGTTTTGAAGGCGCATTTTGCTGGCAGATGTAGGCGCTTACCAAGCAATAAATAATAACAATCGGGCTCGCCAGTAAGCTAAATGGGGTAAACACTGTGCTAGGTAAAGCCCACATAAACAACAGGCTAATTGCGTAAATATTAGCAACAATGGTTTGCCATTTTAGTAGTTTAGAGGCTTTAGGTTGGCACAGTTGTTTTTGTAGCGGCACAAAAGCAAGCGTAGTGAGCATTAGTAAAACAGGTATCATTACTTGCTGTAATGAAGGCGAATTTGGATGAAAATAACGAGCGCCAAAACCGCATAAATAAGCCAGTAGCACACCTAAGGTCAGCGTAATAATGCCTGCATAAGCAAAATAGAACTTGCGCGAAAACCCATACAAAACCAAACAACTTATGGCCAATGAAAATAAAAAACCAATGAGTAAGCCATAAATTAAATTAAGCTTACCTTTATGCGCTAGGTAGGCATCTGGTTGCCATAAAGTCAGCGGGATGCGTAGCCCAGCACTGTTGTTAACCTTCATTATTACGGTGCTAATACTATTTGCCGGCAGCCTCAAGGTTGCTAATAAAGATTCACTTTTTATTAGCCGTGATGAGAGCTTAAAGTTATCGCCAGTTTGCATGTGTGAGAGCAGTGCTGAATTATAAAAATGAAAAATTTGCGCTTCATTTAACAGCGGGTTATCGAGCGATAAAATAGGGCTTATATTGTTATTTAAGGTATTTTTAACTGTAAACTTGACCCATACAGGGCGTTGTTCAAACCCTAAATTTAATGGCTTATCACTTACTGTTTGCCAGTCGCTAACCTCATGATAGGCATTGTTTGCTGTGGTGGGCGTAAACGAATAGCTCAGGGTGTCTATTTTTATTGATTTAAAATTTTCAGAAATTACGGGGTTTGCAACACTGCAAAATGAACAAAGGAGCATAAATAGGCTAAATAGCGCCTTTGGGCTTGTCATTAGCGACCTGCTATATCAAATAAGCTATAAAAGTTAGCCGTACTATGGGCGGCAATAGTACTTGGTTCAACGTTATAAAGCTTAGCGAGTGTTTCACACACATAACTAAGATAGGCGGGCTCATTTTTACGTGATTTTGGTTTAGGGGTTATTGTGCGTGGAATTAAAAAAGGCGCATCGGTTTCTATTAATAACCGCTCAAGCGGGATACTTGGCACCAATTGTTGCAATGCTTTACCGCGGCGCTCGTCACACACCCACCCAGTAATGCCAATATAAAGGCCTAATTCTAAATAGTCTTTAAGTGCTTGGGCATTGCCTGTAAAGCAATGCAGCACACCACGTACGTTATAGTTAGCCAAAATATTTAGCATATCTTCGCTTGCGTCACGTTCGTGTAAATAAACAGGTAGGTTTAGTTTTTCAGCTAACGCTAACTGGCGTTTTAATACGCTGCGCTGAATATCGCGAGGAGAAAAATCGCGATTATAATCAAGCCCACACTCACCAATGGCCACAACGCAATCGTTACTAGCAAGCTGCGTTAAAGTGGTTTCAAGTTCATCGGTGGCGTCTTTAGCGTCATGTGGATGCACGCCAGCAGTAGAAAACTGATTATATTGTTTTGCTAATGCAAGCGATTGTTCGCTACTAGGCACATCGCAGCCGATCAGTAACATAGCTTGCACGCCCGCGGCATTTGCGCGGGCAATAATGGCCTGATGCTCACCTTCAAACTGGTGATTGGTTAAATTAACGCCGGCATCAACTAACGTGTAGGTCATTACTGAGTGCGCTTCACACGGATTGAGCGGTTTTGACCATCTTTACGAAGTAAAAAAGAATTAAATACACCGCGGCTAATAACCACTGTGTCTGACTCTTTTAATTTAAGGCTGTCAGAGCCAATTTGACGCCATTGCTGATCGTTATCAAGGGTAATAATGAGCTCGCCATAAGGAGCTTTTCTAACTGATGATACTGATGCTGTGATATTTTCGTCTTTATCTTTAGTGATCTCTTTATGCTCAAGGCCAAAGTCATCTGCTTTAGCAGCAGGCGCTGCTTTAGAAACAGCTGCAACAGGTGCACTTACGTTTGGCGATACATTGGTTACGGCTTTTGGTGGGGTAAGGGTTTTTTTCTCACTAGGTTTAGTAAGCGGTTTACCTGCCACTGTGTTGTCATAACATAGTAAACGGTTAAAGTCGTTTTCAATAAAGCTACATGCTTGCAAAGCTTGCACGTTAATTTCTTGCGCTGCAAACGTCGGTGCGCTTAGTAAAACCAGTAGTGAGAGTAGTTGTTTTTTCATTTTATTCCTCAGATTCCTGTTGTTCTTTAGCGCTATAAAATTTCGCTAAAATTAACCCTAGCTCAAATAAAAGCAGCATAGGAAGTGCTAATAGTGTTTGTGATAACACATCGGGCGGTGTTAAAAACATCGCCACAACAAATACACCAACCACAATATAAGGGCGTTTTTGCTTTAAACTCTGCGTGGTTGTAGCGCCACTCCAACATAGCAACATTATGGCTACGGGTATTTCAAACGCCACACCAAATGCAAAAAATAGCTTAAGTACAAATCCTAAATAGCTACTAATATCCGGTGCTAGGGTCATCATTTGCGGCCCTACACTAGTAAAAAAGCCTAATATAATAGGGAGCACTATAAAGTAGCAAAAAGCGATACCGCCATAAAATAGCAAAATACTCGAGGCCAAAATTGGCATTAGCATGCGTTTTTCGTGTTGGTATAAGCCAGGTGCTATAAATCCCCAAATTTGATGCAATATCCACGGAATAGCGCCAAACAAGGCAACAAATAGCGTTAGTTTAAACGGTGCAAAAAACGGTGCCGTAACATCGGTAGCTATCATAGTGGCAGTGCTTGGTAAATGTGCGACTAAAGGGGCGGCTACAAACTCATATATATCATTGGCAAAATACACTAGGCCAATAAATATCACTAAAATACTAAAAAGTGATTTAATAAGCCGATCGCGCAGCTCAATTAAGTGTGCGACGAACCCTGATTTAGCTTGTTCAGACATTATTTTTTATACCACGTAATAAGTTGACCACAAATAGGGGAATTAATTTCACTTTTTTTCATCGAGTTGTTCGTTAGATGACGTGCTTGAAGTGTTTTTATAGCTATGAGTAACCGACTGCGCTGCTTTTTGCAGTTCATCAACCGATTGTTGTAGCTCAGGGCTTAAATCTTTAAGCTCTTGTTGCTCTGCTTTTTTTAGGTTTTCGTGAAGCT
This sequence comes from Pseudoalteromonas agarivorans, assembly GCF_024518735.1. Classification (NCBI taxonomy): domain Bacteria; kingdom Pseudomonadati; phylum Pseudomonadota; class Gammaproteobacteria; order Alteromonadales; family Pseudoalteromonadaceae; genus Pseudoalteromonas; species Pseudoalteromonas agarivorans. Next base: position 111,344 of record NZ_JANIGJ010000010.1, read on the forward strand.
CGTGTATGCGTAGCTCTTCACTCACTTCTGCTTTAACTGAGTTGGCCATCGACTTAACGGTTTTTACCCAGCGCATTACGGTGCGAATGGCAACCGGTAACCGCTCAGGGCCAAGTACCACTAGGCCAACAATAAAAACAACAACGAGCTCCCACATTCCCATATTGCTTAAACCTTAGTATCGTCTTTGGTTTTTTCAGTGCTTTGTGTCTGTGTTGGCGCTGCTTTTTGAGACTCTTGGATTTGCTCAGCTTTTTCGCTTTCAGCCTCTTTAGTTTGGTCATCAGACATGGCTTTTTTAAACCCTTTTACTGCACCGCCTAAATCACCACCCATGCCGCGTAGTTTTTTAGTACCAAAAAGAAGTACGATAATCGCTAAAACAATCAATAATTGCCAAATACTAATGCCACCTAAACCCATGGTTATCTCCAACTGATAAATGCTTAAATGTTTATTTTAAGTACTAATTATACGCCCTGTGGCATAAATAGCACTTAGTTTATGTGTTACGCCACGCCACAATAAAGCTAATTGCAGACGCTGCTAATGTTACGCCTGCCGCTATGAGGTCGTGCTGCAGATAACACAGTGCCGATACAATCAGTGTAGCACTGCCAAATAGGCTAAGTACTAGCGCTTTGTGTGACACTTTACTTGGCTGAGAATGCTGCATTTGCGGACTACGTTTTAAATTTTGATAAATTAAATCAGGTAGTTCTGGCATTTTTTCAGCCCAAAATGGCAAGTTAGCATACATTTGTTTCATTACTGATAACGGTCCAACTTGTTGTTTTACCCAATCTTCTAAAAATGGCTTAGCGGTTTTCCACAAATCAAGCTGAGGATAAAGCTGACGCCCTAAGCCCTCAACGTATAATAACGTTTTTTGTAATAATACTAACTGCGGCTGTACTTGCATGTTAAAGCGGCGTGCGGTGTTAAATAAATTAACGAGTACATGACCAAACGATATCTCAGCGAGCGGCTTATTAAATATAGGTTCGCACACGGTACGAATTGCAAATTCAAACTCTTCTATGCTGGTATCGGGCGGAACCCAGCCCGAGTCAACATGTAGCTGAGCAACTTGGCGGTAGTCACGATTAAAAAAGGCGATAAAGTTTTCTGCGAGATAGCGTTTATCTTCTTTGTTTAATGTGCCAACAATGCCACAGTCGATACCAATATACATGGGGTTTTCAGGGTGCTCGCGAGAGACAAATATATTGCCAGGGTGCATATCAGCATGAAAAAAACTGTCTCTAAATACTTGGGTAAAAAACACTTCTACACCGCGCTCAGCGAGTAATTTCATATTGGTATTTTGCGCAATTAACGACTCAGTATCTGAGACCGGGATTCCGTAAATACGCTCCATAACCAAAACGTTACTGCGGCTATAATCGCTATAAACAGCCGGGATATATAACGAATCAGAGCCTTCAAAGTTACGCTTAAGTTGTATGCCATTTGCGCCTTCGCGCATTAAATCGAGCTCATCTAACAAGGTTTTTTTATACTCTTTGACTACTTCGACAGGGCGTAACCTTTTTGCTTCGCTGTGTACATTGGCAAGCACTTTAGCGAGCTTTTCCATAAGTGCTAAGTCGGCATTAATTTGTGTTTTTATGTTTGGCCTAATCACTTTTATAACAACATCTTGGGTATTGTTATGGGCATCAACTAGCTTAGCAGTATGCACTTGTGCAATAGACGCTGAGGCCAATGGGGTTTGCGAAAACTCACTAAACAACTGGTTTATATCGCTAATTTCGAGCGCTTTTTCAATTATTTTTTGGGCAAGTTCGCCTTCAAAGGGCTCGACTTGGTCTTGCAAAAAAGCAAGCTCTAGCGCAATGTCGTGAGGAAGTAAGTCTCGGCGGGTAGAAAGCATTTGGCCAAACTTAATCCACACCGGGCCAAGCTCTTGCAAGGCTAAGCGCAGTCGCAAGCCCGCGGGCTTATTTTTGTGCTGGTTACGTAACCAAAACAAGCTACCACGCGCAATTTTAGCGTACCAAGGTATTTTTTGTTTTGGTATTAACTCATCTAGTCCGTAGCTAAGTAATGTTTTAGTGATGTAATACAATCGAGCAGTCGACACAAAAAATCCTTAGCGGCTGTTGGTGTTAGAAGAGTTGATTAATGCATTTATGCGTTGTTCAATAGCGGCCACTTGCCCTTTTAACACTCTGTTTTGTTGTTTAAATTGCTCAAGCTCTAAAGGGTGAATAGTTACAGCGAGCTCATCTTGGCATAGGCTGGTTAATGTGGTGCTAATTTGCTGACGTGCTTTACGCTCTTTACTGCGTAAAGCGTTTAGCTGTATGTAAAGTTGTTGTGCGGGCGCATCGCCAATATAGTGCGATAGTTGCTCAGGCCAATCTATATCTAGCCCAGAAAATGCGGCGCTGTACGCCTGAGCGACGTTTAAGTCGCCTTGCAGGTCTAGTTTATCTTGACGAATGAGCTGTGTAAGCATGGCAGGGTCTTTAAGCGCCATAAGAGTATCTATATCTGCGCTGATCATACACTCTGCGCTATTTTCATCGCTGGCACTGTAAAGGTGTAATAGTTTACCATCAAAGGTTAATACTATTTGCTGCTGCCAATTGCGGATTTCGACCTTTAATGGTTTGTGCTTAACGGCACTGAGCTTATCTACTAAGGTGGCGTCGAGTTGTAGTACCTTATTAAGCACTCGCTCTATAAGCGAAAGTACAAAATTAGGTAACATAAAAAACTGCGAATCGGGTTTTGCTGCGATTACATGCTCGCTTTTTTGCTCAAACGCCATAACTGCCTGCCTTAATATTTAAAACCACGGTGCAGTGCAACAATACCACCGGTTAGGTTTTGATACGTTGTTTGTTCAAAGCCTGCTTCTTCCATCATTGCTTTTAAGGTTTCTTGGTCTGGGTGCATACGAATCGACTCAGCTAAGTATTGGTATGACTCGCTATCGTTCGCCACTACTTTACCCATAGTTGGTAATAGGTTGAACGAGTAAAAATCGTACGCTTTACTTAAAATTTCATGCTCAGGTTTGGAAAACTCTAGTACTAATAAACGTCCACCTGGCTTTAATATACGGTACATAGAGCGCAGGGCTTTGTCTTTATCGGTTACATTACGTAGGCCAAAGGCAATCGTGATCACATCAAAGCTGTTATCTGGAAATGGCAGCATTTCGGCATTCATTTGCACGTAGTCGATATTGCCGACTAAACCCAAGTTGTGCAGCTTTTCACGGCCCACTTTTAACATTGATGAGTTAATGTCACCTAAAACTACTTGGCCGGTGTCACCGACTAGCTGGCTAAATTTTGCTGTTAGGTCGCCAGTGCCGCCTGCTAAATCAAGGACGTGGTGGCCTTTGCGCACACCTGAGCTGGCTATAGTTTGACGTTTCCATAATCGATGTACACCAAAAGACATTAAATCGTTCATTACATCGTACTTTGCTGCAACCGAGTGAAATACGTCTGCAACCATTGAGGCTTTATCGTTTTCGGCTACGGTTTTATAGCCAAAATGCGTGGTCTTTTGCTCTGTTTCGTTCATGGTTAGTCTCTATCGTGGCAATAAAGACTAGTGTACTTGATTGTATACTGCAGGTGCAATTTGAATATGATTTATCAGGTAATTTAGCGTAAAACCTAGTGGCCAGCTGTAAAGCTACTTTGCCCCAGTGAGCGTGCTTTAAATGCCGCTTGCGAGGCTTTTTTAGCTAACTGGTTAAAGTCATCATTTTTAAGCTGCTGCGCTATGCCTAAAGATAAGTTAATACCAGGCAGCTTAGTGCCGCTTTTTGAGCTAACAAAGCGAAGTTTTTCTACGCCATTACGCACTTTTTCAGCAATAACATTGGCGGTTTCGGGGTCTATATCTGGCAGTAATACAGTAAATTGGGCCTTTGCTGTGCGCCCAGGTAAACCACTTTGAAAAACATATTTTTTTACTTGTTTAGCCACTTTGTTCAAAATAACTTCGCCAATTATATCGCCGTAATTATCTACAAAATGATCTAAATTATCTATTTGAATAGCAATTGCACAAATTGATTTGTCTTGGTTGCTCCATAGTTGGGTTTGCTGCGTTAAATAATGACGTTTATACAGCCCCGTTTGTGAGTCAATAATGTGCTGCTTACGTAATTGCGCCAACTGTTTTTGGGTTTTTTCGTGTAACTTTTTAGCTTTATGTAGCTCGTGTTTGAAGTGCTTGTGTTGCTCAAGTAGCGTGGCTGATTGCGTGTTTAACGTATCGAGTGCTTGGCGACTTTGCTCTATATTATTCTCATCAAGCGTGTGCATGCACTCACTTACTTGGCCGGCAAAGCTAACAATTTGTTTTTCGGTTGATTGCGCATTGCGCGACAGTGAATCAATAACCCCATTTACGTTATTAATCATTGCCACTTGCGTGGTATGCCCTTCGTTTAAAAACTCAAAGTAGAGCTGCTCAATCAAAATACTATCAATTTGGGCTTTATTAGTAATGGCCTCGTCTATTGCGTTATTTAGCTGAGGATTTACTTTACTAATATAGGTATAGGCAACGTGGTAATTTAACGGTGAGGGGGGCAGCGTATGACGTTCTAAAAACAGGCATACATTCGTCATTTTTTCTTGAGCTACAGCCATGGAATCATGGAACATCATTTTAACTACCAACTAAGTACGCATTAAATTACACATTAAAATAACTCTTCAATGAGGCGGCAATGCATCCAAGCTTTATTATTTTTTTACTACAATAATCGTTAAGCAGGCTATTTAAAAGTAAAAACCAGTATTAGTGAACTTAAATTTTTACTTTTGCTGCCTAATAGCTGATTTTATCATCAAAGAGCACGTAATTAGCTTAATTTAGGCGGGTTCAGCTTATTTTACCCGCTCCAATTAAGCGTGTGTTATTGAGATTAATCGCATTTATCTTGCTATTTACTCAGCCTACGATAGTTTTGTGAAATCTATTGTATGGTTAAGTAAAACTAAAATGAATTATTCCTTACCCCCGCGAATTTGCCGCACACTGCTTCTGCTATCACTTTTTGGCACGCTAAGCGCATGTACATTAACAAGCCCCAACGCAAACACACAATTTGAACAAGTGGCGCAAAGTATTGTTGATTACCGCAAACGTGTAAATCCCTACACACAGCCTAAAGGGGTTGATGGCTATTTATTACCTAATTTATCGGCTGAATTTTTAAAGCAGCAATATGAGGAAAAAACAGCATTATTAAGTCGTTTAGATGCAATTGATAGCGATGAGCTTTCAAGTGAAAACAGTATTAACCTCAGTATTATTCGTGCGCAAGTACAAAACAGTGTTGATGAATACGTATTTAATGCGCACTACATGCCGCTAACTTCAGAGTATGGGTTCCATTCTAGCTTGTCTTATATGATTAATAGTTCGCAGTACAAGCAACCGCAACAGTTAGAAACGTATTTAGCCCGCCTTGAACAAGTACCGCGCTTTTTTGAGCAAAACATACATTGGATGAAAAAGGGGCTCGAAACGGGACTTACTCAACCACAAGCGGTATTAGCTGGGTATGAAGATTCAATAAGCGCATACATAGTAGATGATGTAACGCAGTCAGACTTTTACTCCCCGTTTAAAACGAACACGGCAGGGCTAAGTGAAAACGACTTTAAAGCGTTGCAGCAAAAAGCTAAACGCATCATAAAAAACGATGTTATTGCCTCTTACAAAGCGTATTTAACATTTTTTACTACGCAATATCAGCCAGGGGCACGCACTACGATTGGTATTTCGCAAACCCCTAATGGCAAGGCATTTTATAAAAACCGCGCACAGTATTACACCACCACAAATATGAGCATTGATGAAATACATCAGCTGGGGTTATCTGAAGTAGCGCGTATCCGCAGTGAAATGCAGGAAATAATTAAAGAAGTAGGCTTTGAAGGCACGTTTGCCGATTTTATCCACTTTTTACGTACCGATCCGCAATTTTACGCCACAACTCCAGAGCAGCTATTAAAAGAAGCTGCTTATATAGCTAAAAAAATGGACGCGCAGCTGCCTAAGTTATTCCATACACTGCCACGTATGCCCTATGGCGTTGCACCTGTACCTGCAAATATAGCCCCTAAATATACAACAGGTCGCTATGTTGGCTCGAGCCGAAGCGATCAAGCGGGTTATTATTGGGTAAATACATATGCGCTAGATAAGCGCCCGTTGTATGTATTAGAGGCGCTGACCTTACACGAAGCCGTACCAGGGCATCATTTACAAATATCGCTTAATGCAGAGCTTGAAAACTTACCAAGCTACCGACGTGATGCCTACCTTTCGGCTTTTGGTGAAGGGTGGGGGCTTTATTCTGAATACTTAGGTATAGAAGCAGGCTTTTACCAAGACCCATACAGCCGATTTGGCCGTTTAACCTATGAAATGTGGCGTGCAGCTCGTTTAGTGGTTGATACCGGTATGCACATGTACGGCTGGAGCCGAGAGCGTGCTATGAACTTTATGAGCGAAAACACGGCGCTTTCATTACACAATGTTAAAACCGAAACCGACCGCTATATTTCGTGGCCGGGGCAAGCTTTGTCGTACAAAATTGGCGAGCTGACTATCAAGCGTTTACGCACAGAGGCCGAGCAAGCGCTTGGGCCACGTTTTGATATTCGTGAGTTTCATCATCAAGTATTGCGTCATGGTTCTGTGCCGTTATCAGTGCTTGAAGAGCAAGTTCGTTTGTATATAAAAGCTGAGCTTGAAAACGCACAAAGCTAATTATCTAAAGGTATAAACCTTGAACAACGAAAGGTGTTGTGTCATTTTGACGCAACACCTTTTTTATTTTTAAAAACAGCCATCAAGGGGCCTTGGATGAGCGATTTTATAATTTTTAGTATTGATGTATTTGCGAGTATTTTTATTGTTGCATTAGGATTAATTGTACTTACCATTATTGTTTTTTATTTTCGTGATATTACTCAAACAAAGCATGCAATTAGGCGAAATTACCCGGTTATTGGCCGCTTTAGGTACTTTTTTGAGCGCCAAGGCGAGTTTTTTAGGCAGTACTTTTTTGCCCTCGATAGAGAAGAAATGCCGTTTAACCGAGCAGAGCGCAGCTGGGTGTATCGGGCTGCAAAAGATGTCGATCGTACCGCTGCATTTGGCTCCACGCAAAGCTTAGAGGTAACAGGTACAGTGATGTTTATGAACTGTGCTTTTCCTACCTTAGATGAAGAGGCGTTGGACCCAAGTAATGTAACGTTAGGCCCTTATTGTAAAACGCCGTACACCACTAACTCCTTGTTTAATATATCGGGAATGAGCTTTGGTGCGCTCTCAAAACCGGCTGTTAGAGCGTTATCAAAAGGGGCAAAATTAGCCGGCTGCTGGATGAATACCGGCGAAGGCGGGTTAAGCCCTTATCACTTAGAGGGCGGAGCCGATTTGGTGTTTCAAATTGGTACGGCTAAGTATGGTGTGCGCGACGAGCTTGGAAATCTAAGTATTGATAAACTTAAAGAAATTGCGGCGCATAAAAACGTAAAAATGTTTGAGCTTAAATTAAGTCAAGGTGCCAAACCAGGTAAAGGCGGTATGTTACCAGGTAAAAAAGTTAATGCTGAAATTGCTAAAATAAGGGGCATCCCTGAGGGTAAAGATTCAATTAGCCCAAATGGGCACCCAGAGATCAAAAAGCCAAGCGACATATTAGATATGATTGCCACAGTGCGAAACGCCACAGGCAAACCTACCGGCTTTAAAGCCGTTATTGGTGATTACACTTGGCTAGAAACACTATTTGCAGAAATAAACCATCGCGGGCTTGAATCAGCACCGGATTTTATCACTATTGATAGTGCCGATGGCGGTACGGGCGCAGCGCCACAACCCTTATTAGATTCGGTAGGTTTACCGCTGCGCGAAAGCTTACCGCTGGTTGTTAATATGCTTGAAAAACATGGCTTAACAGGGCGGGTAAAAGTCATTGTATCGGGTAAGTTAATTGTGCCCTCTAAGGTGGCATGGGCGCTTGCTTTGGGTGCTGATTTTGTTGTTTCTGCGCGTGGTCATATGTTTGCGTTAGGCTGTATACAGGCCATGCAATGTAATAAAGACACCTGCCCAACCGGTGTTACTACCCATAACGAGCGGCTACAGCGTGGTTTAAATGTTGCCGATAAAGCCCAGCGGGTTGCCAATTATAATAAATATATTCATTACGGTGCTGGCTTAATTGCCCACTCATGTGGTGTAACGAGTGCGCGGGAATTAAGGCGTAAACACGTGCGTATAGTGCAAGAAAGTGGGCTGTCGGAGCCGCTCGATAAAATTTACGAAAACTACCAATAACGGTATTGGTAGTAAAAAAGGCGCTTTGGCGCCTTTTTTAATTTAGCTGGCTTATTAATAAACTAAAAAAGGCATCTTTGCTGTCGCAGTTTTTGGCATTTAAAATAAGTTGCTCACCTAAGCTCAGCGTTTGTTTTTGTACTGCAAGGCGCGTATTTTCATCTTCAATGCTGTCAATATCTACCACATGCGCGAGCCCTATGGTGCGCCTAATTAGCTCTGTTCCACAATAGCCTATGGCGTCTTGTAATACGGTTTTCATAAAGTACTGTGGGTAGCCGTCGGTATTAAGGGTGTGATCTGTGCTGTGGTTGGCAATTAAAGCTAACCATTGTTGCTCAAATAAGTTATAGCTTTCAACAATGCAGCTAAGTAAATGCGTTTGATAGTTTCGTCGTGCTACAAACTCTTCAATATGCCCTGCTTGTGCGCAGTAATTTAATAGTAAATTGCCAATAAAAGAGCCTATATCAAAGCCAACAGGGCCAAAAAAGCCAAACTCGGGGTCAATCACTTTAGTGGTATTGGTATCTACAAAAATACTGCCGCTGTGCATATCGCCGTGCAGCAATGTTTGCGGGTTAGATAAAAAATTTGCTTTTAATTTCGCAACTTCTAACTTAAGTGCCGTGTTATCACGCAAAGCGTGTACATGTGTAGTAAGTTGCTCGTCAAAGTGATTGCGTTCGTGATCTGTATACGGATCGCTAAAAAATAAATCTTCTGTAATTTGGCAAAGCTCAGGGTTAGTAAATTGCTGCACTAGGGCCTTTTTATGCTGGGCGGTTAGGTAAAAATCTGAATTATAAAACCCGGTATGGCTTAAATACGTAGCTACGTGCTCGGCTAACCTAGGAAATTGCTCCGCGTTATTTTGCGCGGTACGCAATATTTTTAAGTGACCTAAATCTTCTAAAATGGTAAGTGCGTAAGCTTGGTTATAGTGCAGTACTTTAGCGGTGTTTTGTGGGCAAATAGCGCCATGATTAAGTAACACTTGCACCTCAATACGAGCTCTATCAAGCGTGAGCGGCCATGATTCACCTACACAACGAGCATAGGGCAGTGCTTGCTTTAGAATAATGCTGTTATGGTGCTCATCGCTAATTCTAAATACTAAATTAAGGTTACCGTCACCAAATTCGTACGCAGTTAAGCTGGCGCCAGCATTAAAAAAATCATACTGCTTAGAGTCAATTAGCGAATTTACATATTCAATTGCGCGCTGCGCATCAAACGCGACATAGTTAGCCATAGTGAGTTCTCAAATAACCTTTTTGGGCATTCTATACATTTAAATGTTTAGATGTCTACAAGTCTAACTTGAGAGTTATTCAAACTGATGTAAAATACCCTTACGCATTTTATTTAAGCAGCCTCACCATGCAAAACCTTATCGCAAGCAGTTTAAAATATGAAAACGGCACATTAAGTGTGCTTGACCAGTATTTACTTCCTCATCAGCAGGTATGGCACGAATGCCATAGTGTTGAGACGATGAAGGAGCTGATCATCAGTTTAAAAATTCGTGGCGCACCATTAATAGGCTTAGGTGCGAGTTTGCTGGTTGCTCATTTAGCGCAGCAGGGGGGAACTCAAGCGGCGCTTGCAAAAGCAATTGATGAACTTGAAGCCACAAGGCCAACCGCTGTTAATTTAATGCATTGCATGGCTATATTAAGAAAGGCTCTTAAAAGCGATGACTTTGTAGCAGCAGTGGTGTGCAGCGCAGAGCGCCTTTTTATTGAAGACATTGCCCTATGTGAGCGTATGGCAACGCGCGGAGCTGAGCTTATAAACAGCGGCGACAATATTTTAACCCATTGTAATACCGGCGCATTAGCGACTGCTGGTATTGGTACAGCATTAGGCGTTATTTACAAAGCGCAGCAACAACACGGCAATATACATGTGTGGGTTGATGAAACGCGGCCCTTGTTGCAAGGCGGGCGTTTAACCGCGTTCGAACTTGAGCGCTGGCAAGTACCGTATACGCTTACTTGCGATAATATGGCAGCAAGTTTAATGGCCGCAGGCAAGGTAGATAAAATAGTGGTAGGCGCCGATCGTATTGCTGCTAATGGCGACTTTGCTAATAAAGTGGGAACTTATAATTTAGCTGTATTGGCGCATTTTCATGATATTCCCTTTTATGTTGTCGCGCCTTTAACTACGCTTGATACACAAACAGCTTGCGGTAGCGATATAGCAATAGAGCAGCGAAATAGCGCAGAGGTACGCGGCGTAAGTGGCAGTTTTGGTGAGGCGCTGTGGGCACCCACTAATGCCAATGTGTATAATCCCGCATTTGATGTAACACCTGCAAAACTTATAACAGCTTGGGTGTTAGATACCGGTGTTTACAATAAAAGTGATGTAGAGAGTGGCGCGTTAACAGCGCTTAAGTAGTTTTAAATATCGCTCCACTTATCCCTTTGTGGAGCGTATTACGTTTGCTATGCGAGCAACGGAAACTGCTTCGCAATTTCAGATTCGGTGCTTTTTGCAACCCAGCCCTCGGTATTATTAAATAATCGAATGGCGGTAAACTCTGGGTCGCTCCCCATATCAAACCAATGTGGTGTAAGGGTTGGGACCGAAATTAAGTCACCTTGCTGGCATAATACTTGGTAAATTTTGGCATCAATATGTAGGCAAAATAACCCTTGGCCTTTTACAAAAAAACGAACTTCGTCTTCACTATGAGTGTGCTCAAATAAAAACTTTTCTCGCATTTGTGCCGCTGCAGGGTTACCTTTTGCAAGTGAAATAACATCCACCGTTTGGTAGCCATTTTGCGCTTTTAAGCGCGCTATATCATTTTTATACGCTGCAATAATTTGCTCATTTGTGGTGTGCTCATTAATGGGTGCGGTTGCTTGCCATTGTTCAAAACGTACATTTACTTTTGCTAATTGCTGAGTAATTTCGCTTAAATCGCAGGTATTTACCAGCGCATTACTTGGATTGTTGTTAGCATAAATTGTTAATTGGCTCATGCAAATTGCTCCAATTTAACTGTGCTAAAGTCATGTACGTATGGGTGCGCGCTATGTGCTTGGCCATCACGTATTAAGTGCAAGGTTTTAAGCCCTGCGGCTTTGGCTGCATCAAGCTCACCTGCCACATCACTTAAAAACAAGATTTCGTTAGCACTAAAAGGGAGCTGGTTAACTATAGTGTTATAGGCTGCTTGCTCTTGCTTTGCGCCGACTTTGGTATCAAAAAAATCGTTAAACAGGGGGCGAATATCGCCATAGTCGCTGTATTTAAAGAGTAACTGCTGCGCCCTCACCGAGCCTGATGAATACACATAGAGTGCGGTGCCTTGAGCATGCTGAGCTTGTAAAAACTCAAACGCATCTGCGTATAGGTGGCCTTTAAAATCACCGTGCTCGTAGCCCGTTTGCCAAATTAACCCTTGTATTTGCTTTAAAGGGGTAATTTTTTTATCTTCTTCAATCCACTTTAGTAACACGCTAATGACATTTTCTATATCGGCATCTGGCTCATTAATAATGGCTTTAACAGCCGCTATTTGCTCAGCGACATGGGGTTTATTTTCATTTAAGCGCATAAACGTTGCTAGTTGTTTAGCTGCATACGGAAACAACACCTCTTTTACAAATGAGATACGTGTTATGGTGCCTTCAATATCAGTTAAAATTGCTTTTATCATTATAGCTGTGCCCCAATACCTTCTATTTTTAACCGTTCCAGCTCGCAACTAAATAAAAACTCTAACCCTTCTAAATGGCGAAGTGCTTGCTTGTAATTACGCCCTACTACATAAACGCCATGCCCACGAATTAACACTGCATGCTCAATGGGTGTATGTAAGTGGTGATCACTAAGCAGCAAGCTTAAGCGGTCTATGTCTTGGTCGTTTTCAAAAATAGGAATGCTGAGCGTATCTAAATGCGAGGTTACCCCACTGAGTGACTTTTGCATTTCGTAACCGCTTAAATTTAATGCATGGCTTTTAATTACACGCGATAGTACGGTGGCTGCTACTGAGTGAGTATGCAGTACCACGTTTGCGTGCGGAATAAGCTTATACATGCCTAAGTGCAGTTGCGTTTCGGCCGATGGGTTGCCAGCACCTTTAGTGCGATTACCTTGATGATCAAGCTCAATGAATGTGTGTGTACCGAGCTGACCTTTATCAAAGCCGCTAGCGGTAACCACATACCCTGTTGCGGTGCGCGCCGAAAAATTTCCGCCGGTGGCGGGAACCCAGCCTTTTTGACTGATCCATTTTCCGGCTTCAATAAGTTGCGAAATAGCGGTATTGTTGTGCATACATTCCTCACCAATGAGTGTAATACCAATGCGTAATAATACTTAATGCGTTTGAGGCGCTAAACCAAACGCGAGCTGCGTTTTTGCTACCTCAAAATAGCTCAGTTAATTAAGCAAATTGATATAAAGCTATTTAATTTTAGACGGCTATACTTCTGTTTTAAGCAATGATAGCATCGCTTTAAGCGCAAAACCATCATTAAGGGCCTGTCGTGTTTGAAAGTAAATTACCAAATTTAAGTGTTAGTATATTTAGCCAAATGAGTGGCTTGGCAAGTCAGCATTCGGCAATAAATTTATCGCAGGGTTTTCCTGAGTTTGATGCGCCAGAACTACTGAAAAACCAGCTAAATTTTTATGTTCAGCAAGGGGTTAATCAATATTCGCCATCCAGTGGTGTGCCCCGTTTACAGCAACAAATAGCAAATTTAGTTTCGCGTAAATACGCGGCTAATATTGATGCAGCTGAGCAAGTTACGGTAACGTCGGGCGCCACCGAAGCATTATTTGTGGCTATTCAAACTATAGTACGCCCCGATGATGAAGTCATTGTGTTTGACCCGGCTTATGACTCTTACCAGCCTGCCATTGAGCTTGCTGGCGGTAAAACAGTTCATATTGCATTGCATGCCCCCGATTATGCTGTTGATTGGCAAACTGTTCGCAGTGCAGTGAGCAAAAACACGCGCGCTATAATTATTAATACGCCACACAATCCAAGCGGAAAAATACTTAAAAGCGATGATATAAACGCGCTCAAATCGTTAGTAAGCGACCACGATTTATATGTAATAAGTGATGAAGTTTACGAGCATATTACCTTCGATGGCGATAAGCACTTAAGCATGCTTTGTGATGAGCAGCTACGTGAAAAAAGCTTTGTTATATCAAGCTTTGGCAAAACGTTTCACAGTACCGGCTGGAAAATGGGGTACTGTGTTGCGCCTGCACCACTTGCTACTGAATTTAGAAAAATACACCAGTATGTTACTTTTTCAAGTTTTACACCTGCACAACACGCATTGGCCGACATGCTTGAACAACAAGGCGAGCATGTCGATGAGCTGAGTAATTTTTATCAGCAAAAGCGCGACTTACTGGCACAGCACTTAAGTGACAGCCGTTTTAATATTTTACCAAGCCAAGGTACGTACTTTTTATTGCTCGATTACAGTGAGGTGTCTGATCTTAATGATGTGGATTTTTGCCACTGGTTAGTAGAGCAAGCCGGGGTTGCTGCTATTCCTTTAAGTGTGTTTTATAAGCAACCTTCAAATGATAAAGTGATTCGACTGTGTTTTGCTAAAAACGATGAAACCTTAATAGAGGCCGCGCAAATATTATGTCAACTTTAACGCTTACACTCGTTCAAAGTGCGCTGCATTGGCTTGATAAAGACGCCAATTTAGCCATGTTTGATAAAAAATTAGCAGCGATGAGCGCTCAACCTGATTTAATTTTACTACCCGAAACCTTCGCCACAGGCTTTGCTATTAATCTTGATTGCGCAGAGCCAGAAAATGGCAAAGTGTTGAGCTGGCTAAAAACCCAAGCACATAAACATAAAGCCGTTATTGCAGGTTCGGTTTTGGTTGCTCAAGGCGATAAAAAAGCGAATCGCTTTTATTGGGTGACGCCAAGTGGCGAGGTAAATTATTACGATAAACGTCATTTATTTCGCTTAGGCAGTGAGGGCGATTACGTTGTCGCAGGGCAAGCACGTAAAACGTTTGAAATTAACGGTTTTAAGTTACTGCCGCAAGTATGTTACGACTTGCGCTTTCCGGTTTTTCAGCGCAACAATAATGATTACGATGTAATGATAAACGTTGCTAACTGGCCTGCGGTTCGTCGCCATATTTGGGATACGTTATTAATGGCGCGCGCTATGGAAAACCTATGTTATGTAGTAGCCGTTAACCGTGTTGGCGACGATGGCAATGGTGTTGCGCACAATGGCGGCACGGCCGTGTACGACTTTAAAGGCGATACAATCGCCAAAGCAAAAGACAATACACAAGAGTTACTTACCGTAACACTTGAAAAAGCACCGCTTGATGATTTTAAAGCCTCGTTTCCTGCTTATTTAGATGCCGACGCGTTTACCTTGATATAAATCGCTAAGCATTAGCGCCTAGCCAATAAAGTGCTAAAATAGCCGCTGATATGTTTATTGGCGGCTTTATGAATACAACCCTTATAACACCGGTAATTTTAGCGGGCGGCATTGGCACACGGTTATGGCCGCTTTCTCGCCAAGCTATGCCTAAGCAATTTTTACCTCTGCTTGATAACAAACACTCACTATTACAAAGCACGTTAGCGCGTGTGTCGGGCAAGGGGTTTGCAAAGCCAATACTTGTTTGTAACGAACAGCACCGTTTTATTGCTGCTGAGCAAAGTGCACAGGCCGCTCCTCATGCACTTTTGTTAGAGCCGCAGGGTAAAAATACCGCGCCGGCTATTGCGCTGGCAGCACACTACGCTTTACAGCAAGGCATAACCGGGCCAATACTGGTGATGCCTGCCGATCATCATATATCCAACTTTACTGAGCTCACACTTAAACTAAACGATGCAATTGAACTAGCCCAGCAAGGTATGTTGGTCACGTTTTCAATTACACCAACACAGCCCCACACTGGGTTTGGCTACATTAAGCAAGGTAGTAAAATAGTAGGCTCAAATTGCTATAAAGTGGCTGAATTTAAAGAGAAGCCAAGCTTGGCTACCGCTGAGCATTATTTAACTCAAGGCGGTTATAGCTGGAATAGCGGCATGTTTTTATTTACACCACAAGCCTATTTAAATGAGCTAGAACGCTTTGCACCAAAAATTGCACTCAGTGTAAGCGCGGCGGCTAATTTCTCTGACGATTTAGGGTTTACAAGGCCGGTAAGTGAGCCACTTAAAACCTGCCCAAGTGACTCTATCGATTACGCGATTTTAGAGCGCAGTAATAATGTAGCAGTATTGCCTGTTGCTCTTAATTGGAGTGATGTAGGCAGCTTTAGTGCTTTGGCTAGCCTTATTAAAAAAGATGCACATGGCAATAATGAAAACGACAGCCATACCGCGCAAAATAGTACTAATAATTTTGTTATAAGCGAAAACGATCACAGCGTTGCTACCCTTGGGGTTAGCGACTTAGCTATTATTCATACCCACGATGCCACCCTCGTTGCCGATAAAAACAAGCTCGATGGTCTGCCTTTATTGCTCAAGCAATTAGCGGTTAGCCAAAGTGATAAACTCAATCACCATCAGGTTGTGTATCGGCCATGGGGCAATTACCGCACTTTAGTAACAGGGGCAGGGTTTAAAGTTAAAAAAATAACCGTAAATAGCGGCGCTAAACTTTCAACGCAGCGCCATCAGCATCGTGCAGAGCATTGGGTGGTGGTATCGGGTATTGCTGATGTACGTATTGATAAGCAAGCATTAACACTTAGCCACGACCAATCTTGCTACATTGCAGCAAAACAAATACACAGCTTAGCGAACAATCAAAAAGAGCCGCTAATTGTCATTGAAGTACAAACTGGTGCCGTACTAGATGAAAGTGACATAGAGCGTTTTGATGATAAGTATGGAAGGTTAGGTATTTAAATAAAGTGGTTTTCTAGTGATAAACTTAAGTAGCGAGGTTGTTAATTGAAATAAAAAGTTATTTAAAATACTATGTTGTCAGTTAAAATTATAGGGACGTTACATGGATAAATCTTTGATTACAGCTGTTCAAGTAGAACCTGGTGAACTCCTTCAAGGGTTACGCCAAAGTATAAGAGAATCAGGTGTTATTTATAAGTTTAGAGACTCAGAAACACTTATTTCAAACGAGTTGGAGAAAACTTTAAAAGAGACCGAACGTAAACTTACTGAAGCTGAAATTGCTCAACATGCTGCTCGCCTTTATAATAAGATAGCTACTCGGAGTGTTAAGTTTGGTTTATTAGCATATTCTCGTTATGCAGAGATGGCAAATAGAACAACAACAGAAGCTCTTTTGAAAGAAAAACACCGGCCGCAAAGAATGGCAAGATATATGTCTGCAACAGGAGCTGGTAAAAAGCCACCAAATACGGCTACCCATGCGATTGTATCTGGTACTCATGAGCTGGCGCGAGCTGCTAGAAAGATACTTGCTAAATTTAAAATTCGAATAGATGATCCAAGTAATGGAGTCTTTTTGCCAAAGAACGAAAACTACGTTCCTCACCCAGCTATGCCTGACGCTTCTAATCATGCAAAAATTCATACAGAGTTATATTATCTAAATATTACTAATCAACTATCGTTAGCAAATACACGTAGTGAATGTGCAGCGATTTTACAATCAATTGCTATATCGCTACAAAATGGAGTTTATGGGTACTAATGAGTAAAGTTATTTATAAAATCACGCCAAACGTTAACCATTACAGAGTCATATTTCCTGATAGCGAATCTTTATGTGAGCCTGACCTATGGAAGCCTGATGGTTCATCAAAAGAGTCAACATTAATAAATTTTAGTGCGCATTACAATCAAGAAAAAAAGACACCTATAGGTGATATTACAGCAATAAATTTACAAGGCCTTGCTATAAAAGAGCACGTAGCAAATGAACTGGCAGATATTTTTGAAGATTCGGGAGAGTTACTACCTTTCTATGTAGGTGATGAAAACTGGTACTTTTATAATGTCACTAGAACAATAA
This sequence comes from Pseudoalteromonas agarivorans, assembly GCF_024518735.1. Lineage (NCBI taxonomy): Bacteria > Pseudomonadati > Pseudomonadota > Gammaproteobacteria > Alteromonadales > Pseudoalteromonadaceae > Pseudoalteromonas > Pseudoalteromonas agarivorans. Next base: position 128,706 of record NZ_JANIGJ010000010.1, read on the forward strand.
GGGGATTTTTGGATGTTGAAATGAGTACTTTTATGCTACCAGGTTTAAATATTGGATTACAAAAAGCGGTATTCAAAAAAGAAAAACTACCAAAGCATAGTTGTATATTTAAAATTCCAGAGGATCGATTTGAAGGTACTTATGTTCTTGACTCTCGTGTAAGTGATAGAGACATTTCTCTAAATCTATTTTGTGCTTTGCAAGCGCACGGCTTTACTGGGCTAAGCTTTGAAGAAGTTGCCAGGTTTGAATAAATAAACTAAAGCATCCAAGGTATATGCTTTTCAATGCTAACCCAACTGCCCGCGCACGTACTTTAAGTATTGTTCTAGGCTGCGCTGCCATAGCTCTAACGCCTCATCTAGCAGGTTGTTATGGGGTTTGTTATCAAGCAGGCGGCGCTCTATTTTTTTAAGCTCAATACCGTAACGGTTAAAGCCTAATTGCAGCGCCGTGCTTGCTTGGCGGTGCAATAATTTAATGCACTGCTCTGGTTGCTGGTCAATAAGTTCTTGGCATCGGGTTAGTTTAGTCCGTGCTGAGAGTACAAATTCATTGTAAATCGACGACACTTCATCCTCACTAAATGAGCTGGTTAGCGTTTCTGCTGCGGTTTCGTCGTACAAAGTGTCTACTAGCTCTACAGCTATATTTGCAGTTTGATTGGATTGTGAATCACTCAGTGCTTGGCGAAGCTTTTGCTGCTTAATTGGTTTGCCTACTATGTCTTTTATTCCCAGAGCTAAGTATTCTTTTACTTCGTCAGGGCTTAAGCTTGCTGTAAAGGCCAGTACGGGCGTGCGCTGGTTTTTATGCTCCAACCGCTGCAAACGTTTTAATACTTCTTGGCCGGTAAAGTCTGGCAGGTTCATATCCAGTAAAATAACGTCAAAGTGATGTGTTTGCAGCAGTTCAATAGCGCTTTTACCATCTTTGGCGAGCTTTATTTTATGCTCATCTTCGGCCATAAATTCAATGGCAATTTTTTGATTTAAATCTAAATCTTCGACAAGCAGTACTTCAAGGCCGGTTAAGTAGTCTTTGTTTTGATGGCGCTGCTCTACCAAACTAAGCTCCCCTAGCGTAAAGGTGGTGGTAAAGCTAAATACGCTACCAGTGCCTAATTGACTGGTTATTTCTAAGCGGCTGCCTAGCTTTTCTAGTAAGCGGCTAGTGATGGCAAGCCCAAGGCCGGTGCCGCCTTTTTCTTTGCCGGCGCTACTTTGTACGTAGGGTTCGGTTAAGTAGGCTATTTCGTCTTTTTCGATTCCAGGGCCTGAGTCTTTAACGCTAATTTTTATGGTGTGCTCAAGCTGCCTGTCGCTTATTAAATCAACCTGAATTTTTACTATACCGTGGTCGGTAAACTTAATGGCGTTACCAACAAGGTTAATAATAATTTGCCTTAACTTTTGCTGATCGCAGTAGTAACAGGCTTGTTCAGGGATATTACATACCAGTTCAAACTTAAGTTGTTTTTGCTCCGCTAATGGGCTGAGCAATAAACACAAATTGTTTAACCAGGTTTTAAATTCAATGTCTTCTTCGTAAAGTGCTTCATCACTTTGATCTAGGCTTGCGTAGTCGAGCACTTTATCAACCAGTAAATTTAATGACTCGGCTGAATTAATGATGGCCTCACAATAGGCTTTATTGCGGGTGTCGGTGCTTTGGTTCATAACTAATTGGGCGCTGCCTAATATGCCATTAAGGGGGGTGCGAATTTCATGGCTAATCGTTGATAAAAACAGGCCTCTAATTTCTAAATCTTTTTGGGCTTTGTCGGCCAGCTTGTTAAGATTTTTTTCTCTGCGTTCATTACACAAAAGCGCCATACCGGCGGCATAAAACATAGGTGCAATAACGCCATTTAAAAACAGTAAGCTGCTAAACCATGGGCTTTGCAATAGCAGGGGTTGTTCAATATTAACCATAAATAGTGAGCGGCTAATAAAGCTCAGGCCAACTAAAGTTAATATTAAAATGTAAACAATGGTGCCATTAGGGTAGGGCTTTCGGGCATATTTAATAAATAAAAACAGCAAAAAAGCAGCTTCTGCAATGTGCTGTACATCCGAGACGTAAATACGCTCGCGTAAAGAAGGGTCAATAAAAGAATAATACCCCAACATTACGGCGCTAAACGCGGTAAAGGAGCACAGTAGCTTAAATCCAATACCCCGATAATCTAAAAATTGGCATATGGCCAAGCTGTGCACAATTGATGCGCCAAACATCATACTGCTGGCAATACTAATCACAATAAGGTTGTGCGTTTTGCCAATCAGCGTAAAGCCAATTACTGCGCCTAGTAATAAAACCGGGTAAAAAATATAAAGCAGAGTACCTGGGGTACTTTTGTTGGTACGCCAAGTTAAAAAGTTAAGAAGGGTCATTACAATAATAACGGCAATGCTGGCAAAAAATAGGGTGAATGAGTCGAGCATAGAGGTTCCAGCAATGGGTACTTTAAATAGAGTAATAAAAAGCGATTAATTTAACAAGCATGCGACATAAACAAAAACAGGCACCATAAGTGCCTGTTTTTAAATTACGAAATTGATTAACGAATTTCGTCTGGAATGTTTTGTTGAGCCCAAGATAGTAGCTCAATACGGTTACGACATTTAGTTTTTCTAAATGCGCTGTATAAATGTGTTTTAACTGTGTGTGGGCTGATGCTTAAATCTTCAGCAATTTCTTTGTTTTTAGAACCCTTACTCATTAACGAGATTATTGCTTTTTCTCGTTTAGTGAGTTTAATTGGCTCTATGTCGCCTTCGGTCAGCTTGTGTAGTGCGTCTTTATTAAACTGCAGCATGCGGTTTAATGCATTACACATAATGTCACGCCTGTACCAAAGCTGATCTTCTAAAAGTAAGCGAATACCTTTCATTAATACATCAGCGTTATCTGTCGTATAAAACACGCCACGAATACCGCTCAAAAGCGCGCGGTTAGCGAGCTCTGGGTTTTCGTCTAGGTTAAATAATACGATATCGCACTTGGTGCGCAGGTTAACTAGCTGTTCTTTTAGTTTACCCCATGCATCGTTACTTGATGTTTCAATGAACAGTAATCGAGTCCCTTCTGGTACATCTAAAATATTTGTACCCGTGGTTACGTCAAGGCCTTGCGTTTTTAACAAAGGTTCTAAAACGTTAATGCCAATGGTGTTAATTGGCTCTTGATCTAATAACAAAAAGGCTGAACTGCTCATGTTTTTATACTCTTTTTATAAAGCTGACTAGTTAAGTTTATCACGACTTCCACACCTTTTGTATTAGAAAGTCGGGTTTCGCCTTGTGAACAAGTACGATTTTACGATTATTTAAACATAAAATGTTGCAAATAAGTAATTATTTTTCACTTTATATACATGATTAACCATAACATTTGTAACTAGCCAAATACTAATAATTCCAGTGAATTTTTATTATTAAGTTTTTAATTTTTTAGCTTCTTGATACGGAGGCCAGCCCATTTCTTTGCCTGCAAGCATATGTAAATGTATGTGATACACGGTTTGCCCGCCGTGTTTATTGCAGTTCATTACTACTCTGTAGCCATCGTCACTAAAGTTAAATTGCTTGGCTAATTTAGCAGCAACCTCGTATAAATTTCCAACTAAATGTGAGTTTTCGCTATTAATATCATTGATAGTGGCAATTGCTTTTTTTGGAATAATTAACACATGAAAAGGAGCTTGCGGGTTTATGTCTTTAAATGCAAGGGTGGTGTCGTCTTCGTAAATAATGTCGGCGGGAATTTCGCGGTTAATAATTTTTGTAAATATTGTTTCTGTGCTCATAATCGTTTCAGTGTAAGGGTTGAATTTAAAGTCACTAATGACAAATTTTGTTTGCAGTGTCAAACTCAAAACAAATAAAGGAGTTTTTATGCGTAAACCAATGTTAATAACTGCAGCTGCGGCACTATTGATGAGTATGTCAGTAAGTGCCGGAAATATTCACTTTCCTGAAGAGTTAGTGCCTTTACAAGTCGGCGAAAGAGTGATTGAAAGCTCTTTATTTAGCCGCGTTGACGACATTGAACTTGCCCCAGGGTCTTATCGATTAAAATTAAAATACACCGATTTATACGAGCTAGGCTTTGACGACCATGAGGTAATAGAGTCTGAACCGTTTTGGGTAGATATTACTATTGACGATAACAAAGACTACGACATGGTGTTTAATCGTGCCGATAACGCGGTATCAGCGAAAATATTTGCTGAGGCACCACAGGTAAGTTTAAAAGCAAAGGGCGCGTCTGTGGCACAGCCGCTTAGTGTTATTTCAAATACACAGCTTGCAAGTCAAAAGCCTGCTTTACAAAATACGGTGCCAGCGGGTCCAACGCGTCCAAGCCAACCTATTAAGCCTATTGCGCCTATTAATGGCAAAGGCATGCCAAGTGCACCGCAAATGCTAGAATTTTGGTGGCAGCAAGCCACGATTGCTGAGCGAAAGGCCTTTTTAGAAAAGGTAACGAACCAAGGCGCTGAGTAATAAACTTATCTCAAGCTAATAATGTTAAGCGCTAACTTCGCTGAGCTTAGTTACAGTTTTTAGCTTGAGAAAATTACAGTATTAAAAAAGGCCGATAAATCGGCCTTTTTTAATGGTTTTGCTGTTTTACCCTAAAGGTCTAAACACCTTTTGGGTTGGCACAGGTTGCTTATTTATCAAATAAAGCGTCAATGGTGCCTTGTGCAAGCGGGTGGTAGCCTGGGCGTGCTTTGATGTATACATCATGTGCCCACTCACGCTTACCATTTTTAATAAGTGCTTTGTATAACGGCACAATTAATTTACGGCGGCCAATACCTGATAAATGCTTATCAAGCGCTGGGTAAATAGGTTGGTAACCATTACCTACCGCTAACATAAACCATGCAAACGCGCGCTCTGCATTGGTTGATTGCGTTAAGTTAAATTGCTTATCAAGCTCGCTCATCTTATCTAAGCTTAAATCACGTGGTAGGTTATTTAAAAAGTGTAACCACTCGTGCACTGTCCATTGAGCCGTAGGTAATTGTGCTGCGCTTGTTTCACCTTTTAACCATGCTGCGCTTGCTGTATCTACTTTATCAAACGCATCCGATGTGGGGTTAGGTGCATCGCTTGGTAAACCTGGCTCAAAAATCCACTCATTCACTTTATCCATGCTTACAACGCCTGGATATTTTTCAATTAAGTTAGCTTTTAAATAAGTAACAAATTGCGCAGTAGTCAGCGATTTAAATGCAAACTCATTAAAGTAGGTCTTAACAAAGTCATCAAACTTATCACGGCCGTATTTTTCTTCTAGGTAGATTAAAAATAGCTGACCTTTAGTGTATGGCACTGAGCTAAATGCATCATCTGGATCGCGGCCATTAAGTTTTAAATTAAGGCGAGTATCGGGTGCATCAATGGTTTTAAGCTGAGCACGTAAGCCTGCTGCATCTAAAGCTTGCTCCATTACGGCGCGGTCGCGGCCAAACACTTCTTCCATAATGCGGTTTTCAACGTAAGAGGTAAAACCTTCGTTTAACCATAAATCTTCCCACGTCGCGTTGGTAACTAAGTTACCAGACCAAGAGTGTGCAAGCTCATGGGCAATAAGGTTTACTAAGCTTTTATCGCCAGCAACTACGGTAGGGGTAATAAACGAAAGACGCGGGTTTTCCATACCACCAAACGGAAAGCTAGGCGGTAACATTAATAAATCGTAACGGCCCCATGCATACTCACCATACATTTCGTTGGTTTTGTCGATCATGGCTTGGGTGTCGTTAAACTCGGCAACCGAAGCGTCTAAAATTTCAGGCTCGGCAAATATACCTGTTTGTTTTGACATGGCTTTGAATTCTAAATTACCTGCACCAATCGCAATTAAGTACGGCGAAATAGCTTGAGGCATCTCAAAGTGGTAGTCGCCATCTTTGTATAGTGCGTCTTTGTTATCGGCGCTCATTACGGCACGTATATCTTTTGGTGTATGAATACGGGCAGAGTAAGTAACGCGCATGGCAGGGGTATCTTGTACTGGTAACCAGCTACGAGCGTGAATAGCCTGTGATTGGCTGTACATAAACGGGTGCGTTTTGCTGGCAGTTTGCTCTGGTGTTAACCATTGCAGGCCAGATGCTTCTGGGCGGCTGTTGTAGTAAATACGTACTTTTGGCGCTTGGCTTTTTAAAGTAATTGTTAGTTTTGAGCCTTTAACATCATCACGATCTGCCAGTGTAAATTTAGCTTTGTGCCAATCGCCCGAGGTGTCTTGGTACATTACTTTATCAATGTCTAAGTCGCGGGTATCAAGTACCAGCTTTTTACTCGTGTCATTGTTCCACTTTAGCGTGTGCTCAACAAAACCTTCTAATTGCTTGTCGGCAAAATCGACATCTAAATCAAGGTTTAAGTGTGTTGTTACCACATCATCTAGGTTGGCGTATGAGTTTTGATCAATCGCGTTTGCCATTGCTTGCGAGCACATACCGGCCATAGCGAGGCTTAAAAAAAGAGGTTTAATTTTCATAAAATACCCTGAACACTAATAATAAGTGCAGGTTTTATATCATGATTGATACAGCGGGTTGAGTGATTTTTACATTCTTTGCGACAATAAGGTAAACTACTGCGATTAGTTACCAGTACACTCAGAGACCTTTGTGGCGCACTCATTAAAACCTTTACATACCTTTGCACTAAACAATCAATGCCAGCATTTTGTTGAAATAACCTCGGTTGAGCAACTTAAAGCACACCGTTTTAGTGCTCCGTTTTGTTTATTAGGGGAAGGTAGCAACACAATCTTTTTAGAAAACTACGCAGGCACCGTAATTAAAATGGCCACAAAGGGCATTACTATTACCGAGCGTGAAAATGATGTACTAGTGAGTGCAGCTGCGGGCGAGAACTGGCATAACCTAGTAAGCTATTTACTTGATAAAAATATTGCAGGGCTTGAAAACCTAGCGCTTATTCCGGGCACTGTTGGGGCGTCGCCGGTACAAAACATTGGTGCTTATGGTGTTGAGCTCGCTCAATTTGTAGAGTCGGTTGAATACATTGATATAGCCACAAAAACCAAAGTAACTTTAACTAACGCACAGTGTGAGTTTGCTTATCGTGACTCTATTTTTAAACATGCTTTAAAAAACAAAGCGGTGATCACTCAAGTTAATTTAGCGTTCCCTAAAAAGTGGCAGCCAGTTTTAAGTTATGGCCCACTCAAAGTATTGCAAAATCCCACCCCTAAAATGGTATTTGAGCAGGTTATTGAAATTCGTAACGCTAAGCTGCCAAACCCATACACTTTAGCCAATGCGGGTAGTTTTTTTAAAAATCCGATTATTAGCAATGCGCGTTTAGAAGCGCTGCTTGTGCGGTTTAATGATTTACCGCATTACCCCTATGGGGAAAGCCATCACAAAGTGGCGGCAGGTTGGCTAATAGACCAAGCGGGCTTGAAGGGCTTTACAGTAGCAGGGATTGAGGTGCATCAGCAGCAGGCGCTGGTATTAGTAAATCATGGTGATAGTAAAGGGCGCGATTTAATCACTATGGTCACGCATATACAAAATACGGTGTTTACACGTTACGGCATAATGCTAGAGCACGAAGTAAGGCTTATAAACACAAATAGTGAATGCCATATTACTACGGAGCACGCGTAATGAAAGCACCAGATGGAAATAAACTAGCTATATTAAACGCACTTAACCAAGGTGGCTTTGTATCGGGCCAAGTCCTTGGCGAGCAACTAGGTATAAGCCGTGCTGCAGTGAGTAAACATATTCAAACACTGCAAGACATGGGGCTCGATATATTTAAAGTGACGGGTAAAGGTTACAGTTTAAACAATGCGGTGGGTTTGCTAAACCAAGCCGATATAACCAAACATTACCATGCATTAGGTGCCAATACAGCCCAAGTAGAAGTACACCCTATTATAGATTCAACCAACAGCGAGCTAATGCGCCGTATTCAAAATAAAGTCGCGCTTGAGTCTGGCACTGTTGTGGTTGCCGAAATGCAGCAAGCCGGGCGCGGAAGGCGAGGGCGGGTATGGCAATCTCCATTTGGGGCTAATTTATATTACAGTTATTTTTGGCGTTTAGATGATGGCCTGCAAGCTGCTATGGGCGTATCAATTGCAGTAGGGCTTGCGGTATATGATGCTATAAAAGCACTTTATGATATAGACATTGAACTTAAATGGCCAAACGACATATACATAAATAAGCAAAAACTAGCCGGAGTATTAGTTGAGCTAGATGGGCAACCGCAAGGCCCTTGTCAGCTAGTCATTGGTATTGGCATAAATTTACAAATGCCGCAAAACACCAGCGAACACATTGACCAAGCATGGACTGATTTAAGCCAACACACCACCGCGCTTGATAAAAACCAGTTAGTTGCTTCGCTTACCTTTTATTTAGAGCAGCGTTTGGCAGATTACCAGCAAGACGGGCTAAACAACATGTACGCACAGTGGAACGCCCTAAACGCCTTTGCAGGAGAATGCGTAGAGCTAAATACGGGGCACAGAAGCTGGCGGGGTATTTGTGAGGGTATTGATCAGCACGGCGGAATACGTATTCGCCAAGACGGCGAAGTTAAAAGTTACTATGGCGGCGAAATCTCGTTAAGAAAGGCCGAACTATGAAACTGCTAATAGATGTAGGTAATACGTCATTAAAAGCGGCCTTATGGCGCGAGCAACAAGCAACGCCCGTTTCTATGAGCGACGTGCCGTGGCAAGCAATAACTGAGGTTGTGTATGCATGTGTAGGTAACAGTGAATTATTAAATGACGCGCTCACATTAGCCGCAAAAAAAAGTATTCCGTGTTTTGAGGCGCATGTTAGTAAAAATCTCAGTGGCTTAAGCTGCGCATATGAACAGGTTTGCAATTTAGGTATTGATCGCTGGCTTGCGCTGGTGGCAGGTTTTACCCTTTACCCTAACACACCATGCATTATTGTTGATGCCGGCACTGCAACCACTATTGATGTATTGAGCGGCGAAGGCGAGCACTTAGGGGGCTGGATATTGCCCGGCCTTGATTTAATGACTCGCTCATTAACACAAAATACGCAGCGCGTGTTTGATGATGCCAATACCCCCTTTTTAAACGAGCTAGGTAAAAACACACCCAATGGATTAAAAAATGGCGCGCTGGTGGCAACATTAGGCGCTATTGAACAGGCCAAATATCAACTTAAACACGTAACAGGCGAACAAAAACCACAAATTTTGTGCGCCGGTGGTTACGGTTTGCTGTTACAGCAACAAATAAGTGGCAGTATTTTTGATTCTTTATTGGTTATGAAAGGATTAAATTATTGGCATGAGCTAAGTAAAAACGACGAATAACAGCAAAATTAAGCACTTTTGCATGAATTGTGAGCATTCAAGCTAAAAAATTACATTTTTTTTAATTTTATAGTTGCATCATAATAAACCTTACTCTAATATCTCGCCCCGTACTAAAGCAGTGCCGACTTAGCTCAGCTGGTAGAGCAACTGACTTGTAATCAGTAGGTCAACCGTTCGACTCGGTTAGTCGGCACCACTTTCCTTTTACCGAAAGTGAATTAGTAAAGAATTATCGTGGAGGGGTTCCCGAGCGGCCAAAGGGATCAGACTGTAAATCTGACGGCTCAGCCTTCGCTGGTTCGAATCCAGCTCCCTCCACCACTTTATTCTTGACGGTTAGAGGTAGTTTAAGAACAGGTTCCTAAAGCGGGCATCGTATAATGGCTATTACCTCAGCCTTCCAAGCTGATGATGCGGGTTCGATTCCCGCTGCCCGCTCCAATTATGGTGTTGCTGATATAGCTCAGTTGGTAGAGCGCACCCTTGGTAAGGGTGAGGTCGGCAGTTCAAATCTGCCTATCAGCACCAGTCATATGAATCTCCTTGAATACTTCCTTTATCTGTCAGAAAAAACTATTTGAAATTTGAAAAAATTAAATTAATCTACCTCTGGTGGATTATTTTCATATGTAATCTAGATACACAAAACTGATAGGTTCCGTCATGGCAAAAGAAAAGTTTGAACGCGTAAAACCGCACGTAAACGTTGGTACAATCGGCCACGTTGACCACGGTAAAACTACACTAACTGCAGCAATCACTAACGTACTTGCAAAAGTATACGGCGGTG
>NZ_JANIGJ010000011.1:0-136124 GCF_024518735.1 Pseudoalteromonas agarivorans
AAAACCATTTTCCAGACCTCAGAAAAGTCCAAATTTCTTTGCAATTTTTCACTTTTTCTGAAAAAGCATTCTAGGTTATGTAAAACGTAGCTTTCCAGACTTTCTTCAGATTTTAAATGTAACAGTACGCCCAGACAATGCGCTAAGCCTATTCTGCTTATAACGTTAAAAGCCCTTACAATGTTTTAGTAAGGGCTTTTTTATGCTTTACGCATTTAACCCTATGCAGCACAACTAATTAACTCAACTTATTACAAAAAACACATCATAAATACATAAGGTAAAAATATAACCCATTAATTTAACAGCAAAAAACTTAGACCGATAAATATATAAAAAGTTTCTATAATGTTTTGGCTTTTAGCTATTTTTATAATTAAACTGCCGCGCATTGTTTTCTATTTGAGCTTTTGTATGTTTTTACTGCGATCTTTTATTTACTTATTATGCTTAGCAGGTGTGGCTTTTTTAATTCAGCTTGAAGGTTTTGATTTACAGCAAAATGCACTTTACAGTGAAGAAACACTAACCGAACACATGCAAGATATTTTAACGTTTTTAAGTTGTATGCTGTTTTTCTACGCCTCACGTATTCACTCTGATCTTAAAATAGCCGCGCTGTTACTGGCTGCATTGTCGGCTGCTATGTTTGTTAGAGAATTTGACACCTACCTAGATATGTATGTGTTTGATGGCGCATGGCAAGCAATTGTATATACGCTGTTAGGGAGCGTACTACTTTACTTAAAAGCCCAACGAGGCTTTATTTACAGCTCGTTAAAAGCCTATGCGCAAACACCGAGCTATGGTATTTGTCTATCTGGCTTAGTGACCTTACTCGCTTTTTCGAGAATGATGGGCAAGGGCGAGTTTTGGCACTCAGTTATGGGAGAACAATACGTTCGGGTCGTTAAAAATATTATTGAGGAAGGCATAGAAACCCTAGGTTACACGCTTATTTTTATCGCTGCTATTGAGCTTGTATTGTTTTGCCAAAAATACGCGCAAGCCTCTATTACAGAGCAAACAGCCTAGCTGCTAAGTAATACCGGTTTAATTAAGTATTAGCCATTCTAGCGTGCAAAATAAAGCACTAACAGGGTTATAACGCTATTCACCTATTGCTATAAATGGCTCATAACTTAACACAATTGGTATAAGTGATTTTATGTAGCTTAAATTTGCTAATTGGTTTGATTACTCAATATACTTAGCGTGCCTATTGCTACTCGTATTTGGAAGTTATGATTAAAGACATACTCATGCACCCTTTTTTAGTTTCTGTGCTCGTGCTTGCCATTGCATTTGTGCTTAAAGTACTGGTTGATAAACTAGCAAGAAACCGCGCAGAAAAAAAAGAAAAAGACATTCGTTACATCACTCATAACATTAAGCACTTTATTAATTTTGTTATGGTGCTGTCGCTGCTATTTGTGTGGTCGACCGAAATACAAAATTTTGCGCTGTCTATTGCTGCGTTTGCAGTAGCTATAGTGCTTGCAACACGCGAGTTTATACAATGCGTTATAGGCTTTTTTTACCTAGTAACCACCCGCCCATTTAGAGTAGGTGATTGGATACAAGTAGGTGACTATTTTGGCGAAGTAGCCGAAACAGACTGGGTAAAAACCACCATGCATGAAATAGACATGCACACCTATCAGTTTTCGCGCAAAACAATTTATATTCCAAATAATAAGCTGATCACCAGCTCAATTAAAAACCTTAATTATGTAAAACGCTTTGTTACTCATCATTTTACTATTGTACGCAGAGAGAGCTTTAACCCTTATGTTATTCATGACGAATTAGTCAATCAGGCAAAACTGTACTGCGAAGAGTTTCACGATGTAGCAACACGTTATAATTCGATGATAGAGCGTAAACTCGATGCCAAAATTTCAGGTCCGGCACCGGTTATTCACTTTGGCACTACAGAGCTTGGTGAGTTTAAAGCAAGCTTTACGCTATTTTGCCCAACCAACAAAGCGCTTGAAATAGAGCATAAATTAACTGAGTGTTTTATGGCTTTGTGGTACGAACAGGCGAAGAAGAACAAAGAAGAGCAAAGCGAGGCGTAAACCTCGCATTGGTAACCTATAAAGCGCGAATTGCTTCGCACTTTATTGTTTTATGCGGTGCCACCTACTGTAAGTTGGTCTATTTTAAGGCTTGGTTGACCTACCCCTACAGGAACGCTTTGGCCATCTTTACCGCAGACACCTACGCCTTTATCAAGGGCTAAATCGTTGCCTACCATAGAGATATGCTGCATCACCTCTGGGCCATTGCCAATCAGTGTTGCACCTTTAATTGGCTGGGTAATTTTACCGTTTTCAATTAAATACGCCTCTGATGCGCTAAATACAAACTTACCTGAAGTAATATCTACTTGGCCGCCACCAAAGTTTGGTGCAAATACCCCTTTTTTAACTGAGCTTATAATATCAGCTTGGCTATGCTCGCCCCCTAACATGTAGGTGTTGGTCATACGCGGCATAGGTAAATGCGCATACGACTCACGACGTGCATTACCCGTTGGGTTTACACCCATTAAACGCGCATTGAGCTTATCTTGCATGTAACCTTTTAAAATACCGTTTTCGATAAGTACGTTATAAGCTGCAGGTGTGCCTTCATCGTCAACGTTAAGTGAACCACGGCGATCGGCCATGGTGCCATCATCAACTACTGTACACAGCTCAGACGCTACTTTTTGTCCCACTTTACCGCTAAATGCCGAAGCCCCTTTACGGTTAAAGTCGCCTTCAAGGCCATGGCCTACCGCTTCGTGTAGCAACACGCCAGGCCAGCCATTGCCTAACACAACTTCCATTGTGCCAGCCGGGGCATCAATTGCCTCTAGGTTTACTTTAGCTTGGCGTACTGCTTCTTCGGCAAAGCCCATCCAGCGCGGCTTGCCTTCAACTAGCTCTTTAAAGTAACCATAATCTAAGCGTGCGCCGCCCCCTGCACCACCGCGCTCACGGCGGCCATTTTTTTCAAGTAAAACGGAGCAGTTTAAACGAATAAGCGGGCGTATATCGGTAGCAAACGTGCCATCGCTCGCAGCAATTAATACCTCTTCGTATACAGCCGACATTGAACTAATTACTTGCTCAGCATCAGGGGCGAGTTCGCGTATGTAGTTTTCAAGCTCACGCAATAAACTCACTTTATCGCTGTCACTCATGCTTGATATTGGCTGATGCGGGGCAAATTGCTCTTTTGCTTTTACATCGCTAAATACTTTAATGGTTTTATCTTCGCCTGCATCGGCAATGCTACGAGCCGCCGTTGCGGCTTTGTTTAACGCTTCAAGGTTAATGGCATCAGAGTAAGAAAACCCTGTTTTTTCACCACTAACGGCACGTACACCTACTCCGCGCTCAACATTGTAAGAGCCTTCTTTTACTAAGCCGTCTTCAAGCACCCATGACTCATGATGGCTTGATTGAAAGTATAAATCGGCGTAATCCACTTTATGCTGATGAATATACCCAAGCGTTTTTTCGAGTTCTTCTCGATTTAGCTGGCTGTCGTGTAATAAATGCTGTTCAACCGAATTCATAATAAATGCTCTCTAAATCGTTGATGAGATTGCACGGGCATATCTCTTCTAATTTTATTTAACTGGTTTAGGTCGGCGTAACCGCTTATAAACCCTACCCCACTCTCAAGCGTTGCTATTTGCTCGCCCCATGGTGAAATAATAATACTGTGGCCGTATGTTTGACGGCCATTTTGATGTGTTCCATACTGCGCAGCTGCAATAACGTAACACTGCGTTTCTATTGCGCGTGCTTTTAATAAGGGTTGCCAATGTGCTTGCCCTGTAGGGAGTGTAAAAGCACTGGGCACTAAAATTATTTCAGCCCCTTGGCGCGCAAGTGCACTAAATAATCCACTAAAGCGCAAATCATAACATACTGTTAAGCCAATTTTACCAAACGGTGTAGCAACAACCACCACATCATCGCCTGCCTGAGTAAAGTCTGACTCTCGATAGCTGGCGGTTTTATCGGCCACATCAACATCAAATAAATGCATTTTATTGTACGTGGCTACGCATTCACCTTGGCTATTAAATAAGTGCGAGGCCGCAAAGTATTTATTATTTTTGTGTGGCTCAGGGATGGTGCCCGCATTTAACCAAATATTATGCTTTTTACACAATGCACTTAATTGCTGCTTATAGTGTGTAATACGTTTAGCAACCGCTAGCGTATCATGGCCACTTTTACTAAATACTAAAAACGCCTCGGGTAAACATACAAGCATTGGCCTGGCTGCGGGGAGTTTATTTAACGCCTTGCCAAGGGTTGCCATGTTTTCGTCGGGGTTGGTGCCTGAGCACATTTGCAAAGCAATTATATTGGCGTTTAGCGTACTCATTGTGTTGCTGTTACCGCGGCATCTTTAAGTGTGAGTGTACTGGCCGCTTGCGGCTGATTTTGCGCAGCTTGCGGTAAGGTAACTTCTTTACTTTTACGCTCAAGCTCTTGTACCACAGGGTCATTCATTTTGCCGGTTACTTTAAAGTTAATTTCGGAGATCACCCTTGCTGAGTGAATAACCTTATCAAGCGCTAAAGCGGCAAGCCCTGTGACGGGATTAACCATCCAAGCCACAATAACCGGAATACTAGATGTTACTTGTGGTGCCACAGCTAAATCGTAATCTATTTCAAGGGTGTTTAAATTAGCATAGCCGTTAATCGTTAAATCGGCTGGCACGCCATCCATTTTGGTATTTTTTGTGTAGGCTATACCTTTATCTAGCTGCATAGAGCCTTTTAAGCTGTTGTAAAAAAAGCCTTTTGAAAATACATCTCTAAAATCGAGTTTTAATTTACGCACTAGCGAGTCAAGGCTAAGTAACGAAAATACACGTGCCCCACCATCACTTATTTCAGCAATGTGGCCTTCGCCTAAATCCCACTTAACTTCACCGCCCAAACTAGGTATATCAAAGTCATACGGGGCGCCTTGCCAAGCAAGGTTGTAGTTAATATCGGCTTTTGAGTCTTTTATAGCGGTGGTGATATCAAACTCATCAAATAGCGCGCCTATATCGTCACTTTTAAGTTCACCATTAAATTGCGTAAAGCCACCTTGCCATTGCCCTTTGGTACGTAAAATATGGTCGCCCTTATCAACCACAAGCTCAGAAATACTGAGCTTGTCGCCTTCCCCGACCAGCGAAGCGCTCACTTTATCAAGCTGATAACTTGCCACTTTACAATCTGCACATTCAAATTCAATGGCTGGTACTGTGTTAAGCCACGCTAGGTTTTGCTCTGGCAGTACATCGGTGATCTCAAGATCTTCTTCTACTTTAGGTGCAAAGTTGAGTCTTAAGTAATCGCTATTTATACGTATCGGCTGGCTTGGCTGAGAGCTAGGAATAAACACGTCAGCACGCAGCTCTTTGGCATTAAGCTTTAAATATAAGTCGTTTTGCTGGGGCGCTAAGCGCATTTCAAAATCGTTAAAAATAATGTCGCTAGCATTAACTTTGTCAATATGCGCAACCACTTCATTTAATGGCGGCATAATACCCTCAGACTGCTGGTCTGGCTTAGCTTGAGCGGCTTTAATTATTTGGTCTATTAATTCAAACCATGCTTCTAGTTGCGTTTGTTCAAGGTTAATATTAACGCTTAAATCTTTTTGATTTAGCCCTAAATCTTGTTCACCAAGTACAATATGCATATTACTAAATTGCGGCTGACCGTTTTCTAAAATCGCATTAAAATATAGCTGCTGATTAGCATTAGCCGTAATAAGATTTGAAATATCATCGCCTTGCACTATGCCCGTTAACGGCCAAACCTGTTCACTTGTTTTGCCATAGGGCGCTGGTAGCGTGCTCGTTAACCCTAGTAGCTCTGAGCTAACCTGAGCGCGGTAATTAAAGCCTTGCTCGGTAAAATTAAGTGCAAGGCCTATATCAACTTCACTTTGCCCACTCAGGTACCCTTTCAGTACACCTTGCGCCTGGGTTGTTAGGGTATCTGCATTTAGTAACGCCGTTATATCAATATTAGCGGTGTACTGCTGTGCTTCGCTTGCACTATTATAGTTAATGCTAAGCGGCATACCCAACCATGTAGCGCTGGCATTTTGCATGCTAATTGTATCGTTTTCAAAGCTGAGCTCGCCGCTTAGTTTTTCAAGCGCAATGCCTGGGGCTGCAATATAAACAGGCAAATCGTTTAGTTTTACTTTGCCGCTTACACTGGCTCCACCTTTAAATTTAGAGCCAATCAAAAGTGTTACGCTTGCATCGGCTTGACCTTTACCTTGCACCACTTCAAAAATATTAGCCAGTGGGTTTGCAATGGGGGTGGCTGCAAAAAAGTCATGCAGTTTTTCCATTTGCGCGCGTTTATCTATTTGTACAATGAGTTCATCAGCGTGCATTAAATCGGCAATACTCACTTGCACGCTATCGCCTACTTCTAAATTAACTAACTGGCCTTGCTGGCTGTAAATATCCATTCGCTCGTTGGCAAAGTGCAACTGCACATTGGCGTTAGTTACTGCCGGCCAATTGGGGTCAAACGCGTATGTTGCATTATCTATTTGCGCGAGTACATCAAATTGGCCGCTGCCATCGGTGAAAGGAAAACCTGAAAGCGGGCCAGCAAATAATACTTGCGCCTTAGCTACTTCGCCCCCTTTTATTGCACCGTTTAAGTAGCTTACAAGTTGAGGGCTCATTGCCTTTAACGGAAAGTAGTGCCCAGCTACTGTGGCATCCTCTGCATAGGCTTCTGCGTATAGATCTAACCGAGGATCGTCGCTAAGGCTTACATTTAGCTCAGCCGCTATGGTAACTTCGTTATTATCAAACCAAATATTATTACTGCTTACATTCCAGTAATTATCTGTTTTTGCTAAATCCAGATCGATATTAATTTGGTTGTAATCAATATTTTTACTAAAGCTGTCGCCGGTTATTAAAGTCCCGTTTTCGCCAAATAGCTGCACTCGCCCGCGCTGCTGATTTATAAGCCCCGAGACTCTAAGCGCCTGCGCTGCAGGAATACCAGACACTTCTTGCCAGCCAATATTATTAGCTGAAAACCATAACTGCCATTGCTCATCTGGATTAAGTTCTAGGTAGGCTTGATCGATAAAACCACTTGGTTTGCGGTTTAAAAGTGGCTGTAATGCTTCAAAATTAGTTAACGACGCCAAGTTACTCAGTAAAGAAAGATCAACCTGCTGCAGCCACACTTTATTTTGCTTACCTAAGTTTGCCTCAAATTCTAGACTTGGCCAGGTTGTGTCGTTATTACTAAATGTTAGGCCCGTGCTTTTTAAGTGCCAAGCGTTTGCCTCAGGAAATAAATGAAACCCCCCTTCGCTTAAGCTTACTTGTTTAGCTTGTTGGTTGTTTTGCCAGTGCACAAAGCTAGGTAACCACTGCATTTTTACATCGCTGATAAAACCATTTTCGAGCTTAAGCCAAGACTTTAAGTTTATGTCTGTGTAAAGCTGTTGTTTTTCAGTATTAATATATTGCGCCAACCAATTAGACACATCTACGCTATTTGCTTGAACGTAAATGTCACCCGCTATTTGCTCTATAGTTTTGCCACTAAGTGCGATACGTGCGTCAAAGCTACCCACACTAATGCCGGGCAAGGCGAGGCTGCCGCTTCCTAAATGCTGTTCATCTTGGTTTTGCCATACTATGTTTTCGAGTAATAGTTTGCGCTCTCTACCATCTTCTAAAATAAAATTAATACTCGAATTTTCAATAGCAAAATGCCCAGTATCTCCCAAAAACAGCTCTTCAATTAACTCTTTTTGTTCAAACGAGACATCATCGTTATTAGTGTTATTAAATAAATTTTGAATATTTACACTGGTATGAAAGCCATTAATAACAAAGTAATTAGACTTTAACTGAAAGGCTTTAATGCTCTCCCATAGGTTAAGCTCTAGGCTTGTTTTGGCAATAGTGAGCGATATAGGCGCAGTTTCGTTATCCTTAAAAGAGAGATCTTCTAATACCAAGGCTGGGCCGGCGCCATCCCAACTGGCAGAGATTGCCCCTATAGAAAGACTAATGGCAAATTTATCGTGCAGGTAGGTTTCTATATCGCCTTTGTAGTCGTTTGCATAAGGTAAGGTGTACTTTAAAATAGAAACAATCACGGCCAGTAATACTAAAATTATGGCGCAGGTTTGCCATAACTTTCTAAAACAAAAAAAACAGACCGCTTTCGTTTTCATTACATCATTACCACATCAAACTGCTCTTGGCTGTATAGGCTCTCTGTTTGAATATTGACCTGCTTACCAATAAATAGTTCAAGTTCGGCAAGGTTATGATACTCATCATTGAGTAAGGCTTCACTTACAGCAGGTGCCGCATACACCATGAATTTATCGGCATCGTAGGCACGATTAACGCGCACTATTTCGCGCAGTATTTCATAGCATACGGTTTCGACTGTTTTTTGTGAGCCGCGTCCAGAGCAAGCCGGACATACATCACACAAAATATGCTCAAGGCTTTCGCGGGTGCGCTTACGGGTCATTTCTACTAAGCCTAATGCGCTTAAGCCGTTTATGTTGGCTTTTGCACGGTCTTTAGATAGTGCTGACTCTAGTGAATGTAATACTCTGCGTTTATGATCTTCGCTGATCATATCGATAAAATCGATAATAATAATACCGCCTAAGTTACGCAGGCGTAGCTGCCTAGCAATGGCTGATGTGGCTTCCACATTGGTATTAAAAATGGTTTCTTCTAAATTACGATGCCCTACAAATGCACCTGTATTCACATCAACTGTGGTCATCGCTTCGGTTTGGTCGATAATTAAATAACCGCCCGACTTAAGCGTGACTTTACGATGCAATGCTTTTTGAATTTCGGTTTCAACGTCAAATAAGTCAAAAATTGGGCGCTCACCTGGGTAGTACTCTAGTGCCTGCGAAAGCAAAGGCACAAACTCCTCAGTAAACAGCTTTAGTTCTTGATAGGTTAGCTTAGAGTCAACTCTAATGCGCTCCATATCTTCACCTACGTAGTCGCGCAGGGTTCTAAATGCAAGCGTTAAGTCTTCGTGTAATATACTGGCTTTATTGGTTTTTTTACGACGTGATACAATTTTTTGCCACAGTTTTCGTAAAAATTCAGCATCGTGTCTTAGCTCCGCTTCGCTAGCGCCCTCTGCCGCTGTACGAACAATAAAACTGCCATTATCGTCGCCGTATTCTGCCACTATTTTTTTAAGTCGCGCACGCTCTTCTTCGGTTTCAATACGCTGACTAACACCTACATGCGTAGCGTCTGGCATAAACACTAAATAGCGCGAAGGTATAGTGATATCGGTAGTAAGCCTTGCTCCTTTAGTGCCTAGTGGGTCTTTAACCACTTGCACCATAATGTATTGCCCTTGGCGTACTAGCTCACGTATGTCTTGTACTTTTTTTATTGGCTCGTCGTCTACACCCTCAACTATTGAGGCACTATTGACTATGTCTGATGCATGTAAAAAAGCGGCTTTTTCTAGGCCTATATCAACAAAAGCAGCTTGCATGCCTGGCAGTACGCGGCTTATTTTTCCTAAATAAATATTGCCTACAATACCTAGGTTGCCTATACGCTCTAGTTGAATTTCTTGTAATACACCGTTTTCGATTAGGGCAACACGGCTTTCACTTGGCGTGACATTTATTAGTAATTCTGTACTCATGTTACCTTCTTAAGAATGCTTGTAATAATTGTTCGGTCTCGTATAAAGGTAAGCCTACAACAGCAAAATAGCTACCCGCAATGTGTGTAACAAAGCGACCACCTAAGCCTTGAATGCCATAACCACCGGCTTTATCTTGTGGCTCGTTTGACTTCCAATAGCTATTTATTTCTTCATCGCTGAGGGTTTTAAAGGTCACATCGGTACTCACTACACAACTTAGTACATCTGTTTGTGTAGCAAAAGCAACGGCAGTAAGCACTTGATGTGTATTACCAGATAAACGTTTAAGTGTTGTTATGAAATCGTTTTTATCGCGTGGTTTACCCAATGATTCGTTATCAATAACAACCACAGTATCGCTACCAAGCACTGGACGGTCTGTGTAACCAAGCGCTACGCCTGTTTGCGCTTTTAAGCGAGCTAAGCGCTCAACCAATGCATGAGGCTGCTCGTTTGCAAGTGGGGTTTCATCTGCATCTACACTAAATTGTTCAAACTCAATGCCTAACTGACTCAACAACTCTTTACGTCGCGGGGAGGCTGATGCCAAATATACTGCGGTTGTCATTACCTGATCCTAAAATGTCTACGGTATTTGCGAAGAAGTAAAAAGACCCAAAACCAGCTGACCATACCGGTCGCCACTGGCCACAGGTATTGTGGATTAAAATAAACACCTAATAAAAAGTGATTTAACCAAAATTGCATTAAGTGATACAAGGTTAAAAATAAGCCCACTAATAAGCTTTGCTGCCAAAGCGAAAAGTTACGTATTTTTTGAAAGTTACTTGCGGTCACAAATATACAAATAGAATACGTGAGTGAGTTAACCCCTAATGGCGAGCCTAAGGCTAAGTCCATGAGTAGGCCAACAACCCACGCGGTACCAATATTTAATCTATGCGGCACTGCCAGTGACCAGTACATTAATACCAGTAACACCCAATCAGGTCTGAAGGGCTCAAATGAAAAAGGCAGTGGCATTAATGCCATAATTAAAGCAAAAAAGATGCTTAGGGCAATTAACAATGAATAACGATTAATCATCGCTGATTTGCTCCTGTTGATTGCGCCATAAAATAACCAACAAACGAATACGGTCTAGCTGTGCAATAGGCTCTGCAAATACTTGAGCAAATGGGCGCCCTTCATCGCGGTTTATTTCGGTGACAACGGCCACCGGATAACCTTCAGGAAACGTACCGCCAAGCCCCGAGGTCACGAGTACATCGCCAATGCGCACATCAAGGCTATGAGGTACATGCGAAAGCTTAACAACGTTAATTTTACCTATGCCTTCAACTACCGTGCGTACGTCGTTTCGTAGTATACGTACCGGCGTAGCATGAGTTGTGTCGGTCATTAGTAGCACGCGCGATGTGGTAGAGCCTACTTTTGTTAATTGGCCAACAACCCCCATTTCATCAATTACCGCTTGGCCTTCGCTCAGGCCGTCGGTGGTACCGCGGTTAATAACCACTTGATGACTATAAGGGTTTGAATGTACAGAAAGTACTTGGGCTATTTTTTTACGATTAGATTGCTTAGCCGATGAGCCAAGTAAAGCGCGTAGCTTTTGGTTTTCGCGGGCTAAAAATTGGTATTGCTGCAATTGCTCGCTTTGTAGCATTTGCTTTTTTTTCAGCGCTTCGTTTTCGCTCAGTAACTGATCGCGGGTATGCAGGCTTTTAGCACCTAAGCTAAATATTTCGTAAGGTAGGTTGGCAACGTAAATTAATGGGCTGACAAGTGTATTGAGGCTTGTACGTACAACCGTACCGCCTTGTGTAAACTTATCGCCCGCAATGAGCACTATGCTCAAAAGCACTGCGACAAAAAGTCGCAGTTGCAAAGAGATGGTTTGTCCAAACAGTAATTTCATTAATCGTAGCTAAAAACGTCACCACCATGAACATCAATCATTTCAAGTGCTTTACCGCCGCCACGTGCTACACACGTAAGTGGATCATCGGCAACAACCACAGGAATGCCTGTTTCTTCCATTAATAAACGATCTAAATCTTTTAATAGTGCACCACCGCCAGTCAGCACCATACCGTGAGCTGAAATATCTGATGCAAGCTCAGGTGGCGACTGCTCAAGTGCAACCATTACCGCACTTACAATGCCCATTAGCGGCTCTTGGAGTGCTTCTAAAATTTCGTGCGAGTTAAGTGTAAATGAGCGAGGAACACCTTCGGCTAAGTTACGACCGCGTACTTCAATTTCAATTGGTTCGTCAGTTTTAAAAGCAGAGCCAATTTGATGTTTAATATTTTCAGCCGTTGCTTCACCAATTAGGCTACCAAAGTTACGGCGTACATAATTAATAATGGCTTCATCAAATTTATCGCCACCAATACGCACAGACGATGAGTAAACAACACCGTTTAGTGAAATAATAGCAACTTCGGTAGTACCACCACCAATATCAACAACCATAGAACCAGTTGCTTCTGATACTGGTAGCCCAGCACCAATTGCTGCGGCCATTGGCTCTTCAATTAGGTACACTTCGCGCGCGCCGGCACCCATTGCTGATTCGCGGATTGCACGCTTTTCTACTTGGGTTGCACCACACGGTACACAAATAAGTACACGCGGGCTTGGGCGCATAAAGTTATTGTTGTGCACTTGTTTTATAAAGTGTTGTAACATTTTTTCGGTTACATAAAAGTCGGCTATTACGCCATCTTTCATTGGGCGAATCGCTTTAATATTACCCGGTGTACGCCCTAGCATTTGTTTTGCTTCTGTACCCACAGAAGCAACACTTTTAGGTCCACCAGCGCGTTCTTGACGAATAGCTACAACTGAAGGTTCGTTAAGTACAATACCTTCTTCTTTTACATAGATAAGGGTATTGGCTGTACCCAAGTCGATCGATAGATCGTTTGAAAAAATACCACGGAGTTTTTTAAACATGAGGCTGGATGACCTTTGAAATACGTTCTTATGTTAGCTGCACTCACTTTAACATGCCTAATTAGATGAGCAATATAAAGCGCAACTACCTTTGTTAATTTGTGAAAAAAGGAAGCTAGGCTTCCTTGGTTAAATGCTATCGTTCGCGGACTAAGCGAAAGCCAATGTAGTTAGATCTAAAATCTGGCGCTAAAATTAATCGTGTTGAAGCACGTGCAAGGCTTGGTGCAAAGTTCCACGCCCCGCCTCTTACTGCAACATCAGATTCGCCTGATTCTTTAGCTGTCCATTCCCACACATTGCCTACGGTGTCGTATAATCCAAATGCGTTAGGAGAAAAAGAACCCACCGGTGCTGCACGTTTGTTTGACCATTCGCTACCACACCAACCACAGTTAGCTAAATTTTTACCTATTTCGTTACCCCAAGGGTATTCTGTTTCTGTACCTGCGCGAGCGGCGTATTCCCATTCAACTTCATTAGGTAAACGGTACTGCTGCCCGGTTTCGCCAGAGAGCCATTCGGCGTACGCTTTCGCGTCGTTAAATGTTAAACACACAGCAGGAAAATCGCTGCTTTGTTCAAAACCTGGGTTACGCCAGTTTAAATTAGCTTCCCATACGGGTTCGCCATTTAAATAATAAGCACACCCTTTGCTTTGCTCTGCTTGTGTTTTATACCCAGTACTTGCTACAAACGCTTCGTAGGCACCTACGGTAACCTCTTTGGTTTGCATTGCAAATGAGCTGGCTATCACTTTTTCAATAACCGGGCGTTCATTTGCTAAACCATTGCCGTTAATATCGCCCATCTTAAATTTACCGGCGGGCACAACTACAACATTATTTTGTACATCAGCAGAGCGATTAGTGCTTGCTGTACGACTTACAGGTTTTGGTTGCTCGCGAGTGTAAGCCGGTGCAGCAATCGACTCAGACTTTTTTACTAAGTTAGCATGAATAGTCTGTGCTTTAGTTAAATCAACTCTTACTTTGTAAGGCTTATAACCTAATTTACGTATTTCTACGTTATGCACACCACGCGGTAAACGCGTAACTAAACGCGTAGAGCCAAAGCTCACCCCATCAATAAACACTTCATCATCGTAAACATTTGAACGTAAAGTCAGCTCAACTTGCTGATTTTTCTCTTTATTTATAATTGATGGATAGTTTTTTTTTGTAGGTGCAGCTTTCACTGAGTAATCGCGCACTGGCTGATTGTTCATTCGCGATACAGACACAGTGTCGGTATTATCCGCGGCGTTGCTGAATGTTAACTGACTATCAGAGTAGGTTGTACCGTAACCAGGCTGATACGCTGTCGCGAGCGGCGAGCCATATTCAGAACAATAACGGTTATCTACGTTTAATAAGTTACATAGGCGGCTGCTGTTTACTTCGCCGCGCATGGTTACGCTTAAGTTAACGTTGTAATTGCCTTGTCCGCTAAATGCACTGTTAACTACATGGCTACTTAAAATTTGTACTTGCGCGCCTGCCATGTTGCGTTTTGGTTCAACAATTCGCTCTTCTGTTAAATTAGCAAATATTTGATCAACAAAGCGCTTAGTGGCTTTTTGTAAACCCATTTGCTGGCCGCGTTGCTCACAGGCTGCGAGCGTTTCGGTACGCTTACAGTTAATTGTGTGGTTTACTTCCAGTGTACCTTCGCGGGTAAACTCATTACGTAAACGCTCGACTCGGGCTGTAGTTAATTGCTCTTTTAAGCTTTCTAAGGTGTTTAAAAGCGTATGTTTTGCAACACGAATTTGCTCTATATCTTTACGATGAGATGCAATTGCCGCCAACTGCATTGAGATGTCGTCTTTATTTTGCTTATGATCAACCACGGCTTTTTGATAGCGCGATTGGGCAGCACTAATATCAAGCGTAGGATCGTCAATTAAGCGGCGATACATTTCGTTCATCGCATCAAGTGCTTGGTTTTTCTCTTTATCTAGCTCTGTAGAGCGAGAACGAAGTAGTTCAAGTTGGTTTTGTAACTGACTTTCTTCTTTTAAGTGTTTTTCAAGTATTTGTGTCGAGTTATCGTATTCTGTTTGTTTAATACTAATCTCTGATTCAATTCCGGTTACTGTTGCTGTGTCTTGTGCAAATGCACTACTAGCTAACAAACTAGCGGAAATTAACAGAGATAAAGGAGCAATTCGCATATATTCCAGTCCCAAAAAGCGGCAATTATTTGGTCGTTATTATTGTTTATTAGAGTGTACTCACTTTTGAAAGCTGAACATTTTTCAACCATCAAAAATCAATACACCCAATGCCTTATGCTATGTACTTGAAGCACAAAACACAAGCTTTGTTCAATTATTATCTTAGTTTACAACTATTCTCTTGTTTCACGCCAGTAAATAACCCGATCATTTCCTCTAAAGCGACCAAATTGCAAAATAGCATGGGGATCTTGCTGTGAATTATCACCAAGCCAATCCCACTTTAACCAATTTTCTGTTTCGTATTCTAATGTAAATGTACCACTGCCATTTGGTATTGCATAAATAGCATTGTTTGTAGGGTAGCTGCCTGCCTCTAATGAACCCGCTGCGCCTGCACCATACTCATAGCTTAATATTGGCGTTGAAGGCGATATTTGGGATAACTGCGGATGCTCAAATACACTGCAGTTATCTTCGGTATTTAATACAAAGCCTGTTCCATCAAAGTACTGAGCCTGCATAGGCACACGTAATGAGTCTAAATCTGAGCCGGCATTGTTGCCTAGCACTAAGCGTCCAAAGCGAAAGTCTATTGGCACATCGTTTAAACGCACACTATTGCAATCAGTGCTGCAGCTTGCTTGCGTACTCGGCTCATCGTTGGCATCAATTAACGTAGCGCCTTCTGTATTAGTGACGGTGGCCATAAGGTTAACCATAGTAAATGGGCCGTCGGGGTTATTTATAGCCAAGCGCGTTAACATGGCAGTGCTGTCGCTCATTTGCCATTGTCCATCGGCTAGGGTGTTCCAACTATTGCTGCTTATATTGGCTAACCTGCTGGTTAGCGTGGTTGCTGGTACATAATTACCAGCTTGATTGTTTTCGGCATTTATTTGTACTTGGGCTTTTTCAAAGCCTTGTTTGTAATTAGCCATTAGCTGGTTGTTATGATTAAGTGCTTGTACCGTAAAACCAAGCTCAAAGGGCTGATCTAAATAGGTTAAATTACTGCCTAACTGTGTACATTGCGCAGCAGCTTGAACACCTAATACTTGATAGTGCGATGGAGCAAACCGCCCTACGTTGTTTAGCTGCCCTTTTACATCGCCCACACCAAAATAATCGCCATCTTGTAAACCCGCAAACACGTTTATAATACCCACTTGGTCATAAGCGTACTGCGATATGGACTCACTCAAGCTTCCTGTATCAGTAAAAGCAAGGGTACTTAGCGCTTCAATTTGCCCCTCATTACCAGAGCTGGGTAATACTAAGCTCTGTGTTACTAAAGGAGACTCGCTAATGAAGTGTTTGGCAATGGGATTGCTATGAATAGCGCTATAGTTATCAGGTATTCCATCGTTGTTATTGTCTTGCCCTGCGCGCCACTGTACTGCATTCATTTTTAAATCAAATGACTCACCCGTTAATCTAAATAAACTATCGTTTGCTGTTTGGGCATAGCCGTCACTTGCAACTTGCATCGCTAACCCAAAGGGCTTAACTACATATTCGTTAGAGCTGCCGGTTAAGCTTACTGATAAATTAGTTACTGGGTCTAATACAATTGTTGCCCGTGCATTTAAACTTAATTTAGCGGCATCAGGGTAGTTAATAGCAATAGGGGCTTTTGAGTCTTGATCGAAGGTGAGCGAAAAAGTTTGATATGCTTGCTGCACGCTATACGTATTCGCATTATTACTAAGTTGTATTGGATCTGAACACGCAGCGCCGGCACTGCAGGTATAAGCTAAATCTAAATCAACTTGGCCACCTGCAGGGAATGCGGCTTCGCATACGC
This sequence comes from Pseudoalteromonas agarivorans, assembly GCF_024518735.1. Taxonomy (NCBI): domain Bacteria; kingdom Pseudomonadati; phylum Pseudomonadota; class Gammaproteobacteria; order Alteromonadales; family Pseudoalteromonadaceae; genus Pseudoalteromonas; species Pseudoalteromonas agarivorans. The sequence goes on from NZ_JANIGJ010000011.1 coordinate 16,636, forward strand.
CTGTTGTGGTATTTGTTTTAACCGCTTGAATGGATAGCTCGGCGGCATTAAAACCCTCGCTAGAGGGTTTACCAGATAATTGAGTGGGGATACTCGCTGTATTGGCTGTGTCGTTATTAAAAATAAACCCTGCATCAGAAAAAACCACTTTGCACCCGCCCAGCCCTACGTTATTACCATTAATATAACAACGCAGCGGTGCAGATGGGTCGGCGGTATTATAGCCAAGTGTGACTGTCCCTGTGGTACGCTTTGCAAGCGCTACGGTGGCAGAGCCTGTAAAGGTAATATTTTCACCGCTTACCCAGCTTTGCTGGCCACTGTTATCTGGAGACAGGTCAAGTGCGGAAGGCTCATCATACAGTAAATCACATGCATCGTTTGCACAGGCGGTTAATGTCATTTCTTTTGCTTGGCAGGTTAAGCCTTGGTTATCACTTAATGATATGCGGTAGTGATCAAGCAAAACCGGCGTAAAAATACCGCAAAATCCAGGAATACTCTCTGGCACTGTTAACGCATCAAACGTAGAGCTGCCCTCGGTTATTACTTGTGTTGCAGCGGTTATAGAGCCCTGGTATGTGACATTTTGGGCAATTCTTACCTCCCCCGTTGCGACAATGTATGCAGCAATATTTGCATCGGCCGCAATGGCAACATCCCCATCGACATATATAGCTAAATACGCTCCTTCCTCAACCGCAATATTCGTTTTGCCTATGTTCAAAAATGCGCTAGAAATTAGCGACGATGTATCTTTTAAAAAGATACGGGTGGGCGCTGTTACCTTGTACTCATCTTCCAATAAGTTAAGTGCTAGTTCGTCATAAAAATAATCACCAGCTAACGATACAGGCACATCTCCGGTGGAGCTTCCATCGTTTGTGACCGTGGGTACTTGCGCAGCTTGATTTGGCTCAAGGGAGTTATACCCAGTGGCTACACAGCCTTGGCCATTACACAAAGGTGGGTTGGTGAGTGCAGTTGATATTAAATTAGTGGTGGTAATAAATTGTGCATTGCTATCGGTTATTTCCACACCTTGAACAAGCTGCACTTGTCCATCATTGTAGGTAGAAATAGCGCCAGGAAATAAAGTATCGCAATCTAAAATATCGCCATTAAATACAAACGTACTGGTCATGGCTAATATAGAGGCTTCTTCTTTTACGTGGTTACGCTCTCTGTCGCCATCACGGTCTTCATCAACCACCAGCCCTAACCGATCCGCTCTTAAATTACAGCTGCGCAGCCACCCACCGTCTTCTTCAAGTCGGGAATTTTTACTTGCCACCACCAGCGGTGCCTCACTAAAGTTATTGTTAAAATTAAAGTAGTTACACCCATCATTCCAACCATCAACTTCGAATCCTGTAAAAAAGGTCTCCCACGACACTTCTACCCCATTGTCATCGGTAAAGGTGCGATTACTGCCAGGCTCTACAGCCATGTAGGCCACCGTTTCAGTTTGAATAACACCTAATGCGGTTTCTGAGGCCTCTAACGCTATATTTACCCCGCTTGTAGATAAGGAACCACTTTGCACTGCAATGGTTAAAAAAGGCACAAGCGCTTGAGACGGCGGGTTACTATCTAAACTATTTAGTGTTTGTAACGAATGGAAAAAGTTAGGCCTTAAGGCAAATGGTTTATTAAAAGTCAGTGATTTGTAACCTTTAGGTGTGATGGGGGCAAACCCCGACTTATCACCGTATTGTAGCTCAAGGCGTAAGTCGGTGTTTCCCACTTCCATAATGGTCCCATCAGGAAATTCATGCACTCCATATTCTACCGCTAAATAGTGCGCGCCCATGGTTATATGCTCACCATCTTCTCCTGAGGGCTCAAGTGGCAATGCTTCAAACCCTGTGGTTGTTACATTGCGTATTCTCACTATAGCGGGGTTACCGCCTTGATTAGTGGACAACATAAATACCGCAGGAGGGGTTATGTATTGCTGCTGAAAATTTATTTTTGTCCATATGGGTGAAGTGTACGTGTCTTGTAGCTCTATAAATCGCCCTTCAATTTTAGGCGGTACAGCCATAGCGCATCGGCTTAGTAGCAAACTTATTAAACATAAAATACAGAGGGTATATTTGCTCATGGTAATGTTTTAGCCTCCACACTTAGAGTACGTTGGGTTTGCCAATATTCCTTTTGACATGCTGCACCGGCAGCACAATCATTGGCGGCGCACGTTGCAGAGCTTTGTAAGTAGTAAATATTAACGGTGCCAGAGCGGGTGCTGCTATCGGGTAAGGCTATGTATTCACTACAGCTCAGTTCAACTTCACAATTGGCTAGATAGAGGGTGCTAAAATTCCTACTGGTGGTTACTGCACTGCATGTTTGCGCAGTGCTATTTAGTGCAAAAATTTCGCTTAAGCCGGTTTCTAATCCGCTTTGGGCTGCCATGTAAGCGCGCGCGCCGTAATACTCAATGGTATTTTGCTGCGCCGCACCCGATAACACTTTAGAAAGCGCCAGCCCTAGTGCCAGCAAAGTGACAATGATCACCAACGTAATTATGAGCAAATTACCCTGCTGCTTTTTAGCAAAACTGATGTTTTTTATATTAAGGGACATTAGGCACATGCACCTCATGGCTAATACTTATTTGTTCGGTGTCGTTAAACCCCATTTGCGCAAACACATTAACAACCGCGCTGCGCTGTAGCGAAATCTCACTTAACGTAAAAAAGGCTCTGCTCGTTAAGTTATTGGCAATATAATTACTCATTAAATCGCGTTTAACGCCCGAGCTAACCTGTAAGCTGGCGGCGTTTAATTGGTTTGTAGTAAAGCCGTAGTTGCTATAGCGGTACAGTGAATTACCTTCTACACAAAAGCTAATTGGCTGATCTAATAAATAAAGGCGCTTACTCGGTGACTCTTGAGCAAATGCTTTGCTAAATTGCCATGTATCTAGCTCACTTGTAACGGCGCTGTAGCCGCTAACTTGTAGGCGCTTATTTTGACTTTCATCGTATATATCGCTGCTATTTAATGGATAAATACTTGCCCAATCGTTTATTTGTGGCTCAGTTAAATTATTAAGCGCAAAATTCACGGCGGTAATCTCAAAAGGGGCGCTAGTGGGTAAGTAATCGGTATAATGAGTGGCAGATAAAAACGGCGTAAATTCTAAACATTGCTGCGTGCTACACGATCCATTGCTGGCGTTGTCGCAATTTAAGCGCAGTGAGTTAGGGGTTGCATGGCGAAGCTCTTTACTTAATCGGGTTAAAACAAAGCGACTTTGCGCCACCGCTTCTTGGCGTTTCACACCTTGGCTGTAAATATTAAATCCAGCGCTAATAAACGAAAATGACGCTACGGCTAAAATGCCAATAATTACCATAACGAGTAATAGCTCAACTAAGGTAAAGCCACGCTTTTGCTTTGCTCTATTCATTAGTAATTACCTTTATATGCACTAAAGCCGTACACTTGCCCCAAGGGTGAGGTTACTTCAATGGTAATTCGTTTAAAGGCAACGCCATCGTTATTGGTTGCCTCGTTTAGGTCGCTGTCGTATTGCACGTTCACAACCAGTGAAAAGTCGCTGTATTGCGCTAATGTATTCCCTAAACTATCACTAATAGGCTGCCCTGTGAGCGCAATATAATCATCAACATCGTTAAAATCAGCCCGTGCTTCACCGCTATCAGCACCAAGCTCAGAATGAGTACTACAAGGCTGGGCCCCTAAGCTTGTTTCGGAACAGCGCCTAAATGGTGGCGTGCGCTCGCTATGTTCATCAAATGATTTAGCTAATATTTCGTTCATTAATGCTTGCCCAAGCTCTGAGGCCCTGAGTGCGACAATAGGCTTGGCACTTTGCTTTGCTTGAGGTGCTATAAGCGCTGTAATAATACTTAGCGCAATAGCAAACATTACAATGCCAATAATCAGCTCAATTAAGGTAAAACCTGATTGTATTTTAGGGGCAGGCATAAATAAGCCCTTCACCGCTAATGCACACCGCGGCTAGACCCAGGTCAATTTTACATTGTACTGTGCAATTTTGATCTGCTCGCCCAAGTGGGTCAAAGTTAATTTGCGTAAACACATTAGCATTGCTATCCAAGGCATTAAATCGTACGTCGCTGCGCTCGGTATTGATAGCAACAACTAAATACTCGCTATTATTGGTACTTGGGCCGCCAGTACAGGTTTCTGGCTCTGGCCCCGCAACCAAGGTAGGTGAAATATACAGTTTATGGCAGCTGCTTGTTGCAGTATTTTGCATCGCGCGTAATTGTACTGTGCGTAGGGCGTTTAATACCCTATCTCTGTATGAGTATGCTTGCTCTGTTGAACTTCCTAGCAACTTGGGCACTGCCGTTACCGACAGTATGCCCAAAATAACTAAAGTAATAATTAATTCAACCAGTGTGAAGCCACGCAATCGTTGATTACTACTGCTATTCATTTATGTAAATTAACACCCACTCGTAATAAGCGTAACAGTAGGAGGCGTCACAGACACAGGCGGTGTGCCGTCGTTTGCATCTGCTGCTTGTGTATACTCAATACGGCAATCATCAGTTTGCACGTAGCTATTAGGGAAAATAATTGCTTTTTCATCAGCAGCAACTGCTACAAGGTTAAAATCTGCAGAATCATCAGATGCAAATTCTACATCTAAAAAAGCTTCAAAAGCTGCTTCTGTCGCTGCAGGGTAGCCATACACTGTAGATACTGCATCGCCGGTATCAACAGTAACCGTTGCACTCGCTTTTTTGTGGTCACTTGCGATAATAGATTTACCATTTACGATATTCATACCACTGCGAATTGAGCCTTGTAAACCTTCGAGTGTAGAAGCGTTAGCATCACCCTGCAGGTTTAAAAAACGAGGGGCAGCGGTCACCGCTAAAATACCTAAAATTACAATTACAATTATTAGTTCAACAAGCGTAAAACCTGCTTGCTTATTCATTGGTTGTTTTAATGACTGCGTTTTCATAAGTAAGCCTCTTTATAATTACTTAGTTTTTAAAAATTTGCACTTTGCCTGTTGTTGGAAAGTACGAAAACCCTACTTTTTTAGCCATAACGGCGCCATCGGTAGGTAGGTTATTGGTGTTTAAATTATGAGTTAAATAATAAATACACTGGTTGTTTTTAGTGTTATAACGCACTAAATAACTCACCTTGGTTATTATAGAAACCTCGGTACTTAATGTGCTTGTAGGCGCATCTTGTAAAATTACACTTAATACTTTTTGGCATTGCAGTGCAGTCATTGCGCTGGCCCGCGTATCAGTATTAGTCGTTTTATCACCCGTTGGTGTGCCTCTCTCTCCATCGACACCAACAATGACACCTCCGTAATTAATATGTGTTGTATTATTAACGCCCTTTGGACGCCCCGATAATTCCCACTGACCTTTGACCATCAACACCGCAGAGGCAAACCCACCAGCCACCACATCCACACTCGCATTGTGTGCCTGATTTTTAATGCCTATGTATTGAGGTATAGCAAAAGCCATAATAACTGCCAGTAAAACAACTACTAAAACGAGCTCAAATAACGAAAAACCTGTTGCACGAACACGACAGTTAGTCACAATGGCTACCCTTTAATAGCCGACATCATGTTCCACATCGGCATAAAAATACCGAGTGCTAAAATAAGCACCATAATGGCAACAAACACCGTCAAAATGGGCTCTATTTTTGCGGTTAAACTGCGTAAATCGTAATCGACTTCTCGTTCATAAAAATCAGCCGCTTCTTGTAATAACTCATCTACGCGACCGGTTTCTTCACCCACTGCCACCATTTGCAGTACCAACTGTGAAAATAGCTCGCTACTTCGCGAAGCCCGCAACAAGCTGTCACCTTTTTCGATATCTTGACGCATGGTGATGATGGCTTTTTCCATGTAGCTGTTATCAACTGCATGGGCCGTTAACGACAGCCCTGTCGTCATAGGGACGCCCGAGCGCAGCACCATGGCTAAACTTTGGCTATAACGGCCAAGTAAGGTGCGTTTTAAAATATCGCCTACAAATGGAATTTTGAGTTTGTGGTGATCCCACTTAAAGCGCCCAGCCGACGTATTTAAATACCGACGCCATGCAACGACTCCCCCCACTAACATTAGCGCTAGCAGCCACCAATAATTGACAAAAAAGTTACTGGTGCCAATGAGGATCTGAGTCATTAAAGGCAGCTCTGCATCAAACTTTTCGAACATGCTGGCAAAGGTTGGGATCACAAAAATATTTAATATGATCATCGCAACTAAAAGTGCCAAAATAACAAAAGTGGGGTAACGCATAGCGGCTTTTATGCGCTTACGAGTCTCTTGCTCTTTTTCAAAGTAAATAGCCAGCTGATAAAATGCATCTTCTAATCGTCCCGAGCCTTCTCCGACTTTAACCATAGAAATAGTTAAGCGGCTAAACACCTTGTTATGTATAGCTAACGCACTAGATAGTTCACGGCCTTGTTCGAGCTGGCGTGTTACCTCAAGCAATACACTTTTAAACTCTTTATTTTGCGTGGTATCAGCAAGCCCTATCATTGCCCTAATAATGGGGATCCCGGCTTTAAGTAAAGAATACATTTGCCGTGAAAACATGATCATGTCATCAAGGGTTATTTTTTCGCTAAATAGGTTATCGAATAACTTTATATTGTTTTTTGTTTCAACTAACGAAATTGAAATAGGTATGTACTGGCGCTTTAATAAGCTATCGGCAACACCGGCCTCATTATTTGCCTCAACACGCCCTTTAACCAGCGCACCTTTTGCGTCTTTGGCTTTGTAACTATAAAGCTGCATCGTCATCACCTACCACTTCAGGTACATATTCAGCCACTTTAAATACCTCATCTAACGAGGTAATGCCTTGCTTTGCATACGTTAAAGCCATATAAGAAAGCGGTGCAAAATTAGCGCTATTTTTAGCCGCTTCGGCAAAACGCTGCGTGTCGTTAATACGCAGGGCATCCATCATAGCGTCGTTCATTTCTAACAGCTCAAAAATCCCCACCCTGCCTTTGTAGCCGCTATGGCTACATGCTGTGCAGCCTTGGCCTCGCCAAAACTGTGTGCTGCTAATATCTTCGCCTAAATAGGTAAGCCAGCTTTGTTCTTGTTTATCTGGGTGATACGGTGTTTTACATTCATTGCAAATACGCCTAACTAAGCGCTGAGCAATAATAGCGCGTAGTGAGCTTGCAACTAGATAAGCGGGTGCTCCCATATCAATTAAGCGCATTGCGCTTGATATGGCATCGTTGGTATGTAACGTAGAAAGTACTAAATGGCCTGTTAATGCAGCCCTTAGGCCTATATCAACGGTTTCTTGGTCACGCATTTCGCCAACCATAATAATATCGGGGTCTTGGCGTAACGTGGTTCTTAATACACTGGCAAAACTTAAGCCTATTTTGTTGTTTATTTGCACCTGGTTTACCCGTCCAATGCGGTATTCAACCGGATCTTCTACGGTAATAATTTTACTTTCTTGTTGATTAAGCTCACTTAAAGCGCCATACAAGGTGGTCGTTTTTCCTGAACCGGTAGGCCCCGTCACTAACACCATGCCATGAGGGCGTTTTATAATGCTGCGCAGGCGTTTTAAAATATGCACCGGCATGCCCGTTTCTTCTAACGATAAAAGCCCTGCAGATTGGTCGAGCAACCGCATCACAACTGACTCGCCATATTGCACTGGCATTGTCGATAAACGTACATCAATGCTGTGCGCGTGCACTTTTATATTAAAACGGCCGTCTTGCGGTAAACGCTTCTCCGATATATCTAACCCCGACATAAGTTTTAGCCTAAGTACTAAAGCAGAGGCTATTTTTACTTGGTTTAATGTGTGCTCTTGCAATACACCATCAACTCGTTGGCGAATGCGTAATAGCCTTTCATCGGGTTCTATGTGGATATCTGAGGCACGTACTTGTACTGCATCTTCAAATATAGATTGCAGTAGTTTTACTACGGTGGCGTCAGAGGTTTCATCTGCTAAGGAATTAAGGTCAAACTCTTCTACGTCTTCGTATTCTTCGTGTAGCTTTTCAGCAAAGTTAGTAATCTCTTCTGTTCGGCGGTACACATTATCAAACGCTGCCATAAGCTGGCTTTCTTGCACAACAGCAAGCTCAATTCGCTTAGGGGCTAGCATTGGCGCTAACTGATCCAACGCTCTCAAATCAGCGGGGTCACTCATTCCGACTAACACAGAATCCCCGTTATCTTCTATTACTAATGCTCGGTAGCGTCTGGCATAAACCTCTGAAAGTAATTTAGATACATCTGAAGATATTTTGCGCTGCGAAATATCTAAAAACGGTATTTGTAATTGTTGGGCTAAAAAGCGCAATAATTGCGGCTCACTTATAAACTCAAGCGCAATTAATGTAGCCCCTAACTTTCGCCCTGACGCAGCTTGCACATTAAGTGCTTCACTTAGCTGTGCTTCGGTGATCATTTGCTCATGAACGAGTAAGTCCCCTAAACGCATTTTTAAACTGGGTCTCATACAGCCTCCTTCAATGCGACTAAGCGCTGTAGTGCATGTTGCGTCATTGCGGCATTTAAACCGCCTAAATCTAGGGCAACTTTATAAAGGTGCTTTGCATCAGCAAACTCCCCTAACGCATCTTTTGAAGTAGCTAACGCCAGCCACCATTTAGCCTGCTGAGGCTGAAGCTGTGTAAGCTGTGTAAAACTCGCAAGCGCTATTTGATGTTGCTGCGCATTTTGTGCTGCAGTGCCTTTTAATACCCAAAACTCCAAGTTTGCTTGCGGCTCAAGTTCGGCTATAAGCAGTTTAAGCACGCCTTCGTACTCTTGTTGCATAATTAAAATTTTACTGAGCATTACACGCCACTGCACAACCTCAGGGTTTATTTTTATGCCAGCAACTAATAACTGCTGAGCCATAAGTACATCTTGTTGCTGAAAATACGTTGCCGCGAGTAAATTACGCGCTTCTATATGCTCAGGTTGTGTTTGTAAAATAGCGGTTAAATCGTTAATCGCATCATCATATAAAGCAAATTCCAACGCTTGTTTAGCACGCTTTAATTGCACTGCTATACGCTGGGCTTTGGTTTGCTTAACACTGGCAGTTTTTACTAATTTATTTTCAGCGGGCGGCTGCTCAGCCTGTGTAATGCTTTTTACTGGTGCACTGCTTTTTGCTTCAACTGGGGCATTTATTTCTGTGCTAGTGGCTACTTTAGCGTTTGCTTCTGTGGGGCTTGCTTTTTTGCTCAGTAGCGCGGCTTTGTCTGCAGCGTGTTGCTGTATTACTTCGTCTTTTGCCTGATCAGGCAATGCGTTATTGCTTTGTACCTGCCCCAGCTCTTTTTGCGTATCTGCATTAATATGAGCTGCTTTAGCGCCAGTGTTTTCTTCGCTTAATTGTTTTAAGGGCTTAATTATAGGGGTAATTTTAGCTTGGGCAATTTCAATCGGCTGGCTGTTATTATTAACCGCATATGCTTTTTCAGCCGTGTCGCTACTCGCTTGTGGTGCCTGTGCAAAAGGTAAATAAAGGTAGGCTGTAAAAATTAGTACAATCGCTAATAAAACACTCAGCACTTTAAATAATACATCGTGGTAGTCGCGTACAGGGGGAATAGCGACCCCGCCACTTTGCTGATTACGCTGTGCAGTTTGGCGCTGGTCGATATTTTTTAGCATGTTATTAATAACACTCATAACCATTGCCTCCATACCCACATAATTGCAATAACAAAAACACTAATAGCTAATAAGCTGTAAGCCCAGTAATGGTTAGCATGGTGCTTTTTGCAATCTTCGGTGTCTGCAATGGCAAGATGTATATGGCGCGGTGTTACTTTATTAAGGCCTTCACCGTATGCCTGCAGTAAAACTTTATGGCATAAAATATTGACCAAACGGGGAATTCCTCGACTCGCACGCGCTATTTTTAACCCTAAACGATTCGTAAATAGTGGTGGCTGATTAAAGCCTGCCACCTGTAAACGGTGATTAATATAATAAATAACTTCACCGGCGGTCATTGCACGCAATGAGTAGGAAAAGCTGATACGCTGGCGTAGTTGCCTCACTTTACTATTAGCAAGTTTTTCATCTAATTCAGGTTGGCCAAATAGCACCACCTGAATAAGCTTTTCGGTTTCGGTTTCTAGGTTTGTAAATAACCGAAGCGCTTCAAGAGTATCCCAACTCAGGCACTGCGCTTCATCTATCAGTAGTACAACCCGTTCGTTATCTTCTTGCAGCTCTAGTAAGTAATGGTTTATTTGCTGACTTAACGATTGCTGATCTAGGCTTTTATCTACCTCCATGCCAAGTTCTACAGCAATAGCCCAACGTAATTCTTCAGGGCTTAAATAAGAATTAGGTAAATAAGCCACAAAGTAGTCTTCTTCAATTTGATTTAAAAGTTTTCTGCATAGTAAGGTTTTGCCTGTCCCTACTTCTCCTGTTACTTTTATAAATCCCTCCCCCATTTCTAGCGCTGTGGTAAGTACTTGCATCGCTTCGTGGTGCGGCTCAAGTGCACAAAAAAACTCGGTGTTTGGGGTTAAGGTGAAAGGCATTTCACTTAAATTAAAAAAGCTCAAATACATAGTTAGTTCTCATACCATGTATTTAACAACGCGCGGCTATGGGCCTGTTGCTTTTTCCAGGTGTCGGGCATCACCACCGTTGGCTTGATTAAAATAACGAGCTCTTTTTTCTCTTGGCGCTTACTAATACTTTTAAATAAATTACCTAATATTGGCACATCGCCCAAAATAGGTGTTTTCGATTCTTCATCTTCTGTGGTGGTTTGCATTAACCCACCAATTACGACTATTTCACCACTTTGAGCGCGGATCACCGTATCAGATTCACGAATATTGCTTTGTGCAAGCGGCAACTCAAAACGCTGATCATCTAATGTAATCACCTTGAGCTGCTCTTCTGTTTCAGTTACCGATGGGTGAACGTGCAAAATAACTGAGCCATATTTATCGATTTGTGGTGTGACATCTAAGGCAATTCCCGAAAAAAACGGAGTTAAATCTATTTCTGGTGACGTAGTCGTTGAAGTGCCCGTTACTGTTGTGCTCGAAACGTTAGTAACAAAGTACTCATCTTGCCCCACTTTAATCACGGCTTTTTGATTGTTTGTTGCAGTTACACGCGGGTTAGAAAGCATTTGCAGGTCGCCCTGCGTTTCAAGCAAACTAATTACGCCACTAAAGTCGCCTTTTTCAATCGTTAACGAGGAGACTCCTCCTAAAGTAGCTGAAATAGAATTACCTATGCTGCCTGCTGTTGTTGCAAACGACACCCCGCCTTCTAACCCTCTAGAAATCCGCTCCCAGTTAACCCCTTGTTGGTATTCATCTTTTAAGGTTATTTCGACAATTTTAGCCTCAAGAATAACTTGTCGCTGAAGGTTTTCTTGGCTTTGACGTAAAAAGTCTTTTAACTGGTTTATTTCACTTGGTAATGCATTAACCGTAACCAAGCTTGCCTGTGGGCTGGCAACCACATAACGACCATCGTTTGAACCAATAAGCGATTTAAGAGCAAGCTCAAGCTCCTTCCAAAAGTCGTTTTGGTTAATTGTTTGGATGCGAGAGCCATTTAGCTCGGTATTTTGATTATCGCTGCCAAACTGATTATTTTGGCTCGAATTATTACTACTGTTTGAGCTTGAATTTGAACTTGAGTTGTTTTGTGAAAACTGGCTCACTCCACCAGCAACAACACTTACCGTTGATTGCCCATGGCGCTGCATCATTAAATAATTAACCGGTATAGTTTCTGTGCGCATGACCGCAGGTAACACCTGCACAATACGACCTTCTTGGACAATATCTAACGGGTACATGCGTTTAATAACAGCTATAACTTCTTCAAACGTGACGTTTTTTAAATTTAAAGAAATAACTCCGCTCACCTTTGGGTGTACTGCCACGCTGTATGGAGTATCAGCAGTTAATCCATTAAAAAATGAGCTTATTTCTACCTCTTTTGCGGCTACATCAAAACGCTTTACAGCTAACTCATTTGTTAAACTTTGCTCGCTATTAAGTGATGAAAGTAAGCTTTGTGTAAGCGCGCTACTCACCTCTACCGGGGCAACACTTTTAGCATTATTGCTTATAGGAGCAAGCTCTTGTGCTATGTGTGGCTGAATCTCTTTTCCGGGCTTAAAACTATGGCACGCCGTTAAAAAAGGCGGTATTAAAATAAGCGCAAGCCATGGCTTTGTTATATTATTTTTTAATTTCATAGTCGTATAATTCTAATTTTATTTGCTTATCATCATTCGCTAACAGCACTGAATTGGCGTTTATTGTTAGCACCCGAAATTCACCTATTACATCTCCTGGCTTATACACCTGCTTAGAAATAATCGCTTTGTATTGCTTTTCGGTTTTAATAATTGACTGTAACGACAGCGCTGTATTGCTAACTGCAGCGCCTTTTAGTATTGGTGCATTGCTTGGCTGAGTAGGATCGCGCAGTATTTCAGCTGAACTAACAGAGAAAAAACACACGCAACATACACATAAACTATAAAGCGATAAATTTTTCATTGGCACTCACCGTTGCTATTTGTAATGTTAACTCTGCATTAGGGTATGTTTGCACCTGATAGTTAAACTGCTGTATTAACAACTTTTGTTGGCTAGCTTTAAGGCCTTCTAAATACTGCTGTAAGCTAAAATAACGCCCCTGCAAAGTAACCACCATTTGGTGTTCGAAAAACAAGGTTTGCGTATCGTGCTCACCGAGCTTTTCTACATCAATTGCTTTTGCTGGGTTTACTCTAAAGCCAACCACTTGCACATCGGGGGTATTTACTAATAAATCCTTTAATACAGCAGGTACTTTGTTTGCTGAAATAAAGCCTTGGCTAAACGTGCTTAACTTATTATTTATATCTTCTAGCTCGCGCTGGGTTTGCCCTACCTGATTTCTGAGTACTTTAGTGTAGTCATGCTCTAATGCCTGAGTAAGCATAGAGAGCTGTGCTTCATTTTGATTGAGTTTTTGCCACAATGTATTTTGTTCCACGCGTAAACTATTTACTGCATCTTGCTGTGGAAAAACCACAAACCATAAACCTAAATAAACAATAAGAAATAAGCCAACAAACAGCACAGAATACTTTTCCCGCTGCTGTAACGCCGCAAATTGTGCTTGGTATTTAACAAATAATGGCCAGCCTTTATTTTCATTTTGCTCATTCATTGTGTTACCTCACTTGAACTAAGCTCTGTAGCCACATTAAACTCGCTCAAGCCATCACTGCTCGACAGCTCCAGCACTGAAAACTCCTTCCCTTTAAAAAAGCTCGATTGCTTGAGATTAGCAAGCCAAATAGGTAAAAATTTGGCTTGCTGAGTACGTCCTTTGAGCATTACTTTTTGGCCTTCAAATTTTATCTGATCAAGCCAAATTTGCGGCTCGTGGTACGCTGCCAAATCGCGCATTACATCGGCATAATCCGTTTTCGTGTGCATGGATGTGTTTTCTAAATAATCAAACACCTGCTGTTTATGCAAAATTTCTTGTTGCAGTACTTTTAGCTCATCTATCAAATGCGATTTATTTTGTTTATCAGCTAATCGCTGCTTTACCACGTTTAATTGCTGCTGCGTTTGCTTTAGATAAGCTTGGCTTTGTGTAAGTAATTGCTGGCTATTGTGCTCTTCGTACAAATAAAACAACCAAGTTAATGCAACCACTAGCAATGTACCTAGCCACAGCAACAGCATTCCTTTAAAGGGCACGGGGTCGCGCCTAACCCTAATGGCTTTTTGGTAAAAATTAATCCGTGTTTTCATAGCACTGAATCCGGATCGGTTAATTGATACGCTGCGCCTAATGCGTAATAAAAGCTGGGTTCGAGATCCTGTGCTAAATCTATATTAGGTTTAAAATCAACAACCTTTACTTGCAAAAATTCTGCAAGACCTGCCCTTAACGTCAAAGACGATAAATCATCGCAATGCAGCTGAATGCTTCTGATAGGAGGCTGTTTTAGTTGGCTTTCAAAAAAATCCATTGATCGTTGGATCTCAAGCCCTAAGGCTTCAACCAAACCGTGTGTGCGCTCTTTATCTGAAATGCCTAAAAACCCGTTTAAACGCCTAGCTAATAAAAGCTGACCATCACGAATAATTAAAATACGCGGCTCATGCCCTGCATGTTGCACTATAAGCATGTGCGCGCTTTTATCTTCGCCAAACAAGGTCACTAAAATCATTTCTTCCGAGGTCATTGCTCTGAGCACAGGCTTTATTTTTGAAAAGCTATCAATAAAAGGCAGCAACTGTAGTTTATTAGTAATAAACACATTCATTTTACTGCTTTGCATAGGCTGAATAATGGGGTAATCGATAAAGTCGGCAACAATGTTCTCTGGTGGAATATCAACTAAGTCTTTTGTTGTCCAAGGTAAGGATTGAATGATCTCTTCGTCACTCAGCATGGGTTTATCCATTTGCACTATTTGATAAAAATAATGAGGAACCACTAAATTTACAGGGCACACCTCAGCGCAAACTTCATTTGTGCAAGTTGCAATAGCGACTGTATAATCCGTTTGGTCCTCTACATTCACACTGTGTGAGTTATGTACGTACCACTGCCCTTGATTTTTTTTTAAACACACCGCGTTTACTGTATCTGCATAAGTAGCAATACCAATCGCTGTGCTTGAGTCTAAACTGCGATTTAACCAAGATAACAACGAAAACAGCTTTTTTTTCATATAGCTACTATTGTTAATAAGAGATTAATTAAGTGTCGTACAAGTTTTTTAGTTTGCAAGTTTAAACGCGAGAAATAATGCTTAACTTATTTAATATTGAAAAAGAAAGCCCAATACAACAAATAGATAGCGACTGTCTAAAAAAGAGAAACATACGGTTAAGTATAAAAAGAGATGACTTACTTCACCCGCTAATAAGTGGTAATAAATGGCGTAAGCTAAAATATAATTTACAGCAAATGCAAGCCCTTAATAAAACACAACTACTCACCTTTGGGGGGGCTTTTTCTAATCATGTTCACGCCTGTGCTGGGGCGGGTAAACTATTTAATATAAAAACCCACGCCATAATTAGAGGGCCACACTTAGATACTCAAAACCCCACCCTGCAATTTGCTAAACAGTGTGCTATGGATTTACATGCGGTTACTCGTATTGAATATAAGCAGCGCCATGACCCAGATTATTTAGCCCATTTGCAAGCACGCTTTACACAAGCCTATATAATTCCAGAAGGTGGAAGTAATACATACGCCCTGCCTGGGTGTGCTGAGCTTGCTAAAAGCTTACCAAAGCATGATTACTTAGTATGCCCCACCGGGAGTGGAGGAACACTAGCAGGCTTAATTGAAGGTAGCTATGAGGCCACACAGCTGTTAGGAATTGCGGTATTAAAACAAGCCGAGTACTTGAACAAAGAAATTACAGCACTCAGTAAAAAAGCAGCTCAGCAATCCAATTGGCAGCTACTTACTGAGTTTCATGATGGCGGTTATGGCAAATTTAGTAATGACTTATGGCAGTTTTGCCAACGCATGCAACAGCAACATAACTTACCTCTTGAACCTATATACAGCGGTAAAATGATGTATGCACTATGGCAACTTATCGAGCAAGATTACTTTGCTGCTGGTAGTCATATAATGGCGATTCATACAGGCGGTTTACAGGGGCTCAATGGGCTAAAATATCGAGGCCTTATCTAAGGCTATTAACCTCTGGGTATTAAAACATGCTTACTTAGGGCCAGTTTAACCACGGTGTAGTGTGTAACCTAGTGAGCTCTACAACCGCTGCTAGAGTGGCCCTTTTGGCTGTACTTAGCTTAAAAGGATTAACTGGCCTTAGTAAAACGTGGCATGCGTGTATTCCTGCAAGGGCTCAGAAAAGTAAAAACCTTGTGCGGCAACTACGCCTAGTTTAGCCAACATAAGTAGCTCTTTTTGGGTTTCTACACCCACCGCGTACACAGGTATATTGAGCAACTTGCTTTGCGCCACAATGTTTTTAACTTGTTTTTGCTGTTGTGTTTTTTCATCCACATTATGAACAAGCGGATACCCTAGTTTTATACCGCTAACTAATTTTTGAGAAGCAATTTGGTTAATGTGCTCCACATTCTGTACATTATCAATCACCAGCAAACTTTGTAGGGCTGTCAGTTTTTCAAAGGCGCCTGCTAGTTGCGCTTGGTACTTAATAAAGTCTGCTTCGCTAATTTCAAACTGTAACTTTCGCTTTGTCGTAAAATCTTTCATATTAGTGACAAACCAGCTCCAAAACTGCTCGTTAAACCAATTACTTATATGCAAATTAACGCTCACCGTTAGAGCACTGGGCTCAGCTAAAATAAGCTTTTTAACTTGAAGTAGCACCGCTTTATCTAACTCAAATGCTTGGTGATTGTTAAAGTCTTGATTAATAAAGTAACGCGCAGCTAATAAACCGTGCGGTTGCTGCCTAATTCTTATTAGCACTTCATGTTGTACAATATCGCCGCTGGTGATCATAAATAACGGTTGAAAGAACAAGATAAATTTATTCTTTTTAATATTTTCAATAACCTGCTTACTTGAAATTAAGTTCCCTTGCTCGTGCTGTAACGCGAGCCTATGCCAGTGCTGAATTAAGCTTTTTTCTGAAAATACTAAGGCCGACTTAGCGAGTTTAAAAATAACGGGTTGCTCAGCAGCATATCGATAATCGCACAGACCAACCTTTATGTTTTTACGCGTTACTGTGCTTCGATAACGCTTACAAATTTGATAAACGCATTCGTGTAGGCTTTCACTGTATGTATCTAGCTTTGCTACGGGGATATTATTTAAAGTAATAGCAAGGTTGTTAGCATCAAATACATTAACTGATACTGCAGGAAGCTCTTTAAAATATTTTGCTATCAATACCTTAAAGCTTGCTTGGGTATCGGTATGTTCATCAAACACACAATCACATTTCACTATGGCAAATAAGCTATGTCGCGCTGCACTAACACCGTACATAGACTTTACTTCGCAGTTTAATGTGGTGATTTGCGTAGAAAGTTTTTTTGCAGCTTTAGTTTTGCTGTAAGGCAATGGCAGGTTCGCTGCCGGTTTTGTTACTAATACTTTCCACCATCTAACCCACCAGCTAGTGGCACCTAATATAATGATATTTAATAGTAAAAATAAGTAAGCTTGCTCCACCCAGGCAGGCCAGTGGTATAAACTTATGCTGAGCGTTTTATAGCTAAATACATCGTGCTGTATATCAACTAAGTATTTGAAGTGTTCGGCATTGGAGTGTGCAGCCAGCATAAAGCCCTTACTTTGCACCAATGCCTGCACTATTTCTTTATCGGCATTGGCATTAATTTGCAGCTCAAAAATTTGCTGTGTTAACTGCTGACCATTTTTATGAATTTTTTTATGGAGCGTATCATTTAAAAGCACATTAAAAATAATTACCACCAGCGTGAAACTGGTTAAGTAAATTATTTTTTTTTGCTCAGCAATTTTTATTAAGGCTTTATGCATAGTGCTCTCTGTGGCAACGCGACTATTTAAAGTGTTGTTCAAAATAGTCATTAGCACAAGCAGGCAAAGCAAGTTTAAATGTTTATAATTTTGCTAAACAAAAAAACCCCGTGTAAACGGGGTTTTGGCAAATAGTTTATTACTTTTAGGGTTGCTCGCCCTGCGCGTTTAATATCATTTCGCCGTCTTCTTTGTATAGCTCGCCTTTAGGCCATTGCGCTAACAACGTTAAAACTTGCTCACTAGGGCGACATAGCTTAACCCCTTTTTCGGTGCACACTACAGGTCTATTAACCAATATAGGGTGCTTAAGCATGGCCTCTAAAATAGCTTCATCTGTTACATTTTCATTTAACAAGCCTAGCTCTTCAGCAGGCGATTTACTCACTCTCAACGCTGTTTTTGGTGTTAAGTTTGCTGCGGCAAATAATGCTAACAATTGAGGTTTTGTCCAGCCCTCTTTAAGGTATTCAATAACCGTGGGGTTATAGCCAGCGGCTTTAATAATCTGCAATACATTGCGCGATGTACCACAATCAGGATTATGATGAATAACGACCATGACACTCTCCTAGTTAAACCAATGACGCGTTTTATTAGCAAAATAAACTAAGCTAAGCATAACAGGTACTTCAACAAGAACGCCCACAACGGTGGCAAGCGCAGCACCAGAGTGTAAACCAAATAATGAGATGGCTACGGCAACAGCAAGTTCAAAAAAGTTAGAAGTTGCAATCATGCAAGCTGGAGCTGCAATATTATGAGCTAGGCCCATTTTTTTTGCGGCTATATAGGCTATTGCAAAAATACCGTACGTTTGAATAAGCAGCGGAATAGCAATCAATACAATGGCTTCTGGGTTATCTATTAATGTTTGAGACTGAAAACCAAATAAAAGTGCCACCGTTGCCAGTAAGCCAATTATAGAATACGGTTTCATTACCTTTAAAAAGTGATTTAACCGTGTGTGATCTTCACCTTTATCTAACTTTTTGCGGGTAATAGCGCCTGCTATTAATGGAATAAGTACATACAAAAGCACCGAGAGTAATAACGTGTCCCACGGTACCGTTATGTCTGTTACCCCTAGTAATAAACCTGCGATGGGCGCAAAGGCAAAAATCATAATAATATCGTTGATAGATACCTGCACTAACGTGTAATTAGCATCGCCTTTTGTTAATTGACTCCACACAAACACCATTGCAGTACATGGTGCTACTCCTAATAAAATCATACCGGCTATGTATTCTGTTGCCGTTTGTGGGTCAACAAAGTCTGCAAAAATGCCTTTAAAAAATAGCCACCCTAGTAAGGCCATGGTAAAAGGTTTTATGAGCCAGTTGATAACGACTGTCAGTACTAAGCCTTTAGGCTTTTTGCCTACATCTTTAATAGAAGAGAAGTCAATTTGCACCATCATTGGGTAAATCATAAACCAAATGAGTACAGCGATAACAATATTTACATGTGCATATTCTAAGCTTGCAACAACACTAAATACATCGGGTACGGTGTAACCGGCGACAATCCCTACCGCGATTGCCAGCGCAACCCACACCGATAAAAAGCGCTCAAATAACCCCACAGTAACCTCCTAAATGTCTTTTTGATTTACGCGTTTACTGAGCTGCTCTGCTGTTTCTACTCGCTCAGAGTATCTATCAACAAAGTAATCTTTTTGGTCGCGCATTAATAAGGTAAATTTTACGAGCTCTTCCATTACATCCACAATTCGATTGTAAAAAGCGGAAGGCTTCATTCGGCCATTTTCTTCAAATTCTAAAAACGCTTTAGGCACCGATGACTGATTAGGTATTGTTACCATGCGCATCCAGCGCCCTAATACGCGTAACTGATTAACCACATTAAATGACTGCGAACCACCACAAACCTGCAGCACAGCCAGCGTTTTTCCTTGTGTAGGTCTTACGCCACCCAGGTTTAATGGAACCCAATCAATCTGGTTTTTAAATACACTCGTCATAGCACCGTGTCGCTCCGGCGAGCACCATACTTGCCCTTCAGACCAGAGCATTAAATCACGTAGCTCTTGCACCTTAGGGTGCGTCTCATCTTCACTATCTGTTATGGGTAAACCTTCAGGGTTAAATATTTTAACCTCAGCACCAAAGTGGGTTAGCAAGCGTGCACTTTCTTCTATAACTAACTTGCTATATGAGCGAGCTCTTAGCGACCCGTATAACAATAAGATTTTAGGTTTATGAGATGAAAACGTTAGCGTGAAATCCTTAACGGTAGGAGGAGTGCTTTGTGAAAGTTCTAAATTAGGTAGCTCGTGTTCAATTGATTTACTCATAATCCTTAACCTTGTAGTTTTATAGTGAACTAAATATATGAAAAAACGAATATATGAAATTTCACATATTAAAAGGTGTGAGTCAAACCCTATTTATATAAATTTTACGTTTGGTTTTTTAACGTTGCAGGTGTTAAAGCCTGCTATTAAAGGTAGGTAATTGATAAGTTTATTTATTTAAGCAATTAAGTATTGTATCTCGTAATGTTTTAGCTTTTATTGGTTTAGCAACATGTGCATTCATACCAATAGATAGGTAGTGAGTAATATCATCTTTCATTACGTTTGCAGTTAACGCAATGATAGGCATAGAGGCAAGCGCAGTATTGCTGTCACTGCGTATTACTTTAGTCGCTTCTACACCGTCCATAATGGGCATATGAATATCCATTAAAATAATATCAAACGTTTCTAATTTTACGGTTTGTATGCATTCTAAACCATTTTCTACTACGTGCACCTGCGCCCCACTGGCGGCTAATATATCGGATACAATTAACCTGTTTATGGCGTTATCTTCCACAACGAGTATTTTTACCCCTTGCAGTGGCTTTTCGGTGGCAGGTTTATGGGTATTACTTGTAGAAGGGCTAACCACTTTGCTTTTCATCGCTTCAAATAACACGCTGGTAAGCACAGGCTTATGCAAAATAGTTTTAATGTTTATTTTTTTAGCTATGTCGTAAATTGCGTCGTTTTTGCTTGCTGTAAGTACAATTATATTGTTGCAAAGCTGTGGGTTTACGTTGTAAATGCGAGTAAAAAACGTTTCACTGCTCATGGTCGGCATTTCACAATCAACAATAATAATTTTATAAGTGTTTATATTTTTTTTAATTATCTCTATTGCATCACTTGCCTGCGTGCAAGGTGTACAACGCAGCCCCATTGCACTAAGCTGACTTTTAATTAAGCTTAAATCATCTTCGTTATCATCTATTAGTAATACATCAAATGGTTCAGCAAATGATAACTGTGGGCTGTCTTCTATTAATGCTTGGGTGTTTACCTCAACGTTTATGGTAGCAATAAACTCACTGCCTTCACCTTGCGTGCTGCTTACAGAAATATCGCCACCCATTGCTTGGCATAAACGTTTACTAATGGCTAAGCCTAACCCCGTTCCCCCGTATTTTCGGGTTGTAGAGCTGTCGGCCTGAGTAAATGATTCAAACAAGTTAGGTAAGCTTTTTTCATCAATACCTATGCCGGTATCTTTAACACTAAAGCGTAAAACAGTACTTTTGGTGTCATGGGGGGCTTCTTCTGCGTCTATTTGCACCGAAACAGCTCCATTAGAGGTAAACTTAATCGCGTTAGAGCACAAGTTAATTAATACTTGGTTTATACGCACCACATCGCCAACTAAGTTATGTTTAACGTTATCGCTAATATTAATCTCAAACGCAATACCTTTACTCCGCGCCCTATTTTCAAATGTGGTCGTTATATAATCGACAACCGCGTTTAACGAAAATGCAAAGGCCTCGAGTTTGATATTTCCTGACTCGATTTTTGAAAAATCTAAAATGTCATTAATAACCACAAGCAATTGATCTGACGAGTACTTTATTTTTTCTAAATATTGTTTATCTTCTTCAGGTAAGTTTTTGCCCAATAAAATATTTGTCAGCCCTATAATGCCACTCATTGGGGTTCTGATCTCGTGACTCATATTGGCTAAAAATTCAGATTTTGACGAGGTAAGTTGCTCTGCTTCTTCTTTAGCTTGTAATAGCTCTTTAGTGCGTTGCTCTACACGCGATTCAAGTCGTAGCTTTTCTTCATCAAGCGCGTTTACAAGCTGAATGCGGCGGCGGTTTAATCGTAATACAAACACTAAAAAAGCGCTCAATACAAAAATAGTAATGGCGGCGCTGTAAATTAACACTTTATTTTGTTCAAAGTAACTCGGCTTGTAATAAGCAATAATCGATTTTTCTGGCAGGCTTTGCGGGGCAACATTATATTTTTTTAGCTGTCGCCAATCGTATTTATGAACACTTAATTTTTCATCGCTTATAGTAGGTAACACGTTATTTTCACTGTAAGAAATAATAGCTTCACCCACGCGTTTACCTATTTTCTCACCTGATAAAACATAACCACCCACTACACCTGAGCCCAACAAAACTTCCCAGTAGCTAAAAATGGGGGCGTTACTGTGCTGAGCGAGTAAGCTGACGAGCTGATACGGGCTAATCGACTTATTTTCGTAATTTCTAAATATAGGGGTAAATAAAATAATAGCGTCTGAAGGCGCATTTTTTACTTTTGTCATCAGTTCTGCAGCAGGAAGATCAAACCATTGCTCAACTTCTAAATACGAAAAATCTTGGCTGATAATATTAAACAGCCCCGTATAAAAGTTTATACCTATTTCATTTTTAGTATCTAAGATGACTATGAGCTTTTTAGGTTTCATTAAATTAACCGCGCTGGCGGTTGCTTGCTTGTAGTCTAACTTAGCCTGCATTGAGGCATTATTAGTGTTTGCCGGTAGCCTAAACTGTTCGCCAGGTTCTAAATAAATTTTTGGTGTGCTAGTAAAAAAATCATTCAATTGCGATATTAACGTGGCAGCTGAGGGGGATTGCGTGACAATTATATCTATGCGCTTATTTTTATATTTTTGCTTAAGGTAGTCGCTCATTAATTGCGTTTGAGTGGCCTCATCAAAGCGCCCTACATCAATGTTTTCAACAAAAAGCTCATAGTCAAAAGTTCGTGTTGATAGCTCGCTATTTAAGCCCTCTTCAACACTTTTATGCCAAGGCATATGTTGGTTGGTAGAATTGATAAATAAGACATTGGTAATTTTAGAATCCGGTTGAGCGCTTACCGGCAAACTGGCAAATTGAAAAACAAGAAATAAAAATAAAATAATGGCTTTCATGTTTCTCATAGTTGCTTGAAGTGATTAGTACCACTAGAGTAGATGTTAATTAGTTACAAATCAATTAAATGAGATGTAAATTACAAAGGTGTATTTGCGTTTTTTCGCATTTACGCCTCGCTAATTATTGCGGCGCATAAGTTAGCTAAAAGCGCTTTTATAAAGCCAACTCAATTACGCATGCTAAGCTGAATTTCTGCTTGGGCATTAAGTGCCATTTCTACAAACGCTTGCGTGGTAGCACTGCTGTTAATTTGCTTGTATTGCAGCTGCAAATAAATTTGTGTGTCGACCTTTTCTAACTCTATAAAATGGCACCCCTCGCTATATAATTTACTTACACAATAAGGCGCTATAGCTAACCCTAAACCAGCGGCAACCTCTGTTACTAAGGTTTGCATATGCCTTGGCTGACTAATAATGTTAGGTGAAAAGCCAGCGCGCTTGCAACGAGTAATAATTTCATCAAACAACCCTAAGGCTTCGTCGCGATTAAAAAGAATAAACGGCTCATTTTTAAGGGTTTTCATATCAATAGTTTGCACCGATGCAAAGGGATGATTTTTGTTGACCACCGCTACGAGTCGGTCAACGTACATAGTTTCACTTATAAACTCATCGGCTATGGTGCTTGGTAACGGCCGAGAAAACGCGATATCTACCCGTTCGTTTTTAAGGGCCTCTATTTGCTCGGTCGCGGTCATTTCTAGCAAGGTAACGTGAACATTAGGAAACTGCGACTTATACGTTCGGATTAATTTGGCCAAAAATGTTAAACACGCAGAGCTTAAATACGCAATACTCAGCGAGCCTAACTGCCCGCTATCGACCAGTTTAACCTTATTTTTAGCCCGCTCTGTAAGCGCTAAAATTGCCGTGGCATCTTTAACTAACTGCTCTCCCGCTTGCGTGATCGACACTTCCCGAGAGTTACGGATAAACAAGCTAACACCTAGCTGCTCTTCTAACGAAGAAATATGGCGACTTATAGCGGGTTGAACAGTATGTAGCTCTTGAGCCGCTTCGGAAAAGCTCAAGTGCTTAGCCACTGCAATAAAACTTTTTAATATTTTTATATCCATGTACTACTCAAATTTGCTCTGTGTGAGAGGTATAACAACAACTATACGTTATTTGTATAGATTCCATCAAATTTAAACATTTCTAACATCAAGCATCTCCCTCTATCGTTCGCCTACCTTTTAATGTTGGAGAGCAAAATGACCCGGGTAACGCAAAGCGCCTCGTTAAGTCGCTTTATTTTATTGTTGATGACAACCGCCATTGCAGCAACCGCTGCAAACCTATATTACAGCCAGCCAATTTTACCCCTGATTGGTAACGAGTTTAATTTAACGGATTCACAACTTGGTAGCATTCCCGCATTTACTCAATTTGGTTACGCTTTTGCCCTATTGTTTATTTCGCCGCTGGGGGATTCTATTGCGCGTCGTCGCTTAATAAGCATTTTATCGGGCTTACTGGTTATTGCGTGTAGTTTTGCCGTATTTACACCTAACTTACCGCTGTTATTAATGTCGGTATTTTTAATAGGGGTAAGTGCCAACATTACCCAGCAATTAATCCCTTTTGCGGCATCACTTGTATCTGCTGAAAATAAAGGGGCGACATTGGGCACCTTAATGATGGGTCTAACCATTGGTATTTTACTTTCACGCACGTTAAGCGGTTTTGTAGGAGAACACTTTGGTTGGCGTGGCGTATTTGTTATGTCTGCAATATTAGCTGCGCTATTTGGTGTACTACTTAGGCTCTTTTTACCCCTAAATAAACCACAAACTAGCTTACGTTACTGGCCGCTACTTAAAAGTACAGTGGCGTTATTTAAACTGCACAAACCACTACAAGTGTTTACTTTAACTGGCGCGCTTTGGTTTGCTGCTTTTAATGTACTATGGGCTACTTTAGCTATTTATGTCAGTGATGCACCTTTTAACTACAGTGCCCAAGAGGCCGGATTATTTGGCATCATTGCATTAGCTGGCGTAATAGGGGCTAAGTCTTCGGGTAAGTGGGTCAATGCGCTGGGCTCTAAAAAATTAGTCATGATAGTACTCACACTTGCCGCAATTGGTTTTGCTATTACAGGCGTTTTTTTAGGAAACCTAATAGCCCTAATTATCGGTATTATTTTAATCGACTTCGCTATTTTTAGCGCACAAGTAGCCAATCAAGTCCGCGTATTTAGCATAGACCCAAGCGCACAAAGCCGTATTAATGCTGTTTACATGCTCGGCTACTACTTAGGCGGCGCCTTTGGCTCAATTATTGGTGTGAAAGCCTTTGCTTTGTACCAGTGGCCTGGCGTAGTCGTCCTTAGTGTAATGTTAATTACCATCAGCGCTGCTTTTAACTCTCTTGCAAAAAAATAACCGCCATTAACTCCTTGCAACTAAGCGTAAGTACCCTTTAGTTGCCCCATTTAAAAACAGAGAATACTTATGAATAAACTCAATAACGCAGGAAGCTACACTTTGCTGTGTATAGCTTGCTTAACAATCATGGTGGGTGCATTGGTTGCACCTGGTTTAATCAGTATATCAACAGCCCTAAATGTTGCTGACAGTGCGGTATTTTTAGTGACCTTACCGGCTTTAGGAGCTGTTATATTTGCGCCTATTGCAGGTAAATTAATTGATAAATATGGCGCTTACTGTTCATTAATTATTGGCTTATTTTTATACGGCTTTTTAGGTGCAAGCGTGTATTGGTTACAAGGGCCGCTGTTGGTTTTTGCTAACCGTATTTTACTTGGCGGTGTTACCTCAATTGTTATGGCCGGATGTACCGTTTTAATATCACAGTGGTACTTTGGTAAAGCGCGCCTAGGCATGCTTGCTAAGCAAGGCATGGCAATAGAGCTAGGTGGCGTTATATTTCTATTTATAGGTGGCTTACTTGCTGTGCAGCATTGGGCTTTACCATTATCGTTCTACCTTATTTCTTGGGTATTTTTAGCCATGTTGCTACTTTTTGTGCCGCGTAATCACCCTCAAGCACAAGAGGCACAAGCAACACAAGAGCACGTAATATCAAATAATGGCTTGTCTCTTAAGCATGTGTATTCGCTGGCTGTGCTTGCAATGGTCACGTTTTTTAGCGCAATTGTTTTACTACCCAGCACAATGCATGCGCAAAATTATAATGAAGAACAAGTAGGGTTTTTACTCTCTTTCATTTCGTTAGTGGCTGTTGTTGGGGCACATTTTATGCCTCAGTTAACTAAAAAAATGGGCGAGCAAAAAGTACTTGCGCTGGCATTTATAGGCTATGGGGCATCATTTGCTTTCTTTTTACAAACGGGTACAGCGTTATTGGTAATAGGCGCTGTGTTTAGCGGTATTGGCTTTGGTTTTAGCATCCCACTATTAAACCATATGACCGTAGAGCGTAGCGCAGCCTCTGTTCGCGGTCGTAACCTATCTTATTTCACAATGGCTGTTTTTTCTGGGCAATTTTTAACATCGTTTGTTGAATATATCCCCGGAGGCACTCGCAATATTTTTATTAGCTGTATCAGCTTATGTGCACTCACTGCGCTGTACTTATTTGTTAAAAAAAATCATTCACAATCAGTATAAAAGAGGTTTTTATGTCAGAGTCATTTAAATTAATAGCCGGTAATTCATTTCCAACAGTTACTGCACACTTGCTCGATGGGACAACCGCAGATCTAAGTAAGCCGCACGGTGGCGCCGAGTGGCAAATGCTCGTGGTATACAGAGGCAAGCACTGCCCGCTTTGTATGCGTTACTTAAATTTACTAGAAGCGCAATTACCCGCATTAAAGGAACTTGGCGTAAGCGTTTGTGCTGTTTCTGCAGATAACCGCGCACAGCTAACACAATGCATGGACACGCTCTCGGTTAGCTTTCCTTATAGCTTATGGTTTAACACAGCAGCAAATGAAACAACTTGGGCTGTATATTTCCTCACCTCGCTCTGAGCAAGAAACCGACCACAACTTTGCAGAGCCCGCGATATTTGTCGTAAATGAGCAAGGGATATTGCAAGCTGTAAATATTTCTAATGCCCCGTATTTACGCCCTGAATTAGACGTGGTTGTAAGAGGCTTAAAGTTTATTAAAGAGCAAAATAACTACCCTATTCGCGGCACTGTTGTGTAACCATTTAAATTGCAGTCGTGGCGTTTATTACCTTACGGCTGCTTTATTAAGGCAATAAGCTTTCATGAAGAATTTATTTAGTAACCTTTTAAATTTAGCCAGCGCGCTTTTTATGTTTAAGTTTGCCCTGCCAAAGTTATTAGCAGCGCAAGTAAGCGTTAAAACCTTTAGCTACTTTGCGCAGGTACTGCCCGTTAACGCTAAAATTTATATGTATAGCGTTGGTTTACTGGAGTTGGTAGTGGGTTTAATGATGCTTGCTCTTTTGTTTATTAAAAATGAAAAGCAAAAAGCACTGTTTACCTATGTTGCATATGTTTTATTGGCGGGTACGTTAATTGGGGCACTGTTACATGAATATTTTGTTCGCCCCGAGCCAATTGCTCAGTTAGTCACTTACTCAGGCTGCTTTTTAGTTATATGTGCCATACAATTTTTAGCCTATAAAAAGGCGCTAATAGCACGTTTTGAGTGACTTTAAAGTGTTAAATGGTAGATAGAAACAGCGCCTTTTGTACTAAAACGTGTAGTTACAAAAAAGCCGCTTAATAGCGGCTTTTAATATTATTTTTCAACATTTGACGTTTTGTCTTTGGTTAGAACGGAATGTCGTCATCAAAATCTATTGTTGGTTCCATAGGATTTGATGCACCGCCCTGAGGGGCGTTTTGCGGCTTAGGTGCAAAACCACCTTGCTGCTGTGGCGCATTACTTTGCCCAGGAGCAAAGCCACTGTTGTTTGATTGTTGGTATTGGTTATTTTGCTGTGGAGCAGGTGCTGCAGCTGGGCGTTGTGCTGGTGCAGCTTGTTGCTGTGGTACATAACCACCTTGCTGGCTGTTTTGAGCTTGGTTGTTTTGACCATAGCCACCGCCTTGTTGATTATTTTGGTAACCGCCACCTTGTTGGCCGCCTTGATTACCTTGATAACCACCACCTTGCTGATCGCCACCGCGAGCGCCTAGCATTTGCATTTGACCCGTAAAGCCATCAACAACGATTTCTGTTGTGTATTTTTCTTGGCCTTGTTGGTCGGTCCATTTACGTGTTTGAAGTTTACCTTCAACGTAAATTTGCGAGCCTTTACGGCAGTACTCACCAACAATTTCAGCTAGCTTGCCAAAAAATACTACACGGTGCCATTCAGTTTTATCAACCATTTGGCCAGTGTTTTTGTCTTTATAGCTGTCTGACGTTGCTAAGGTAATATTTGCTACACCATTGCCATTAGGCATGTAACGAACTTCAGGATCTTGTCCTAAATTACCAACCAAAATTACTTTGTTCACACCGCGTGCCATGGAACCATCTCCTATAAACGTTAGATTAAACCAGCTACTTTTCGTGCTTGGTCTAGGTCAAATTCTTTATCATTAATCTTTAAATAGCTGCGGCTTTCGTCGCGTACTACTGTTGCTTCTATTACGCCAGGTAAAGCAACTAGCTGAGAAGCAAGTGCTTGAGCTTGCTCTTCAGAACTTAAATTGGTCATTAAACTAATAACTTTACTTTTCGGTGGGACTTGCATTTTCCACGCAATAATAAGCCATATTAACCCAACAAGTGCCGCTGCCGCAAACACAGCTTGCGTACTTGTAGTTTGGGCAACATAACCCCCTAAAATACCACCTAAAAAAGCCCCCAAAAACTGGCTAGACGAATACCCACCCATTGCCGAACCTTTTTGGCTAGCGGGCGCAATACGCGATACAAGCGCAGGCATAGTGGCTTCTAAAAAATTAAATGCTACAAAATAAAGCAACATACAAATGGCAATGCCAACCACGCTATTCACCCAAATAGACATAGCAAACATACTAATAGAAAGCAGTGCTACTGAGCCAATAAACGCTTGTTTTTCTTTTTCTTTTTTAATGGCAATAATCATAATAGGGACCATTAAAATAAACGCTAACAGCAATACCGGAATATATAAATACCAATGGTGGTTTGCCACTAAGCCATCTTTTATTAGTTGGCTGGGTAGCACCACAAAAATAGTGGTTAGCGTTAAATGTAGCAGTAATACGCCTGCATTTAAGCGCGATAATTGCGGATGCTTAATAAGCTTTTTAATATCACTAAAGCTTGCCAAGGTATCGCCTTTGGGCGCTTTGTTTACTGCGTTGGGCACTAAAAATAAAATAATACCAATACCGAACACGGCAAGTATTGCTGTTAACCAAAATACCCCCGCTACACCCCACGACGCGGCAACAATAGGCCCAAGTAACATAGCAAAAGCAAAGCTCATGCCTATACTCATACCAATTACGGCCATTACTTTAGGGCGCTGTTCGTCGCGGCTTAGGTCGCTGGCAAAAGCAAGCAGCGCACTGGCTATAGCGCCCATACCTTGCAATGCACGGCCCACTGTAACCATTTGAATAGATTCAGCAAGGGCTGCAATAACAGAGCCCAACGCAAACACAACTAAGCCACCAACAATTACTTTTTTACGGCCTATTTTATCTGACAAACGCCCCATAGGAATTTGCAGTACCGCTTGCGTTAAGCCATACGCGCCAATAGCAAATCCTATCCACATAGGCGAAAAACCATCAAGCGATTGGCCATAAATAGCCAATACAGGCATCAGCATAAACAAGCCGAGCATTCTAAATGCAAACACACTCGCCAGCGATACAGCGGCGCGCTTTTCTCGTGAATTAAGTGAAGATGCGGTCATTATCTGCGTATTCTTACGATATGAAAAATTTAGGCTGGGATTCTACCACAAGCTTGGCAATAATTAATCGCCTATAAGTAAGGATTTTTTCGTTGATCATTGATTAATAATGTTTCGTATTATGCGATACTGGACAAATAATTTTGGTAATAAACGAGATAGCATGGAAAACATTGAAGTCCGAGGCGCCCGTACGCACAATTTAAAAGACATCAGCCTAACCATCCCACGTGATAAATTAATTGTTATCACAGGCCTATCTGGTTCGGGAAAGTCATCACTGGCATTTGATACTTTATATGCAGAAGGACAGCGTCGTTATGTTGAGTCACTTTCTGCCTACGCAAGGCAATTTTTATCGTTAATGGAAAAGCCCGACGTTGATCATATTGAAGGCCTCTCTCCCGCCATTTCTATTGAGCAAAAATCTACATCGCACAATCCTCGCTCAACAGTGGGTACCATTACCGAAATATACGATTACTTGCGTTTAATGTTTGCCCGCGTGGGCGAACCACGATGCCCAACCCACGACTTACCACTTGCAGCACAAACAATTAGCCAAATGGTTGATACCGTTTTAGCACTGCCAGAGGGCACTAAGCTGATGCTTTTAGCGCCAGTGGTTAAAGATCGTAAAGGTGAGCACGTTAAATTACTTGAGCAACTTGCAAGCCAAGGCTACATTCGCGCTCGTATAGACGGCGAAGTATGCGACTTATCAGATCCGCCAACACTTGAGCTTCATAAAAAACACACTATTGAAGTGGTTGTTGACCGCTTTAAAGTAAAAGATGGCCAACAGCAGCGTTTAGCAGAGTCGTTCGAAACCGCACTAGAGATGTCTGGCGGTGTGGCAAATGTAGCCTACATGGACGACAGCACGATAGAAGAAATGCTGTTCTCGGCAAATTTTGCCTGCCCTACCTGTGGCTACGCAATGACCGAATTAGAACCGCGCTTATTTTCGTTTAATAACCCTGCCGGTGCGTGTCAAAGCTGTGATGGTTTAGGCGTGCGCCAATACTTTGATCCCAACCGTGTGGTACATAACCCAGAGCTCAGCCTTGCCGGTGGTGCTATTAAAGGATGGGATAAACGCAGCTTTTATTATTTTCAAATGCTACAGGCGGTCGCCGAGCACTATAACTTTGATTTAGATGTGCCATTTGAAAAGCTGGCTAAAGAATCGCAAAAAATTATTTTAGAAGGCTCAGGTCAAACAAAAATAGCCTTTAACTACCGTAACGACAGAGGCGATTTAATAACACGCAACCACGAGTTTGAAGGCGTGTTAAACAACATGAACCGTCGCTATCGCGAAACTGAGTCAAACTCAGTGCGTGAAGAGCTCGCTAAATATCAAACTAGCCAAGCGTGCCCTAGTTGTCATGGCTCGCGTTTACGCCAAGAAGCACGCCACGTATTTATAGGTCAAACAAACCTACCTGCTATTACAACTATGAGTATTGGCGAAGCGATGGACTTTTTTGAAGGGCTATCACTAACAGGCCAAAAAGCCCAAATAGCTGAAAAAATCCTGAAAGAAATTCGCGACCGCTTATCGTTTTTAATTAATGTAGGGCTTAATTACTTATCGCTTGAGCGCAGTGCCGATACCCTCTCCGGTGGTGAAGCCCAGCGTATTCGTTTAGCCAGCCAAATAGGTGCAGGCCTTGTAGGCGTAATGTACGTACTGGATGAACCATCAATTGGTTTACACCAGCGCGATAACGACCGTTTATTACAAACATTGGTACATTTACGCGACTTAGGTAATACCGTTATTGTTGTTGAGCATGATGAAGATGCCATTCGCGCAGCCGATCACATTATTGATATTGGCCCAGGTGCGGGTGTACACGGCGGCCATATTATTGCACAAGGTACACGTGACGATATTTTAGCCACTAAAGACTCGGTAACGGGCCAGTTTTTATCAGGCGTGCGCAAAATAGAAGTGCCACAAGAGCGTAACCCAACCAGCGAAAAATGGCTTGAGCTATTTGGTGCCACAGGGAATAACCTAAAAAATGTAGACTTAAAAATTCCATTTGGCTTATTAACCTGTATTACAGGGGTATCAGGCTCAGGTAAATCAACGCTCATTAACGATACACTCTTTAAGCTTGCGCATACCGAGCTTAACGGCGCGACCACAGCAGAAGCCGCGCCTTACAAGTCAATTAGTGGCCTTGATCATTTTGACAAAGTGATTGATATTGACCAAAGCCCAATTGGTCGTACACCGCGCTCAAATCCTGCAACCTACACAGGTATTTTTACCGGTATTCGTGAGTTATTTGCAGGGACACAAGAAGCCCGCTCTCGCGGCTATAAAGTAGGTCGCTTTAGCTTTAACGTTAAAGGTGGACGCTGTGAAGCCTGTCAAGGGGATGGTGTAATTAAAGTAGAAATGCACTTTTTACCTGATGTATATGTACCGTGTGATGTATGTAAGGGCGCGCGCTATAACCGCGAAACCTTAGAAGTACAATACAAAGGTAAAAACATTCACCAAGTGCTCGAAATGACCGTTGAAGACGCGCACGACTACTTTGATAAAATACCTGCAATAGCGCGTAAACTTAAAACGCTAATGGACGTTGGTTTATCGTATATTCGCCTAGGGCAAGCTGCTACCACGCTCTCTGGTGGTGAAGCACAACGTGTAAAACTGGCTCGTGAGCTTTCTAAACGCGATACAGGTAAAACATTGTATATACTTGATGAGCCAACAACCGGCCTTCACTTTGCCGATATTGAACAACTACTTGTGGTATTACATCGCCTGCGCGATCATGGTAATACCATTGTGGTAATTGAGCATAACTTAGATGTGGTTAAAACCGCAGACTGGGTGGTTGATTTAGGCCCTGAAGGGGGCGCTGGGGGCGGTGAAATACTCATTGCAGGCACGCCTGAAGAAGTAGCCGAATGTGAACGCTCGCATACTGGGCATTACCTAAAGCCATTGCTTTAAGATAGATAATAAAAAGTATTCATTAAAAGTTACAAAAATGCCGCTAAATTTAGCGGCATTTTTATTTGCTTATACTAGTAAAGCAATTTATGTACGAGGAATAAACCCTAGTGCATCGTAAACCGATTTAAGAGTTTTTTCTGCACGTACACTGGCTTTTTCTGCGCCTGATTTCATGATGCTATCAAGTAGGTTTTGATCTTCTCTGATCTCTTTAAAACGTGCTTGGATTGGCTCAATCATGCTAACAACTGCATCGGCTGTGTCTTTTTTCAGGTGGCCATACATTTTACCTTCATACTCTGGCACTAAGTCTTCAATTGAGCGCTTAGTGGCTACGCTTAATAAAGTAAGTAAATTAGAAACGCCTGGCTTTTCAGTACGGTCAAAGTAAATACGCGCTTGCTCGTCTGAATCGGTTACTGCTTTTTTAAGCTTTTTCTCAATCTTTTTAGGCTCATCTAATAGCATGATGTAGCCATTAGGGTTTTCATCAGACTTAGACATTTTTTTGAGCGGATCTTGAAGGCTCATTACGCGTGCGCCAAATTCGGGAATATATGGCTCTGGTAACTTAAATACGTCACCGTATAAATTATTAAAGCGTGTAGCTATATCACGCGTTAACTCTAAGTGCTGCTTTTGGTCATCCCCTACCGGTACTTGGTCAGCTTGGTATAATAAAATATCCGCTGCTTGCAATACTGGGTACGAAAATAAACCTACGTTTACATTGTTAGCATGCTTAGATGACTTGTCTTTAAACTGGGTCATGCGGTTAAGCTCGCCCATTTGCGCATAACAATTTAGCACCCATGCTAACTGCGCGTGTTCTGGCACTTGCGACTGTACAAATAAGGCCGATTTTTCAGGGTCTATGCCACATGCCGCGTATAACGCTATACCATCTAATACGCGAGAGCGAAGAAGTTCAGGCTCTTGGCGAACAGTAATCGCGTGTAAATCAACAAGCATAAAGAAACTTTCGTGGTCTTCCTGTAGCTTTAGCCACTGGTTAATAGCGCCAACATAGTTGCCTATTGTCATACCACCGGTTGGCTGAATGCCACTTAAAACTACTGGTTTACTCATGATTTTCCTTTAGTGTTGTTTAGTTAATTAAAAATTTTAACGCTGTGTTAGTGTTGGTATTATATCTAAGAAGTTATCGCATAGGTACTGTGGATTATAATCCTCAAGATTTTCGCCTTGGTTATAACCATAATCCACCGCTATTACATCAATTTTAGCGGCATGTGCTGCCAATATATCGCTTTTTGAATCGCCAATCATAATAGCCTTACTCGGCTCAACATTCAGCTTGTTACATGCATACAATAAAGGCGCTGGTGAAGGCTTTTTAGCCATATCGTCTCCACACACTATCACTTCAAAGTGACTGGTAAGGGAAAGCTTATCAAGTAGTAGCTCGGTAAATAGGCGCGCCTTATTAGTAACAAGTGCTTTTGGCATGCCCCGCAAAGCACTGAGCCCTGTTTCTACATGCTGATACAACACACTATACTTGCCCACTAGCTGCTCATAATGTTGGTAAAATAAGGCAATGGCTTTTGCACTAAGCGCTTCATCTAAATGTTCGCTAATTTGCATATCGCCGCTGAGTGCACGCTGGACTAGGGTTTCAATACCGTTGCCTATCCAGCTTTCAACCAAGCTTTGGCTAACAATAGGAAACGCTAAATCACTCAGTGTTAAGTTTACTGCTAGGTATAAATCGTAAACGCTATCAACAAGTGTGCCGTCAAGGTCGAACAAAGCTACATCATATTTCATTACTTTACGTTTCCTAACTGCTCACGCATTTGATCAATAACAACCTTGTAATCAGGCTCATTAAAAATAGCAGACCCTGCTACAAACATATCGGCACCTGCTTGCGCTGCTGCCGCTATGTTATCAACCTTAATACCACCATCTACTTCTAGGCGAATATCACGACCCGACGCAACTATACGCTGCTTAGCTTGAGCTAGTTTTTCAAGGGTGTGGGGAATAAAACTTTGGCCGCCAAAGCCTGGGTTTACCGACATTAATAAAATAGTATCTAGCTTATCAATAACGTGATCGAGGTAGCTAAGGCTAGTGGCAGGGTTAAATACTAAGCCTGCTTTACAACCATGGTCTTTAATGAGCTGTATGGTGCGGTCTATATGCTCGCTGGCCTCAGGGTGAAAAGTAATTATTGATGCGCCGGCCTCTGCAAACAAAGGAATTATACTGTCGACTGGTTTTACCATTAGGTGCACATCTATAGGGGCTGTTACACCGTAATCTCTAAGCGCTTTACACACCATAGGCCCAATAGTGAGGTTAGGCACGTAGTGATTGTCCATGACATCAAAATGTACTACATCAGCGCCTGCAGCGAGTACTTTATCCACATCTTCGCCTAATTTTGCAAAATCGGCTGACAAAATAGAAGGCGCAATTAAGTATTTTTGTTCAGGGTTTAACATAGTAATCCGTCAATCAGTAAAATATGCCTTAATGTACCGTAAATGCTGAGGTTTCCCAAGTAATACACTGTAAATTAGGCATAACTAAAAATATCGATTTAAATATATAAGTATTTATTTATAAAAAGCTTTAGGGCGTGTTGAGCTTTAGTGGTTGAGTTTTGGGCAGCATGTTTAATTTTTGGGAAGGCCGTGAGTAGGATGCACAAGCTTTGCTTACATGATGTAAGCTATTAGATTAACGCAAGAGCAGTTATTGTGCCCACTCGATTACAAACTTCGGGGCGCGCTTTAAAAACTCTTAGCTTGAGAACACACTTTAACTCGCAAGTTTCAACGGGCCTTAGCTATTACAGATAAATATTAGTTTGTTATTTATACAGCTTTTGTTATTATTAAAGGAGTAACTTAATTTTAGGCTAATATTATGCGTGCATTTAAAACAGGGATCTTAATTGCGTCGGCATTGTTATTTATTGGGGCATTTAGTTTTGCGCCAAGTTCTGAGCAAGATTTAAGCTTAGTTAGCAATTGTCAGCATCAGGCAAGTAGTAAAAACGCTTCAAACACCTTAACGTGTGCGAAAGTAGAAGAAGACTCATCGTGGTTTTCGTGGCTAACAGGCGATAGCCGCAGTGCGCAGTTTCATTATTTAGATTTATTAGAGCTATTAACTAGCTCAGAAGACGCTAAGAATACGCCTTCAATAAAACCTCTATTTTAAATAATGCTGCACTTTATTAGCGCGTTGCAAAGTGTGCTAGCAGCATTTTTTGGTGTGCAATCAGAGCACAAACGCCAAGCCGACTTCCAACAACACTCCCCTCTTTTTATTA
The DNA here is from genome assembly GCF_024518735.1 of Pseudoalteromonas agarivorans. Classification (NCBI taxonomy): domain Bacteria; kingdom Pseudomonadati; phylum Pseudomonadota; class Gammaproteobacteria; order Alteromonadales; family Pseudoalteromonadaceae; genus Pseudoalteromonas; species Pseudoalteromonas agarivorans. Next base: position 52,539 of record NZ_JANIGJ010000011.1, read on the forward strand.
TTGCTTTAGCTGTGCTGTTTTTTGTTATTTTTGTAGTGACAATTTATGCAGTGGTTGCTTGGGTGCTAAATACATAGCCATTAACTCGTCGACCTTGTTGCGTGATCCACCTTTAGGGCTGATAGTACGTTTTACCTGAATTTTACCAAGTGTAGCTTGGCTATAAATTTTTCGCGTCCATACGGTATCGTGGTTAGATATAAGCACTGGGGTATTGTTTTCAAACGCGGCTTGCTCGGCTAAGTTTGCCAAGTTTGCTTGATCGTCTAAATTAAACCCGCCTTTAGCATAAGAGGTAAACGACGCTGTTTTACTTAGCGGCACATAAGGCGGATCGCAATAAATAACCGCATTGTTTGGCACAAGCTTAAATACATCATCGTAGCTTAGGCAGGTAAATGTGGCTTTTTGTGCTTTTTCGGCAAAAAAGTACATTTCTTTTTCTGGAAAATAAGGCTTTTTATATTTACCAAATGGCACGTTAAAAATGCCTTTGAGATTATACCTACACAGCCCATTGTAACCATGGCGATTCATGTATAAAAAGAGCATTGCGCGCTCATACACATCACTGCTTTTATTAAACTGTACACGGTATTCGTAGTAAGCGTCTGGGTGGTTATTTAAATCAACAAATAGTTTTTTAGAGTCACTAATAAACTCATCAGGCGAGCGCTTGAGCTCTTTGTATAAGTTAATTAAATCAGCATTGATGTCGTTGAGTAAATAGTGCTTAAAATTACTATTTAAAAATACCGAGCCTGCACCTACAAAAGGTTCTACCAAGGTTTCAGCGTGTTTGCTGGCTTGAGATAAACGTGCATTAATATCTTCAACTAGGCTGTATTTACCGCCAGCCCATTTAAGGAAGGCTCTACTCTTTTGTTGCATTGGTTCTTAACTTCAATCTGCTGTAGCGCGATTTTACACTAAAGTGAGTCAGTTTACTGATCAAGTCGTGCAATTTCTTGTTTTATTTTGCTGATTTTTTTATAAAAAGGCTTGTTCTTTCTAAGCGCACTCGACAAGGCAGACAACGCACTTTTAGCATCAGCGAGTGATGCATAACTGCCAATAGTAACCACCCACCACACTTTATTATTTCGCTTAGTTTGATATACCTTAGCGCGCTGGCTTAAATTATGTTCAATAATAAACTCACGGGTGATTTTTTCCTGTGTAACGGCTAGCAGCTGCACAGTTGTATTATTATCTGGCTGAGCTAAATACCAAGCGTTATCTGATACGTTATTTGAGGTTTTAGGCTGCGGGCTTTCTTTATCGCCACTTTCAATTGGCTCAATAGTCTCAGGAGTGTTTAAGCTTTGTGGTAACGCCTCGCTTTGCTCACTTTGCTCACTTTGAGCGCTTTGTTGAGCCTCACGCGTTAGGCTTTGCATTATCGCCGGCACATCGTTTTTATGAGGCGCTACATTCTCTTGTGATTTATCGCTGACCGGCTCTAACGGCAAATCCGCTTTTGAAATATCAGAATTAGCATTACTGACTTCTTTATACGCGCTTGGAATAGCGGTAATTTTAGAAGCAGGAATAGCGGTATCTATGTCCTGGCTTTGTTGATTTTGATAGTACGTTTGCCACCACTGGGTCATATCATTTTTATACAGCAACCCAATGATAAGTAGCATAATTATAATTAACAACGAGATTAAGTGTACTCGCCACGACACTTTATCTTTTTTTACAATATCAGCCACATGCTCCGTTGGTTGCCATGCTAATAATAAGCTGGGGTTGCCTTTCGCTTCATTTAAAAATGCACTAAATACGGGGTCTTCATCGTACGGTAAATTAGGAAAATACCAGCTCATTAGCTGTTTAGATTCATGTGCAGATAAAGGCTCTAAGTAAATTTTAACGGCATTATTAATAGCTAGCTTTGATTGCGAAGCTAGCATGATATAAAGCGTTATAGGGCTGTTTTTGGCAAGTAACTCTAACTCCTGTAATAGCTCTTCAGATAAGTGCCTTGCATTATCGAGCACCCACAAACAAGCCTCACACGGCTGCTGCTGCAACAATTGGTAAAAGTTTTCACTTAACGATAAATCGTGGTCAATCAGCGGAGAGTTAAAGCTTTGCTCTAATATATCACTCATCAGTGATACATCATTTACACTGGCACTTACTTGTACAAATGCTTTATTAAAACTGTTGTATTTGTCGGTGATGAAGGTTTCGAGCATATAACTTTTGCCTAGGCCAGAGGTGCCTAGTAATACAATTAAGTTTTGCCCGTATTCAAATTGCAGAGCGATTCTATCCACCAACGCCGCACGGCTTGGTAAAATTTGCGCCTGCATTATTGCTCGATTAACGCTCTAACTTGGTCGTCTGATACGTCATCTACCAATGCGCATTGACCAAATTGAGTAGGTAAAATAAAGCGGATAGTGCCTTTTTTATTTTTTTTGTCTTTACGCATATGCATTAAAAACTGCTCAGCAGTCATTTCACTTGGGATCTCAGTCGGTAAATTATAAAGCTTGAGTAGCGTTACAATTCTATCTACCTCAGTTTGCGATAAATCACCGCGTGTATGCGCTAATTTAGCAGCAAGTACCATTCCGGTAGCAACAGCCTCGCCATGTAGCCATACACCGTATCCCATTTGCGCTTCAATTGCATGCGCAAAGGTATGCCCTAAGTTGAGTAATGCACGAAGGCCATTTTCTTTTTCATCTTGCGCCACGATAAGCGCTTTAATTTCACAACATCTATAAATAATATGCTGCAAACTTGCTTCATCTAGTTGCTGTAGCTTTTCTACATTTTGCTCAATAAAAGCAAATAGCTCGGTATCGTAAATTAAACCATACTTAATAACTTCGGCCATACCCGCTGCAAATTCGCGCGCCGGTAAAGTGTGAAGTGAATTAGTATCAATAAAAACCGCTTGCGGCTGATAAAACGCCCCAATCATGTTTTTACCCAGTGGGTGATTTACCGCTGTTTTGCCCCCTACAGAGGAGTCAACTTGTGATAGTACCGTGGTCGGAATTTGAATAAACGGTACACCGCGCTGATAACATGCAGCAACAAAACCTGTTAAATCGCCAATAACGCCGCCACCTAGTGCAATTAAGCATGTGTCTCGGCCGCAATTATTTTGCAATAAAAAAGCAGATATTTTCTCAAACCATTCAAGCGACTTGTATTGCTCACCATCGGGAATGACAAAAGAAAGAGGGTCTAGATCAGCTAACGAATCAAGCAGTCCTTGTAAATATAAAGGCGCAACTGTGTCGTTAGTGATAATGATAGGCCGACAATCACCAATGTGGTGAACAAGGCGGCCATTATCTTGAAGTGCAGATTGACCAATAAAAATAGGATAACTTCGCTCGTCCAAATTAACAGTTAATTCAAGCATGCTTTGTTATTTCCTTTATTATTGGTTTTTAAAAATCTAATTTCTCGATGATTTGGTTAGCAACAACTTTAGCGCTTTGCTCATCGGTGCGTACAACAAAATCGGCAACTTCTTTGTATAGTGGCTCGCGTTCTTCTGCTAAGCGCTCTAGTACATTACGAGGTGCTTCTTCAGTTTGCAGTAATGGGCGACGCTTGTCGCGTTGCGTGCGTGCAACTTGCTTTTCTATAGGTGTCTCTAGGTATACAACGATACCACGAGCCGAAAGCTTGTTTCGAACTTCTTTACTCATTACTGAACCACCACCGGTTGCAAGTACAATACCTTGCATTTCGGTTAAGTCGCCAATAACAGATTCTTCACGAAGTCTAAAGCCTTCTTCACCCTCAAGATCAAACACCCAGGCAATATCTGCACCGGTACGGCGTTCGATTTCTTGATCAGAATCGACAAATTCAAGGTGTAATTGGTCAGCGATGTGACGACCAATCGTGCTTTTGCCAGCCCCCATGGGGCCAACTAGAAATATATTACGTTTCTCAGCCATATCTTTTAGTACAAACGAACTCTAAAATTTGAAATAAAACCCCGCCTAACGACCTGGCCCCAAAATTAAGGAGGGGATTATCTCAGTAATTGGCCGGGTATTTCAAGTCTATTACAATAAAAAGCCATATAACGAGCAATTATTATCAATAAACACTCGTTGACGAACATAAAACCACTAAATTTTAGTCTATTTGTATTTTCGGTGTCACGAAAATAAGTAATTCACGTTTCTCATTAAACTCGCTGGTGCTCTTAAATAAGCGTCCAACATATGGAATATCACCAAGTACAGGTACTTTATTTGTGGTATTAATTATTTGCTGCTGAAAAATACCACCCAGCACAACGGTTTGGCCGTTATCAACCAGCACTTGTGTTTCAATTTGTTGAGTGTCTATCGAAACCGCTTCACCTGTTCCAGTTTGAACCGTTTCGCCACGAGTATCTTGTGTAATAACTAAGTCTAAAATAACTTTGTTATCAGGCGTTATATGCGGTGTAACCTCAAGGCTCAATACCGCTTTTTTAAAGCTTACAGTAGTAGCACCACTTGAGGCTGATTCGGTATAGGGGATTTCAGTACCTTGCTCAATACGTGCTTTTTGCTGATTAGCTGCAGTAATCCGCGGACTTGCGATAATCTCAGCCTTATTTTCTTCCTCTAAAGCACTTAGCTCTAAATCAATTAAAGTGCCATTAGCCAACTTAGCTATGTGTAAACCAATACTTGCCGCAGGGTTAGTAATAGGTAGGTTTACATTAAGACGGTCTGATAAATCAGGAATAATGCCATTTGAGATAGACTCAGCTCCTTCAAGCGAGCCAGAGATACCATCACTATCTTGTTGATCACTAAATCCCCAACGCACGCCTAAATCTTCTGTGACGTTATCGCGCACCGTTACCATACGTGATTCAATAATAACCTGTTGTACTGGGATATCGAGTGTTTCAATCATACGGCGAATGCTCTCAATGCTCTTCGCTGAATCTTTAATAAGTAATGTATTGGTACGCTGGTCAACCGATACACTGCCTCGGGCAGAAATGATGCTGTTAGTGTCGGTTTTCAGTAAATCCGCAAAATCTTCAGCTTTAGCGTAGTTTAAACGAATATACTCACTGTAAAGCGGCTCTAAATCCTCGACCTTTTGTTTTGCTAGTAAATCTTTAGCTTCACGAGCGGCGAGCTCTTCAGCTGGCGCAACCATCAATATAGAGCCATCCATACGCTTATCAAGGCCTTTAATACGTAGTACAACATCTAAAGCCTGATCCCATGGAACGCCATCTAAACGAAGCGTAATATTGCCGGTTACTGAGTCACTCGTTACTAAGTTAAACTCGTTATAACCCGCTATGATTTGCAGTACAGCTCTAACCGAAATATCTTGGAAGTTTAAGGTCATTGGACGACCTTGATATTCCTTGCCGCCATCTAAATAGGCATTTTGCGTTTCATCTTTTTCAATCGTTAACGTTAAAATGTTATCTATTTGCTGGTAGGTAAAGGTAAAAGCAGCATTAGGCTCAATAACTACACGGCTTAAGCTATCTTCTTTAAAGGTTTCAATGCTACTTACTACAGTACCAAAATCTAGCACATCTAATTCATACAGTAAGTCGTCTAAAATATCTGTGTGATGAAACTCTGCAATTATTTTTCCACCACTTTCATGTACTTCTATTGCAGCTTGCGTGTCTTGTAAAAATACTAAAACTTTTGCTTCGCCTTTTTCACCACGGCGAAAATCAATAGATTGAATCCGATTAATATAAGCGCTTGAGGCATCATAACTATTGCTGCTTTCATCAGAAGCTTGCTCAGTAAGCGGGTTATCAGATACGCGCAACGACACTAAGTTATTATTAACTTGTGTTTCGTATATTTTTAAACGCTCTAAATTTACCGTAACTTTTAAGCCTTGCTCTGTCAGTACGCTGCTTACACTGTTAATACCTGCGTGATCGACCGGCACATTTTCAAGACCCTGTTCTAGTTCTGCACCATCAAATAGCATTTCTATGCGCGCTGGTGTGTTGTGTACTTGAATTTTAGGTTGTTGTGTTAGCTCTTCGTCAAATACAAGTTGTAACTCTGTCTCGCCTTTTAGCAAGGGGTTATAACGTACATCATAAAGTAGCGGCGCTGCACTGGCTGTTTTTGCAACAAAAAGAGCCAATATGACAAATAACACCGTTTGAAAACGATGATGCCAAAGTACATCCTTATGCATGTGTGTTTTACCTTTTTTATTATTAATTTGCGCCATTATTTGCCGCCTCTAACATTTCCAATTTAGTCAGCCGCTCTTTCCAACAACCCGACCCATCAGGGATTAATTCAACTAGTTCTACATAATCACTACTTACAGACTTAACTTTACCGTCATACGTCCCTAAGTAATTATTTACCGTTACCCTATGCAGCGTTTCATCCGCTGCGGTGATCAGTGCCCACATTTGCCCGTTAGAGCCTAATGTACCTTTCATTGATAGGTTATCGAGCGGATACTTTTCTAGTGGCTCTCTCACTCTATCAGGGTCAGGGTGTAAACAATTTTTAATTTGCGTTAGCTTATTTTGAATAATTTCAGGCTGCGGAGCCACAAAAGGACTACGTAACTGCGATGCATTATATTCAAAATGTTCAAACTGCGTTAATTCAGGTATTTCCTCAACTTTAGGCGTGGTGCTGGCCTTAACTTGGTCAATAAATTCTTTTTGCTCCGACGTATCGTCGTTACAACCTGCCAACAATAAAACAGACAATGATAATAAAGGGACTAATCTCACTTTTTAACCCCTTCTTCATAACGATATGTTTTTGCTACCACACTGAATGTTAGTTGCTTTTCGCCAGATGATACAATCGAAAAGTCATGTAAACTTACAATTCGTGGTAATTGGGCTACTTTTCCTACAAATTCTCCAAATTCATGGTAAGTGCCTATTACTTCAATTTTAATTGGCAGCTCAGTATAAAACTCTTTTTCGACTTCAGGTAACCAGCCAATTTTCAAAAATGTTAAACCGCTAGTAGTACCTACATAAGATAAATCGTCTAACAGGCCTGGGGTTTCATTTGAGGTAGGTAATCGCTTTAGTAGTTGTGAAAACTTATCTTCCATTTCAACCATTTGCTGGCGGTATATATCAAGCTTACTGGCTACGGCATACTTTGTTCTGTAGGTACTGCGCAGCTCTACTTCTTTAGCTACCGCGCTGTGATAGCTGTCTATTTCATCAGATACCAATAGGCTGTAACTAAAAAACAACACTAAACCGGCTATAAATAAGCAACAAATTGCTTTTACCGCAACGGGCCACTCGCCAATGTTGTCGAGCTCAATTTCATTCCAATCTATTTCATTTAAGGCTTTTAAATCAAGGTTCATCACTTACCTCACCAATTTCATCAAATGGTTTTACGTAAAACTCCATATTAAAATCACTGAGTAACCGTGATGTTTGATCGCCTGCCACAATGCCTTGCATGGTAGGTCTTTCTAATAAATATGAGCCTTGCACCTGACGCAGCATAGTAGATAAACGATTGTTTGATTCACTGCGCCCTAGCACATGTATTTGACTGCCGCGGCGCTCAAGCTTAGTTAAATACACGCCTTGAGGAACAATTTTAGCTACTTCATCCATAATTTGAGTACCTAAATTACGGCTGCTTTGTAGCTCTTCAATTAATCGCATACGTTGTTGTAAATTTTCTTTTCGCTTATCAAGATTTCTAATTTCACTGATTTTTTTATCAAGCATGCTTATTTCTGAACTTAAATAATTATTTTTTAAATTTTGGCCATCTTTTAAACCCGCGTAAAAAGAGCTAAGTAAGTACATACTTGCAAAACAGCCTATAACAACCGCAACTAAAATTGTTATAAATTTCTTTTTTGATTCTTCACGCTGTAGCTCTCGCCACGGCAGTAGATTTATATGTGGCATGATGAAAAGCTCCTTAATGCCAAACCAGTAGCAATTGCAAACTGCGTTCTATTTCGCTGCATTACATTTCTGTCTACTTTTGGCGAAACTTCCATATTTGCAAATGGTTCAGCAACCACAGCATGAATACCGAGCTCTTCAATTAACAACCTATCTAAACCGTCAATCATCGATGTACCGCCAGTTAGCACAATATAATCTACTTGATCTTTACCTGTGGTTGTTAAAAACATTTGTACCGCACGGCGCACTTGTTGCAATAATGATGTTTGAAACGGTGCCAGCACTTCAAAAGTATAATTAGGGGGTAAGTCACCCGTTGTTTTTCCTATTTCAGCCTCATCAAAGCCTTTGTTATAGTAAGACACAATGCTGTTAGTGTATTGGTCGCCACCAAACACTTGGTCACGGGTATAAATTGTTTCACCTGCTTGAACAACACTCACCAACATTAAAACAGCGCCAATATCTACCACCGCAACACACTTGTTAAAGGCGTCACTTGGCAATTGCTGATAATACACATCCATTGCTCTACTTAACGCATAGCTTTCAACATCAACCACTTTAGCGGTTAAGTTTGCCGCCTCAAGTGCGCCCACACGGGCTTCAACACTTTCTGTACGTGCAGCAGATAACAACACATTCATTTTACTCGGGTCGGCTTCGTTGGTAGAGAGCTTTTCAAAATCTAAGCTCACTTCATCAAGGGGGTAAGGTATTAAGCTGTCAGCTTCTATTTCAATTTGCGACTCTAATTCAGCGTCACTTAATGAAACATCCATAAAAATAACTTTAGTGATAACGGTTTGCCCTGATACAGCCACTGCCGCTGATTTTAAAGATTTTGGTAGTTTTCTTTTTAATTTTGTAATTATGTTACCAATTGCTTCAATATCCTGAATAGAGCGCTCGCTCATTGCGCCTTTTGGCATAGGTTCAATTGCAAGTGCTTCTAGTCGAAATCCCGTTTCAATTTCACTTAAAAGCACTGCTTTGATAGAGTGCGATCCGATATCAATTCCGACCATCGCAGTGGATGGCTTTTGAAATAGTTGACTTAGCATGTTTGCAACTTGACCTTTGTTTTAATAATAAACAAGTTATAATTTTTTTAGTAAAAAATATTATTCATTTTTTAATCAATATATACTAGCAGTCTAAACTCGCAATTGGGAGTCCATTTAGGGAAATATAAGTGATTTTATTAAAACGAACATTACAATTTTTTATCATTTGCACGTTATTTGGTCTGATCACTTTAATCAGCCTTTATTATTACGTTAAACCTGATATCCCCAGTGTGCAAGTTTTAAAAGACGTGCAATTACAAACCCCTATGCAAGTCTTTACAAAAGATGGACTCTTAATTAATCAATTTGGTGAAAAACGCCGCATCCCCGTCACTATAGACGAAATTCCCCAGCCTTTAATTGATGCTTTTTTAGCAACAGAAGACAACCGTTTTTATGACCATATTGGTATAGACCCTATTGGTATTGTCCGTTCTGCTATTGTGTTAATTTCAACAGGTGAGAAAAAACAAGGCGCGAGTACCATTACTATGCAGCTTGCTCGTAACTTCTTTTTAACACGAGAAAAAGCGTATATTCGTAAAGTTAAAGAGATTTTTATAGCTCTACATATTGAAAGTGTATTAACAAAAGACGAAATTCTTGAGCTGTATCTTAATAAAATAGAACTAGGTAATCGTGCATTTGGTATTGGTGCTGCTGCTCAAGTTTACTATGGTAAAGAGCTAAAAGACCTCACTCTTGCACAAATGGCAATGATTGCCGGCTTACCTAAAGCCCCTTCGGCGCTTAACCCAATTCGTAACCCAATTAGAGCTAAAGCACGCCGTAATGTAGTGCTTGGTCGCTTGCTTACTGAAAACTATATTACGCAACAGCAATACAACGAGGCGGCTAACCAGCCTATCACTGCTTATTTTCACGGTGCTGAGATAGACCTTTACGCCCCTTATATCTCTGAGATGGTTCGTGCTGAGATGGTTGAGCGCTACGGTGTAGAAAAAGCATATAACTCTGGCTTTAAGATATTTACCTCAGTGGAGTCTAAAGTTCAAAAGGCTGCGCAAGCAGCTTTAGTTAATAATTTACATAACTACGATATGCGTCATGGCTTTCGTGGGCCTGTAGACGTGTTATGGGATCCAGAAACACAGCCCGCCTTAAGTGAGCAGCAAATTATAGAAAAGCTAAAACCTGTTAAAGAAATAGCTGATTTGCATGCTGGCGTGGTGTTAAATGTGGCAGAGAAAACCGCTGACGTTATTTTAAAAAATGGCCAGCGCACCACACTTGATTGGGATAATTTAAAATGGGCGCGCAAATACATTACTCGCTACCGCCAAAGTTTTGCCCCTAAAGCTGCTACTGACATTCTTACCCCTGGCATGCAAATATGGCTGCGTAAAAATAACGACGACACTTACCTACTAAGCCAAATACCAGAAGCTGCCAGTGCACTTGTTTCACTCGACCCACAAGATGGTCGTATTAAAGCTATAGTAGGCGGTTACAGTTTTGAGCAAAGCCAATACAACCGAGCGGTACAAGCTAAACGCCAAGTTGGCTCTAATATTAAACCCTTTATTTATTCTGCTGCGCTCGAAAATGGCTATACATTAGCCTCTATTTTAAACGATGCGCCAATAAACCAGTGGGATAAAAGTTTAGGTGTAGCGTGGCGACCAAAAAACAGCCCAGCAGTTTATAATGGCCCTATACGTATTCGCCGTGCACTTGCACAATCTAAAAACGTTATTTCTGTGCGCTTACTTCGCGGTGTAGGGTTACAACGCACCGCCGATCACTTGCTTAAGTTTGGTTTTAAAGATGCTGATATTAACCGCAGTGAATCGTTAGCATTAGGGAGTGCATCAATCACGCCATTAGAGCTTGCTCGCGGCATGAGCGCATTTGCTAATGGCGGTCACTTAATTGAACCTTACTTTATATCTGAAATTCAAGATGCCTATGGCAATGTACTATTTAAAGCAAACCCGGCTCTTGCTTGCGATGAAGACGAGCTATTACCCGTCTCTCAAGCAATGGATAGCTTTGCCAACAATAACCTAGATACCGACATAACAGATGATACAGCCACGCAAGCACGTTGTGCACCGCGTGTTATTTCAAAGCAAAATGCTTTTTTAATTGCTGAAGCAATGCACAGCGCAGTATGGGGTGGCGGTAGCTGGACCCATAAAACAGGCTGGAGCGGGACAGGCTGGCGTGCGCAAGCATTAGATAGACGCGATCTATCGGGTAAAACAGGCACAACCAATGACTCTGTTGATACTTGGTTTAGCGGCTTTAACCGCAATGTAGTAACGTCTGTATGGGTTGGTTTTGACAACCCAGGTAACTCGTTAGGGCGCTCCACCTATAATAACAACCTAGATAGCAGCCAAATCTCTGGCGCTGAATCGGGCGCCAAAACGGCACAGCCTGCCTGGGTTGATTTTATGAAAGTGGCGCTTGAGGGCACACCAGAAGCGCCAATAGAGCCTCCTGAAGGGCTAGTTTCAATTCGTATCGATTTAAAAACAGGTTTGTTAAGTCATAAAAACGACTACACCAGTCGCTTTGAATATTTTGAAAAAGGCACTGCGCCTACAAAATATGTGCTGTCTCAGCCAACTGATATTTTTGAAGAAGATACAAAAACAGAAGAAGAGCTATTCTAAAAACAAAAACGGCAGCTTACACAAGCTGCCGTTTTACTATTAATATTTGCTGCGCTATTTTAGGTTTTTAACTAACCAATATAAATCAGAGTGCACTCCCGCGGCGGTCACTTCTTTGCCTGCCCCAGGGCCTTGTATTACTAAGGCGTTTTCGTTGTACCACTGGCTATTAATAACAAAGATATTATCGCCTGGTGTTAAGTTAGCTAAGGCGTCCCCTTTAGGCGCGTAAGTTATACCTACCTTCGCCGATACTTTACCCTGCTCTAATGCCAATAAACCGGTATACCTAAGTACAGCATCTTGCGCATTTGCCGCATCGGCATGGTGTTTAATAAAGGCATTTAGCTTATCTTTATTCGCTAAAAAGTCATCCCATGAACCTTGGGCTAGCTCATCAGGCATTAATGCTTGTAAGCTTATATCATTTAAATCTAATTCAATGCCAAGCTCGCGCGCAAGTATCAGCAATTTACGTTGCATATCGCGGCCCGATAAATCCTCGCGAGGATCAGGCTCTGTAAAGCCCATTTTTTGCGCTTCAAGAACAAGGTCAGAAAATGCCACACTGCCATCGTACTTACTGCATAGCCACGAGAGTGTGCCCGAGAAAACACCTTCAATACGGGTAATTTTATCGCCACTATTTTGTAAATCGGCCAACGCAAAGTTAATTGGCAATCCTGCCCCAACACTGGTGTTGTAGCGCCAATGCAAGTTACGCTCGCTAATACTTTGGCGCAGCGCGTTATACCAATTAGATGCAGCAGTGCCTGCGTACTTGTTAGCACTTATTAAATGGCAGTCTCGCTCTACAAAGTCGGTGTATAATTGGCTAAATTGCTCGCTTGCCGTTATATCAACAACAACTTTGTGCTCGTAATCAAGTTCGTTTAATGCACTTAATAAATCCGCCTGCTCATAAGCAACGGCATTATGCTGCCATTGTTTTTTCCACTGTCCGAGTGTAATACCCGAGGCATTAAATAGCATATGTTGCGAGCGAATTAACCCAACTAGCTTAATACTATAATCGCCCGACAAACGCTTAAATTGAGCATCTAGCTGGCTTAAAAATTCATCGCCTACATTACCTAAGCCAGCCACAACCAGAGCAACTTCTTGACCTTTATTAATTAATTTTTCGTGCAATAAACTAAGTACATCGCTTTCTATTAACTGATCTGTTAACAGCAATGTATAGCCTGTATCTTGATGAATAAAACGAGGGTGAATACTTTGCTGATTTAAAACCTCAGCCGCTAATGTACTTAATGTGTAAACATCTTGCGTAGGCGCAACCACCGCGCAGCCATTTAAATTAGACTCGCTTATATTTGCTCGCCCAGCGAAATAACTCACTACTTGATGCGTTGCACCCGCGGGCACAACTAAGTATGTATCGCCGTTGTGTATAAAATGATGAAGGCTGTGCTGAATAAGCTGGCTAACATGCGCCACTTCTCCCGCGTTAAGGCCTTCAACGAGTAGTAAATCAACGTTTTGTAATGTAGTAATAAAACGTTTTTGCTTAGCTTTGCCTTGTTTTACAATATCGGTAGGGGCAGTTTGCACATCAAAACTACTACGTACAGCCAGTTTAATATTACTGTTTTTTAAAGGCGAAAGCGTTTTAGCATGTAAAACCGGGTTACCCAATCGAGCTAATAAGTTAGCTTGTTCACGGCACACCTTGTTGTACTTAATCGCCTTTTCAACTTTACGTGGGTCGGCACTAAATACCCCTGGCGTATCAGTCCAAATACATACATTTTGTGCATCGCAATAATTGGCTAATAAGGTGGCGCTGTAATCACTGCCATTGCGCCCAAGCGTAACTGTTTTACCATCAGCACTTGCTGCGATAAACCCTGTTACTACGTTAATTTTATTTGCATCAATAACTTGGCTGCATTGCTGTTTGTTTTGCGCATGCAAAAGCTCCCCGCTTGTTACACTAAACAGCGCTCTAGCATCATGAGCACACGCTTGAATGTTTAATTGCGTTAAATAGGCTGCCAATAATCGCGCAGACCACAGCTCACCATGCGCCAGTAAGGCCGCCTCTTGCAACTGCTGCTTGCTGGCTTGCTCCGCTACATCACTTAGCTCTTGCGCTAACACAGCTAAAGCCGTGTGTTTAGCATCGGCTTTTAATAACTCTTCAATTAATGCTGTTTGGTGATTACTCAATTGCAGCAAAATATCAGCAACGGCTTGCTTATCTTGTTGTTGATAACTTTGCCACAGCGATACCAATGTATCGGTGGTTTTACCCGCAGCAGATACAACCACGCAATCGCCAGGCTGTGTGTGGCCAATAATTATTTTTGCCACACTTTGATAGCGCTCGCCCGAGCTTAAGCTCGAGCCGCCAAATTTATGTACACTTTTTACCATACTCAATCACCACAAAGCTGGATGAGCAGCCTGCTGCTTTACATCACCATTGGCATTGCCTGCAGCTTTGCCAACACGCCCTACATTTTTATTTTGACCAGGTTTAACTAAGTTAAATACACGTTCAAAATCAGCCAGTAGGTCTTCTATATCTTCAATACCGACCGAAATACGAATTAGCGTATCGCCCACACCCGCCTCTAAACGTGCTTGAGCTTCCATACCTGCGTGAGTCATGGTCGCAGGATGACAAATTAAACTCTCAACCCCACCTAACGATTCTGCTAAGCTAAATTCTTTAAGGCTTGTTAAAAACGCCGCAGCATCATTCACATCGCCTTTAATATCAAAACTAACCATACCACCAAACCCAAGCTGTTGGGCTTTAGCAAGCGTATGTTGAGGATGCGATTCAAGGCCTGGGTAGTAAACTTGGCTAACATACTCAGAGCTTTCTAGGTATTTAGCAATTGCCAGGGCATTTTCTTGGTGCTGTTTTAAACGCACATTTAAAGTACGTAAACCACGTAACGTTAAATAGCTATCAAATGGTGCGCCGGTAATACCAATGTTATTGGCCCACCAAGCAAGCTCATCACCAAGCTCTTGTGTTGCAGCAACAACTGCACCGCCTACAACATCAGAATGGCCGTTTATATATTTAGTGGTTGAGTGCACAACAATATCTACGCCAAACTTAATGGGGTTTTGTAATGCCGGTGATAAAAAGGTGTTATCGGCGGCCACTAATGCACCGCACTGTTTTGCTATATCCGTCACGGCTTTAATATCCGTTAGGCGCAGCACAGGGTTGCTTGGTGTTTCTATCCAAATTAATTTAGGTTTAATGGTTAAAATTTGTTCTAAGCTTTCTGGTTTAGTTAAATCAAGCACTTTAAGTTTAAGCAAGCCGCGCTTTTCTAACGACGTAAATAAACGGTAGCTGCCGCCATAACAATCGTGAGGAATAACCAATGTATCATCGTTATTTAATAACTGTGTGGCTAAGTGCACTGCTGCCATGCCCGTAGCAGTAATAATTCCGCGTGCGCCACCTTCAAGCTCTGCTAGAGTGTCAGCTAAAATATCGCGATTAGGATTACCACTGCGTCCATAGTCGTATGCGCGCTTAGTATCAAAATCGGCAAACGAATAAGTCGTCGATAAATAAATTGGCGGTACAACGGCGCCATGATGTTTATCGGCATCAACCCCATTTCGTACAGCAATGGTTGCTTTGTTTTTTTCGCTCATATTCGTCACCTGATTAATTTGGATGTTTAGACGTCTAAAAGAGTAAGTTATCCATTATAATAAGTCAAAGCTTTTAAAGCTCTAGATGGCTAAAAATAACAGGCGCGTAAAACTTCAAGAAAGCTGTATTTACTATTACAGCCAGCTTATTAAGATAGATTGCTATCTATTATTTGACTATCTTTTTTAAAACGATAGAATTTCACGCATATTTACACGCTTTTTACGCCGTGTGAGAAATTAATAATCTGAGGCAACGATACATCTTATGGCTAAATGGAATGGTGAGTATATTCACCCATACGCAGAACACGGGAAAAAATCAGAGCAAGTTAAAAAGATCACCGTTTCGATCCCGCTAAATGTATTAAAAGTATTAACTGATGAGCGTACACGTCGTCAAATAAACAACCTGCGTCATGCAACAAACAGCGAGTTACTATGCGAAGCGTTTTTGCATGCCTTTACAGGCCAGCCATTACCTAATGATGATGACCTACGTAAAGATAACGCAGAAAAAGTACCTGAAGAAGTTAAAAAAATAATGCAAGAAATGGGTTTAGAAGTGCCTATTTTAGACGAAGAATAAAACGTCTTTTTAAACAAAAAAACCTCAGCATGCTGAGGTTTTTTTGTTTAAGCGCTATAGATTACGCCATATAATTTTCCGGTAAGTCAATTTGTGCCACGCCCGATTCAACAGCAGCAATAGCAACCGCCTTGGCTATACGTGGTAATAAACGCGGGTCCATCGGTTTAGGAATAATGTAGTCTGCACCAAATTCGAGCTTTTCTACACCCGCTGCTTTTAATACTTGCTCAGGCACTGGCTCTTTAGCAATACTACGAATAGCTTCAACAGCGGCTATTTTCATTTCATCGTTAATTGCGCTTGCACGTACATCAAGTGCACCACGGAAAATAAACGGGAAACATAAAACATTATTAACTTGGTTAGGGAAATCAGAACGCCCCGTTGCCATAATTAAGTCTTTACGTGCACTGTGCGCAAGCTCAGGTGCAATTTCAGGATCTGGGTTTGAACATGCAAACACCACTGGCTTATCGGCCATTAGTTTTAGATCTTCAGGTGCAAGTAAGTTAGGACCCGATACACCTACAAACACATCAGCATCAGCAATTACATCTTGTAGAGTACGCTTATCTGTATTGTTAGCAAAAAGCTGTTTGTATTCGTTTAAGTCATCGCGGCGAGTATGAATAACCCCTTTGCGGTCTAGCATATAAATATGTTCGCGCAGTGCACCACACTTAATTAACAGCTCCATACAAGCAACCGCTGCAGCGCCTGCACCTAAACATACAATAATGGCATCTTCTATTGATTTGCCCTGCACTTCTAAAGCGTTAAGCATACCTGCCGCAGTTACAATAGCGGTACCGTGTTGGTCATCATGAAAAACCGGAATACTGCAACGCTCAATAAGTGCTTTTTCAATTTCAAAACACTCTGGCGCTTTAATATCTTCTAAGTTAATACCACCAAACGTATCGGCAATATTAGCCACTGTATTTATAAAGTCTTCGGTGGTGCGATGCTTAACTTCAATATCAATAGAATCTAGGCCAGCAAAACGTTTAAATAAAAGCGCCTTACCTTCCATAACAGGTTTAGAGGCTAATGGCCCTAAATTACCCAAACCTAAAATTGCCGTACCATTACTGATCACCGCAACCATATTACCTTTACCGGTATATTTATATGCATTGGCTGGGTCTGCTGCAATTTCGCGCACAGGCTCTGCAACACCGGGGCTGTATGCTAATGCTAAATCTTGCACCGTTTCGGCCGGTTTTGTTAGCTCAATGCTGATTTTGCCTGGAACGGGGTGAGAGTGGTAGTGTAATGCTTGTTCACGAAAATCTGACATAACGCGATGGTATCCTGCAATTTAAGTTAAGTGAGAGGGAGTATGGGGCTAAGATACTCTTATTATTTTTAAATTCCAAGCAATATCAGGTCTATCCTGTTATATGCTATATCCGTTAATTTTAAGTGATTTATCAGCAACTTCGCTAAAAGTTATCAATATTAAACAAATAAAAATTCATTCAAAAAGTGCTTTTTGAGGTTCATTTTGCCCTGCCAATATTTTTGTAAAATAGCAGAATATTAAAAGAGTAAAATGCACCAATATGGCGCGTTTATCACCGTTAAAAACAAATATCGCCACGATAAGCACTTTTAGCAGCTTGGTTAAAAATTAACGTATAAAAAATATAGAGAAGAATTGTGAGTTTGTCTGCAAAGGTTTATGCATATTCA
This sequence comes from Pseudoalteromonas agarivorans, assembly GCF_024518735.1. NCBI lineage: Bacteria > Pseudomonadati > Pseudomonadota > Gammaproteobacteria > Alteromonadales > Pseudoalteromonadaceae > Pseudoalteromonas > Pseudoalteromonas agarivorans. Next base: position 70,098 of record NZ_JANIGJ010000011.1, read on the forward strand.
GAATAAGAACAGGAAATAGTTATGCACACGTAGTACGGCAATAATCGGTGGTTTTTCAGTAAAAGTGATGAATTTTAGGCACAAAAAAAGCACCCGAAGGTGCTTTTTTTACTAAACAGCAATAATTACTTCTTGCTGCTAAGTGCACCGAAGCGCTTGTTGAAGCGATCAACACGGCCGCCAGTGTCTAAAATCTTTTGCTTACCAGTGTAAAACGGGTGACACGCAGAACATACGTCTAGGTGAATGTCTTTACAAAGAGTAGAACGAGTTTCGAATTTGTTTCCGCATGAACATGTTGCAGAAATTGCTTCGTACTTAGGGTGAATACCTTCTTTCATAGGAACCTCTAGTTAAGGCCGCATCGCTCTCCAAACCCGAAGTCTGGCACCATACGTCGTTAAAACAAATTTATAGGCCGCGGATTTTATCCAACTAGCTTGCCCCGCACAAGCTTTAATTACGCTTTTTGCCAAAAAAGTAACCAACCAGCGCTACCGCATCCATTTGTATGTAGGTTTTTAGCCTTATTTTTAGTACATTAAGCTATTACCCTTTATCACATGAGTTGTTATGCGTTTTGTTGAAGTTGCTATTAAAGTTCCGTTACCACGCACCTTTGATTATAAAATAGATGAACAACTCATCTCGCCCTCGGCGCCTATTATGCCAGGGATGCGTGTTTTAGTACCCTTTGGCAATCAAAAGAAAGTAGCGGTTGTTCTTGCTCTTAAAACACATACCGACGTGCCAGAGAACAAAATTAAAGCGGTTACTGAGGTTATTGACCAAACCCCTATTTTATCATCACAGCATTTAGAACTGCTTAGCTTTACTGCACGCTATTATTGCTATCCGCTCGGCGAAACCATACACATTGCACTGCCAGGTGCACTTCGCCAAGGTGAAAACCCAGATAAAACTAGCATTAACATGGTTAGCCTTACCGAAAAAGGCGCAAAGGTTCCATCATTAAAAGCAAAAACTCAGTTAAATTTACTAAAGCAACTCGCACAATCGGGTAAGTCGTCGGTAACCGAGCTAAAAGCGCTCGGCTTTAGTAAAAAAACAATAGATGCCCTAATAGATAAAGAGCTTATAACCCAAAGCATTGAGCATGATAATCAATGGCAAAGCGTTGCGCCCACAGTCGGCACCAAGCCAGTACTTAATAAAGAGCAAGCCGTAGCATGCACTACAATAAATCAAAGTGTTGGCTTTAAGAGCTTTTTATTAGAAGGTGTAACAGGCAGTGGTAAAACCGAAGTGTATTTACAATGCCTAGAAGAAGTCCTTAAACGTGGCGAGCAAGCCTTAGTATTGGTGCCTGAAATAGGCTTAACGCCACAAACTGTTAACCGATTTCGTCGTCGCTTTCCCGATACGCCAATTATGCTATGGCACTCAGCCCTAACCGATAACGAACGCTTGCAAACATGGCGTTTTTGCGAAAAAGGCAGCTGCGCAATAGTAATAGGTACCCGTTCGAGTATTTTTCTACCTTTTTTAAAGTTAGGAATGATAGTGGTTGATGAAGAGCATGACTCATCATTTAAACAGCAAGATACCTTACGCTACCACGCACGCGATTTAGCCGCTTATCGGGCATTTCAGCACAAAATACCGCTTATTTTAGGCAGTGCCACCCCTGCGCTCGAAACACTGCACAAAGCTATAAACAACAAATACCAACTTTTAAGCCTTACAGAGCGTGCACAAACTGCGACCGATAATCAGTTTATGTTGCTCGATATGAAAGGCCAGCCCGACCAAGCGGGTATTGCACACGCAAGTCTTGCCACTATGCGCCAACATTTAAACCGTGGTAAGCAAGTTATGGTGTTTTTAAATCGTCGTGGCTTTTCTCCTACACTAATTTGTCACGAATGCGGGTGGCTGAGTGAGTGTAATCGCTGCAGCACCAGCGCAACTTTTCATAAAGCCATTGGCCAAATGATTTGCCACCACTGTGGAGAGCAACACCCAGTACCTCACCAGTGTCCTGATTGCGGTAGCACACAAATTTTTCCAAACGGTAAAGGCACCGAACAAATTGAAGAATTTTTATCGAGTGAATTCCCCGATACACCCGTAACCCGCATCGACCGCGATTCAACCCGCCGTAAAGGGAGCTTAGAAAAAGCCTTAGAGGAGATAAACAAAGGCGGGGCGCGTATTTTAGTGGGCACACAAATGTTGGCTAAAGGTCATCATTTTGCCGATGTTAGCTTAGTGCTTATATTAGATGTAGATAGTGGCTTGTACTCATGCGATTTTAGAGCCACAGAGCATTTAGCCCAGCTGGTAACTCAAGTTGCTGGGCGCGCGGGTCGCTCTGGTGAGCCAGGCCAAGTATTACTGCAAACCCACTTTCCTGAACACCCTTTATTGCAAGACTTAGTAAATAATGGCTACCAAGATTTTGCCCGTTTTGCTTTAAGTGAGCGTGATGATGCCGATCTTCCACCCATTACCAATATGGCTATAGTTAGAGCACAAGGGCACAGTATTAAGCTCGTTGTCGATTTTTTGACGGATTTGGTTCCTGTTAACGGTGTATCTGGTATACAATTGCTCGGTCCAATCCCTGCCCCACTAGAAAGAGTGGCGGGTATGTACCGGTTTCAATTGCATATTCAAGCGCAAGACCGCAAAGTATTGCATCAGTATCTTGCGCAAATGGTCGACTATTTAAGCACCAGCAAACTTGCACAAAAAGTGCGCTGGAGCCTTGATGTTGACCCTATAGACATGATTTAGGTTAAAGCCAAATGGCACAGCACGATTATATTAATAAAAAACCAGCGGGTAGAAAAAACACCAAGCAAGCCCCTGCTAAAAAACCATTTCCTATACTTTTAGTTGTTATTACTGTTTTGCTTGTAGGCGGCTTTGCTTACGGCTTATGGTTTATTAAAAATAACGCCGACCCTGAGCTTGTTGAGCAGCAGGCGCACCCTAAAACAGCTGAAAAAGTAGAAATAGCTAAACCTCGCGCTCCTAAGTTCATTGAAGAAATTAAAGAGCACGAGATCCAAGTTGAAGTAAGAGAAATTGAGCAAAAAGGCCCCTATGTTATGCAGTGTGGGTCGTTTAGAACACACGCACAAGCCGAAACCCTCAAAGCTAAAATTGCCTTTGCGGGCTTAATTTCTGAAATTAAAAAGACCACAGGTACTAATGGTGTTTGGTATAAAGTGCGTTTAGGCCCTTATAAAACAAAGCGCCAAGCCGAAAGCGACAAAAACAAACTCAAACGAGTGCATGTTGTTAGCTGCGGAATTTGGGGCTGGACTTGAAATTAGTCCATTCACCCATATAACCTCATCATAATCGTTTTTTACAAGCTGCCCCCGCAGCTTGATGATGAGGAATAACATGACCACTATCGTAAGTGTACGCCGCGACAATAAAGTAGTAATTGGTGGCGACGGCCAAGTTTCACTTGGTAATACCGTAATGAAGGGCAACGCCCGTAAAGTTCGACGCCTTTATAATGGCAAAGTAATTGCTGGTTTTGCCGGCGGTACTGCTGATGCCTTTACCCTTTTCGAACGCTTTGAAAGCAAACTAGAAATGCACCAAGGTAACCTCACTAAAGCCGCTGTAGAAATGGCCAAAGACTGGCGTAGCGACAGAGCTTTACGCAAGCTTGAGGCACTCCTTGCGGTTGCAGATGAAACTGCTTCACTAATTATCACCGGTAATGGTGATGTAGTGCAGCCAGAAAACGATTTAATTGCCATTGGTAGCGGTGGTAACTTTGCTCAATCAGCAGCCACTGCCCTATTAGAAAACACCGATTTAAGCGCTCGCGATATCGTAGAAAAAAGCCTGACCATTGCTGGCAACATCTGTGTATTTACCAACAACTTCCAAACAATCGAAGAATTATAATAGGACCCATTATGTCTGCTATGACCCCAAGAGAAATTGTACACGAGTTAGATCAGCATATTATTGGTCAAGCTAATGCTAAAAAAGCCGTGGCTATTGCCCTGCGTAATCGCTGGCGCCGTATGCAACTAAACGATGACTTACGCAGCGAAGTAACCCCGAAAAACATTTTAATGATTGGCCCAACCGGTGTCGGTAAAACTGAAATTGCCCGCCGTTTAGCTAAACTCGCTAATGCGCCTTTTATTAAAGTAGAGGCGACTAAATTTACTGAAGTGGGTTATGTTGGTAAAGAAGTAGAGACTATCATTCGCGATTTAGTTGATGTATCAATTAAAATGACCCGCGAGCAACAAACTAAAAAGTTTAAACACCGCGCAGAAGAAGCAGCAGAAGAGCGTATTTTAGATGCACTTTTACCACCGGCTAAAGATCAATACGGTGAAACACAGCGCGATGACAACTCATCTACTCGTCAAACATTCCGTAAAAAATTACGCGAAGGTCAGCTTGATGATAAAGAAATAGAAATAGATCTAGCGCAAGCACAGCCAAATGTAGAGATTATGGCGCCTCCTGGTATGGAAGATATGACCAACCAGCTGCAAAGCATGTTCCAAAACATGGGTGGCGACAAACGTACTAAGCGTAAGTTAAAAATTAAAGAAGCCTTTAAGTTATTAACCGAAGAAGAAGCCGCTAAATTAGTTAATCCTGAAGAGCTAAAAGAGCAGGCTATTTTTGCAGTAGAGCAAAACGGCATTGTGTTTATAGATGAAATAGACAAAATTTGTAAGCGTGGCGATTCGTCAGGCCCAGATGTTAGCCGTGAAGGTGTACAACGCGACCTACTTCCACTAATTGAAGGCTCAACCGTTAATACTAAGCACGGTATGGTGAAAACCGACCACATGCTATTTATTGCATCAGGTGCGTTCCAAATGGCTAAACCATCAGACATGATCCCTGAGCTACAAGGTCGTTTACCTATTCGTGTAGAGCTTGAAGCACTAAGTGCTAATGACTTTAAACGAATTCTTACCGAGCCACATGCTTCACTTACTGAGCAGCAACGTGAATTGCTTAAAACTGAGCAAGTAAATGTTGAGTTTAACGATGATGCAATAGAGCGCATTGCTAAAGCCGCTTGGCAGGTAAACGAGAAAACCGAAAACATTGGTGCTCGTCGCTTACATACGGTAATGGAAAAGCTAATGGAAGAAATTTCATACGATGCGTCTGAACAAGCAGGCTCTACCCTTACTATTGATGCCGCTTATGTAGAAAAACATTTAGGCGCATTAGTTGAAGATGAAGATTTAAGCCGCTTTATTTTATAAGGTAGGCAAAAATACTATACTAAAAGCCTCCATATTGGGGGCTTTTTAATGGGACATATAAAATGAAACACGTAACAAAAGTGCATTATCATAGCGTGAGTAAAAACCTAGATGTTTACTTTGATGATGACAGTATGGCTGTATTTAGCTGCGAGTTTTTACGCGTTCACTCTCCCTCGGCCGAAGTGCAAGGTCATGGTGCAGAGCCAATGAAGTTGGTACTTAATAAACAACATGTTGGAATAAAAAAGATTGTACCGGTGGGGCATTACGCACTGAGATTAGACTTTGATGATGGTCATAACAGCGGGCTATTTAGCTGGAGCTACTTTGAAACACTACAAGCGCAGCACGAAACCTTGTGGGATAAATACCAAGCGCGTCTTGGCGAGCACGAACAAAACAAAGATAGCGTACCAATAAAGTTTGTTCCCTAAACCTTATTGGCTTTTTAAACGCTACACTGTATTACACTTTAAATTTATCAATAGCGGCAAATAATACGCGTGCTTGTTCAGAGACTTCTTCACTGGTTTGCGCATTATTAACTGCATGCTCTGAGGCATCTTGGGCAATGTCTCTAATGCGTACTACATTTTTGTTCACCTCTGATGCCACCTGACTTTGCTCATCAATAGCAACGGCAATTTGAGTGCTCATCTCCATTATGGTTTGCACATCTTCGGTAATAGCGCCGAGTAAATCACCCGCTTTAATAGCTTGTGAAGCACTTTCATCACCTTGCGAGCGACATTGATGCATAATACTTACTACCTCTTGCGTGCGCTGCTGAAGCGTATTAATAATGCCTTCAATTTCACTGGTAGACTCTTGTGTACGTTGCGCAAGCGAGCGTACTTCATCCGCCACAACAGCAAAGCCTCGCCCTTGCTCACCAGCACGAGCGGCTTCTATCGCAGCATTCAATGCGAGTAAATTGGTTTGCTCTGCAATGCCTCTGATCACATCGAGCACAGAGCCTATGGTTTCACCGTCTTTTTCAAGTTGCGATACCACACTTGATGCGTTACCTAACGACGAAGATAAATCGCGTATGTGCTTAACCGTAGAGTCTACTTCATTACGCCCTTGCTGCGCGCTTAAGTTGGTTGACTCTGCTTTTTTAGCGGCAGCTTCGGTATTATGAGAAATATCTTGAATCGTTGCCTGCATTTGCGTAGCCGCAGTGGCAACCATATCCGCTTCGTGTAACTGCTCTTGCATGCCTGAACTTGTTGCAGAGGTACTTTCAGATAAGTGCTCTGTTGCCACATTTAACGTATTAAGCGCGGTATTTACTTCGTTTATGAGGTTTTTAAAATCGCCTATTAAACTATTAAAGTCCGAGGTCATAATGGTAACTTCATCATTACCTGTTTGCTCTATCATTACGCTTAAATCGTTATTACGGCGTATGTCGTTTATGGTGTGATACACCCGCTCAATAGGCACAATAATTGAGTGGCTAGTAAAGTACACCAACGCCAACACTATAATCCCCGAAATAACAAATACAACGATGGCGATAAACTGCGCTTGGTCAACGCTTTTCTCAACTTCCAGCTTAGTTGACTCAACAATTTGACCAACAACCTGATCGCTTTTTTCTACGTTAATACGCATAACGCCTAGTGCACCTGAGTCTAAATCTAGCCCTAATTGCGTTTGTGCCTTTACAAGATTTTGAAAAGCGCTTTGATACGTATCTATTAAAGGGTTTATTTGCGACTTATAACTACTTTGTAAATCAGCTTGGGTAATTTTTTGTTTAAACGTACTAATAAGTTCGTTAAAGCGAGTTAAGTATTTTGCATCAAAGCGCAGCATAAAATCTTTCTCAGCGCGTCGCAGCTGTAGCATTGCCGATAAAAGCTCAAAATTATCTTGCTCTTTTAATAGCACCTCAACTTCGTGCACTGCATTTCTGAGCTTGCCATATAACCCATCTTTAGGGTTTAAACCTATCTGTTGCTGTAACCTAACAACCTCTGAAAAATTGTTGTTGTAGTTAGTAATAAGCGTATGAAAATGCTCAATTTGCGCTGTGGTAATGCCCTGCTGTTGCATTACCTCCTGCAGCTTTTTGATTTTAGTGCTTAGCTGTTTAAAATCCTTATCAAATGATGTAAGTGCTTCCTGCTGCTTGTAAAAAAGAAAGTTTTTTTCATGCTTTCTAAGCTCTAGTGCATGTACGTTGAGCTCTTCTGCAAGCTGAATTGTTTTATTCAGATTGAGTGTTACGCGTGACTCATAAATTATCACACACAACAAAATGACCATTGCCAGACCGACTACCACTGCATTAAGTTGCAAACGCCTTTTAATGGTTAAGTTTTGTAAAAAATTCATTGAAAACACCTATATTTAATATGCACTAATAGTGTAGTACGTTCTGGCGCTTTATATTGAACTTTTTATTAACTTTTTATACATATAACTCATGCTTTTAGATTAACATTACCCCATAAATCTTTATGCAATGAGTGAGTGTCATGCCACTGTTTATTAAGTAGCCATTTAACCAAAGGGGCAGGATCACTGGGAAAATTAATTTGTTTGTTTTGCGGGGCACTATTCCAATCATCCAGCGCTTGCGGGTTTAAATAGTTCATTACATGGGCCATTTTCATCGCCCGCAATGTTTGTGCATTTGCATCTTGTTCAAACTGACCATCAAGAGGTTTAAGTAATAATTTTTTCCCAAGCTTTAAGGCCTCACTTGCCAGCTCAAAGCCTGCATTACCAATTACGCCACTGGTATTTGCTAAGTCGTTTAAAAACCCCGCTCGTGAAGGAGTGCGCAAATGAATATGCCCAAGGGATTTATCCTGCGCGTGCGGGTGGTAACAGTAAAACTCTTTTTCTGGGAAGTCCTTTAAATAATCAATAATGTTGTCGAGGTTTTCAAAGGGTAAATACACCAGCACTTTATTCATAACGGCGACAGGATTGCCATGGTTATGGTTTGCAATAAAGGGCGGTATAATATTATCTGCAAAGGGCTGCCAATGTACGCCTAAATAGGTGCTTGCTGGCGCGTAGTGCTTAATAAGAGACTTTCTAAATAAACCACGGCCAAACATAGGCACACTATTAGATAAAAAAGCCGCTTGGTGACTAATACCAACTACAGGCACGCCTGCGCGCTTTGCAGCCCAAGCTGAAATAGGCTCAAAGTCATTTAAGACAAAATCGTATTTTTTTACATTAAATGATTTTATATCGTTAACTAACTTACACACTCGGGCATTTTTTAATGTTTGATAGCTTTTTACTTGGCCGTTTTTAGTGCTAAACGATAACCCCCGAAACGTTTTGTAATCAGCAAAGTCCTGCATATCAAAGTAGTCTTTTTCAGGGCGCCCTGAAAAAACGTAATCTACATCTATACCTAACTTTTTAAAGCAACTTGCCATAACACGGGCGCGCGTAATGTGACCATTACCTGTGCCTTGTATGCCGTATAATATCTTCATACAGGCACCACCAAAGCTAGCGCAAATAAACCGCATGAACTGCCAATAACGGCGCCTATTATTATATCTGCCGGAAAATGTACGCCCAATACTACGCGAGAAACCGCCACCCCCGATGCCCAACTAAACCAAAGCCACGCATACTCTGCAAAAAAGTGACTCAATATTACCGCAACTAAAAATGCTGCTGCACTGTGTCCCGAAGGCAAACTAAATTTGTCACTAGGCACAATATACGCATTACTGACTAAGCAATCACAGGGGCGGATTCGGCCAAAGCTACGTTTTGCTAAAAAATAAATAGGCCTTTCAATTGCAAACCCCAGTAACACTGATATTGGCAATAACTGATGCTGCTCATTGGTACTTAGCCACCAAATGGCGCCACACATAAGTAAATATAAACCACCATTACCACTTTTAGATAAACCAAGCGCAGCCGTTTTCAGCCATTTGGGTGAATTATAATTAAACAGAGTTAAAAAGAGTTGTTCATCCATTTGAGCCATTTTTTTAAGCACGTTATTGTCGTTCATTATTTACCCTTAGCTGCACAATATCTAACCATAGTTAAAGCTTAGTGGCAGAAAATAACAATTGAGTGACGCTTTTAAGACACTATTGTTGCCATTTCTAATTTCGGCATTTTTTGAATAAATTTACTGCTATTAAGTCGTTGTTATTGCATATAAGGAGGGTATACTGAGGGTAACTTATGTACCCTTTGAGGATAAAATAATGGATTACAGCACTTCTGACTTATGTGACTTTTTTGCCGATGTGGTTGACGTGCTTGAACCGATGTTCATCAACTTTGGTGGTCGACACACGTTTGGCGGCCGAATTAAAACGGTTAAATGTTTTGAAAATAATGAACTGATCCGTGAAATACTCTCACAAGACGGTACTGATCAAGTACTACTTATCGATGGTGGTGGCTCAACACGACGCGCCCTTATCGACATTGAACTTGCAGAGCTTGCGCTTGATAACAACTGGAACGGCATTATTGTATTTGGTGCTGTGCGTCATGTAGATGAGTTAGAAGAAATTGATTTAGGTATTCAAGCGATTGCATCAATTCCTGTTGCCGCCGACAGCGAAGGCGCTGGTGAAGATGGCATTGGCGTTAACTTTGCTGGTGTGTCGTTTTTTGATGACGATTTTATCTATGCAGATAGTACTGGCATTGTATTATCAGCAGAAGAACTTGAACTAGAAGTTATCGAAGAATAAAGTAACAAGCAGTGCTCAACAGAGCACTGCTTACGCCACCACGAATAATTTTTGCTGCTCAATACGGATTCAACACAGTGCACCCTACCTTAAAAGTGTATGATGAAAACGCCGTTAAACCCTACTGCTCCACACGCGTTAACGAAACAAAAAACTGGCAGTCTGTTGCCCTATTAGACACCCATGTAAATGTACAACAAGCCCTTAACGATGCAGCGCAATTTGGTATTCGCTACGTATTAATTGGTATATGTGAAGATATAGGCCCTCGCGCTAATTTAGGCAATGGCGGCTCACATCAAGCTTGGCCCGCTTTTTTACAATACTTTTTGAACCAACCAGTTAACCCGTTTAACGCGACCCAGCAGGTATTGCTGTTAGGCGAAATTGACGTTGATGATGTAATGGTGCAAGCGCAAGGCTTAAATAACCAGCATGCTGAAGAGCTGGCTCAATTACGCAAACTATGCGCAACGATAGATGAGCGAGTAGAGGTGGTATTAACGCTTATATTTAATGCGGGCCTTGTGCCTATTATTATTGGCGGTGGGCACAATAATAGCTTTGGCATACTCAGTGCTTTAAGCAAACATAGTGGGGCTTCAGTTAACGCTATAAATTTTGATCCCCATGCAGATTTACGGCCTTGCGAAGGTCGCCACAGCGGCAATGGCTTTAGCTATGCCTTGAAGAAAAATGCATTGCAGCAATATCATATTATTGGCCTGCATGAGCAAAAAAATAACCAAGCCATTTTTGACTTAATCGCACAAAAACAATGTAGTTATCACAGCTATCAAGCTATTAATGTACGCCGAGAAATATCACTAACCGACGCCGTACAGCACGCCTTAGCAGCGTTTAATAAAGCGCCACTTGGTATTGAACTCGACTTAGACAGCATTTCATTTTTACCGGCCAGCGCGTATACATGCTGCGGCTTTAGCGTTAGTGATGCTGAGCATTATGTGTATTTAACAGCAAAACACAGCACTGCCCGCTACCTACATTTGTGTGAAGCTGCACCGCTAAATCACCCCGCTGGGTTAACAGCAGGTATGCAAAGCTGTGGGCAAATTATTAGTGCATTAGTTAATGCCTACTTACATGCAAAAACGCGTTAATTGTAATTAGCTTAATTAACCGCTGTATTTTTAAGGCCGCTGAATTACGTTACTGACTTAGCTAAAAATGGTGAGTTAATTGAGCTTACTATTGGCAGGTGTATAACTCACTTTTGCACGCTATACGCTTATAAGTGAGTAATTCTATCGCAGCGAATTGCTGAATTTCCCTTACAAAATAATTATTGCAGCTTGGCATAACTTATTGTGTCTGGTGAGCCTGCCACTGCTTTAGCCAACTCATTAAGCCAATGCTGCTTAACGGGTGGCCAAAATAATAACCTTGTGCTGCGTGCGCTTTTAAACTTTTTACAAATTTTAATTGGTCTAAGGTTTCAACGCCCTCAAAAATAACCTTGGTATTTTGTTGGTTATGCATTTCAACCATACCGCCTACTAGGCTGCGAATATTATTTTGATTGCTAAAATCTGCAGTAAGCGATGGTGCCACCTTAATGTATTCAACAGCTAGATTTGGCAGCTTAGAAAGAACAATGGGGTTATCGCCTAGCCCATCAACGCATATCTTTAAACCTATATTATTTAATCGGGCAATCATCGCACGGCCCTTATTATCTAAATCTGTGAATATATGCAGCGGGCATTCAACAATTAAATCTCCGTGTTGTAAGTTGTGCTCACTCACCACGCTATCTACAAACTCAACAAACTCTTCGTTAAGCATTTCGGGGCCAAATAAGTTAATGCTCAGCGGTATAGCAATCCCCTCTATGCGAAGTGCCATGGCAAGCTCTGCGGCCCGCTCTATAACAAACTTAGCCAGTGGGTAAGCTAAACCCGCAATATGAATATCATCAATAAACCGGTGGGCAGATAAGATACCTTGTTGAGGGTGCTGCCAACGCAACAGAAGTTCTAAAAACTCAATTTGGCCGTCGTCATTGCGAATAATAGGCTGAAAATAAAGTTCAAGCTCGCTTACAAAATCAATATTAGCCAGCTCTTTTAAACGGGCTTGCTGCTCAAGTTGCTCAACCATCATTTGTTGATGGTACACAACCACAGCTTTTTTAGGCTGACTATCAAGGGCTAAGTATGCACACGATACTAAGTTATCAAAGTTAGCGTCTTGCTCATCGCAATTAACGTAACTCGCCCTTGCTTTTACCTCTACGGTACAATTAGCAACGTTAAACGGTTTAAGTGTTGCGCCAATAATTTGCTCAATGATGTGTTCATGGCTATGTTTGTGCACAGCTAAGCTGCAAATAAAGGCAAAGTTAAGACCGCCTAAATGCGCCAATTTTTCTTGGCCACCTAAGTCAATCACATTGTCGTTATTTAGTAAGTCTTTTATTCTGTTGGCCGATTGTGCCAACAACAAATCACCAAAATCTCTGCCTATGTGCTGATTAACTTGCTCAAACCCTTCTAGACGAATAATCACCAGTGCTGCTTCTAGCTGTTTTTCTTTACTCCAGCTGTAATAACCCTGGCGTAACTGCTGTTTATCTGCAAATGCAGCAAGAGGAGAGTCATCTTGGTACGGTTCAGGCTCATTAATGTTATGCGAATCTTCAACTTTGGGCTCTTCTTCCTCGCTCATTAGCCCTACAACCGCTAGCAGAATAATAGCCACCACCACCCAAAATAGGGGCACGTCCATGAGTAAATGCGCTGAAAACAACACCACAAATAGCAACCCTGAAACGGCGCTTGTGATAATCATGCTCCAACTATTACGCTCAAACGCTTGCCATAAATGAAAGCAAAAACCAAAAGCGAGCAATATTGCTAACCAAGCAGCCCCGCTGCTTAAAATGGCTAAACCGACAGCGCCTGTACATAAGTAACTAAATTTAATACTGGTATTTTTAACCGCAAATAACGTAGCGACCATCGCCATTAACAGCGCGCCGCTAAAAAATATTGGAAAGTTACTGTCAGTCAAAATACTCAAGCTTACGCCACTCCATTAGCAATAAAATTTAATAAAAGCATGTTAAATATGGACAAAAATAATACAAACTAATTAATTCTACCCAAAATCCATAGATTTAACAGTTTATTTACGCCAAATTGGTAACTTAATTGTGCAGGGTGACTTATTTGCCAGTGCGCAATATCAGCCCTTGCTCCAACCTTTAGCACGCCTCTGTCTTTTAAACCTAGTGCCTGCGCTGCATTGCGGGTTACTCCCGCAAGGGCCTGCTCAGGGGTGAGCCTAAATAAAGTACATGCCATGTTCATCATTAAATGCACAGAACATAAAGGCGAGGTGCCTGGGTTAAAGTCACTGGCAATAGCAATAGGCACATTGTATTTTTGCAGCAAATCGATGGGAGGAAGCTGTGTTTCTCGTAAAAAATAAAAAGCCCCAGGTAATAAAACAGCCACAGTGCCAACCTCTGCCATGGCTTTTACGCCGTTTTCATCAAGGTACTCAATATGATCAGCTGAAAGGCCTTTATACTCAGCCACCAGCTGTGCGCCCTGCTGATTAGAAAGCTGCTCAGCATGGCATTTTACCGGCAAGTTATGTTTTGTAGCTGCATCAAACACTTGTTTTGTTTGTGCAAGACTAAAGCCTACATTTTCACAAAATACATCCACAGCATCGGCAAGGTTATTAGCTACTACCTGCTCAAGCATCTGCGTACATACTAAATCTATGTATTCATCTGCACGGCCTTTGTATTCAGGGGGTAGCGCATGTGCACCTAAAAACGTGGTTTTAATATCAATAGGATGATGCTCATTAAGCAAACGCGCCACTTCTAAAATTTTTATTTCGTTTTCAACATCAAGCCCGTATCCCGACTTTATCTCAGCAGTCGTTACGCCCTCGGCAAGTAAAGTGTTTAAGCGATCTTTTGCATCAACAAATAACTGCTCATGATCTGCCGCGCGAGTGGCCTTAACGGTACTGGCTATACCGCCACCTTGTGCAGCTATTTGTTCATAGCTTACACCTTGTAAGCGCTGCTCAAATTCCTCAGCTCGGGAGCCTGCAAATATTAAATGTGTATGGCAATCAATAAGCCCAGGCGTTAACCATTGCCCTTTAATACTTAATGTAGGAGTAGCAAAGGCATCAAAACTGGGTAAGTTTGATTGCTCACCTAACCATACAATTTCGCCGTTTTTAATCGCCAGTGCCGCATTTTCTATAGCCCCATAAGGTGCATCTATTGTGCTATCCATGGTTGCTATGTTGGCATCAGTTAATAATAAGTCGAGATCTTCTAAGGCGTAACCCGTTGTTTTATTTTGCATACTTAGCTCCCTAACGTGCTTAAAATACAGTCTAACAATACACCTTGTATATACAAGATAATTATGCCATCTTTATTTAATAGTTTATTTTAAGTACAGCTAATAATAGTAATGACCACACCTAAATTTGCACAAATAAAACAATTTATTGTCGATAAAATAAAAAATGGCGCATGGCAAGAAAACCAACGTGTCCCCTCAGAAAACGAGCTTAGCAGCCAATTTTCTGTAAGCCGTATGACCGCACGACGTGCACTGAGCGAATTAACAGATGCCGGTATTTTAACGCGCAGCCAAGGGTTAGGTACGTTTGTAGCCAGTTTTAAATCGCAGTCGTCACTACTTGAAATTAAAAACATAGCCGATGAAGTAAAAGAACGTAACGGGCAATACAGCTGTAGTGTGCAAATGCTTGAATCAATCAATGCGGTAGCACCCATAGCCATTGCGCTTGGCGTTGAAGTAGATAGCGTGGTGTATCGCAGTGTGCTTGTACACAATGAGAACGACAAACCACTGCAAGTTGAAGAGCGATTTGTAAACCCAGCTTTAGCCGCGGGTTATTTACAACAAGACTTTAGCGCCCTCACCCCGCATGAATACTTATCGAGCGTAGCGCCGCTCACACAAGCGCGCCACACAGTAGAAGCGGTTATGCCCAACTCGCAAATGTGCCAATGGCTTAACCTGTATAACGAAGAACCCTGCTTACAGGTTATTCGTCGTACTTGGTCTACAAAAGGCATAGTAAGCTTTGCTCGCTTAGTATCACCGGGCAGTAAATACCGTTTGGGCGGGCACTTAACATTTAAAAAATAATAACAACGTAACGCTCAAGGGCGTTTTTTTGTAGCTGACCACCTTGTATATACAACAGGAGAAATTCATGAACAACCGGCTCGACACACAGCGAGAAATCCGCGCGCCTCATGGCGATAAAATTAGCGCTAAAAGTTGGCAAACAGAAGCCGCTAAACGCATGTTAATGAACAATTTAGACCCTGATGTGGCAGAGCACCCTCACGCGTTAGTGGTATATGGCGGTATTGGCCGTGCGGCAAGAGACTGGCCAAGCTTTGATAAAATAATTGAAACCCTTGATAGGCTCGAAAACGACGAAACCCTGCTTGTGCAATCGGGTAAGCCCGTGGGCGTATTTAAAACCCACGGAAACGCGCCGCGCGTTCTCATTGCTAATTCTAACTTGGTGCCACATTGGGCAAATTGGGAGCACTTCAATGAGCTCGATAAAAAAGGCTTAATGATGTATGGGCAAATGACCGCGGGCTCTTGGATTTATATTGGCTCACAAGGCATAGTGCAAGGCACTTACGAAACCTTTGTAGCAATGGCAAAGCAACACTTTGGCGGTAATGCAAAAGGTAAATGGGTTTTAACAGCAGGCCTTGGCGGTATGGGAGGCGCACAACCACTCGCCGCGACGATGGCAGGCTTTAGCGCATTAGTTGTGGAATGCGACGAAACCCGTATCGATTTTCGAATTAAAACCGGCTACGTTGATGTAAAAGCCACGACACTTGAGCACGCGCTTGAGCTAGTTACCGATGCTTGCATTAAAGGTAAGGCATTATCGGTAGGCTTATTAGGTAATGCTGCCGATATTTTTACTGCACTGGCAAACAGCAATATTACCCCTGATATAGTGACCGACCAAACCTCAGCGCACGACCCACTCAACGGCTACCTACCGCAAGGTTGGAGCATGCAACACGCAGCAAAAATGCGTGAACAAAACCCACAGACAGTGGTTAAAGCCGCTAAGCAATCTATGGCAGTGCAAGTAAACGCCATGCTAGCACTTCAAAAAGCCGGAGCTGCCACTACCGACTATGGCAATAACATTCGCCAAATGGCATTTGAAGAAGGCGTTACCAACGCGTTTGATTTTCCGGGCTTTGTGCCTGCTTATATCCGTCCGCTATTTTGTGAAGGAATTGGCCCATTTAGATGGGTTGCGCTTTCGGGCGACCCCGAAGACATTTATAAAACCGATGCAAAAGTGAAAGAGCTTATCGCAGAAGATACCCACTTACATAACTGGCTTGATATGGCGCGTGAGCGCATTCAATTTCAGGGTTTGCCAGCGCGCATATGCTGGGTTGGTTTAAAAAACCGAGCCCGCCTTGCACTGGCCTTTAACGACATGGTTAAAAATGGCGAGCTTAAAGCGCCGGTTGTAATTGGTCGTGATCATCTCGACTCTGGCTCTGTAGCAAGCCCCAACCGCGAAACCGAAAGTATGCAAGATGGCTCAGACGCCGTTTCTGATTGGCCGTTACTTAATGCTTTGCTTAATACTGCGGGTGGCGCAACGTGGGTGTCGCTGCACCATGGCGGCGGAGTGGGCATGGGCTTTAGCCAGCACGCAGGCGTGGTTATTGTTGCTGATGGTAGTGAACAAGCCGCGCAACGCATTGCTCGTGTGCTTTGGAACGACCCTGCTACCGGCGTTATGCGCCATGCTGATGCAGGCTACGACATCGCTAAAAATTGCGCGCAAGAGCACCACCTAGATCTCCCTATGCTAAACAAGGAATAGTCATGATTTCACACACTCTCACACCAGGGCAGTTAGATTTAAGCACCCTAAGAAAAATTAATGACTCTGCTGTCACACTTAACTTAGTCGATGGCGCCAGTACACAAATAGCGGCCAGTGCACAAACTGTTCAAAACGTAATAAACAAACGCCAAACGGTGTACGGTATTAACACCGGCTTTGGCTTATTAGCCAATACAAAAATAGCAGATGACGAGCTTGAGCTACTGCAGCGCAGTATTGTGCTTTCGCATGCTGCCGGTATTGGGGAGTTCATGGACGACAGCACTGTAAGACTAATGATGACCTTAAAAGTAAACTCTTTGTCTCGGGGCTACTCAGGGATACGCCTAGAGGTGATCGCATTTTTTATGCAACTACTGTGCAGTGAAGTGTACCCGTGCGTACCACAAAAAGGGTCTGTGGGTGCTTCGGGCGATTTAGCACCTCTTGCTCATATGTGCCTTCCACTATTAGGTGAAGGCAACATGCGCCACAAAGGTGAAATTATAAGTGCAGAGCAAGGGCTAAAAATTGCCAACCTTTCACCTCTTACATTAGGCGCAAAAGAAGGGCTGGCACTGTTAAATGGTACACAAGCCTCTACCGCGTTTGCGTTACAAGGGCTTTTCAAAGCAGAAGATTTATATGCACAAAGCTGTGTTATAGGCTCTATCAGCATAGAAGCCGCAATGGGTAGCCGTGCGCCCTTTGATGCACGCATTCACGAAATACGGGGGCAACGCGGGCAAATTGATACGGCCAGTGTATTTAGAGAGCTACTTAGTACTGAATCACAAATTAGCCAATCTCACGTAAACTGCGAAAAAGTGCAAGACCCTTACTGCCTTCGCTGCCAACCTCAGGTACTCGGCGCGTGTTTAACACAAATACGCCACGCCGCAGAGGTGTTGTTATGTGAATCAAACGGCGTTACCGATAACCCGCTGGTATTTGCCGATGTGGGCGATATTATATCCGGTGGTAACTTTCATGCAGAGCCCGTTGCCATGGCAGCTGATAACTTAGCCATTGCGATTGCCGAAATAGGCGCGCTGGCAGAGCGAAGAATCGCGCTACTTATTGATTCAAACCTCTCTACACTGCCACCTTTTTTAGTTGAAAACGGCGGAGTTAACTCAGGTTTTATGATTGCCCAAGTAACCGCGGCTGCGCTTGCCTCCGAGAACAAATCGCTTGCGCATCCCGCCTCGGTAGACAGCCTGCCAACATCAGCAAATCAAGAAGATCATGTCTCTATGGCAACCTTTGCAGCAAGGCGCTTAAAGGAAATGGCCAATAACACCCGCGAGGTATTAGCAATTGAATGGCTTGGAGCTGCTCAAGGGCTTGAGTTTAGAGCCCCACTTAAACCTTCACCGCAAGTAGAAAAAGCAAAAGCTCTGCTGCGCGAGCATGTAAGTTACTACGATAAAGACCGCTACTTTGCCCCCGATATAGAGGCAACCAATACGCTTTTAGCACAAGGGGCATTGTGCGACTTTATTCACCACAACCCACTACCATCGCATTTTAAATTCCATGCTGATAGCTAAAACCTAACGCCTCAATTGCTGAGCCAAGTACTTTGCGCTCAGCACTTTCATTACTGGTAAAGGTTGGCATTTCGCCGCCATGCTCTGCACACTTTTGTGCATAATAATTCGCTTTAGTTGGGTGCGATGGATTTACCACGTTATAAATATTTTGCGCCGAATTATAGTTTTCTATTACCGCAAAAATGGCGTTTATCACATCTTGTTGATGCACCATATTAACCACCTGCTGGCTCGATGAATTTAATTCTTTCCCAGCAACAAAACGCCCTGGCTCGCGGTTAGGTCCTAATAACCCTGCTAAACGCAGTACTTTACCATCTTGCTCAAGCACCATTTCTTCGCTATCGTACAGTTTTATTTGTCGCTCATTGGTACAACTTATTTCACTGCTTTCAGTGTAAATACCTG
Organism: Pseudoalteromonas agarivorans; assembly: GCF_024518735.1. Lineage (NCBI taxonomy): Bacteria > Pseudomonadati > Pseudomonadota > Gammaproteobacteria > Alteromonadales > Pseudoalteromonadaceae > Pseudoalteromonas > Pseudoalteromonas agarivorans. The sequence goes on from NZ_JANIGJ010000011.1 coordinate 88,935, forward strand.
GCTCTTGGTCGTACACACCGGTAGATGAGCACAAAATAAAGCCCTTTGCATTTAATTGTTTAGAAAGTGAAAGTGCAGCGCTTAGTGTTTCTGGGTAGTTACTTTCACTGTGTCTGCTTCGTGGGGGGATTGCACACACCCAGTAAGCATCGTGTAAATCTATTTGGTGTATTAGTTGCCCATCAATCAAGACAAATTGACGCTGAAAATCGTCTGTGTGCTCATCACTTCTATGCGTACCTTGTACCTGCCAACCCGCCTGTTTAGCTTGTAGGCACAAAGTATGACCCAACCAGCCTGCGCCTAATACTACTAATTTATTAGCTTTTGTTTCCATTTTTGCATAACCCTTCATTTTAAACGCATAATTAGTGCTTTTTATCTAACTTCATAGAGATTTAAAGTAAGATATGATTAGATACAACCTACTAAAAAACAATAATACGTGCACTTATGCTAAATAATTTATCATTACGGAAGAAAATATTATTATTGATTGGTGGCACCATCACCATTTTGCTAATTATTGCTTCAACATTTTTTGTAAATCACATCGCTAACCTTTCCAGAGTAAACATTGAGCGCGAAGCTCAAAGCTACCTACAAAGCGAACAACTTTCAATGCAAAGCTACTTTGCAAAGTATGGCAAGCTGGTTTCTACGTTTGTTAATAACCCGCATTTAGTTAATTTTTTTGAAAATTGGGATACTCGCGACCAGCCGATTAAAAACGCCCCCGGCTACAACGAAGTTAATCAAGACTTTGTACGCATTAGCTCAAATGACGAAAATGTACTGTCGGCGTTTTTCGCATCAGCAACCACCGGTGAATACTTTAAAGAAAACGAGCGTACCAGCCATTACAATGGCCAACCTTACTACGCCTATAAACGTGGTTGGTGGCAAGAAGCCCTGCAAATTAATAAACTTTACGTAGGCCCTATATCGGTCGATTTAACCACTGGGGTTGCCTCAGCAGTTGTACAACAGCCGGTATACAACGCACAGCGTAAACTTATTGGTATGGGCGGCGTTGATTTACAGCTTAATAAAATCAACGATATGGTTGAAGGTATTCGCTTTAACGGCCAAGGCTATGGCTTTTTACTCGATGGCAATCAAAAGGTTGTACACTTTTCAAATGCTACCGGCCATAAGCTGTCTAACACCGACGAAGGCCCTAAAGGTAAAGAAGGGCTAGATGGCCTTGAAAGCCAGTTTAATAATACTTCAGGCTTTACAGAGCTTAACGCACAAATGCGTAATAACCTCGAAGGCAGCCAATTGGTGACCTTAAAAGGAGAAGAGTATTATGTGGTGTATCATCGCTTACAACTAGAGCAACCTTACCTAGATTGGTATGTAGGTATACTGATCCCAACCAGCATGATTGAAGCCCCCGTTAATGAGGCGGTTACCACCACAACCACCGCAGTGGTGATTATTTTAGTGATCATTCTAGCGATGATATTATGGGCAACCCACATGATCTCGCAGCCTATTACCACCTTAACTAACATAATGCGTGATATTGCATCGGGCGAAGGCGATTTAACCCAAAAGATTAATATTACCAGCCAGGATGAGGTCGGCCAGCTTGCCAATCACATGAATACATTCATCGATAAGCTGCGCGCCATGATGTTAGAAACAGCCGCACAAGCTGAGCAGTTGACCAATGCCGCAGCGCAACTTAAAAACGTGTCTGCTCAAACCAACACCGAAATACAGCAAGAAAAACAACAAGTAGACAGCGTAAGTGCCGCCGTGACCGAAATGGCCAGCACTGTACTTGAAATATCGCGTAACGCGCAGCATACCAACAGCGCCGCCGAAGAAGTACAAGCCATTACTGCCGAAGGGGCTGACCGCTCAACTCAAGCACAACGTGTGATGACCGAACTTGCGCTACACATAGGTGAAGCGTCTAAAGTGGTAGCAGGGCTTGAGCAAGAAAGTAATAACATTGGTGCATTAGTGGATGTAATTAACTCCATTGCCGATCAAACTAACTTACTTGCTCTAAATGCCGCCATTGAAGCTGCGCGTGCAGGTGAGCATGGCCGTGGTTTTGCGGTAGTTGCTGATGAAGTACGTTCACTGGCAAGCCGTACGCAAGAATCAACAGACGATATTCGTAATATGATTTCTCGCTTACAGCAAATTGCCCAACAAGCGTCGGTAATGATGCTACAAGGGCAAGAGCAAACTGAAGGCTCAGTATCGCAAACAAAAGAAGTGCTAAGTTCATTACAAAACATTGCTCAGTCGGTAACTAAAGTGCAAGACCAAAGCCACCAAATTGCCACTTCAACTGAGCAACAAACCGTTGTCGCAGAGGACATTAATACCAGCCTTGCAGCAATTAATGGCTTAGTAAACAGCACAGCTGATCACGCACACATTTTAGCAGATGAAGCGCGCGATTTAAGCGACCTTGCTGTTGCCTTAAACAAAACGGTTAATCAGTTTAAGCTTTAAATACACAGCGTAATAAGGTGGGTAACTAAGTATAAAATTTACCCACCTAGGGCGTGTTGAGCTTTGTGGATTGAATGAATTTCAATCACCCAAGGCCCGCATGCCCTAGCACTCTTGTTTTTAAATTTTTTAACACCATATCTTCACAACTTGCTGCTATTTTTTAGCGTAATTAAATCAGTTAAAGTGGTTTTTACGCATCAGATCAAATTTTTCTGTTTTTAATACACATCTTTTAGTTGAGATAGTTTGTTGTTTGGCAGAGTCTGGTATAGTAGCACACGTATTAAACAGTGCTTTGAGGCTCTTTAATACAAAATTGCTAATTAATATGTTCTACAGGTTATGTAAAAGTACATATTAATTACCAATTGTAAAAAATGGGTTAGCCGACACTCGGTTAACAAAGAATACATTGTAACGGTTTTATCATGATATCTAATTTATTTACCAAGATTTTTGGTAGTCGCAATGACCGCACTATTAAAAACCTAAGAAAGACGGTCGCGCTAATTAATGCGCTAGAAACGCAATTAGAAGCGCTTTCTGATGAAGATTTAAGAGCTAAGACAGCTGAGTTTAGAGAACGTTACGATAACGGACAAAGCCTTGACGACATTCTACCAGAAGCATTTGCTGTGGTACGCGAAGCGTCAAAGCGTGTAAATGGCATGCGTCACTTTGACGTACAGCTATTAGGCGGCATGGTTTTACATCAAGGTCGTATTGCAGAAATGCGTACCGGTGAAGGTAAAACCCTCACAGCCACACTTCCAGCCTACTTAAATGGCTTAACAGGCAAAGGCGTGCACGTAATTACCGTGAACGACTACCTTGCTAAACGTGATGCTGAAACAAACCGCGAGTTATTTGAGTTCTTAGGCCTAACTGTGGGCTGTAACGTACCAGGCATGATGCCACAACAGAAAAAACAAGCTTACAGTGCCGATATTACTTACGGTACTAATAACGAGTTTGGTTTTGACTACCTACGTGACAACATGGCATTTAGCATTGATGAGCGTGTACAACGCCCACTGTTTTATGCGGTAGTGGATGAAGTGGATTCAATCTTAATTGATGAAGCGCGTACACCACTTATTATCTCAGGCCCAGCTGAAGATAGCTCTGAGCTATACATCGAAATCAATAAAATTGTACCGCTTTTAGAACTTCAAGAAAAAGAAGACGAAGAAGGCATTGAAGGTGATGGCGATTACACAATCGACGAAAAGTCTAAGCAAGTTCATTTAACTGAGCGCGGTCAAATTAAAGTAGAAGACCTACTTACTGAACGTGGCTTGATTGAAGAAGGCGACTCGCTTTACTCAGCCGGTAGCATTACCTTACTGAGCCATGTGTATGCCGCACTTCGTGCCCACAAGCTTTATCAAAAAGATGTTGATTACGTTGTTAAAGAAAACGAAGTCATTATTATCGATGAGCACACAGGACGCTCAATGGAAGGTCGTCGTTGGTCTGAAGGTTTACACCAAGCTGTTGAAGCTAAAGAAGGTGTAAAAATTCAAAACGAAAACCAAACACTGGCTTCAATCACGTTCCAAAACTACTTCCGTTTATACGAAACCTTAGCCGGTATGACAGGTACAGCCGATACTGAGGCATTTGAGTTTCAATCTATTTACGGCCTAGACACGGTTGTTATGCCAACTAATAAGCCGATGATCCGTGATGATCGCGCCGATTTAGTTTACCTAACACAAGAAGAAAAATACGAAGCTATTTTAGCCGATATTAAAGATTGCCAAGAGCGCGGACAGCCTGTGCTTGTAGGTACTATTTCGATTGAAAGCTCTGAGTATTTATCGCAGTTTTTACGCAAAGAAAAAATTAAGCACAACGTACTTAATGCTAAATTCCACGCGCAAGAAGCTGACATCGTATCGGATGCTGGTTTACCAGGTACTGTAACAATTGCAACCAACATGGCCGGTCGCGGTACCGATATTGTGCTTGGTGGTAACTGGAACAGCGAAGTTGAAAAACTAGAAAACCCATCAGATGAGCAAATTGCTGAAATTAAAGCGGCGTGGAAAATTCGCCACGATGCAGTAATTGACGCTGGCGGTTTACACATTATTGGTACTGAGCGTCATGAATCGCGCCGTATAGATAACCAATTACGTGGCCGTGCTGGTCGTCAGGGTGATGCCGGCTCTAGCCGTTTTTACTTATCGATGGATGATGCGCTAATGCGTATATTTGCCGGCGAGCGCATGACTAACATGATGCGTAAACTAGGCATGCAACGCGGCGAAGCCATTGAGCACCCTTGGGTTAACCGTGCAATTGAAAACGCTCAGCGTAAAGTAGAAGCACGTAACTTTGATGTACGTAAACAATTGCTTGAGTACGATGATGTAGCAAACGATCAACGTCGTGTTGTTTACTCTCAACGTAACGAGCTGCTTGAAGAAGGCGATATTTCAGAAACCATTACAGCAATCCGTGGTGACGTACTTGCCGGTGTTATTGATCAATACATTGCACCACAAAGCCTTGCTGAAATGTGGGATATCCCAGGCCTTGAAGAGCGCTTAAAACAAGACTTCCTGATTGAGCTGCCTATCACGCAGTGGTTAGCTGATGACAATAAACTATACGAAGAAAAACTTCGTGAGCGTATTGAGCAAGCGGTTGAGCAAGCTTACAAGCAAAAAGAAGAGCAAGTTGGCGACTCTGTACTACGTCAGTTTGAAAAAGCGATTATGCTTCAAAGTCTTGATCAGCACTGGAAAGATCACCTTGCTGCAATGGATCATTTACGCCAAGGTATTCACTTACGTGGCTATGCACAAAAGAATCCTAAGCAAGAATACAAGCGCGAGTCGTTTGAGCTATTCACCGAAATGCTTGAAAACTTAAAAGTTGATGTAGTGGGCATTTTAAGTAAAGTACAAGTTCGTGCCGAAGAAGATGTTGAAAAAGTAGAAGAGCAACACCGTAAAAGTGAAAGTGCCCCTCGCGAGTACCAACACGAAGAAGCTGAACATGTAGGCGGTGAAGCACCTCAAAGCGCAACTGTAATGGCAAGAACAGCGCCTAAAGTTGGCCGTAACGATCCGTGTCCGTGTGGCTCAGGACAAAAGTTTAAGCAATGTTGTGGTAAATTAAAGTAACGACGCATTGTATGTAATTAAAAAGCGACGCTAGCGTCGCTTTTTTTATGGAGAAAAAACATGACAACAAAAATTGTAAATGTAGCGGTAGGCGTAATAAAAAAAAATAACGCCATCTTTATCTGCAAGCGTGCTGATGAGCAACATCAAGGTGGCTTATGGGAATTTCCAGGCGGGAAAGTAGAAGCTGGCGAGAGCGTATTTGCTGCACTTAAGCGTGAGCTAAGTGAAGAAGTTGGCATTACCATTCATAGCTCTAGCCAACTTATGGTGATTGAACATGACTATGGCGATAAATGTGTAAAACTTGATATTCACGTTGTGAGTAACTTTAGCGGTGAAGCACATGGCGCCGAAGGGCAACCAAGTGAATGGGTCGCTATTAATGAGCTTAGTAACTATGAGTTCCCTGCTGCTAACGCTGAGATTATCGAAAAAATACAAGCGCGATACGCCTAAAGCACATGAATACAGCAATACAAAATAAATTAAGTGAGCTATTAGCGCTAAACCCTGAGCTTACTCAGGTGAGCTCTTTAGGCAGCGGACATATAAACACCACGTGGCTGTTAACTAATGCTGCGCAGCAATTTGTTGTTCAAAAGCTCAATACTCATGTATTTAAAAACCCAGCACAACTGGTCAATAACGCCCAGTTAATTGAGCAGCACCTAAGCGCTAAACAACAAGCAAATACTTACCCGCTCGACATTGTTAAGCATATAAGTACTTGCCAAGGTGAATACCTTATTACAATTAACAACGCGTACTATCGCGTGCTTAATTTTATTAGCCAAAGTATTAGCGAAGATGTGGTTACAGAGCCCCATCACGCACAGCAAGCCGCATTTGCATTTGGCACCTTTACACATGCCTTGCTCGATTTTGACGCATCAAGTCTCTACCCTGTTATTACTGACTTTCATAACTTAGCTATGCGCTTTGAGCAACTTAATACATCTATTAGCACCGCCACTAAAGAGCGGCTCCAGCAGTGTAAAAACGACATTGACTACTGCATTGCACAACAGCATTTAGTAAAAGAACTCGCTGACGTAACAGCCGATTTGCCCACCCGAGTGTGCCACAACGACACTAAAATAAATAATATGCTGTATTGCAGCAATACATATAAAGCTAAAGCAGTTATCGATTTGGATACGTGTATGGCAGGCTTTTTATTATATGACTTTGGAGACATGGTGCGCACATTTTGCTGCGCTGAGGCAGAGGATTCAATTAATCTGGATAAAGTGGTTATTCGCAAAGAGGTATTTACTGCGCTTGTTAAAGGCTACCTTGCCCCCCTTAAATCGTCTATTAGCAACAAAGAACAAGCAAGTTTGCTACTTGGCGCTAAAGTTATGCCGCTAATGCTCAGTGTGCGGTTTTTAACTGATTACTTAAATAACGACGTGTACTTTAAAACCACCCATGCAGAACATAATTTAGAACGTGCGCAAAACCAGCTGGCTTTGTATAAAAATATTTTAAGCAATCAAAGCTGGATGCATAAAACACTCATGCAGTAACCCTAAATTAAGTATTATTGCGCATTGGTATTAGTACTCAGTATTTAAATATAAAAAAGCCAGCAAGCTAAACACTTACTGGCTTTTATTTTCTAACCTAAAAGCTGGGTAATTTATCTCTTAACCAGATTCAAGTTAACTAACAGGCTATCAATTACCAAATTTTTACGCGGTCTTCTGGTTTGATATACATTTTGTCGCCTTCTTTTACGTCAAACGCTTGGTAAAATTCAGGCATGTTCGACAAGATACCGATAACACGGTAGTGACTTGGTGAATGCGGGTCTGTCATTAAGCGGTTACGTAGCTCTTCATCGCGGTACTTACGACGCCAAATTTGTGACCAACCCATAAAGAAACGCTGATCGCCGGTGTAGCCATCAATAACAGGCGCTTTGTTCTCACCTAACGATAATTGATACGCCTTATAAGCCACCGTTAAACCACCTAGGTCGCCAATGTTTTCGCCAAGCGTAAGCTCGCCGTTAACACCCGCATCTTCAAACGGTTTATATTCGTTGTATTGCGCTACTAACGCGCCGGTACGCTCTTCAAACTGTTTAAGGTCAGACTCACTCCACCAATTACGTAAGTTACCGTCACCATCGTATTTAGCTCCTTGGTCGTCAAAACCGTGGCCTAGCTCGTGGCCAATTACTGCGCCAATTGCACCGTAGTTTACAGCGTCATCGGCTTCTAAATTAAAGAACGGTGGCTGTAAAATAGCAGCTGGGAATACAATTTCGTTATTTACTGGATTGTAGTAAGCATTCACTGTTTGCGGCGTCATGTGCCACTCAGAGCGGTCCACTGGCTTGCCTAATTTAGCAATCATGTCGCTATAAGCCCACTGGCTGTAACGTATGTAGTTACCCACTAATTCATCAGGGTTAATGCTCAGCTGTGAGTAGTCTTTCCACTTATCTGGGTAGCCAATTTTTGGGGTAAATTTGTTTAGCTTTTCTTGGGCTGCAAGCTTGGTTTCAGGGCTCATCCACTCAAGGTTTTCAATAGCAACGCCGTAACCTTTAATAACGTTATCTACCAGCTCTTCCATGCGTGCTTTTGCTTCTGGCGGGAAGTTATCTTTTACGTATACTTTACCTAAAATTTCGCCAAGTACGCTGTTAGATGCATCAACCGCTTTTTTCCAAAGTGGCGCTTGCTCTTTTACGCCGCGTAATGTGGTGCTGTAAAAATCAAATTTAAGATCAACTAAGTCAGTGCTCAGTAACTGCGCGTAACCACTTACAAAATGAAACTTTAAGTAGTTTTTCCACGTTGCTAAATCTGTTTCTTTGTACACATCAGCAAACCCTTCTAAGTAGCTTGGCTGACGTACAATAATGTCTGAGGTATCTACCCCAGCACTTTTGAAAAATGCAGCTAAATCAAAGTCGCCTGTTAGCTTGTTTGCCTCAGCTACGGTCATTTTATTGTATGACTTAGTTGCATCACGGCTTTGTACTCTACTCCATTGCGCCTCAGCTAAAGCGCTTTCAAATGCGATAACGTTTTTCGCGGCATCAGCGGCATTTTCAACGCCTGATTTAGCTAAAATATCGGTTATGTATTGCTCGTAAGATGCGCGAATTTTAGTAAATTTTTCATCATCTTTTAAGTAATAGTCACGATCAGGTAAGCCAAGTCCAGATTGCGATAAGTACAACGCGTATTCACTTGAATTTTTAGCATCGTTATTTACAAACCAGCCAAATGGTAAGCTAGCACCTTGCTGCTGAATTTTAGCCATTAAAGGAGCAAGATCAGCTTTTGAATCAAGGCTATCAATGGTATTAAGTGAAGGTTGTAAAGGTGTAATACCTAACTCATCACGTGTATCTTTATCCATGTAGCTTTTGTAAAAAGCGCCAATTTTGTACTCATCGCTGCCTTTTTTAGCACTGCTATTATTAGCGGCACTTTCAAGCGCTGTTTTCATCGCTTTTTGCGACTCGTCGTATAACTGTGTAAACGAGCCGTAGTTCGACTTATCGCCAGGGATCTCTGTTTTAGCAAGCCACTGTCCATTCACATGGTAATAAAAGTCATCTTGTGCACGAACCGACTCATCCATATTGGCAAGGTTTACACCTAGCTCAAGCGTTTTTTCTGCAGGTGCTGTAACGGCAGCGGTGTCGGCCACTTGCGTTTCTTGTTGTTTTTCACCGCAACCTACTAGGCCCAGTGCAAGTGCGATACTTGCAGCGGTAATAGTTACTTTTTTCATAATTATTCCGTTTGTTAGTAAAGAATAAAATATCTATTTCATTAAACTATTGCATGCCAGAGAAAAAATAAAAGCGCCCTGCGATGCTTTCACTTAATGAAATTAATATTTAGGCGGTTAAAACAACACGCCGAATTTGTATGATAAACCCCATTAAAGAAACAATAAAATAGAATATGTAACAAAGTATTTTCTATGAGACGAGGTAACAAAATAGCCCTACCAACAACCATAGTCGCGCTTTTGGGAGTTATTTTTTACCATGGCGAGCAAGGCGCTCTAGCTTTTCTTTCAGCGAAGGGGGCGCTGATGCGGCAATGGCATTAAGGTAATCTGAAGTTTGCTGGCTCATTTTTCTTGAATTGCCAGGTGCTTTACCTGCGGGGCCGGGTTTATCTGCAGTTGGGCTTAAGCGCGCTGTTGCTTGAGGGTTTGCAACAATTTTAATTTGTCCGAGCTCTGCCATGCCTGCCGCTCTAAAATGCGACTGCATATCCATTTTCAAATAATTAAGTTTAAGGGCAATTGCCGCCGATACAGCTTCAATCATCAACGTGCCATCGCGGTAATTACTCACACGGCATTTTTCAGCAAGCTTTGGGCCTAAAAACTCTTTGAGCAACACCTGTTGCTTATCAAGCGCTTGGCTTTTACCTGCATAGGCCGATAAGCGATTATTAAGGCCGGCCATAATGTCAGTCAGGGGTTTTGGTGCGTACCTATCTTTAGCCATTCAACACCTCAAAAATTTAAATAAAGCACGTTTAAGCCAAGCGTTTAAATGCTCGGCTTAAATATGTGCTTTTATATTATACCAATTCGCTTAATTAAGTATTATTGCTAATTGCTATTAAGCGCCTGCTATTTGCATTTGCTCTATAAGTACTGAGCCGGTTTGAATGCCGCCTCTGCGCTCAATATCCCCCCCTATGGCCGAAATACCTTTAAACATGTCTTTTAAATTTCCGGCAATGGTAATTTCACTAACAGGGTACTGAATTTCACCGTTTTCTACCCAAAAACCAGCTGCTCCACGCGAGTAGTCACCCGTAACGGTGTTTACGCCTTGCCCCATCAGCTCGGTAACTAATAAGCCTGTTCCCATGGTTTTTAATAAAGCCGATAAATCGTTGTGCGTTTGCTCAACTAACCAGTTATGAATACCGCCTGCATGGCCTGTTGGAGCCATATTTAGTTTACGCGCTGCATAACTTGCTAATAAGTACGTTTGCAGCTCACCGCCTTGAATAATTTCACGGTCAATCGTTTTTACCCCTTCGCTATCAAAAGGCGACGACGCTAATCCTTTTAATATGTGAGGACGCTCAGCAATATTAACGTTCTTACTAAATACCTGGGTGCCTAGGCTGTCGAGTAAAAAGCTCGATTTACGATAAAGCGCCCCGCCGCCAATTGCCGACACTAAATGGCCAAACAATGAGTTGGCAATATCGGCTCTAAAAATAACAGGGACTTTCATAGTACCCAGCTTTTGGCTATTTAGTTTAGCCAATGTTTCGGTGGCGGCTTCTAGGCCTACCGCAGCGGCGTCGTTAAGTCCGCCCTGATCGCGCGCAACAGTATAAGCAGAGTCGCGCTGCATGTGCTCGCCTTCTTTGCCTATTACCATAGTGCTAATGCTGTGGCGCGTACGTGGAAAACCAGCAATTAAACCATGGCTATTGCCATACACACGTAAGCCTTGGTGCGATGAAAAACTTGCACCATCTGAATTAACAATACGCTCATCAGCATTTAAAGCGGCTTGCTCTGCAGCGTGACATAGCTCAATACCTTGCTCAGGGCTTACATCCCACGGGTGATATAAATCAAGGTCCTTAGGGGCAAACTCGAGTAATTCTTTATCGGCAATACCATTAAAAGGGTCGTCTGAGGTAAATTTGGCAATATCAATGGCTTTTTCTACTACCGTGCGCAGTGTTTTTGGGTTTAGATCAGCAGTAGACGCCGAGCCTTTATTATTCCCTACATAAACACTGATACCTAAACCACCATCTTGGTTAAACTCTATGGTTTCTACTTCACCCATGCGTGTGCTTACCGATAAACCCGATGTACTAGACATAGCAGCTTCTGCGGCAGTGGCACCCAATTTTTTAGCATGCTCGAGCACTTCAGCTACGGCATCTTTTACTTGAGAGATTTGAGAATAAATTGGATCGTGTTGTTGGCTTTTCATAAATTAAGTCCTGAGCCTTAAGGCAATATTGCACGCATTTCTTATCTTTAAATGCTAACACACTCACTGCACCACATCAGCTAATATTAATCACTAAAAGAATCGCGTATAATGGCAAAAGTTATTTTTACTTAAGAGCACCCCATGGCGAAGAAAAAAGGCAAGCCTGCTGAAATTGAAGAAGAAATTATTTACGTATCAAAAAGTGAACTAAAGCGCGACGCGCAAGAGTTTCATCAGTTAGGTTCTGAAATTGCTAAAATGGGGAAAAAGCAACGCGAACGCTTACCACTCAATGACGATTTGAAAGCAGCCATGGTAGTTGCTGATAAAATCAGTAATAAAAGCGATGCGTACCGCCGCCACTTAAATTACATTGCTAAAACGCTACGCACAGTAGAAAACGTTGAAGAAATTAAAGCCATTATTGACGTAATGCTTAATAAAAATAACCAAGCTGAGGTTTTAATTAAAAAAATTGAGCAATTACGTACCGACTTAATTGAGCAAGGCGATGATTTAATTAACGAAACTATTGAGCAATACCCAACCCTTGAGCGCCAAAAAATGCGCCAATTGGTACGCAACGCCGCTAAAGAAGTTAAAGCTGAAAAGCCAGGCAAGGGTTATAAAGAATTGTTTCAATACTTAAAAGATGCCCACAACATAACGTATTAACAAAAAATACTATTTTAAAAAGGTGCTTAGGCACCTTTTTTGTTGTAGATCAAAACCCCACCCTTAAAAGCTTTTTATACTCAACACCTCATTAATACATAAGGTGCGCGTTATGATAAAGCTTCCAAAATGGGATCAAACTCTTATAAATAAGTATAACGTGTCAGGGCCGCGCTATACCTCCTACCCTACCGCTTTATCTTTAAGCGAGGGGTATCAGCAACAAGACCTTGTTAGCGCTATAAAATCATCCTCTAGTCGCTCACTTTCTTTATATATTCATATCCCATTTTGCAGTGAGCTTTGCTATTACTGCGGATGTAACAAGGTGATCACACGCCATCAGTCTAAAGCCGATGTATATTTAGATTACTTAACAAAAGAAATAGCAGCGCATGCCACTTTATTTAAACACTTCACAGTGGAGCAATTGCATTTAGGGGGTGGTACGCCAACCTTTTTAACTGTAAAGCAAATGACGCGCTTAATTAACTTATTAGAGCAGCACTTTCACTTTACCCGCAACACTGAGCGAGGCATTGAAATAGACCCACGCTCCCTTGCTAAAGATATGCTTATACACTTACGGGTTTTAGGCTTTAACCGCGTATCCTTTGGTATTCAAGATTTTAACGATGAAGTACAACAAGCGGTTAACCGCACACAGCAAGTCGATACCGTTAAAGCACTGATAACTCAAGCCCGCGAGCTTGGCTTTAAGTCTATAAATGCAGATATGATTTATGGCCTACCTAAACAAACACCCCAAAGCTTTGAAAAAACAATAGCGCAATTAATTGCCTTAAGCCCAGATAGAGTCTCTGTATTTAATTACGCACATTTACCAGAGCGCTTTGCAGCGCAACGTAAAATAAAAGAGGCTGACTTACCCAGTGCCCACGACAAGCTAACCATGTTTAAAAACACCTTGGCGCAAATGACCTCTGCAGGCTATCAGTTTATTGGTATGGATCATTTTGCAAAAGCCGACAACGAACTTGCAGTCGCGCAAAATAAAGGGCAGTTACATCGCAACTTTCAGGGCTATACCACTCACGGTAATTGCGACTTATTAGGTTTAGGGGTCTCGTCTATTTCGCAAATTGGCACCGCCATTTTACAAAACCAAAAAGTGCTTAAGCATTATTATCACGAAATAGAAACGCAAGCCGGCAGTGCTATACATAAAGGAATGCATTTAACGCACGATGATGTAATACGCGCAGAGGCTATTAAATCACTTATTTGCCAGTTTGAATTAGATACACACGCATTTGCGAAAAAGCATTCTATACATTTTAATGAGTATTTTGCGGATGCGCTGTTGGCGCTAAAGCCTTTAATAGACGATGACATGGTGCATATAAACGATAAGGTAATACGCGTCACGCCTCGCGGTAATCTATTTATTCGTATTATATGTATGTGCTTTGATGCTCACTTACAAAAGCAAATAAGTAAAACCCGTTTCTCACGTGTGATTTAATTAGTGCTATACCAATTCGCTTATCACGTTTGAGGTGGTAAAAGTGTGTCGATAAGCAGGCATAAAAAAAGCAGACCTGAGTCTGCTTTTTGGTATTTTCTATCGGGTTTAATTAAATACGATGTTTTCGCTGCCCGGCGCAGCTTTAAACTCAACAATGATTTTGTCGCAATCGGCTTTAATCTCATCACTAAAGTTTTCTTCAGCTCGCCAACGTGCTGTATCTTGCTTAAAAATCTCTTTTTTAGAGTATTTTTTGCGTGCATCGTGAGTCGGCATTTCTTTCACAACGTTATACATTTTATAAATGCCTGGGTACGCTAGCGTTAAATCTCGCTCATCTTCAAAAGCGTACTGAGACATTAAAACCCAAATCCGTAAACAGCCTTCAGAGTACTCACATTGCTCTTCAGCCATTGCGCGAGCAATTAGATGAATGCTATCTGCAAGTTTAGCGTTACGCTTTAAGCGCGACTGCTTAAGCTTTTGCTGTTGCTCTGCTTGCTTTTGCGCAATTAACTTTTTTTGCGCGTTAAGCTTATAGAGCAACTGACCTGCATAAAATGCTAAGCCAGCAATAATAACAGCACCTACAAACAAGGCTACAATCACTGCGGTACTCATTAAGCGCCCTTACTATTTGTCGTCATCATCATCTAGCCACTCATTGGCTAAATCATCTGAAAGGTACTTATCGAAATCTGAGTTACCGTCGCTTTCGAAGTTATCTTCAAAATCATCTTCAAAATCGTCTTCGTCTTCATCTTCGATACCTAGTAACTTACAAAGTACTTGGTGGCGAGCAATACGGCTATTAAAGTACTTCGCATCTTTACCCGTCAGCATTTCACCTTGCTCATGGCGCTCAACGAGCTTAAGTAAACGCTCATCGTTTTCAAGCGCTTCTAGCTCTTGCTCAGGCGTAAGCTCTGGCTCTGTCACCTTTTTAAGCTCAACTGTTGGCTTTAAGTTACGCTTCATTTCTACTTGCGGCTGTGGTGCACTAGCCACTAAAGGCACGGCTTTTTTACTGCCGACGCGCTTATCTTTTGGCGCTGAGTTTGCTTTTTTAGTATCGCTATCTAATAGCTCAGGTGCATTACGAGAACCAGGCTTAGCACCCTTTGGCTTTTTAACTCGTTGCTCTTTTAACGCACGCATTTCTTTAAGCTTATCTTGGCTTAAACGAACAGGGCCGTTTGAAGGAATTTTGCGTGATTTTTTCTTTCTACTCATATCTTGATCATCTCACTTAAGAGGTTTTGAGCGAGGCACATAACATGAGCATCGCAGTGCTGGCCTAGCCAGAAGAATTCGATTTGCGCATTAAAGCTTGGGTTGCTCGTTGAATTAGCGCATTAGCTTATTGCTAAACGGTGGGTATTGTAACAGGACAAATAAAAAGGCGGTAGAGAAAACATCTCTACCGCCTACTAATCTGAGCGCCATTATCTGGACACTTCTCCCTTCGACTTTTTTTAGTCTTTATTATTTTTATTATTATCAGTCCGTATTGTTATTATTTTAACCTTCCTTGTTACATTCCATTTTGTTTTTATTATTAAACTTCCTTGAGATTTTATTATTTACGGTCATCCTGACGCTTTCTTGTTATTTCCTTTTGTAGCACCTTCAATGTGCTATTCAGTCGTGTCGCGCCATTTTCCTTTAGCATAATCCATGTTGTTATTGTTGTTTTGCGACAGTGGTTAATTTACCCGTTAATATTTTTGTTACAACTGGTTTATATAATTTTTCTTACACAGAGCACATGTAAAAAACAAAAAGCTTATTATAAACAAAAACTTAACTGTAAAAATATTTTTAAAATAAGTTATTTCTTACAAAAGAGCATGGCAAATATCTCACAAACTAAAGGGTGATATCGTTAAAATGTGGACACAAAAAAAGCAGCGCAAGCTGCTTTTTAATCATATTACATAGTATTACACTAGCTAATACTAAATAAATACGACTTTAGTGTAAGCCACCTAAGTATTGAGATAGTACTTCAATATCTTTATCAGTTAGCTTTTTCGCTATATCTTGCATCATACCGTTATGGTCGTTTTTACGGGTTCCATCACGAAACTTCTCTAGCTGAGCTTTAATGTACTCTGGGTGCTGAAAAGAAATTTTAGGAAACTTAGCAAGAGACGAACCATTGCCTCGCGGACCATGACACGCCGCACAAGCTGGAATACCACGTTCAGCATCGCCTGCTTTGTAAAGCATTTGACCAACTTCAACCACGTCTTTAGGGGTGGCGCCTTCAGTCATGTTCAATGAAGAAAAATAAGCAGATAGGTCTTTCATGTCTTGTTCGCTAAGTGGCATAGCCATCGCGCTCATTACAGGATCCATACGGCCTTCTTTACCGCCTGAAGTCATACCTAATTTTAAATCCTTAAGTTGTTTAAGGATGTAATCTGGGTGCTGGCCTGCAAGTTTAGGGTAAATATTAACCGGTGCATTACCGTCTGGGCCGTGACAAGCCGCACACGTTGCTGATTTTTCTTTACCTGCGTTTACATCGCCATCAAATGCTGTTGCGTTGCTTGCTGACAACGCACCAAGCAATATTGTTAAAGATAGTGCTATTTTTTTCATGGTGAATTCTCTGTTTCCGACCCTGTATCATCTACAATATGGATGTTGTAATTCATGTATTCTACACGATAAAAAATTCTCTGGCACGTTTTCTACTCATATTAAGCTTATAATTTATAGGGTTTTGACCTAGATTAACCTTTAAGCAGCTTTAATAGTGCCATTTATAGAGTTTTTAGGTGTTTAAATACGCTTTTTAATACATCCTTTATAGTATAAAATACGCGCCCTGAGTGAATTTAGCTCAATAAGATTAACTTTTACGTTTTTAGGAGAGCCTGTGCTCAAATCTCGTATCAAATATAATACTGCGTCTTTTGTAACAAGCGCGCCAGACATCACTAAATTACCTGCTGATACGGGAATTGAAGTCGCGTTTGCAGGTCGCTCTAATGCAGGTAAGTCAAGTGCTCTTAATGCACTGACAGATCAAAAACTTGCTCGTACCAGTAAAACGCCAGGTCGTACGCAGTTAATCAACACCTTCGAGTTAGGTGAAGTAGACGATATGCGCTTAATCGACTTACCCGGTTATGGTTTTGCTAAAGTACCTATTGAAATGAAAAAGAAGTGGCAAAAGTCACTGGGTGAGTACCTACAAAAACGTCAAAGTTTAAAAGGTATTGTTATATTAATGGATATTCGCCACCCATTAAAAGATTTAGACAAAGATTTAATTAACTGGGCTATTGGCAGCGAAATCCCGGTATTGGCGCTTTTAACTAAAGCCGATAAGCTCAAGCAAGGTGCACGTAAAGCACAAGTACTGCAAGTACGCCGTGAATTAAGTGAACTAGACGGTGATATCACTGTACACGCTTTTTCATCACTTAAGGGAACTGGTTTACCGGAAGTCGCTAAAAAGCTAGATGAGTGGTATTTAGGGCCAATTGTGGCTGTTGCACCACCGCAGAGTGATGAAGACAGCTCAGACGCTTAAAATAAGCACCTACGAAAGATAAAACTTTCCCCCTGCTGATTTGATAAAATAGCCGCGCTCATCTGCGTCGGCTATTTCAGCCCACTGATAAAACACACTTCGTGATACCCGCGCGCTACACCCATAAGGTAATTGCAAATATGGCACCGCTGCATTTTTATAGTTTTTTATATAAAGAGGCTGCTCAGCACTGATTAACCATTGCCGTGCTAAATTATCTACACAACACATAACCTGCCCTTGCGCTGAGCTTTCAATATGCCAGCTTACGATAACGAAAGGCGCATCTTGCACCTCTATCGCTATTTTTTCGATGGGTGTTTTTAAATAAAACTGCTCACCTTCTTTGCATAAAACACTGGCAAACAGTTTTACCATCGCGGGGCGAGTAATTTCGCTGCCATCGTAAAACCACTGCCCATGCTCGTTAATCATAATCGGCAGCTCACCACACTGGGTAGGCTGCCAACTATCAAACGGTTTGCTAGGCTCGCTTAATTGCTTACTAAGCGCCGTTAACGAGATCACTGTTTTTTAAGTGTTAGCGCAAAAGTAACTGGTACGGCTGTAGCAACTGCAGGTAAACCAGCTAATTGCTGTAGCTTTTTAACGCCTTCGGTCACACCAAAGTCTTGGCTATTTACAATCACAGGCGTAAACGACGACACGCTTATATCGCCATTTTCGGCACTGCTAACAAGTACATTTATTTTTAATGGCTTTTTATTACCATGAAAATCAAGCTGCGCATCAACCTCTTTTAATACATGCTGGCCCGGTTTTTTAATATTACTTAATTGCTTTTTTAAATCCGCGGTTAAAACTGCATGAGGAAACTTAGCCGCTTCAAATACGAATTGAGTTAAACGTTCATTGCGAATAGGGATCAGTGTTTCTGCAGAGGTTAAGTCTATATTTACACTAAAAGCACCACTGTCTGAAAGTGTTCCTTCTAGGTTAGTAAAATGATGTGCCTCAGCAATCGAGTCTTTTTTGATAGAAACAAAACTTAATTGGCTCTTGTCATTGACTAGCTGCCAATCTGCATGAGCGGCATTAGACAAAGCAACACTTGATAACGATAAACCGATAATGGCTAACGTTTTAAACATAACGCACTCCTAAAATAAAATGAGAATAATAACGCTTTCGATACTATCACCTGAGATAGGGGCAAACCACCTCAAATTAAAGACGGTGCTAAATTACTTAGCCCGTACTGTTATTAAAAAATTAATAACGATATAGCAGCCTATAACTGATGCTTTTTATGTGCATACCGCTACATCCACGCTAATAATTGCGTGAGATAGCTTTACTTACCTACGTTTTTATAACTGCTTTATACAGATACCCGTTTGAGGGCGCGCAAGGTATGGCACAAAAAATAATAAGTATAAATGAGCATAAAGTGTGAATAGTAAAAAAGCGCTTTGAGGTGCTATTTAGCTTTAAAGGGCAATCTAATGAGGAAGAAAAAGCAGCCTGCTTAAAACAAGCAGGCCGATATAGCAAACTGGGGAGAAGCTATCAATTTGTTGCACCTTTTCAGATGCATCATCAACAGGATGTCCTACAGGATGAGGACGCGCGCACTTTAGCAAAAGCGCGCATAAAAATACAATGATATTCCGCCAAAACAGTTCGAATTGACGAACATATAACTATTTAATACAAATAGTTGCTTAAATTAACCTACTTTTAACTAAACTTTGTTTACGCGTAGAAATACTTATATCGATTCGCTTAATTGAGTGAGTTATTTAGAGGCAATAAAAAAGCGCCTTGCGGCGCTTTTGAAATGTAAGCATGTTTTAGGTTAGTGGGCTTGTTCCCAGTTTTCACCTTCGTCAGCTTCTACAATTAAAGGGACATCTAAGCTAGCTGCTTGCGACATTAGCTCACAAATCTGCTTTGTATATGCTTGCGCACAATCGGTTTTAATCTCAAACACCAATTCATCGTGTACTTGCATAAGTAACTTAATGGTATTGGGAGCTTGTTGATTAACCCAGCTATGCACGCTCAACATTGCTTTTTTAATAATATCAGCGGCTGTACCTTGCATCGGTGCATTGATTGCTGCGCGTTCGGCGCCTTTACGGCGAGCTCCATTACGTGCATTAATTTCTGGTAAGTGTAAACGACGCCCAAAAATAGTTTCTACATACCCGTTCTCAGCCGCTTTTTCGCGGGTTGTTTCCATGTACTCAAGTACCCCAGGGAAACGCTCAAAGTATTTATCTATGTAGTGCTGCGCTTCGTGGCGTGGTACATCAAGCTGACGCGCTAAACCAAAGGCTGACATGCCGTAAATTAACCCAAAGTTTACTGCTTTAGCTTTACGACGCATATCTGTGGTTACATCCTCTAGCTCAACCCCAAATACCTCAGCAGCGGTTGCGCTGTGTACATCTAACCCATTAGCAAAGGCATTTAGTAGCCCTTTGTCTTGCGATAAATGCGCCATAATACGCAGCTCAATTTGACTGTAATCGGCAGCCACAATTTTATAGCCTTTTGCCGCTACAAATGCCTCACGTATACGACGTCCTTCTTCAGAACGAATAGGGATATTTTGTAAGTTAGGATCGGTAGAACTCAAACGCCCTGTGGCCGTAACAGCTTGATGATAAGAAGTATGCACGCGCTGTGTTTTCTCATTAACCATCAATGGTAATTTATCAGTGTAGGTTGATTTAAGCTTAGATAAACCACGGTGCTCAATAATCACCTTAGGTAATGGGTAGTCATGGGCAAGTTCTTGTAGCACTTCTTCAGCCGTTGAAGGCGCGCCCTTAGGTGTTTTTTTAATGACTGGCAGCTCAAGTTTTTCAAATAAAAGTACTTGCAGCTGCTTTGGCGAGCTTAGGTTAAATGGTTCGCCAGCTATCTCAAACGCTTCTTTTTCAAGCTCAAGTAAACGCTCGCCTAAACGCTGGCTGTGTGCCGCCAGCATATTGCTATCAATTGCTACGCCAGTACGTTCAATATCAGAAATAACATTCACTAATGGCATTTCTATTGTTTCAAATACTGACTTTAACTTCTCATCAGCTTCTAATTTTGGCCAAAGTACTTGGTGTAAACGCAGTGTAATATCGGCATCTTCTGCTGCATAAGGCGCAGCTTGCTCAAGCTCAATTTGATTAAAGGTAAGCTGCTTTTTCCCTTTGCCGGCTATATCTTCAAAGCTAATGTTTTTATGGCCTAAGTATTTAAGCGCTAATGAATCCATGTCATGGCGAGTGCCCACGCTATTAAATACGTACGACTCAAGCATAGTATCAAACTTAATGCCATTGAGCTCATAGCCTGCATTAGCCAGTACGCTCTTGTCGTATTTTAGGTTTTGCCCTACTTTAGCTTTGTTAGCATCGGCGAGGATTGGCCCAAGCTTTTGCATTACATATTCAAGGCTTAATTGCTCTGGTGCACCCGGGTAGTCGTGTGCAATTGGTAAGTAAGCAGCTTCGCCTGCTTTTACAGCAAAGCTCATACCTACTAACTGCGCTTGCATGTAATCAAGGCTGGTTGTTTCGGTATCAAAGGCAAATAACTCAGCGCTATTTAGCTGCTCAATAAGCGTATCAAATTGTGATTCGGTTAAGATAGTTTCGTAATGTGCATCTTCTACTTTTGGCAGTTCATTTGCCTCAGTAGGGAGCGCTTTTTCTGCATCTTTTGGGTTATCAAGCAGCTCAGCTAACCAACGGCGGAACTCACACTCACCATACAGTGCAATAAGCTCATCTTTATTTGGCTCTTGTACTTTAAAGGTATCTAGGTCTGACTCTACCTCAACATCACATTTAATGGTGGCAAGTTCATAACTAAGTGGTAAATGATCAAGGGCATTTGCAAGCTTCTCACCAATCTTGCCTTTAATATCGCCAGCATTATCAATTACACCTTGAAGCGATCCATATTTTTGTAGCCATTTAACAGCTGTTTTAGGTCCACAGCCTTCAACACCTGGGATGTTGTCAACCTTATCACCCATTAGCGCTAAATAGTCGATGATTAGCTCAGGACCCACGCCAAATTTTTCAACAACGGTTTGAGGATCTGAAATGCTGTCGGTCATGGTATTTATTAGCGTAACATGCTCGTTAACTAGCTGAGCCATGTCTTTATCGCCAGTAGAAACCAATACATGGCGCTTTTGCTCAGTCGCTATTCGTGAAAACGTACCAATAACATCATCTGCTTCAACCCCTTCAATACTAATTAGCGGAAAGCCCATCGCTTTAATAATACTGTGCAGTGGCGCTATTTGCGTTCGTAAATCGTCAGGCATAGGCGGACGGTTAGCTTTATACTCGCTATACATGTCGTTTCTGAACGTTTTGCCTTTGGCATCAAACACCACCACCATGTGGCTCGGATCATATTGTTTGATCAAACTTTTAAGCATGTTTACCACGCCATAAATAGCGCCAGTTGCTTCACCTTTAGAGTTGGTTAAATGCGGTGGAGAATGATAAGCACGAAATAAATATGAAGAGCCATCAACTAAAATTAGCGGGTTTTCGGGGATCTGAGCCATGGTGAATTTGGATCCTAAATACAAAAAAGTAATATTATTACAAGCATGCCATAAGGTTGTGAATAAAACGACAGTGAATTACGCTTAGTAGCCATAATTATTGCGGAGCAACCTGTGGATAACTTTGTAGATAACAGCCACGAGCTATTCCTCCAATGCATAATAAAATGCTTAGAAAAATAAATAACTGCTTGTTTTGTTTAAAAAAGATAATACGAGGTTCTTTTTTTATTATTTTAAAACCAATGTGGAAAAAGGTTTTCTAACTGATACATCCGCTGTTAGTCACTTTAGTTATTTGTATCCATTTAAATAACCGGAGGAGTATTCTAGCATAATGGATCAAAGATCATAGCGATCCTTTATAATTTTTTTTACAAGCGCACTGGCAAAAATGGCATAAACCGCAATACAACTTGCACTGCGAATACTTTTTAAACTGAAAAATTATTTTAGTGTGTGTTTTGGCCCGTGTTAAACTTCATCCAAACGACTTATTTAAAATACTTAAGGAGCACAAAAGCATGAAAAAGATAGCTGTAATATTAGCCGGCTGTGGTGTGTACGATGGCAGTGAAATAAACGAAGCAGTATTAACACTGCTGCACATAGCTAAAAACGGTGCTGCATATCAATGTTTTGCTCCTGATATAGAACAACTTCACACTATTAATCACCTCACCGGTGAAGAAATGCCAAGCAACCGTAATGTACTCACTGAGGCAGCACGCATTGCCCGTGGTGATATAAAATCATTAAGCGAATTAAAGGCATCTGAATTTGATGCGTTAATAGTACCAGGGGGATTTGGCGCCGCTAAAAACTTATGTGATTTTGCCGTTAAAGGCGCTGATGCGCAGATAAACGACTTAGTATTAGAGGCCTGTAAACAATTTGCTAATGCACAAAAAGCCGCTGGCTACATGTGTATTGCGCCGGCTTTAATTCCGTTTATATATCCCAATGCTACTTTAACCATAGGTAATGATGAACAGACCGCAAGCGCTTTAACCCAGCTAGGCTCTACTCACGCAGCCTGTGCGGTTGATGATATTGTGATTGATGAGGACAATAAACTCGTTACCACCCCTGCTTATATGCTGGCGCAGTCTATTTTAGATGCCGATGCGGGGATCGAAAAACTGGTTAAAAACGTACTAGCATTAGCTTAAATAGTGATTTACTAAGCCACCGATTATAAATGTTTGTTAACTGAAACATGCAATTTTATTGCGTTAACGCAAAAATTAGCCAGTTTTATCGATAAAAACACCAGTGGGCGTTTTATAAATTGTTACACAAAGGTATAATCGGTTTAATTTCCGTCATCTATAATCGTGATTGATCACGTTCAAATCGAAGTGAGCAAGGCAAAATGAAAAAACTATCAGCTGCAGCATTATTAGTGCTAGCAACCACCGCATACGCACAGCCATATGATAACTCTATGACTGAAGATGCGATTAAAAAACGTTTAGCACCAGTTGGCGCTGTTTATCTTGAAGGCGAGAAAGCTGCTGCAGCCGCAGCTCCTACTGGCCCTCGCTCTGGTGAGCAAGTGTACCAAGGCGCATGTTTTGCCTGTCACGGTACTGGCGCACTAGGTGCACCTAAATCAGCTGATGACTGGGCACCGCGTATCGCTAAAGGTAAAGATGTACTGCTTGATCACGCTATCAACGGTTTTAATGCGATGCCGCCAAAAGGAACATGTATGGATTGTTCTGATGATGAGATTAGCGCAGCTATTGATTTCATGACATCTAAATAATTTAATTAAACCCCTGATAAATAGGGTGATTAATTTAAAAAGGCCTATTTTTATAATAGGCCTTTTTTTATTCCTAAAATAATCTTTTTAGTTGCTGTTTTAGGGCATTAGTTACTTGACGATCGCAACTAAAAGTGAAATTATACGTTTAATAAACATACAATAATAAAATAATATGATTCATGTCATCGGAAGATAAGCCCGCGGCACCGAGTAAACTAGCGCACCAAAATAAACGTCTTAAAGCGCTATTAGAAAAGTATAAGCAATCTCATCACTTACAAAATGCCCTGATCCAGCTATCAGAGCAAGCAAGCTCTGTTGCCGAATTAACCTTACTTTACCCCGCTATCCATGACATTTTACAAGCATACCTACCTAGTAAAAGCTTTTACGTGGTGCTTGCTAATCAATATACTCATGCCCTGGAACTTTCTTATTTTTGTGATGAAAAAGATGGTATATCAGTCGCCCTCAATCAAGATAATAGTTTTGAAGAAGGCGCTACAGGCTACGTTTATAAGCTTGGCAAAACCACCTGCTTTACCAAACAAGAGATGCAAAGCGCTGCACAAAACGGCTTATTTAAAGCACTAGGCTCACCTGCTGAGTACTGGGTTGGTGTCCCTATTTATCAAGAGCAAAACATTATTGGCGTACTTGCTGCGCAAAGTTACGATAAACACCAAGATTACAGCAACCAGCAAGTGCATTTACTCGAAGTAATGTCTTTATACTTAGCCACAGCCATAGAGCGAGTTAAAAAAAGAGAGCTGCTCGAATCTGAAGTAAAAATTCGTACCCGCGCGCTCACACAAAGTAATGATGCGCTAAACCTAGAAATTGAACAACGGAAACGCGCACTACAACGCCAACAAATTTTGTTTAAAATATCGGAGTTGGCAACGCAAGCGCAAAACTTAGATGATGCCTATATAAAAATTCATCAAATAATAAAAACCATTACATACGCAGAAAACTTATACATTGCACTTTATAACAAAGAGACTGGTTGGATTAGCTTCCCGTACTGTGTGGATGAATTTAAAGACAACACCGAGCCGAGGCCGTTTGCAAAAGGTTATAGCGAACTGGTTATTAGCAGCGAGCAAACCCAACTTATACACCCTAGTAGAGCCAAAGAGCTATTAGAAAGTGGTGATGTACAACGAAATAAGCCAGTACCAGAGGAGCAAATGGCCACCAGCTGGCTAGGTGCACCGCTTAAAACATCGCAAGGGGTTATCGGCTTAATTGCATGCCAAGCGTATAATAACAATCATATTTTTAGCAAAGACGACTGCGAGCTTATTACTTTTGTATCACACCAAATTGCCACGGTTTTACAAACAAAGTTAGCCACACAAGCACTTAAATCTAGCCACCAAGAGTTAGAGTATCGAGTTAACGAAAAAACAAAAGCGCTGCAGCAAGCTAACCTACATTTACAAATGCAAATTGATGAGCGCAAAAAAGTAGAGCAACAGCTTT
Source organism: Pseudoalteromonas agarivorans (assembly GCF_024518735.1). Classification (NCBI taxonomy): domain Bacteria; kingdom Pseudomonadati; phylum Pseudomonadota; class Gammaproteobacteria; order Alteromonadales; family Pseudoalteromonadaceae; genus Pseudoalteromonas; species Pseudoalteromonas agarivorans. Next base: position 114,043 of record NZ_JANIGJ010000011.1, read on the forward strand.
ATCATGATGCGCATCACGACTCACTAACGGGCCTCCCTAATCGCAGCTTGTTTTTAACCCAGTTAGAAAAAACACTGCAGCATTACCATCGTTTTCCTGATCATCACTTTGCTGTGTTATTTATTGATTTAGATAAGTTTAAAGATATAAACGATCAACTAGGTCACCATGCCGGCGATCAATTTTTAATAAGTGTGGCTGATTTATTTTCGCATTGCATTCGCGAACACGATTTACTCGCTCGCCTTGGTGGTGATGAATTTGTAATTTTGCTTACCCACTTAACAGAGCTACAACAAGCAGAAGATGTAGCTGATCGCATTATTAATATAATGAAAAAGCCATTTTGCAGTAAAGGTACCTGCATTCAAAGTGGTGCAAGTATTGGTATAACGTACTCAAATTCAAGTTATCAGCATACCGATGAAATTATTCGCGATGCCGATGCTGCTATGTATTATGCTAAAAATGCGGGCCGCGACCGCTATGAGCTGTTCCACCCGTTATTAACGCAAACACTAACAAGTGCAGAATCTCCAGCACAGCACCATCTTGATTCACTCCCGATGAGTTTTAGAAGTGCAGATATTATAAACCTTGATGAACAACAGCAATCAGAGTCACTGTTTGAAGCCTTTGGTGAACACCCTGTATTAGGCTATACCAGTTTTGAAGTGCTGAAAAAGTTTGCAACCGATAAAGAGCAACACCTACAAGTTGAATTAGAACTATTACAACACGCCTATGCCCATGCCTTAGCGGCAAATGTAGCCATGGTATTATTGCCATGCTCAGGGTTACTGTTAGAAGCGCTTGAATTCAATTTATTTACTGAGGTATTAAGTAAGCTGCAAGGGCAAAGCCAACTGTGTTTATTGTTTGACGACCAAGAAATACGTTACGCCTGTGCAACTCAGCTAGAAAACCTTAAAAAGCTCTCGCAGCTTGGCTACAGCATTGGCTTAAATAACTTTGCAAAAGACCGCTGTGAGCTAAATGCACTGACCGACATTACCTTCGATTATGTACTACTTAGCTCAACCTTTAGTAAACGCGTACTGCAACAAGAAAGCTTTAACTTACAATTACAAGGTGTACTGGCAATCACTCAGCTAAAAGGCATAAAAGTCATTGCCAAAGGCCCTTCTATACTCAACTTTAGAGCCTTGCTTGATAAATACGGACTAAACTTATTTGTTGCTAAGCAGCAAGGCTTATCGGAGCTAGTAGCGGCTAATAACAACGCTGCGCAGTCTATTAACTAGGTTTTTTCAGCATTGCCCTTAAGTTAGCGACCCGTGCTTGGCCTTTTTCCATGCGCTCAGCTTGCGAGCTTGGGGCTTTTTTGTTTTCAAACGCTAGGTCATCTTGTGGTAACTCTTGCACAAAGCGACTTAGCTCTGTTTGTGAGGTTTCGCCAAACTGACGACGTATTTTTGCATACGTTAGTGTCAGCTCTTGCTGGGCCCGTGTGATCCCTACATATGCTAAACGGCGCTCTTCATCTACGTTTTCTTCATCAATACTTACCTGGTGTGGCAATAAACCCTCTTCCATACCAACCATAAATACGTACGGGTATTCTAAGCCTTTAGATGCATGTAAAGTAAGTAACTGTACCGCATCAGACTCATCTTCTTCCTCGTTACGCTCTAGCATATCGCGAAGCGTTAATTTGCTGACCACTTCAGGTAAGGTCATCGGTTCGTTATCGGCATCTCCGGTGAGCATATCGGTGATCCAACGATACAGCTCTGAGACGTTTTTCATGCGCATTTCTGCCGCTTTGGCACTTGGCGATGACTCATATAAATACGCTTCGTAGTTAATATTACGTACCAAGTCTTTTACCGCTTCGAGTGTATCGCTACGCACTGCATTATCTGAAAGCTCAACAACCCAACGTGCAAACCCCGAAAGCGCATTTAAGCCACGCCCTTTAAGACGATAGCCTAGGTCGTTATCAAAACAGGTGGCAAATAAGCTTTGGTGCTTTTCGTTTGCAAGTGTGCCTAGCTTTTCAAGTGTAACGGTGCCTATTTCACGGCGCGGCGTATTAACAATGCGTAAAAAAGCGTTATCGTCGTCTTGGTTAACCAACAAGCGTAAATACGCCATAATATCTTTAATTTCTGAACGCGAAAAAAACGACATTCCGCCACTAATTTTATAGGGAATGCGGTTACTCATTAATGATTTTTCAAAACCGCGTGCCTGGTGATTACCACGATACAAAATAGCGTAATCTTTATAGCTGGTGCGCTTCATAAATTTATGAGAAATTATTTCAGCAACAACTCGCTCGCACTCATGCTCTTCATCTCTACAGCCAATCACTTTAATCGGCTCACCGTAACCAAGCTCACTAAATAGCTTTTTTTCGATATCGTGCGGGTTATTGGCAATTAAAATATTTGCTGCTTTTAGAATGCGCTGGGCACTACGGTAGTTTTGCTCAAGCTTTATGAGCCTAAGGCCGGGGTAATCTTTACTTAACAGTACCAAGTTTTGGGGGCGGGCTCCGCGCCATGAATAAATAGATTGGTCATCATCCCCTACCACAGTAAAACGCGCTCGCTCGCCTACTAATAACTTAACAAGCTGGTACTGGCTGGTATTGGTATCTTGATATTCATCCACCAGCAAATACCTAAATCGTTGCTGCCAACGCTCTCGTGAGGTGGCATTACTACTCAGTAATAAGGTGGGGATCATTATTAAATCGTCAAAATCCAGTGCGTTATATGCTCGCAGCTGATTTTGATAACGCGCGTAAAGCTGCGCAAATAACGCCTTTTGCGCATCACGTGCTTCGCGTATAGCTTGCTCTGGTAAAATTAATTCGTTTTTCCAGCTGCCTATTTGCATTTTTAATAGATTAAGTAGGTCTTTGTCTTTTTTAAGTTCGTCTTCGGTTAAATCACCTAACAGCTGGTTAGTATCTTGGTCATCAAACAGCGAAAAACCTTCTTTAAAGCCAAGCGTTTTGAGCTCTTTTTTAATTATTTCAAGCCCTAGGGTATGAAAGGTTGATACCCACAGCCCTTTCGCTTCTTGCTTATTAAGCGTTTGTAATACACGCTCGCGCATCTCTTTGGCCGCTTTATTCGTAAACGTTACCGCAGCAATATTACGTGCTTTGTACTCGCACTTTTGCACCAAATAAGCAATTTTGTTAGTGATTACGCGGGTTTTACCTGAGCCTGCACCCGCGAGTACTAAACACGGACCACTAATATATTTTACTGCTTCATCTTGTTTTGGATTGAGTTTCATAACGACCATGGAGTTTTAAAAGGCAGCTAATTTTACCGTAACCACAGATACAGGCATAGCCATTAGATTAATTAATTCCATTGTGGTGATCATGTATTAAATACCTTAGGTATAAGGTAATATTAGTCATTATCATTTTAGGGCAACAGCAAGGGACGATTATGATCAATCCAGCAAAACTTGAAGAAATTGCTAAGCAAATCACCAACAACATGCCGCAAGGTGTAAAAAACCTAGCAGATACACTGGAAGGTAAAACCAAACAAGTTTTACAAAATAAGCTGGCTGAAATGGACTTTGTTAGCCGCGAAGAATTTGATGTGCAAAGCCAAGTACTTATTCGTACTCGTGAAAAACTCACTGAGCTTGAAGCAAAAGTTGTGTTACTAGAGCAACAACTAAATGCTAAAAATAACGCCGAGTAGCACGTACTACATCTGTATACTCAGCCACAAAAAAAGCAGCTAAGGCTGCTTTTTTGCTTTTAGTTTTAACTAAAAGCCCACTATGTATCAAAAAGTGCCTCTAATACATAGTATTGCAGTGATTGTTGCTGCGCTAAACTTACAGCGCACATTTTTAGCGCCACTTGCTTACCCGTAATGGGTTTATAACGTTTTAAAAAAGGAAGTTGAGTAATAACAGGTAACACAAATGCGCCTATTTGCTCAGCTATTCGTGTATTGTTTCGCTCACCCATTAATAAAGACGGCTGGAATATACTTACTTTTGCAAAGCCCAGCGTTTTTATGTGCTGCTCAAGCTCGCCTTTCATTTTTAAGTAAGGGCTGATGCTGTGCGCATTAGCGCCGCTTGATGACACCAAGCAATAATGGCTCACTGCATTGTTAGCCGCCATTTGCGCCGCAATAAACTGATAATCAAAATCAACTTTACGCTGCGCCGCGGTTGAGCCAGCCTGATTTTTAGTAGTGCCCAAACACGAAAAAAACACATCCCCTTTAAATAACGCGCAGTAGTTGGTTAAACAATCAAAATCAATAACCTGATTAGTGAGCTTAGTATGTTCAACGTCCAGCTTACGGCGAGTTATAGCAATCACATGGCCAAACGCAGGGCTTTGCAGTAAAAGCGTTAATAGCTCACTCCCCACAACCCCTGTTGCCCCTATGATTATCGCCGTTTTAGTCATTGTTTAAATTACTCGCAACCGGCTTTAGCGAGTACATGTGCAACGGCTTTTTTATATACATCGCCTTCTTCATCGGCGCAGGTTACAACCGATGATAAGTCGTGCAAGTGGCCGTTCTCTAATCCATATACCCAACCATGAATTGTGAGCTCTTGGCCTTTATCCCACGCATCTTGAACTATATTTGTTCTGCACACGTTACGTACTTGCTCAATAACGTTTAGCTCTATTAAGCGGCTTAAACGCTGTTGCTCATCCATTGCATTAAGCTGCTCTAAGTGTTTTTCTTTTACATCACCAACATGGCGTAACCAGTTATCGATAAAACCAAATTTGGCGTTATTTAATACCGCTTGTACACCGCCACAGCCGTAGTGGCCAACCACCATAATATGTTTTACTTTAAGCACCTCTACCGCGTATTGCATTACCGATAAACAGTTATGGTCAGTATGTACCACCACATTAGCTACATTACGGTGTACAAATAATTCACCCGGCAGTAAATCTACAATTTGGTTGGCAGGAACACGGGAGTCTGAACAGCCAATCCACAAGTACTCTGGGTTTTGTTGCATTGATAATATTTTAAAAAACTCAGGGTTGGCTTCGGTTGTACGTGCAGCCCAACGTTTGTTGTTTTCGAATAAATTTTTTAGCTTTCTCATTGCATCTCTTATTTAGGACGGGATAGAAATTACACCCCAGAAAAGACAAATAATGAGCGCCTTTTTAGTTGGTGTTTGCAAGAATTAAAATATTGCGAGGAGTTAATTGTTTCTCACAAAAGGTGGTAACTGAAACGTGATAACCTTGCTGTTGCAAATATAAAGCACGATCGAGCACAAGCCAAACTTCTATTGCTCTTCTAAACACATGTCGAACCAGTTCGATTCGCTCTGTTACTTTTTTACGCGCCTTACCAATTAATAAAAACTTATCGTAATCAGTATCTTGAGGGATACTTATAGACTTTTTATCCCCCGCCCAAGCGCAAAACTGTGCAAACGTATCAGAAAACACGGCTTTGTTAACGGAAGGCACACTCACGTAATATTGTTCATGAGTGAGTGACTTTCGAAGTGCGTCAAACCCTAAGCGCCATTCCACCTCAGTTTTTCGTATTTTAGCTACACGTGAAGGAGCTGTAACTGTTTCTTGCAGCGCCAGTTTTAGATCGCGGTGCGTTAAATTAAGCTTACTAGCAAGGGCAAGCTCACTCATTGCCTGATAACGACTATCGGTAAATAAGTGATAACAGCACGGCGAAAAACTAATACGTTTTACCCTAGCGGCGCTGGCGTGCTGCATAAATGTTTGGTGCAATGCGCCACATGCATGCAGTGCAACCGCATGTGTGTCGGTATTAAAAAAATGGCGTGTTTCATCTTCAAGCACATTAGCTTGGCTAAATTTCATCGCCAAACCTTGCTTGCGTGCACTGTGCTCTCCTTGCTCGCAAAGATGCCCTTGTAGCTCAACACTGTGTACGCTTTGCGCGCCGTTATAAGCAAGCATTCGGCCTAAATGCCCTTTACCTGCGCACCATTCAAGTACAGGCTGTGTATTACTCGTTAATGCTGAAACAAAGTCTTGCAGTTGCTCAAACTTACGCCCTTTAATACCGTTACTTATCCAAAACGGGTATTCACCGCGTTGCTGCTGGCTTTTTGGTAAATTGCACAGCTCAGGTAGCTGCTCTACCCTGGCAATAAACGGGCTAAAAAATTGATAAAGCTGTTGTTGATCGTTATCAAGCCTTGCGACATCTTCATCTGATAAGTTATTTAACGCCGCTTGTAGCTCAGGCCACGGTAATTCATCAAAATCAAATGCTGTACATTGCCAATATTCGCGGGTATTCATTAGCACTGCATCGAGTGCTGCAAACTGCTCAGCTAGGTTCATAACAACTTAAAATAGTAAAAAGACGTTTAATTATACCAGTTGCGCAGAGCAGCATTAAGCGGTTATTTTTTTCCAAGTATTAAACGCAAATAAAGGGGGATCGAAATAATACTCACAAGAAAGGCGGCTATTAGCATCCACGACAGTTGTAATCGCTCTGGCTCTTGGTATTTATAAACAAAGCCAGCTTTGTGCTCGTCAAATTGCGTTTGCTTAATGCCATAATAATCTGCAATTAAGCGCCACTTGGCCATCGACATATTCCCTAAATGGGTCGTAGGCGGCATTATGTAGTCTTTCAATACTTCGGCTTCATAAGCTAGCTGATGAAAACTTTTGTTTGGCGCATACACTTGCTGAGTAATTGCAATGGCTTCATCCATATTCATCATCGCATAGCGCCAACCCTTTAAGCTCGCCTGGTAAAACTTTTCGACCGTTTGCGGGTGCTTTTTAAGCATTGATTCGCTGGTAAATAACACGTCACCATACACATCCATACCATAGCGCTGTGGGCATATAAGGCGGTGCGATACCCCTTGCTGAGTCATAAAGTAAGGCTGAGTGGTGACATACACTTGCATTGCATCAAGTTTGTTTTCTTGCCACGCTTGTAGCGCGGGCTCATCGCCTTCGTATACCTCTAAGGTAGCAATATCAATACCGCTGCGTTTAAGCATAACCAGCAGCTCGGTACTGTCTTTTTTACTCACTTCGGTAATACGTTTAGCGGTAAAATCGCGGGGGTGAAAAATATCAGAGCTGTCTTTTACCATCCAACAGTACGGAGAAAACTGTAAAATAGCCGCCATTGCTACAAATGGTTGGCCGTTTACTCTTTGTTGTAAAATACCCGAATGCGCTACGCCAAACTGGGCTTCTCCACTTGCTACAGGCGTGAAAGTGTCAGGCATTTTAGGATTGGCTTCGCGTATGGTTACATCAAGTCCGGCGTCTTTGTAGTAGCCTTTTTGCTGAGCCATATAATAGCCGGCGAACTGAAACTGGTGGGTCCATTTTAGTTGTAAAGTGACTGATTCTTGAGCCATTAGTTGGCTGCAAAAAAGCAAAATTACAAATATTAATCCTTTAATAAGCAACTGGATGTTCCAAATAGTAGTCATTAGCTGTAACTATATTTAAAACACACGATAAAGCAAGCATGCAAACGTGCATACTTGCTTATAAAAACCCTAAGCTGAGGCTAAATTGTCAACGTTTGGGCTTTGTGGCTGAGAGGTTAAAAACTGCGTAAAACACGGGTTATGTGTTTCATCTTGTACACTGTAACCTAAGCGATTTAAGTGCTCGTTAAACATATCGAATTGGCTTGGCTCAATAGCAAAGCCCGCCAGTACATTTCCGATAGACCCCCCATGATTGCGATAATGAAATAAAGTAATATTCCAATTGCTACCTAAGGTATCTAAAAAGCGCGCAAGGGCTCCTGGGTATTCCGGAAATTCAAACCGTAATAACCTTTCATGTAACTGCTCCGGTGCTTTACCCCCTACCATATAACGTACGTGTAATTTAGCGAGTTCGTTATCTGATAAATCGCAAAATTGGTAGTCGTTGTTAGTTAGGTCTTGTTTTAGCTCGTTGAGTTCTTGCTCACCCTGGCGCAGGGCAATACCTACAAATATTTGCGCTTCACCTGGGCCTGCATAACGGTAGTTAAACTCAGTAATAGCCCGACCACCTAAAGAGGTGCAAAACTGCTTAAAGCTGCCTTTTTCTTCTTTAATGGTCACCGCAAGTAGTGCTTCGTTTTTTTCACCTAGCGCAGTACGCTCAGCCACATAACGTAAGCGATCAAAGTTTAAGTTAGCCCCCGAAAGCACCGCTGCTAAATGCAGCCCTTTTAAGCCCGATTGCTGGCTCCACTTTTTAAGCCCTGCGGTTGCAAGTGCACCTGAGGGCTCTGAAATTGCGCGAGTAGAGACAAAAATATCTTGCATGGCGGCACAAATTTCATCGCCACTGACAGTTACAACTTCATCGCAAAATTTTTGCGCTAAGCGAAATGTTTCACTGCCAATAATTTTAACCGCTACGCCATCGGCAAAACTGCCAACACGGTCAAGCTCAACAGGCTCGCCCGCTTTAAGCGCGGCTTGTAAACATGCACTTTCGTCAGCTTCTACGCCAATGACTTTTATATCGGGGCGTAATGATTTGATATAAACCGCCATACCAGCAAGTAAACCACCACCGCCAACAGGGATAAATACCGCATCAAGCTCGTTGAGTTGCTGCATAAGCTCGCGAGCCACTGTGCCTTGCCCCACTATTACGTCAGGGTCATCAAAAGGCGGTACAAATACGCCATTGCGTTGCTCTGTAAGCTCAAGTGCATGTGCTTTTGCAGCATCAAAATGATGGCCATGTAAAACCACTTCACCGCCCAGCGCACGTACCGCACTTACTTTTATTTCAGGCGTGGTAACTGGCATAACAATAGTGGCTTTATGGCCAAGGTGTGAAGCACTAAGCGCCACACCTTGTGCATGGTTACCCGCAGATGCCGTAATAACAACAGACCCTTTTGGTAACTTGTTTAATTTATTATAAGCACCGCGTAACTTAAACGAATACACGGGCTGTTGATCTTCACGCTTTAACCAAACATGGTTGCCTAATTTATCACTGAGGTCGCGCATTTCGCTGACCTCAGTCACTTTAGCTAGCGGTTCCATATTGGCCTGAATAATAGCGCGAAAATAATCGAGCTCTTGAGAAACCATAATTAGCTAAGCTCCTCCAATTTGGCTAAATCACGTACTGCGCCTTTATCGGCACTGGTTGCAAGTAATGCATACGCTTTTAATGCCGACGATACATAGCGGTCACGATCAAGCGGCTTGTACGCTTGCTTACCACGCGCTAATTGCTTTTGTTTACGTGCTTCTAGCTCTTCATCACTTAATGCAAGGGTGATTTCACGTGTTGCAATATCAATGATAATTTTGTCACCATTTTCAACATACGCAATAGCACCGCCACTTGCCGCCTCTGGCGATACGTGGCCAATTGATAAACCAGAAGTGCCGCCCGAGAAACGACCATCGGTGATCAAGGCACATTTTTCAGCAAGGCCTTTTGATTTTAAGTAGCTCGTTGGGTAAAGCATTTCTTGCATACCTGGGCCGCCTTTAGGGCCTTCGTAGCGAATAACCACAACATCACCGGCTTTTACTTCGTCGTTTAAAATGCCTTCTACTGAATCATCTTGTGACTCGTACACCACGGCAGTGCCTTCAAAATGCAGCATTTCGTCAACTACACCTGCGCTTTTAACAATACAGCCATCAACCGCTAAGTTACCTGAAAGCACAGCTAAGCCACCATCTTGTCTAAAGGCATGCTCAACACTACGGATACAACCATGCTCTCGGTCGTTATCGCCTTCATCCCAACGGCACTCTTGGCTCATTGCTTTTGTAGTACGAATACCGGCAGGGCCTGCACGGTAAAACTTTTGTGCTGCTTCGTTTGTAGGATCAGTCGCATCCCACTTTTTAACAAGCTCACCCATCGTCATACCCGCTACGTGGTTTACCGATAAATCAACTAACCCCGCTTTACCTAGCTCACGTACAATTGCCATCATGCCACCAGCGCGATGCACATCTTCTATGTGGTACTCAGGTGTAGCTGGGGCCACCTTACATAAAAAAGGGGTTTTACGAGAAAGCTCGTCAATGTGCGACATATCAAAATCTACACCGGCTTCTTGGGCTGCTGCTAATAAATGCAATACGGTATTAGATGAACCACCCATGGCAATATCAACCACCATAGAGTTCATAAAGGCTGTTTTGTTTGCAATTGCACGCGGTAACACGTCGTGGTTGTCTTTTTGGTAGTACTCGCGGCACAAGTCAACAATGCGAGCGCCGGCTTCTACATACAGTTGCTTACGATCTTTATGCGTTGCAAGCGTTGTTCCGTTACCCGGTAGTGCAAGGCCAATAGCCTCTAATAAACAGTTCATTGAGTTAGCAGTAAACATACCCGAACACGAGCCACAGGTAGGACACGCAGAGCGCTCTACTTGCTCTGAATCAGCATCACTTACTGTTTCATCAGCGCCTTTTACCATGGCATCAACTAAATCTAGTTTAATATCGATGTTAGCAAGTTTGGTTTTACCCGCTTCCATTGGTCCGCCCGATACAAAAATAACCGGTATATTTAAACGTAGCGCTGCAAGCATCATCCCTGGGGTGATTTTGTCACAGTTAGAAATACAGATCATCGCATCAGCGCAGTGGCCGTTAACCATATACTCAACAGAGTCTGCAATTAAGTCGCGAGAAGGCAGTGAGTAAAGCATACCACCGTGGCCCATTGCAATGCCGTCATCAATTGCGATGGTGTTAAATTCTTTTGGTACGCCGCCCGCTTGCGCGATTGTTTCAGCCATTAGCTCACTAAGCTGATTAAGGTGTACATGCCCTGGTACAAATTGCGTAAACGAGTTAACTACAGCAATAATAGGTTTACCAAAGTCGGTGTCGGTCATGCCTGTTGCGCGCCATAATGCACGTGCGCCTGCGCGTTTACGTCCTTCAGTTGTTGTTGCACTTCTTAATTTAGCCATAGTTACCTCTGTTTTGCCGCTGTGTAAGCGGGCATTCCTCATTCTAAAAATTGTTGAGTTACTGAAGGTTATATTCAGTAACGCGTAAATGTGTTTCGTTAGCAGTTACACTGCTTGTTGCTGTAAATTTTCTAAGCTGATTTCTTTCACGTCTACCAACTTATTTAGCTGGCTGGTTAATAGATGAATAGGCTTATCGCTATCGACCGTCATTGCTATCGTATATTGAGCTTCATCTGTATTAAGCTGAAAATGCGTAAGGTCAAAACCACGGTGACGCACAACACGTAAAAAACGCTCCACCGCAATACTTTGGTTTTTCAATGCAATAGTTAAGCTGTGTTTCATTGTGCTTTCTCCGTAATCATTTCGTCATTTGCAGCCCCTGGTGGTACAAGCGGCCATACGTTTTCTTTATCATCTATACAGGCATGTAAAATATACGGCCCTTCGCTGTTTACCAGTGCAGTGATTGCATCGTCTACTTCGTTGGCTTTAGTAATAGTTTGCCCAGGAATACCAAATACCGCCGCTAACTGAACAAAGTCAGGGTTATCTGAAAGATTGGTTTCAGAGTAACGCCCTTCAAAAAACAGTTCCTGCCATTGACGAACCATACCTAAGCGTTGGTTATCTAATATTAGTATTTTTACTGGTAAATTGTTACGACGTATAGTGGCAAGCTCTTGAATGTTCATCATGATTGAGCCATCGCCCGACACCGTTATTACAAAATCGTCTGGGCGTGCTACCTGTGCGCCAATAGCCGCTGGTAAACCAAAGCCCATAGTGCCTGCGCCACCACTACTTAAGTGATTACTTGGGTGGTTAAATTTCATATGTTGCGCCACCCACATTTGGTGCTGGCCTACATCGCAGCACACCACGCCTGTTTTTGGCATACGCTGGCTTAACTGGTTTAATAAATACGGGGCAAATACTTTTTCGCCTGGGTAGTCGTAACGCCATGCGTGTTTTTCGCTCATGAGCTTATTGGTATCGCACCATGCTTTAGGTGTTACAACACACTCAAGTGCGGGTAATGAGGTTTTTAGATCAGCAATTAAGGACGCTTTAGCAGGTTTGCGTTTACCTACTTCGGCCGCGTCAATGTCTAAGTGAATTACTTTTGCTTTGGCTGCAAATTTGGCTAAGTTGCCCGTTACGCGGTCATCAAAGCGCGCGCCTATACATACAAGTACATCACACTCTTGTACTGCTATGTTAGCCGCTTGTGTGCCGTGCATGCCTAGCATTCCTAAGTAGTGCTCGTAATCTGGTAACACACTGCCTAGCGCTTTTAATGTTGATACCGCTGGCATTTGTGTTTTGTTTAAAAACTGCATTAACTCATTTTGCGCATCGGCGGCTTGAACGCCACCACCTACATACGCTACTGGCTGCTTTGCTTCAGTTAATAACTGGTTTGCAATGGCTACTTGGTTTAAATCAAGCTGTGGTAAATATTCATCAGCAGCTAACCAAGGTTTAAAAGGCACTTGCGCCATTTGAATATCTTTTGGAATATCTACAAGCACTGGGCCTGGGCGACCACTTTGAGCTAAGTGCATGGCTTCTTGTAATATTTCAGCTAAGTCTTCTGGGCGCTCTACCATGTAGCTATGTTTAGTACACGACAGTGACATACCTAGTACATCGACTTCTTGAAATGCATCTGAGCCAATAGCGGCTGTCGGTACTTGGCCTGTAATTGCTAATAATGGCACTGAGTCCATCATTGCATCGGCAAGTGCTGTTATTAAGTTAGTAGCGCCTGGGCCTGAGGTAGCAAAACAAACGCCTAATTTGCCTGTGCTGCGAGCATAACCCACTGCGGCAAAACCAGCACCTTGCTCATGGCGAGTAAGGTAATGCTTTACAGGCGCGCCATACAGCGCATCGTAAATGGGCATAATAGCTCCGCCAGGGTAGCCAAATACTTCATTTACGCCGTGCTTGGCTAATAAATCGATTGTTAGTTCTGCGCCTGTCATTAATTAATCCTCATTCCTCAGTGACAACCCAATTACCTACTTACTTAAAAAACTTATAGCTAAAATCTTTAAAACTTTGTGCTTAAAACTAAAAAGCCCTCCGAACGGTTAGGTGCGGAGGGCTTTTTAATGCTTAAGTTTATAGCACTACGAAGCCCTCGCGGGAATAATCACCACGATAATAATCAGGACTAGGTTAAGTGCATTTGTAAGCATGTAATTAATACCAAAATGTGTTCATTTGTTACGAAGTAATACTCTTCGCTCTGTATATGTATTTGTACCGCGCTGAGGCGAGTAAGTCAACACCAAACTTAATTCAACAAAAGAGCAAAAAGCGACTTTAAACGGATTTTAAATTCACAAAAAAAGGCTTAAATGAAAAATCTATACCTTAATTTGCATCAAGTAAATTCACTAGCCCCATAATAGCCATATAGGGCTTGATTAATTTTTGATACATTGTAGTACAAATAACAGCGCAGCACGGTAAATAACTTAAAACTTTGCTAATTAGGCAGGTTTACTCCGCAAGCCCTATTACGCACCACTCAATTACATTCACCCTATTTAAATAAGGTGCCCTAGTGCAACTAAATTCATAAGCGCATTTAAAAGTGTTTAATATAACCAAATAGGTTTATTAAAGCGCTTTAATTTAAGCTAGTATTTAGGCAACTCAATTAGATTTAAGGACAAACCATGCAAGCCCTCTCTCGAATTAGTCAGTTTTTTATACTGGCACTTTTTATAGCAACTAGTTTTAATAGTGTCGCAGCGCCGGCATTATTTAAAGTAGAAAAAAACGGTACTAGCTCTTACTTGTTTGGCACGGTTCACGTAGGCGACGCCAGCATGAAAGGCTTACCAGAAAAAGTAACTACGGCTATAGATCAAAGCGAGCAAGTTGTTGTTGAAGTAGATATTAGTAAACTCACGCCTTTGCAAATGCAGCAGCGTTCAATGCCCTTTATGATGCTTAAAGATGGCAAAACATTACAAACAGAACTCTCAAAACAAAACTACAATAAGCTTAAAAACTACTTTGCTAAAAAATCGATTGATATAGCTATGTTTAATGGCCTCAAACCTTGGGCTGTAATGGTAACCATGATGCAGATTGAATTTCAAAATGCAGGGTTTTCTGACCAAACAGGCATAGACAAGCAAGTACTTGCTTACGCTAAAAAGCAAAATATCACGATTGGAGAGTTAGAAACGCTAGAGCAGCAACTGCAAATGTTTGATGGCATGGCTTTGCTCAGTAATGAAATGATTGAAGAAACGTTTGAACAGCTTGCCGATATTAATACTTATTTTATTAAGTTAGTAAACGCCTGGAAAAATGGTGATATGAATACGCTGACTGAATACTACAACATGAGTTTTGACGAGAGTAACTACGGTGAAATAAGCGAGCAAGTTATGCTAGTTAATCGTAATAATAAATGGGTGGAGCAATTAGTGCCTCGCTTAACTAACGAAAAACTATTTATTGCTGTAGGCGCGCTGCACTTACCAGAGCAGCATGGTTTAATTAAACAGTTAACTGATGCAGGCTTTACCATTACTCGCCTATAACGTGGCGTTAAAGGTTGGGCATATTCAGCCCAGCCTTTAATTAAAATCTTCCATTTTTAAGTAATGCTCAATCCCTTTAATTTTGTCTGCCGCATGGTGATTTACATAAATAACGGTGCTGGTATTTGCGGCACAAATTTTCTCGATTAATATTAGTACTCGCTGTCTATTTGCTTCATCAAGCCCCAAACAAGGTTCATCTAAAATAAGTAACGTGGGGTGTTTTACCATAGCACGCACTATTAATAGCATGCGCTGATCGCCGTATGAAAGTTGCGTAAATGAGCTATTTTGTTTATCGCCTAACCCAATCAGCGCTAACCATTGCTTAGCTGTATTTACCTGTGACTCTGTTGGCTTTTGATATAAACCAATGCTGTCGTAAAACCCAGAAATAACCGTATTCAATGCCGATATACTTACTCGATAATCCATATGCAGTGCATTTGATATATAGCCAATATGCTGTTTTATATCCCAAATACTTTCACCACTTCCGCGTTTAAAACCAAATACCTGAATATCATTGCTGTAGCATTGAGGGTTATCGCCAGTTATTAAATTTAATAAGCAGGTTTTACCTGAGCCATTTTTACCACTCAATTGCCAATGTTGATGTTTATTAATTTGCCAATTGAGATTTTTAAATACATCAACCCCAGCGTAGCTAACCTTTGTATTACTAAGCTTAACCAATGTATCGGCGGTATACTCTGCACGGCCTTGGAAGTCATCCGGTTGAGGTATTTCTAAAGCGGTATGAGTTAAATGCAGTAGTTTAAGCAAGTCAGCACGCTGCTCTGCGTTTGGGTTATTAAGTACATGCTGCAATTGCCCCTGATTTACATAAGCGTAATGAGTAATAAACGGCGGGATTTCATCAAGCCTATTTAACACAAACACAAAGTTAATTGTTGAGCTAAGTGTTTCTAATAAAGTGTTTAGCACCTCACACGAATGTTTATCTAAGCCATCAAATGGCTCATCTAGTACCACTAAATCAGCATGACTACTTAGCGCATTTATAAGTAGGAGTTTACGGGTTTCGCCGGTAGAAAGATCTCTAAAATGCCTCTCTAAAAGGGCGCTGTAATTAAAGGCATCTATTAGTTTTGTACGTAGCTCATGGTTGTAGCTACTATTTTGAGGGAAAATAAAATCCTTTACTAAGCTGTGATGTTCATGCTCGATTTCGTTTTTGATTAACTGCTTTTGCACATCAGATGACACAAGCTGCGTGCTATTAAAGGTACTTTTAAAAGTACCACTTTGCTGCTTAGCTTCACCCGTTAATGCGGCGCTCAATGCCGATTTACCTGCGCCATTAGCGCCTAATAATAGCCAGTGCTCACCAGCATTCACTTGCCAACTTAAGTCATTAATTGTGTAACGGCTTTTACCTTGCCCTTTTAAATAACCACTAAATTGTTCAAATACAATACTTTGCACAATACTGCCTTCACCATAAGCTAAATAAACAACTTAACGTATAGTAAATTGCTTTAGCAAGCGTATTTAATTGCGTATTAATTTATTTCATTAGCTATGCATACATTTACCAATGCATCAGCGACTGCCTGTTTACTTATGGGTTTATGAATATGCTCACTCGCGCCATATTCATAAATTAAGTCCATGTCTTCGGCTGAGGTATTTGCTGTAACAACGATTATGGGCATGGTTTTATTTAGCTCTTTGCGTATTTTTTTAGTCGCTTCAAAGCCATCCATGACCGGCATATTTAAATCCATAAACACCACGTCATAGTCAGCCTTACCTACCTTTTCGCAGGCTTCTAGGCCATTTACAACGCATTCATAGTCCACACCTAACGTTGCCAAAATACGTGTGAGTAACAAGGTGTTTAATTCGTTGTCTTCAACCACAAGGCAAAAAAGCTTTTTTTCGACTTCTCTTTCTGTTTGCTGGTTCGTAATTTCAATCGGCAAGTTAAGCGTAACATGAGCGCCACTCGCTGCGTTGTTTTTAAATGAAAGCGAACCATGCAGCGCTTTAACAACATACTGCGCCCGTGTTAATCCCGTTCTTAGGCCTTGAAAGTGGTTAGTTTGTTTAAATGAGTCAAACTCTAGTTCTGTTATTTCGCTAGAAAAACCACACCCACTATCATTAACGGTTAATTGTAATTGCGAGTTTTGCATGTTTGCAGCAACTTCAACCTCGCCCTTGTCGGTAAACTTTATTGCATTGCTAATTAGCTCGGTTAATACATGCTGTAAGCGCTGATGATCTAACTTACAAAAACAATTAAGAGACTCATCAAAATGAGTGATTAATGTTAGCCCTTTTTGCTGCGCTGCATACTCATACGCCAACACCACTTTGTTTATGGATTCTAAAAGGTTTTCGTTTTTAAGAATTGGCGCCCACTTTCCTGTGCTTAGTGCTTGTAGGTCTTGTAGCTCATCAAGCATAGATAGAAGTCTAAGGGCGCAGTAGCTTGCTTGCGTTTTAATATTTTGCTGCTCGGCATTGATGGATAGCTCATCAATCGACGTAATTAATCCCTGTAACGGTGTTCTAAATTCGTGGCTTGCTCTGGCAATAAAGTGCTCTTTGTTTTGGCTCATTTGCGCTACAAAGTCCTTTTGTTTTTGAAGAGCTGTTAAGGTGCGTTCCACCTCTTTTTCCATCGGCATAAACACAAATCTTAGCTCAACGAGCAATAACACCATGGCGACTAACCAGCACAGCAATTCTAAATTAGACACGCGGTTAACTTTTTTTACTGCGTGTTGCTCAAATAAAGTAACCGCGCGGTCAAGCTTAGCTAGCAGGTTTTCTACATGTGCTACGTTGAGCACCTGTGTGTCTACCTCGCCTTTTTGGTACAGCAGCCAACTAGCTTGGGCAATAAATTCATTCACTTCGCTATCTAGATTAGCTGGCTCAGCAAAGTATAACTTTACTAATTCTGGCGTTAAATAACGGTAACTACTACCTTGCTTGGTAAGTAATACCTCATGAGCTGTTTTAAATTGTGCGAGAGAGTGTTCGAGGGAATTGGTATGGGTAGCAACATCGATTCGTGATGAAAGAAGTGCATTGCTATGCCAAGCAATTTTTTGCGAGAGCATGCGCTGCTTACCTGCCATATTAATAATTTTGGCATCGTACTTTTGTACAGAAAAGCCATACTGCAGCAATAATGCTGAGCCACTTATTAACAGAGCAATAGCAATAAGCGCCCATCGGTAACGCTGTCTTACATTGGCAATAATTTTAAACATACAAGGCCGCTTTTTTATTTTAAGTGTAGCCTATATATAGAAAACTCAACATCAGCTTTAGTAATTATATAAATAAAAAGCCCAGTAACATGACTGGGCTAAATGTATTAAGTGTGAGGCAAAAAGGGCAATACTTGCGACACTTTTGTAATTACCAGTTAGCGATTTTCTAATCGGTTGTAATCAAACATACCAAATTCAACGCCGCGATACTCTTTAGCTACTTGGTGCATTAGGTCGCTGTATTTCCAAAACTCTGGATGTGAGCGACGAATACCAAATTTTACTTTTAATGCAGCATAATCTGCTTCAATTTGCATCATAGGTAATAGCTGCGCAAATTCACCCATTTCATTTTGATCATTTAAATACCAAATAGCCGCAGGGTAATCGCCAATAAAACCTGGCACTAGGGTGGCGGTATCTTCATCATAAGCGCGCTGCCCATCTTCATTTAATAAGCTGGAAATATTGTAATGCGCGTTGTGATGAATAAGCGTGTAAGCTTTATGTGAAGCATCGTCTTGCTTAACCAAAATATACGATAACTGCGGTAATAAATTTATAGCCTTAGCTGGCATATTGTTTAGTGCATTTAATGGCGACGGTACTTTTGTGTAGTCGTAGTGCTCACTCAGTACTGGCGCTAAAGTTTGCTTAACTAACCCATACAGCTCGTGTTGTGGATCATCCGTTTTATATTCAATACCGCTAGGTTGGCTAAACTCTCGGTTGTTTTTAAAAAACTTAGATAAGCTTGGTGGAGACTTTCTATACCAGCTTTTTTTAATTTGATGGCGCTTCGTTTCAGGTAATAAAGCCAAAAAGTTTTGCTCACCCTCTAAACGTAAAAAGTCCATGTATAGGCGGGTCACTAACTGGTGGCCGATATTTCCGTATACATCAAAGCCTGCAACAAGTAAGTAATGAATACGCTCAAATAGCGCATAATCTAACACCCACATAGTTTTAGGCTCTTGACCAATAAAGCCTTTCACTACCGTGGCACTATCAAAATGGCGAAATATTGTAAGCGCTGCATTTTTGTTATGGCCTTCACCTTTCCACAATAGGTCGGTGGTTAAATGCTCTCCGTTTTTAAACATCTCGTTAGCCAGCTCAACTTTGGCTTGTAAGTATTTTTTCTCACGCACTGAGTATTTAACCCAGCTAGAGATAGGCAATGCATTGCTTTCTTCTGCTGCAGGTAATTCAAGGGCTTCTTCGTGCTGAAGCAACATATCTTCCACTGCTGGAGTCGCGACTTTTTCAGGGTCTGCAAAGGCAACCCAAAAATGATCGTTAATCACATTAAGTGCAATTTGGCCGCGGCATACAGGGCCCTTAATAAAGCCCATAATAATTAGCTCAGCTTCATCAAGCATAAATTGATACTTAGAATTAATAGGAATTACTTCAAACGTTTTAAAAGGATTAGATGCCGCCTCGCTCTTATAACTTGGCATTTTAGTAACCGTATAATCGGGAGCTATAAATTGCTCATAAATACGTGCAAGCTTTGCATCATCAAGCTTTAGCGGTAAATGTGTTTTTGATAAAACAGTTGAGCGGTCTTGTAGTAAACGGTAATACACACGGCTTACTTTAGGGTCATCGTATGGTCGGCGCGTATTAATTAGCTTAATTTCTTCGCCTGGCGGCGTACTTGAACGAACCAGTTTAAAAAAGCTCTGTGGTTTATCAGAACCAAAATAAATATGGGCTAAAAACCAATGCTCGTAAATATAACGTGCGGCTAATTGGTATTTTAAGCTGTCTTGATTTAAAAACGCTTCCCAGTTTTTAACGTTTGTTAGCTCGGCTTTGGTGGGCGGTTTAATATGCGCCATTTTTCCACCGTCTTTAAGCCACTTTTGTAAATGATAAAATTCCTGGCTAGACACGCCCGGTAAACCGTAAGGCATACCGCCATGAGGCTGCTCTGCAGCTAAACGATCGAATTCTCCCATAGTGGCGCACGTTTGAGAGCGGCTAAGTGAAAAGTCAAATTCGTCATCAAGAATTTCATTCTCTGGTAACGGTGCACTTTGCTTAAGCACTAATGAATTAAATAACACCCCACCGGCAAGGTTTGCTTCTGGGTTTTGGTCACGTTCGTTAAGTACCGGAGTAAAGCCCTTTTTACGCCATTGCTCAGTGCTGGTTGCATCAAATAACAACCGGCTTGGTGTAGTGGCTAATAGCCGTGTACCATCATAAACAAGCTCTTTGCTTAGCCCTCTATCTATCCCTTCAGGGGAAGAAAGCTTTAGCTGACATGGCGCATCATAACAGCCATGGCATACTACACAGCGTGTATCTAGTACAGGCTTTACTTCTTGCAAAAACTCGGCACCAGCACCTGTATTATGCGGCACTATACGCTGCTGCGTTTGTTCATCACCAAATAAGTCGTTGTAGTGAGCATTGCCTAAATAAGCACACCCGCTGAGGATAATAAGAACGAATGTGCTGATCAGAATTTTTTTCATTCTTCATCCTCATCACCCAGGTCGAAGGTTGGCATCATATCCATTTGTGGAGAGACAAAAGTCTGGTTGTCGTGGGTATTTAACACCACACTTAACAGTGGGCCGTGGGTCAGCGTTATTTGTGCATCGTGCTCTTGGTTTAATAACGCATTAAATTCGCTGCTATGCGGCGCAAGCTCATACTCTTTTAAACTAATAGCGATACTGCTATCGGGTGCTGGGTTTTGGCATATCTGCGTCAGTAGCTCATCATCAAGAGCAAATGAAATGTCTAAATCGGGCTTTTCTACATCTCGCTCACTAAGCGACTCATTTAAAATAAATAACGGTAAGGTTAATTTACTATCTTGTTCAAATTCCATTGTGCTCTCTTGCTGACTGACGGTGTAATTACCCGCCATTATAGCAAAAAAGCACATAATTACTGCGCCTAAATAACCACACTAAAGTCTAAAATTTAGTCCTACCCCCTGTTAATGACTAAGCTTTAATATCATCCATTGCCGATACAATAATAGAAAATACAGCCCCTTGAGGGTCGCAAATTACACTAAAACGCCCTACATCAGGAATATCTGTAGCAGGTACACATACTTGCCCTCCAAGAGTCGCCGCTTTTTTTACATAGCTATCGCAGTTATCCACGGCGAAGTAAATCATCCAATGGGGAGGTACGTCTTGTGGCCACTCATCAGTCATTTGTAGCATGCCTGCTACGGGCTTACCTGCAACTAAAAACAAGGTGTAATCCATACCTTCCATAGGTTTTGTTTCACTTTTCCACCCCAGTAGTTCACAGTAAAAATCACGGCTTGTTTCACTATCGCGCGTTGCCATTTCATGCCAATAAGGCGTGTTGAGCTCACAAGGACGCTTACATCCTATATGCTCTTTACCTTGCCACAATGCCACCGTGGCTCCGGCTGGGTCTTTAAGCGTTAACATACGCCCTGCATCCATAACATTGTGAGGGCCAGCTATAATTTGCGCACCGAGTTCTTGCGCTTTAATTGCACATGCATCAACATCATCTACGGCAATATAGGTAAGCCAGTAGCTAGGCGTAGAGGCCACTTGCTCTTTAGGCATTTGATACATGGCAGCAATATCATCACCTTGTTTTTGTAGCATAGTGTAATACTCATCATCGCCAATGGGCTGATCATCATTTCCCCACTCAAACAACGAGGTATAAAAAGCTTTTCCGTCTTGCCAATTATGAGTACACAGTTCAGCCCAGCAAAATATACCTTGCGGATAATTATTTTTATTATTCATCGCCCATTTCCTGTTGTAAATTTAAGCCATTTTTAGCTTAGGCTAATACCCTGTAAGTGTCGATAGTTATTCACTCAATAAACCCCTTACACACCAGTGACCACTTCTACTCGGGCTTTGTAAAGCCAACCCAAACAACATTCTTTACATTAACGCCAAGCAGCTAAAAGCTGATAGCTAAACACTAATCACTTTTCTTCAGGCATTAAAAAACCCGAGGTTAAGCTCGGGTTTTTATAAAATTTATTAACTTAAACGTTAACTATTACTCATTGAACGTTGCTACGTTGCACCTACGCCTAAAGGTAATAGCGCCACCTTCACATGACGTAAATTTCAGGCATTAAAAAACCCGAGGCTAAGCTCGGGTTTTTATAGTATTAATTAGCTAGGCTAATTATTACTCTACGATAGTTGCTACAACACCAGCACCTACAGTACGGCCACCTTCACGGATAGCGAAACGAAGACCTTCGTCCATCGCGATTGGCGCGATTAGAGTTACTGTCATCTTAACGTTATCACCAGGCATTACCATTTCTA
>NZ_JANIGJ010000012.1:0-117021 GCF_024518735.1 Pseudoalteromonas agarivorans
ACGTTGCGATTAAAGCGTTAAACTTTATCCCGCTAGGGCTGCGCATCTTACGCTTTCCTATTTTTTTGTCAACACTTAATTTTGTTAAACTTGAAAGTTTTTAAAACTAAGTTTTACTCGACTCACTAAGTGGTTTGCTTGCCTCGCTAAGCGTTGCCTGCTCTGCCGTCTCAGTGGGGTCGCATTATAGGGAGATCCGAAAACAGATCAACCCTTTTTTAAAGAAAACTTGAAATAAATGACTGTTCGCTGAGTATTTGAGCTAAACGCTCAAAAACCCAACTAAAAGAAGCCTTAAACCCACTAAATTAGCGAGTTAAAATTAAATATCTCTGTTTGATTGGCCAGCTTTGCTTTATCACTATCCAAATTACACTGTACATCTACAGCCTGGGATATGTTTTACAAACCTTATACGCTCGACTTATAGGGTTACCGCTTAATTAAGCTTTTTGAGAAACCAGGCTTTATAACTACATTGGTTTAACTAAGTCGGTTTAACAGAATGAAGGTAATAGGTAATAGGTAATAGGTAATAGGTAATAGGTAATAGGTAATAGGTAATAGGTAATAGGTAATAGGTAATAGGTAATAGGTAATAGGTAATAGGTAATAGGTAATAGGTAATAGGTAATAGGTAATTATCAAGTAACTATTTGGAGGGATGTCAAATTTTAGGCATTAAAAAGCCGAGCATTAAGCTCGGCTTTTTGGTGTCTCTTTAAAGACTTACTCTGCAGACTGCGCGTCTTCTTGAACTTCTTCGTTAGTCGCTGGGCGACCTACTAGTTCAATATAAGCCATTGGTGCATTATCACCAGCACGGAAGCCACACTTAAGAATACGAGTGTAACCACCTGGACGGTCTGTATTACGAGGACCGATTTCGCTGAACAATTTACCAACTACTTCATTATCACGCGTGCGAGCAAACGCTAAACGGCGATTTGCTACACTGTCAGTCTTAGCCAGTGTGATTAAAGGTTCAATTACACGGCGTAACTCTTTCGCTTTAGGCAAAGTAGTTTTGATGATTTCATGTTTCACCAAAGAACCTGCCATATTGCTGAACATCGCTTTACGATGGCTACTGTTACGGTTTAATTGACGACCACTCTTACGATGGCGCATGACCCTATCCTTCTAACTAAACTAATATAGTGATTTAGATTATTCAGCTAGGCTTGCAGGCGGCCAATTTTCTAGGCGCATGCCTAGAGAAAGACCACGTGAAGCTAGCACGTCTTTTATTTCAGTTAGAGACTTCTTGCCTAGGTTAGGCGTTTTAAGAAGCTCAACTTCAGTGCGCTGAACTAAATCACCGATATATTGAATTTGCTCGGCTTTCAAACAGTTTGCTGAACGTACTGTTAGTTCAAGATCATCAACTGGACGAAGTAGAATAGGATCGAATTCTGGCTTCTCTTCTTTCTCTTCTGGCTCAGTTACATCACGTAAATCTACGAATGCATCTAATTGCTCAGCTAAGATAGTAGACGCACGGCGGATCGCTTCTTCAGGATCTAAAGTGCCGTTTGTTTCCATATCAATGATTAACTTGTCTAAGTCTGTACGTTGCTCAACACGGGCTGATTCAACCGAGTACGCAATACGTTCAACTGGGCTGAATGATGCATCAAGCAGCAATCGACCAATTGGACGCTCATCGTCATCAGAGGATAAACGACTAGATGCCGGCACATAACCACGACCACGCTCAACACGAATACGCATGCTGATCTCGCTGCTATCTGTCGTTAAATGACAAATAACGTGATCTGGATTAGCAATTGTTACATCGCCATCGTGCTGAATATCAGCCGCAGTCACAGGGCCTACACCAGATTTAGTCAGGGTCAGAAAAACTTCATCTTTGCCTTCTAACGTTACTGCTAAACCTTTTAGGTTTAGTAGTATTTCAATGATGTCTTCTTGTACGCCTTCTTTCGCGCTGTACTCATGCAATACACCGTCGATTTCAACTTCAGTTACTGCACATCCAGGCATAGATGATAACAGTATACGGCGTAAGGCATTACCCAGAGTATGGCCAAAGCCACGCTCTAGTGGTTCTAAAACTACTTTAGAACGCGTTGGGTTGATAGCGTCGATATCGACTAACCTTGGTTTTAGAAATTCTGTAACAGAACCCTGCATTTTATCCTCTCTTAACTCTTAACTTTACTTAGAGTAAAGTTCGACGATTAGTTGTTCATTAATGTCCGCAGACAGATCTGAACGCTCAGGTAGGCGCTTAAAGCTACCTTCCAATTTCTTACCGTCAACTTCAACCCAAGTCGGCTTTTCACGTTGCTCAGCCAACTCTAGAGCAGCGATGATACGTGCTTGTGTTTTAGACTTCTCACGGATTACTACAGTATCTTCTGGAGCAATTACGTATGAAGGAATGTTCACAACACGACCATTAACTAAAATCGCTTTGTGGCTTACTAACTGACGTGCTTCAGCGCGTGTGCTAGCAAAACCCATGCGATATACAACATTGTCTAAACGTTGCTCTAAAAGCTGTAACAAGTTTTCACCTGTATTACCTTTAAGGCGAGCAGCTTCTTTGTAGTAATTACGGAATTGCTTTTCTAATACACCGTAGATACGACGTACTTTTTGCTTTTCACGTAATTGTAAACCGTAATCAGATAAGCGACCTTTACGAGCGCCGTGCTGACCAGGTGCAGTCTCAAGTTTACACTTAGAGTCGATAGCTCTTACGCCGCTCTTAAGGAACAGGTCAGTACCTTCACGACGACTCAGCTTGAGCTTAGGGCCCAAATATCTTGCCATGTTATTTCTCCTAACCTATTGTTAAACGCGACGTTTCTTCGGTGGACGACAACCATTGTGTGGTATTGGCGTCACGTCAGTAATGTTGGTGATACGGTAACCAGCAGCATTCAAAGCACGTACAGCAGATTCACGACCTGGACCTGGACCTTTAATGAAAACTTCTAGATTTTTTAAACCGTATTCTTGAGCAGCAGTACCTGCACGCTCTGCAGCAACCTGAGCAGCAAATGGCGTAGATTTACGTGAACCACGGAAACCTGAACCACCGGCAGTAGCCCATGATAGTGCATTACCTTGACGGTCGGTAATTGTTACAATAGTGTTGTTGAAAGACGCATGAACATGAGCCATACCATCAGCAACTTGCTTTTTAACCTTTTTACGACGAATTGGTGTCTTAGCCATAATACTATCCCCTTATCGCTTAATAGGCTTACGAGGACCCTTACGGGTACGCGCGTTAGTCTTTGTTCTTTGACCACGTAGTGGTAAAGAGCGACGGTGACGTAGGCCACGGAAACAACCAAGGTCCATAAGGCGCTTGATATTTAGAGTAACTTCACGACGAAGGTCACCTTCTACAGTGTACTTGCCAACTGCATCACGCAGTACGTCAAGAGTTTCGTCTGAAAGTTCACCGATTTTTGTGGTCTCGGCGATACCAGTCGCTTCTAAGATAGCCTTAGAGCGAGTCTTACCTATGCCATAAATAGCTGTTAAACCAATAACTGCATGTTTATGATCAGGGACGTTAATGCCAGCGATACGGGCCACTAACACATCTCCTATATTTGAATTTGGTAATCAAAAGTTTGAAAAGCCCGTAAGGATACTCAAACGAAGACCAAATCACAACTAAAAACACAGGCCGAGAAATCTCAGCCTGCACGACTGTTTACTTAGCCTTGCCTTTGCTTATGCTTAGGCTCACTGCAAATTACGCGTACTACACCAGCACGTTTAATAACTTTACAGTTACGGCATATTTTCTTAACGGAAGCACGTACTTTCATTGCTCAACTCCGTAAACTGACCTTATCGGCCGTAGCCTTTAAGGTTCGCTTTTTTCAGCACAGAATCATACTGATGTGACATCAGGTGAGTCTGTACTTGTGCCATAAAGTCCATGATTACTACAACGATAATCAAAATTGATGTACCGCCGAAATAGAATGGCGTTTGCCATGCCATAGTCATGAATTCGGGCACCAGACAGATAAAGGTTATATACAAAGCACCTGCCAATGTCAGGCGTGTCATCACTTTATCAATGTATTTAGATGTCTGCTCACCTGGACGAATACCTGGGATAAATGCGCCAGATTTCTTCAGGTTGTCTGCTGTCTCACGCGGGTTAAAAACCAACGCTGTGTAGAAAAAGCAGAAGAAGATGATAGCTGCTGCTAGCACCATCGCATACAAAGGCTGACCTGGAGTCAACGTTGTTGCAATAGCTTGTAGCACATCAGCGACCGGACCTTCACCCTGGCCGAACCAGCTTGCAATTGTACCAGGGAACAGAATTATACTGCTAGCGAAGATTGGTGGAATAACACCCGCCATGTTTACTTTTAGTGGTAAATGCGTGCTTTGAGCAGCAAATACTTGACGACCTTGTTGGCGTTTAGCGTAGTTAACAACGATACGACGTTGTCCACGTTCGAAAAACACTACAAGATAAGTAACAGCGAATACTATAACCGCAACCATCAACAGTACAAAAACATTCAAATCACCTTGGCGCGCCATTTCGGCTGTCGAACCAATAGCAGACGGCAGGTTAGCTACAATACCAACAAATATTAGAACTGAGATACCGTTACCGATACCGCGCTCTGTTATTTGTTCGCCCAACCACATTAGGAACATAGTACCAGTTACTAAACTCACCACTGCGGTGAAATAGAAACCGAGACCCGGGTTAACAACTAACCCTTCCATCATGCCCGGTAAGCTAGTTGCAATACCGATTGATTGGATAGTAGCAAGCACAAGCGTGCCGTAGCGTGTGTACTGGCTAATTTTTTTACGCCCTTGCTCACCTTCTTTCTTAAGCTCTATAAACGGAGGATACATATGCGTTAATAGTTGCGTAATAATCGAAGCCGAGATATACGGCATAATACCCAGTGCTAACACTGAAGCTCGCTCAAGCGCACCACCGCTAAACATGTTGAACATCTCAACAATGGTGCCCTTTTGTTGCTCGAAGAAATCGGCAAGTACAGCGGCGTCAATCCCAGGGATTGGCACAAATGAACCTAGACGGTAAATAATGATAGCACCTAAAACAAATAGTAATCGACGCTTCAATTCCGAAAGTCCACTTTGTGCACTTTGTGTATCTTGACCTGGTTTAGCCATTAGTACTTCCTTAGTCTTCTACCTTGCCTCCGGCAGCTTCAATAGCTTCGCGAGCACCTTTAGAAGCCTTAAGGCCTTTAACGGTAACAGCGCGTGAAACTTCGCCAGATTTAACAACTTTAACGAACAGAACGTTCTTTTTAACTAGACCAGCTGCTTGTAACGCGTTTAGGTCTACCACATCGCCTTCAACTTTAGCGATTTCAAAAAGGTTTACTTCTGCAGATACTAACGATTTGCGTGAAGTGAAACCAAATTTAGGTAGACGACGTTGCATAGGCATTTGACCGCCTTCAAAACCAACGCGTACTTTACCGCCAGAACGTGATTTTTGACCTTTGTGACCACGGCCACCAGTCTTACCAAGACCAGAACCGATACCACGACCAACACGTTTTGGAGCAGTTTTAGAACCTGCAGCAGGTGAAAGTGTATTCAAATGCATGAAATTAACCCTCTACCTTAACCATGTAAGAAACTCGGTTGATCATACCACGTACACATGCTGTGTCTTCTAACTCAACAGTGTGGTTGATACGACGTAAACCAAGACCGCGTAATGTAGCTTTATGCTTCGGTAAACGACCGATAGAGCTCTTTACTTGTGTTACTTTTACAGTTTTATTTGCCATGGTTACCCCAGAATTTCGTCTACGCGCAGACCACGTTTAGCAGCGATTGACTCAGGAGAGTTCATGTTCTCTAGAGCTTGAATCGTTGCACGTACTACGTTGATCGGGTTGGTAGAACCGTAACATTTAGAAAGTACGTTCTGCACACCAGTAACTTCTAGTACTGCACGCATAGCACCACCTGCGATGATACCAGTACCTTCAGATGCTGGTTTCATGAACACTTGTGAGCCAGCATGACGTCCTTTAACAGGATGCTGTAATGTGTTGCCATTTAGGTCTACATTGATCATGTTGCGACGTGCTTTTTCCATTGCTTTTTGAATAGCAGCTGGAACTTCACGAGCTTTACCATAACCAAAACCTACTTTACCTGCGCCATCACCAACTACAGTTAGTGCAGTGAAGCTAAAGATACGACCACCTTTAACTACTTTAGACACACGGTTTACCGCGATTAGCTTTTCAGCTAAATCAGGCTGTTGTTGCTTTGCTTCTACGTTAGCCATTGTCTACTCCTAGAATTGCAAACCGGCTTCACGCGCAGCATCAGCTAGCGCCTTCACACGGCCGTGATATTTAAAGCCACTGCGATCAAAAGCAATCTTTTCGATGCCTTTGTCAGCCGCACGTTCTGCAACCGCTTTACCAACTGCTTGTGCAGCTGAAACGTTGCCTGTGCCTTTAACTGTTTCGCTAATAGCTTTCTCAACAGTAGAAGCAGCAGCCAGTACAGTACCCTCAGCATTAACTACTTGAGCGTAAATGTGACGTGGCGTGCGGTGGATAACAAGACGCGTTGTGCCTTGTTCAATATAATTTCTACGAGTGCGTTTAGCACGACGTAGACGAGCTGTTTTTTTATCCATCGTCTTACCTTACTTCTTCTTAGCCTCTTTACGGCGTACATTCTCATCTGAATAACGAACACCTTTACCTTTATAAGGCTCAGGTTTACGGTATGCACGAATGTTAGCAGCTGTTTGACCAACTAACTGCTTATCTACGCCCTTAACTAGAACTTCTGTTTGGCTTGGAGTTTCAATCGTAATTCCCTCAGGAACTTCGAAATTAACTGGGTGCGAGAAACCAAGTGTTAAGTCTAAAACTTTACCCTTAGCTGCAGCACGGTAACCAACACCTACTAACTGAAGTTTCTTCTCGTAACCTTCATGCGTACCAACAACCATGTTGTTGATTAGAGCGCGAGCAGTACCTGCTTGAGCCCATGCATTAGCTACGCCTTCACGAGGTAAAGTTGTAATAACGTTGTCGTTAACTTGTACTTCAACAGCGTTGTTGATAGTACGAGTAAGTTCACCGTTTTTGCCTTTAACTGTGATGTCCTGGCCTTTTAATGTAACTTCTACACCGGCAGGAACATTGATTGGTGCCTTTGCTATGCGAGACATAGTTCCCCTCCGATTAAGCTACAAAGCCAATGATTTCACCACCAACACCAGCACTACGTGCTGCGCGGTCTGTCATTAGGCCTTTAGAAGTTGATACGATAGCGATACCAAGACCACCCATTACCTTCGGTAATTCGTCACGTTTCTTATAGATACGTAGACCAGGGCGGCTAACACGCTGGATATTTTCAATTACAGCTTTGCCTTCGAAGTATTTCAACTCGATAGAAAGCTCAGGTTTCGCTTCGCTGTTTACAGCGAAATCTGCGATGTAACCTTCGTCTTTTAATACTTTAGCTACTGCTACTTTCAGCTTTGAAGTTGGCATCGTTACAGATACTTTCTTCGCTGATTGACCGTTACGGATACGTGTAAACAAATCCGCGATAGGATCTTGCAAGCTCATAGTCTTACTCCCGTGATACTATTACCAGCTAGCCTTTTTAAGGCCAGGAATTTCACCGCGCATAGCTGCTTCGCGAACTTTAATACGGCTCATGCCGAATTTGCGAAGGAAACCATGTGGGCGGCCCGTAATGTTACAACGATTACGTTGACGTGCAGGGCTAGAATCACGTGGTAAAGCTTGAAGCTTAAGTACCGCGTCCCAACGATCATCTTCAGATGCGTTAACATCGCTGATGATAGCTTTTAGTGCTGCACGCTTTTCAGCGTACTGAGCAACTAGTTTAGTGCGCTTTGCTTCGCGCGCTTTCATAGAATTCTTTGCCATAACCCTACCCTTATTTCTTGAATGGGAAGTTAAACGCTTCTAACAACGCACGGCCTTCCTCATCAGATTTCGCAGAAGTTGTGATTGTGATATCCATACCGCGTACACGGTCTACTTTATCGTAATCAATTTCTGGGAAGATGATTTGTTCACGTACGCCCATGCTGTAGTTACCACGTCCATCAAAAGACTTAGCACTCACACCACGGAAGTCACGGATACGTGGGATAGCGATTGATACCAAACGCTCAAAAAAGTCCCACATACGCTCGCCGCGTAAGGTTACTTTACAGCCTATTGGGTAGCCTTCACGCACTTTGAAGCCAGCAACAGATTTGCGTGCTTTAGTGATTAAAGGTTTCTGACCAGCGATAGCTTCTAGATCCGCAACAGCGTTATCTAAAATCTTCTTGTCAGCTAGGGCTTCGCCCACGCCCATATTTAATGTGATCTTTTCGATCTGAGGGACTTGCATGACAGAGCTGAAACCAAACTTCTCTTGAAGCTCAGCAACTACTTTGTCTTTATATACTTCATGCAGTTTCGCCATCATTCTACTCCAACTATTAGATAGTTTTACCAGTAGATTTAAAGATACGTAATTTCTTACCATCTTCAATCTTGAAACCTACACGATCTGCTTTACTCGTTTCCGAGTTGTAGATCGCAACGTTTGATACGTCGATAGACGCTTCTTTCTCAACAATGCCGCCAGCTTGGTTCAATTGTGGAACCGGCTTTTGGTGTTTCTTGATTAAGTTAATGCCTTCGACAAATACTCGACCAGACTCGGTAACAACTGAAAGCACTTTGCCGCGCTTACCTTTGTCTTTACCTGCTAGTACGATTACTTCGTCATCACGACGGATTTTTGCTGCCATGATAGACTCCTTACAGTACTTCTGGGGCTAGTGAAACAATTTTCATGAACTTATCATTACGAAGTTCACGAGTCACAGGGCCGAAGATACGAGTACCAATTGGCTGCAAGTTATCATTTAAGATAACAGCCGCATTGCTATCGAAACGGATCAGAGAACCGTCCGGACGACGAACGCCTTTTTTGGTACGCACAACTACCGCGTTTTTAACATCACCTTTCTTCACTTTACCGCGAGGAATAGCTTCTTTCACAGAAACTTTAATGATATCGCCAACTGCCGCATAGCGACGGTGTGAACCACCAAGGACTTTTATACACTGCACTTTGCGAGCGCCGCTGTTATCAGCAACTTCCAGCTGAGTTTGCATTTGGATCATGTTAATGACCTCCGGTGTAGTAATTACAACTTGCCTTAAATTTGTTTAAAATCAAGGCACTTCGATTAAATCCCACTCAAAAAACAACAGAGTTGTCTCTTAAGGGCGGGCAATTGTACCAGCATTGGCTAGTGAGTGGTAGGTTATTTTTTAATTAATTTAAGGGAAGAACAGATTAAAACTGAATAAAAACCGCTATGTAGCTATTTTACAAGTGGTTATAAAACAATCAAGGCGCAAATAGCGCCTTAATTATTTATTTGTAGGGTTTAATAGTATTAGCCAAATAGGCCTTTTAGTTTATCTTTGACTTTGTCCTTGGCTTTTTCTTTTGCTTTCTCTTTGGCGTCATCGAGCTTTTGCTTTGCTTCATCTTTAAGCGCGTTGCTTACATCTAGCTTAAAGCCAACGTCATGAAATGGGCCTTCTATACGCAGTGGGATTTTAAAGCCTGTACTATCGTCTGTAGTGCCTTGCCCTTCAATCGAATCAACGATGCCGGTCACTAAGCGATAATCAACATTGGTTTTAGGCAAATCTACATCGCCCTCACCTGTAATACGAATAAGTGGGCTCATCAGCGATAGGTCGTTATTACGGCCCACGCCATTAGTAAAGTTAAAGCTACCGGTGAGCGCAGAAAAATCTGTTTGCTCTGATTCTTCAAAGCCTGTATCTAGCCCTTCACTCACAGCTCCAAGATTACCCGTAATAAGCTCTTTGCCTTTGCGAACCATTTCAGCCACGTTTGCGCCTTTAACAGCACCATCGGCAAATTCAAAGCTAACATTGCCATTTAATGCATTAATAAAGGTTTTTTGACTTTGCCCAGTTGTGGTTAAATTCCAATTTAATGACCCTTTACCCATGAGCTTATCAAAGCCAGCCGCATCAGTGAGTAACGGTTGTGCGTCTATGTCGGCTAAATCAAAATTTGTGCTTATTTTATACGGCGTTTGCTGCGCATTTATGTTGATAACCCCTTTACCAGTGCCCTCATATGCTTCAAAGCTATCTAAGCTTAATTTAGCAACGCTGTTATTTAAATCGACTGTAAATTGATTAGCACCTAGCTCAATATCGTTAGCTTTTAAACCGCTTGAGCGAATAACTACATTAGCATTAAGTGCATTTAATGCGCTTAAATCAATTTTAGTATCGTCCCAAACAATCGGCTGCGCGGCTTTAGGTTCTTCGCTTTGCGGTGCTTGCTGCTTAGCGACTGCCTCCGGTAAGTAGGGATTCAAATCAAGCATACCTAGGTCTATATTGGCATTAACCGCTAGTTTATTGCCTAAGTTTACTTCACTTTTTCCTTTAATCTCTAATTCATCTAGGGTAGCAATCAGCTCTTCTAAGTTAAACGTATCATCTATAAGATGCATTTTACCGTTTACACTAAACGCATTAAAAGCATTTTCTTTAGCGTTTAAGTCTACCTCTTGCCAAGTTGCTAGCTCCTTAACAGAGTCGCCACTTAGCGCTAACTCGCCTTTTATATCTTTACCTTGGCGAGCAATACTGCCGTTAAAAGTAAGATCGACCAAGCGAGAGTCTACGCTTTGAGTAACCTCAAATGTCGCCCCTTCAATTGCCTTTGCCGGCGTATCAAGTTTTACATCAAGCTCAAAGCGCTCTTGCATATATGTAATGCCGCCTTTGATCTCTAGTGTCTTACGAAGTGAAGGAAGTAAAATAGCCAATTCCAAGTCACTAATTTGTTGTTTAGCGCCTGTTTGCCCATCTAGGTAAGTAAACGTACCACCGTAAATAGCCACTTCACCTAACTCTACATCAAAGTTCTCTGGTAGTTTAACTGA
Source organism: Pseudoalteromonas agarivorans (assembly GCF_024518735.1). NCBI lineage: Bacteria > Pseudomonadati > Pseudomonadota > Gammaproteobacteria > Alteromonadales > Pseudoalteromonadaceae > Pseudoalteromonas > Pseudoalteromonas agarivorans. Next base: position 11,027 of record NZ_JANIGJ010000012.1, read on the forward strand.
CTCGCCTGATTGAGTTTGCTCTTGCGGCTGCTCTGCTACAGCATCAAACAACTGCCAGTTAGCTTTACCGTTTTTATCAGTTTCTAATAAAATATTGGGCTCGTTAATAACAAACTTATCTAGTTTGAATTCGCCGCCAAATAACGATAACCATGGTATATGTACAGCTAATTGCTCCATACTTGCCATGTCGTCGCGTGAGCCTGTCTGCATGTTTGCAAAGTGCACATCGTTAAGCTCTAACTTTAATGCAGGAAATACACTAAGCGTTTTATCACCTTTAATAGTAAGTGTGCGCCCTGTTGTTTTTTCAACCTGCTCAGATACTTTATTAAAAATAGTATCGGTTGGGATTAAAAACGGAGCGGCAATAATTAACGCAATACAAAGTAAGAGTATTACACCAACAATTTTGAGTAAGGTCTTCATGATCATCCTTTCAAACGTGCAAATAATGTTCTTATCATAGCGAGTGTTAGCTTTAAAATCATTGTCGTTGTGACAAAAAAGCACTTTATTGTAATTTATTTAATTTGAAATGAATTTATGCTTAAAAGTAAACGTTGCGAAATTGGTGACTAAAAGGAAAGCTCATCAAGTTTAAATCTAACCAAGTATTAAACCCTACAACATTGCATCCCTTGAATTGTTAGGTATGATGCACGGCCCTGTTGCTATTGGCGTATTTGCGCTAAAATAAAGCAGCTAAAAAATGTATCTACTCGGAGACTCTACAAGGCATGAAAAAACTGCTAATTTCACCGTCAAAAATGGCGCTAGGCGAACAAGAAAGTCAAATTTACCAAAACATCTTGAAGCAAGCTTCAGAACTAAGCCTAAACCTAATGGCCGTGAAAGTAGAAAACCACCCAGAGGATTTTTTAGGCTGGTGTTATGAGCTGCTAAGTGCAAGTAAAGACCGTATAAATTACGATTTACTAGAGCCACAACAACTGCCAGTTTTAAAAAAGCTGCACGACCAGCTAACCTCAGCAATTAGCTTTTTACAGCTCAAAACACTACGTGTAGCACCTTGGCCTGTTATTAGTATGTTTGTAGAGCAACACAAAGAACTTATTGCACTGGACGAACAGCTTCGCCTTACCACGTATATGCACAGCATTCGTGAGCAAGCACTAAAAGATATGATCCCAGAGGATTTACTGGCATTTAGTGGTAAACACACTGCCACGCTCGACCCAAGCACCTATAACTTTGATGTTGAATGGTTCGCATCAACAAAAAGTGCAAAGGGTTTTCATCAAATGCTAGCCGACTTGCCTGGCGCGTTTGACGATGCACTTGCTAACATCCCGCTTGAAGGTGATGTGAGCGAAGCTGATTACCAACAGTTTGTTGTTGCTTATTTACTTGCCTTTAACGGTAGCGATGAAAAACCAACCCTTGCTCCTGCTACACGTTTATTAGCAATGCGCCGCCCAGATGTATTTACGCCAATTAGTAATAGCCGTCTTGATGCATTATGCGCAGCTTTAGGTATTACAAAATTAAACAATCGCGACTTTGAGCGCTACTGGCAAGATATAGTACAAAGCATTCATGCTATGTCGTGGTTTAAAATGGCTAATGGCAGCAATGAGCTAGAAGCGCAACTAGTTAGTATAAAAGCATTATTACCGTGCTTTTTTTACTATGCAGATGCCAGCACGGCCGACAACTCAAATTATATTAAGCTATTAAATAAACCTAAACGCAGCACAACAAGTGCAGGAAAACCACAGCGTAGAGGTAAAGAGTCTGCCGAAATACTTGTAGACCGTGCACTTGCAGCCGATGACATTCCCGAGCATATTCGTAGCAAACGCGACTCTATTATTAGCGAAGTACAAAAAGGCCGCGGAGTAAACGAAACAATTAGTCTTATGCGCACTATATTTGGCTAAATCTACCTAACCTAACTGTATTTTTCTGGTGCAGTTAGGTTAATTTATGCACCAGCAGTGTGCGTTTTTTAATTACCCCCCTCAATCACCCCCTCTTCTAAAACTTCTCAACATATTGTTTTATAAAAGTAAAAAACCAGTTTTATAGAAATTATTTTAAGCTGGCACATACAGTGCAATTGCATTCCCAGTTAAACAATAAAACACCGCCAGTCAAAGGGTTGCCAATAAGAGAATAAAAACCTAGGCGATAAAAATCATATAACGGGAAATGGACATGCTAAAACTAAAAAAAACCATCGCAATTAGCGCAATAGCTTTATTAGGTGCTACATCTTTAACATCAACAGCCGTACATGCAGAAGTAACAGCAAACGCAGCGGCTACGTCTAACTACTTATGGCGTGGTCAAGAGCAAACTGGGGGGGATGCTGCTATTTCTGGCGGTATTGATTACGCTGACGAGTCAGGCTTTTATGTAGGTACTTGGGCATCAAATGCTTCATGGGCCGATGAAATGACTTACGAGCTTGATGTTTACGCGGGTTTTGGTGGCGATATTAACGACACATTTAGCTACGATGTAGGTTACATTTATTACGCTTACCCAGATGCAGCTTCTGAGGCAGATGCTGATTTCTCTGAAATTTACGGTAGCATCAGCGCAGAAGGTTTCACCTTTGGCGCTGCAATCCTTGCCACTTCAGCGGCAGATGGCGATGGCACCGACTTTGGCGATTCATTATACCTAAATGCCGATTACAGCTTTGCTGTTGGCAGCAATGGTACTGAGGTTGCGCTACACTTAGGTCACTACTCTGGTGACTTTATAGGCGATGATAATATTATTGATTACGGTATCTCTGTATCAAAAGATGGTTTTACTTTTGGCGTATCTGACACCGACATGGATGAGTCAGATGTTAAAGTTTACGTAGGCTACGCTGTAGACTTTACGCTTTAAAACAAAATGTGTTACTTGCTGCAACACTAAGGGCCTTTTGGCCCTTTTCTCGTTTAGGGCACCTAAATACTCACAGCGCCTTTTAATTTTAGCTACTAAAGCACCTTACTATAAAACCCACTTCGGTTAATCGCCGAGCTCCTCGCTGCTATTACCTCTTTTTACCAATATGCTAATTCGCTTTATTAAGCTTTATTGCGCATTGGTAATAGCAATTCGCCAAAACAAAAAAGGCCGCATTAAATGCGGCCTTTCCGTTAGTCGTTAGTCGTTAATCGTTAATCGTTAATCGTTAAAACTTAGCTAGGTTATTTTTACTGTCTTTATCTACAAGCTTAATGTATGGGTCTACCCCTGCGTACACTGGCTTTTCTTTTACTTTTAGCTCAATAGCATTAGTACCAGAGACTATTTGATGCTTTTGCGAGTAAATCACAAAGTCTTCAGCGAGTAGGTTTTCAGGATCATCGCTAAATAATGCAATATCAATTAGCTCATCGAGCGGCTGCTCGGTTTCTTCACCTTGTCCATCGGCATGCTGCTTAGTTGCTTCAACGCTCAGTGTTACTGTATAAAAACCTTCGCTATCAACGTCATCTGTAACCGACACTGCTTTCATTTCAAGCTCATAAAGCGTTATATATTTAAACTGATCATCAATAAAACGTTGTTCAGCTTGTGTTGCATCTCGCTTTAAATAGCTAAGTAAATCAAGTGTGGTTGGGTATGGCGTTGATTGGTATTTAAACTCATTCAAAAACGCTTTAAGTGCGGCATTTAAGCGCTCTTCCCCTAATCGGTCATAAATCGCCATCATCGTAACTGAGCCTTTATTGTAATGAAGATATTGTTGAGACTGCGTTTTATACAGCGGCATTTCTTCAAAGGCTTCGCCTGTGCGGCCCATTAAGTATCTATCTAACTCGTACTTTAAGAATTTACGAAGCTTCTCGGCGCCAAAGCGTTTTTTTAGCACCATAAGCGCACTGTATTGGGAGAGCGATTCAGAAATAACGGCGCTGCCTTCTACATTAGCCCCAGATACTTGATGCCCCCACCATTGGTGTGCAACTTCATGTGCGGTTACATAGTAAGGTAGGTCAACTTTACTCTCATCTCTTAAGTCTGTAATAAAGCCAATACTTTCTGAGTAAGGTACCGTATTGGCAAAACTTTGCGCAAACGAGCGATACTTAGGAAACTCAATAATACGTAACTGCTTATGCTGATATGGCCCAAAGGCTTGCGTGTAGTAATCTATTGAGTCTTGTACCGACTCAATCATACGGTCAACATTCCATGCATGATCTTTGTGGTAGTACACCTCAATATTTACACCGTTGTGCTCAACCTTTTTACTTTCAAGCTCTGCCGAAAGCACAGAATAAAAGTTTAAAATAGGCGCATCCATTTTATAAACAAAAGTACGTCGTCCGTCTTTTACACTTTCACTTTTTAAATAACCGGGTGTAATAGCAAACTGCGACTCATCGGTGGTTACTGTTGCCTTGTAGTTTATAAAGCCATTAGCAGGCCCAAACTCATTTTGCGTATAATAGCGGCTGTCTTCTAGTTTATGTGCACGTTCAAGCTCGGGTAAATCGTGCTTACGGCGCTCATACTTATCCGCAATTTGAAAATACTTTTGATAACCAAAATTTGGGAATAATTCTCTATTATTTACAAATGTACCGTTATGCACGAGTTGAGTATCAGATCCTCTATCAACAAAACCGTCGTGTTCACGAGAAACTGAAAGCTCACCTTCGCGTACTTCATTAGGCATTAGCGGTTGTTCAAACTCAAACCATACCATGCCAAAATCGGTTAAACGCTCAACTATTTTTCCGCCCGCCATTTTTACATCCCAGCTTTTAGATTGGCTAGGCTCGATAATTAACACTCGGGTTATTGGCTCGTTTGCTGTATTGGTAAACTTAATTTTAGCCACAGCGTTTAAAGCACGCTTTTTAGGGTAAATATCAATGTGTAAATCAACATCAGTTATTATAGGCAGTGGCAAGTCTTTGTATTGTGAGAACTCTTGCTCATACCTTACTTGTAGCGCTTCGTTATCATCACTTGTTACAAACTCATTGATTACACGGGTGTTGTAATAAATGTTATAACCCGCGCCCACAAATACCAATAAACTTATAACGGCTGCAATCTGGCCTTTTAAAGACATGTTGTAACGCACTAAAGATAAACGCGTACGCAATGTTTGCGATGGACCACGGTGCCATAAAGCAAACCCTACAATAGCTAAAAACACACTCAATGCACCCCAATATAGGGTATACCAATGCGCGCCTTGTAAAAAATGCCCGTAACCGTTTATGTCTGAATACGGTACGCTGCTGCTTTGTGAAAAATGATACATATGATGCTCAAACCCGTAAGCACCCATTACCATTTGAGCAATGTAATACAGAATAAATAAACCCATACCTATGTATTTATTAGGGCTAATTATTTGTAAAAAGAACGCCAATATAGCCATCATAATTAAAGGCAGTAATGTAAGGTAGCCCAATCTAAATAAGTACTGGCCAAGCTCTAAGTTAAATTGCCCCTTAAATAGTTGCACTGCAATGGTAAACATCATGCCTACTAAATAAAGGCCACAAACTGCAGTGATTAGCGCAATAATTTTAGATACCCAAAACACACTGTTATGCACCGGGTAGCTGTCAACAATATCGCCCATACCACTGTGGCGTTCTCGCCAAACCAGCTCTGCGCTGTAATAAGCAATAATAATAAACATAAATATAGCGGAGGCGTTTTGAATAATGCCCACCATGTTTTGTGTGAGCGGCCAATCTGTTGTGCCATATGCGCCAATAGGCGCAAAAAGTGGTGCGAGTAACGTAATAATACTGACACCCGCTAAAATCATAAAAGGAGCACTTAATATAACCTGCTTAAGCTCAAATAAGCTGCGCATTACTAATTGCGATTGCGTATTGACCCCTTTTGACTTGTAATTTTTAGCACTGCTAATAAGTGCTGCTTGTTTGTTTTTTACAAACGTAGACACAGCAAATTGCTTTTTCTGCTTTTTAGTGACTACGCGATTACCTAACTTTCCGAGGCCAAAAAACATCGCTAAACTTAGTGCTACCCATAAAATACGGTTAATTAAAAAATCGCCCGAAAGCGTTAACACTTCAGTATTTTTATCACTTACAGTCCAGTAACGGGTTAAGTCAATTAATGAACCAGTGCCAAATGGGTCTGCGTAAACAACAATATTTCTAAACGCTAAATCGTCAAAATAGATACTCGCCAATTGGTAACTTATATAGATCACCACGGCCGTTACATATACCGCCATTATGGTTTTAAAATAAACCGCCACACTATTAAAAATAGCACTGAGCACCAATAAGCTTGGCACTGCTAAATATAAGAAAGGCGCAGCGTAATATATAAACTTATTAGGGCCTACTAGCTCACTATCGAGCCAGCCAACCAACAAGCCAAACTGAGATCCCAAAAACACGCCTAGTGGCACAGTTAAAAAAACAACGAGCACAACCAAGTAAGCACCAAAAAAACGTCCTGATTGATAAGCAAGCGGGTTAACGGGCTTACTAAACACCAGCTCATCCATTTTGGTCTCGCTGTTGCGAATCGCTGAGCTTGCAACAAAGTTAACCACTAAAAACATAGCAAGCGTACAAAAGGTAACCGTTAAAACCATAATGGTATAAGGCGAGTTCATATGAACATTAGCCCCACCTAGCGGAAACTTACTACTGGAGCTTATAAAAAACGCCATAAAAAAGAATATTAATGAGGTCACATAAAACGAAGGCTGGCGCACAAAATAGCGCAGCTCAAACGCGAGCATATTAAAAAACATAGCGCCCCCTTATGCTACTTGGCTGTTACGATGATTAAGCAACGTAGAAAAATACACATCTTCTAGGTTTGCACTACTGAGCTCAAAACCTTCAGGGGCTTCATTGGCTAATACATGTAATATGGTTTGCCCTGCAAATAAGCGTTTTGAAATAACAGGCAGTTGCGGCTCAAGCTCTAGTGCTTCTTCTTGGCTCATGGCTTTACGCCAAATTTGGCCTTGGAGTTTATCGGTAAGGGCAATGGGGTTACCCTCTAATAGTATTTTTCCGCCTGCCAGTACGGCCATGTTTGGGCAAAGCTCTGCCACATCTTCAACAATGTGGGTCGATAATATAACGACTTTTTGCTCGCCTAAGCTTACTAACAAGTTATGAAAACGATTTCGCTCTTCAGGGTCTAGGCCTGCTGTTGGTTCATCAACAATTAGTAAATCAGGGTCACCAAGTAAGGCTTGTGCAATACCAAAACGCTGGCGCATACCACCCGAAAAGCCACTTACCGCTTTTGAGCGATGTTGATACAAATTAGTATGTGCAAGCAAGCCTTCTACCGACTCTTTACGCTCCCCTTTATTATGAATGCCCTTTAAAACAGCCATATGGTCTAGCAAGTCGTAAGCACTTACGCGAGGGTATACACCAAAATCTTGCGGTAGATAACCTAAACGTTGGCGCAAAGCCTGTGGGTCTTTAAAAACATCAATACCATCAAAAGTAATTGAACCCGAATCGGCAGATTGCAACGTAGAAATAGTACGCATTAGTGATGATTTACCCGCGCCATTTGGCCCTAGCAGCCCAAACATTCCTTTTCCTATAGATAAATCAACACCTTGTAGTGCATGTACGCCATTATCGTAGGTTTTAGATAACCCTGTTATTGATAGCATTTTTACTTCCTTGAATTTTAATAGTTTTTTTATTGCGCTTTTTATACCACATTAAAAAAAGGAACATAAGTTACACCATGGTTAATTTTGTAACAATAAATAAACACAACAGGTAATAATACTTGCCTCGCATTTATTCAGTCGGTATAAAAACCACACACACTTTATAAGAAGCGTAAAGCCATGCAAAAACATCAAAGCCAACCACTAAACGACTTTATAGAATACCCTCACGATGAAATGCTAAAACGCGCAAACGAATTTTTACAAACCAGCCAGCGCCGCCATAGTATTCGCAGCTTTAGCGACCGACCTGTGCCTAAAAATATAATTGAAGCCTGTATAAAAGCAGCAGGTACCGCGCCAAGTGGAGCGAATCATCAACCGTGGCATTTTGTAGCTATAAACAGTAGCGATGTAAAAAAACAAATAAGAGAGGCCGCCGAAAAACTAGAGCGTTCTTTTTATGAAGGCAGAGCAGGAGAAGAGTGGCTTGATGCGCTAAAACCGTTAGGTACTGACGCCAATAAACCTTATTTAGAGCATGCACCTTGGCTTATAGCTGTATTTAGTCAAAAAAAGGGCGGCGTAAGCAGCGATGATAAAAATACGAATTATTATGTGCATGAGTCTGTTGGCTTAGCTACCGGCTTTTTAATTCAAGCTTTGCACCGCTGTGGCTTAGCTACGCTTACCCATACACCTAAACCAATGAGTTTTTTAACCGACATTTGTAAGCGCGACAAAGACAACGAACGTCCTTACATGCTACTTATTGCAGGCTACCCAAGCGATGATGCCACAGTACCTGCCCATGCACTTGATAAAAAATCGCTTAATGAAATTGCGACCTTTATTTAAAACACATTATTTAGCTGTACTTTGCTTGCAAAACCATTCGTATAGTAACGTAATAATCGACTCAACCTTTGGGTCAATTAACGAATAATAAATTGTATGTCCCTCACGGCGAGTTGCCACTAGCTGGGCTTTACGTAAACTCGCCAAATGCTGAGACAAAGCAGACTGTGCCAACGGAACATTTTGATTTAACTCACCCACACTTTGTTCACCTTGCAATAAACTACATAAAATCATTAAACGGTTTTTATTTGCCATTAATTTTAAAAATTGCTCTGCCTGCTGAGCGTTTTCTGCAAGTTGTTCAATATTCATTGTGATACTTAATTATTTTGGGTGTTTAAATTATAGACTTTTACATTAGCAAGTTCTAATATAATTTAACATTAGAAAAAACTAATGTTAAGGTCAATTCATGAAAATAAGTGACGCCATACTCTTAATTGGCGGAAGTGCCGTTACAATTTCTGTGCTTTTAAGCTACTTTGTTGATAGTAACTTTCAATTTTTAACGTTATTTATTGGTATTAACTTAGTGCAATCCGCCTACACTAAATGGTGCCCATTAATGACTTTTTTGCGCAAAAGAGGATTTACAGACTAATGCTTACTTCAATTCCTGATTTACTAAAAATTATCACACCTAACCAACGCCGTATTGATGCAGCGCAAGCAAAGCAAGAGCTAGAACAAAATAAAGGTTTACTTATTGATGTACGCGAACCCGCTGAGCATGCCAATGTAGCTGCGGTAGGGGCAATAAATATTCCACGCGGATTACTCGAAATGAAGCTAATGGAAATAGAAAAAGACGCTGCACGCCCTATTTACTTACATTGTGCCAGTGGTGCCCGCGCCACCTTAGGTGCAGAAGCGCTAACCCGCGTAGGCTACGAAAACGTTACCGTTATTACGTGTAATGCAACGCAAGTAAGTGAAGTTTTTTAATTGCTTCACAAAAAAGTAACCTAAATTGCCTACACTTTGCTTTTTACACTTTACAGGTACAAAGCAATGGCATTTACACGGAGAAGTTTTTTAAAAGCATCGGCAGCAGGATTTGGCGCTGCCGTATTATCACTTGGTTTAACAGGTTGTCGATTTGACGATGATGACGACACACCCGTTAGCTTTGACCACGGCGTTGCCAGCGGCGACCCGCTAAGCGATAGCTTAATTATTTGGACCCGTGTAACCCCACTCGATGTAACAACTAAATCGTTAAAAGTACAATGGCAAGCCGCCACCGACCAAAGCTTTACAAATATTGTTCACGATGGTGAAACACATATCAGTGATACCACCGACTTTACTCTTAAAGTTGATTTACAAGGGCTTGATGCCAACACCGTTTATTACTATCGCTTTAATGCACACGGAAAAACCTCCCCTATCGGACAAGGTAAAACGCTTCCTGTCGGTGCGGTTGATCAGGTGAAATTAGCCGTTGTATCGTGCGCAAATTATCCTGCCGGGTATTTTCATGTGTATGGCGAAATTGCTAAGCAAAGCGATTTAGATGCGGTACTGCACTTAGGTGATTACATATACGAATACAGCAATACGGGTTATGCAACCGAAGACGCCGCGCAGTTAGACCGCCTGCTACCATTAGATAACAGCAGCGAAATTATCGCACTGACCGATTATAGAAAACGCTATGCAAATTATCGCCTCGATGCCGACTTACAAGCAGCCCATAGCCACTGTGCATTTATAACAGTGTGGGACGACCACGAAATCACCAACGACACATGGCGCGAAGGCGCAGAAAATCATAACGAAGGTGAAGGCGAATTTAGCCAACGTAAACTCAATGCACTACAAGCCTACTTTGAGTGGATGCCAATTCGTAATGTAGCCGACAAAGAACGTATTTACCGACGCTTTGAGTTTGGTAATTTAGTCTCTTTATACATGCTAGATACTCGTGTATTAGCGCGTGATGAGCAGCTTAACTATAGTGATTTTGATCTTACCTCCCCTGCCGGGCAAAGCGCATTTGCTGCAGCAATAGGCGCAACTGACCGTGCATTATTAGGCAGCGAACAACTTACCTGGCTTAGTGATGCCATCACGACCTCAAGCACACAGTGGCAAGTGTTAGGGCAACAAGTACTAATGACAAAAATGCACTTACCAGTAGAGGTCATGTTACTACTTGCTAGCTTACAAAGTGCTCAGGCAAACGGAGGCGATCCAAGTGAATTGCTCGCACAGGCCAATGTATTATTTGCAGAGCTGGCGCAAATTAAAGGCCGTGTATTAGCGGGCGACCCAAGTGTAACCGAGGCAGAGCTTGCGCGTGTTCAAACCACCATACCGTATAACCTTGATGCCTGGGATGGCTACGCCTACGAGCGAGAAGTATTATTAGGTACCGCTATTGCAGCACAAAAAAACTTAGTAGTTTTAGCCGGAGATACTCATAACGGCTGGGCGGGACAGCTTAAAACTGATGCCAGTAACCCTATTGCAGCCTCACAAAATGCTGGGGTGGAATTTGCAACGGCATCGGTTTCATCACCAGGGCTTGAAGAATATTTAGCGCTAAACACACAAGATGCGCAAACCGTAGCGCAAATAGAGCAAGTAATTGCCTTATTAGTTGATGACCTTGCTTATAATAATTTAGTGGAGCGCGGCTATTTAACCGTTACATTTACACCTGCAAAAGCCAGTGCTAAGTGGAATTATATAAGCACAATTAAAGCGCGCGAATATCAGGTTGTTGAAAGCCGTACCAAAGAGCTAAGTATGCTGGCAGGTCAGGCTCAATTACAAAACGCTTAACGCTTCGCCTCTAAAGCTGCCAAACGCGTATCTATGCGCTCTACTACCTCAACTAAGCGAGCAAGTAATGCTTGGTTGAGGTGTTCTTCAGCAAGCTCCTGTGTTTTAGGGGCTTGCGCAGCTAAGTTATCTTTTTGCTCAAGTATGGCTTCTCTAAACTCACTGGCATTTTCAACACCAAGTAATGACACTAATGCGCCATGACCCGACTGCCCTGCGGTTTCAAAGCTTAACCGGTATAACCCAAAAAAGCGCATAAGCGGCCCTTGGTTGAGCCCCACATCGGTTATTTTTTCAAGTGGTATAGATTTTTCTTCTTTAAATAAAATGCCGCGTTTAACAACCAGCTTTTGCGTGAGTAATTGCGCCGACATAGCAGCCAATATTTTACCTGCCACCAGCCATACAACAAATAACACCACAGGTATAAGTGGAATGGTCACTAGTGCAACGGCACTAAAAAAGCATGCCATGGTCATCCAGTATTGCTTCACTTTGGGATCAAAACTGGCACTTTTTAAAATAGGGTTGCTCATTGGTTTATCCTTAATCTACTCAAACACAGCGTTTTACTGCTAGTAAAATACACTGCTTGTTTAAGTTACGTGATCAATTACTTCAATGCAATTTAACGAGGTTGTTAAGCAATGATAACGCTTAGTTAATACGCCCATTATTTTAATTTATAGGGTTGTTTAACCTAATTGTGTGCTTTATATTCTGGCAATAGCTTTATAGACGTCTAAACATCCAAAGTGAAATTATCTCATACAAAGGGAACATAATGACAACTCATACTCTAACTTTACTCGATGGCGGCATGAGCAGAGAGCTCACTCGTATTGGTGCGCCATTTCAGCAACCTGAGTGGTCAGCATTGGCAGTAATAGAAGCCCCTGACAAAGTAACGCAGGCTCATAGTAACTTTATACAAAGTGGTGCCACTGTTATTACCACAAATAGCTATGCATTAGTGCCTTTTCATATTGGCGAAGAACGCTTTAACCAATCTGCTAAATCACTGGCTGCAACCGCCGGACTAGCGGCTAAAAAAGCGGTCGAGCAACACAATAAAGGCACAAAAATAGCGGCAAGTTTACCTCCTATGTTTGGCTCATATCGCCCAGATTTATACCAAGCAGAGCAACTAACACGCATTGCCACGCCTCTAATAGAAGGCCTAGCACCTTATGCCGACCTGTGGTTAATAGAAACCCAAAGCCTCATTCAAGAAGCGCTCGATATTAAAGCACTAATCAGTAAAGTAAGTGATAATCAAAAACCTGTGTGGGTTGCCTTTACCCTTGACGATGAAAATCCCAACGAGCAAGCCAAGCTGCGCTCGGGCGAGTCGGTGCAAGATGCGGTCACTGCAATGCTAAAAGAAAATGTAAAAGGCATTTTATTTAATTGCTGCCAGCCTGAGGTAATAGAGCAAGCTTTAGTTCTAACCCAAAAGGAACTAAAAGCACAAAAAGCAGAGCATGTTCAAGTGGGTGCTTACGCTAATGCATTTGCGCCACAAACTAAAGAAGCCACAGCTAACGAAGGGTTAGATGAGGTTCGCAAAGACTTAACCCCGCTTTCTTACTTGCAATGGGCTAAGCAATGGCAACAACAAGGTGCCAGCATAATTGGTGGCTGCTGCGGTATAGGCCCTGAACACATTGCAACGTTAAATCAGCACTTTGCCTCTTTATAACGCTAATTATTAGCTTACATGTAAGTAGTAAAATGAAAGAAAATAAAATTGGATTAGTCGCACTTACCGCGCTGGTATTTAGTGCAATGGTAGGGGCTGGGATATTTAGTCTGCCACAAAATATGGCCGAAGTGGCTGGTGTAAATGCTGTTTTAGTAGGCTGGCTTATCACCGGTGTAGGTATTTTATTACTTGCAGGGTGTTTTTTACAATTATCTCGCGCTAAGCCAGAGCTCGACGGCGGCATTTATATTTATGCTAGAGAAGGCTTTGGCGAACTAGCGGGCTTTTTATCTGCATGGGGCTATTGGCTTTGCGCCACCATTGGGGTGGTGGGTTATTTAGTCGTGGCTTTTGCTGCTTTAGGCGCATTTGTAGATACGCCAACATTCACTCTATTTGGCCAGGGTAATACCCTTATGGCGTTTATTTGCGAATCTATTATTTTATGGGCTGTGCATTTAATTATTGTTAAGGGCATTAAACAGGCCTCTTTCATCAACCTGCTTGGCACTATCGCTAAAGTGATCCCGCTGTTGCTATTTATCGGCTTTGCTTATGCTTATTTTGACCCTAACGTATTTAAGGCAAATCAAAGCCATGTGAGTGTGCAAACAGACTTTATTGATCAAGTAAAAAATACCATGCTTATTACTTTATGGGTATTTACCGGTATTGAAGGGGCTGCTGTGCTCTCTGCTCGTGCCAAAAACCGTAAAGATATTGGCCTAGCCACGGTGATAGGCGTTGTTGCAGCGCTTATTTTATATATTGCTATTACCATGCTGTCATTTGGGATAATGAACCAAAGCACTATTGCCCAACTTAGTAACCCTTCAATGGCGGGCATTATGGCCATGATGAGTGGCACTACAGGCAAAGTTATTATAAGTGCGGGGCTTATTGTGTCGGTACTGGCTTCTTACTTAAGTTGGATTATTTACGCCGCCGAAGTGCCTAACAGCGCGGCTAAATACGGCGCATTTCCTAACGTTTTTAAAAAGCAAAATCATAACGGAACCTCTATAGCGTCATTAACTTTAACCAGCCTTACAGTGCAACTTTGCTTAGTGCTTATTTTATTTACTGGCGAGAGTTATAACACCTTAGTGCTTGTATCAACGTCTATGATATTGGTGCCGTACTTTTTAGTTGCCGCCTATATGGTAAAAGTCGCCTTTGCACAAAAGCTCTCGGTACCCATTAAGCTAATGGGGTTAGGCGCAAGTGTGTATGGTTTATGGCTTGTTTATGCTGCGGGGCTAAACACATTAGCGCTTTCACTTATTTTATATATTCCAGGCACGTTATTATTTATGTATAGCCGTAAACAATTTAAATTAAATCAACACGCTTAAAGCACCCATACTCAGGTTTTATCTTTATTAAAAGCCTGAGTATTAATCCACTTACATTCAGATAAACTTTCATACACTCTCTTACAAACGCCAATCAAAAATATAGCTACACTAAAGCCTAATAGCGTTGCGGCACACTTTACTTATCGCAAACAATTTTCACTTTTTACTTAACACCAAGGCTCCTATGAACACTTATATACAAAACTCACTACGGTTATTAGTTGGCACACTTGCACTTGGCAGTATTACTGCTCAAGCTGAATCGCAGTTTTCTTTAGGGGGCGGTGTCATTTCTACCAGCTCACCTTATGCAGGTACCGACAGTGAAACGCTATTTTTACCTATCATTACTTACGAAGGCGAAAGACTTAGTTTTAAAGGTTTGTCGCTTGATTATAAGTTAGTGGAGCAGCAAGGTTTTAACTGGTCATTAGTTTTAGAGCCAGGTGATAACTTTGATACCTCAGATTCAGACCTTGCAGCCATAAAAGCCTTAGACGATAGAAAGCTATCACTCTACGCTGGTACGCAGGTTAGTTACACTGCAAGCTTTGGTAAAATAAGCGCCAGTGCTACTCATGATGTAATAGGCCACGGCGATGGCGCTAAATTTAAAACCAATTACAGTTACCCTATTAAGTTATCTAAACAACTAATGCTCGTTCCTTCTGTGGGTGTTGAGCTAAATAGCAGTGATGTATCTAACTATTATTATGGTGTAGCACAGGGCGAATCTACCACCTATGCGCCTTACGAACTTAGTTCTACGGTTAACTACAATGCGGGTTTATTTTTAATGTATTACATTAATAAAAACTGGAACGTAAATGCCATGCTTAACTATAAGCAGCTCGATTCTGATATTGAAGACTCACCCATTATTGATACCGATAACACCACAACTGTTATGATGTCGGTTAACTATCGTTTTTAACCCCCCCCCTTTTGTTGGGTATTAATTAGGCATTAAAAAAGCCGAGCATACAGGGCTATGCTCGGCTTAGGTTTGGGAAAATATAACTGCTACTGCTTATTAATAAGTATGCTTACATTTTCTCTATCTGGGCCTATTACATTAAACGTGTAGGTACCTTGTTCGGTAATATTCAGTGCTATGTTGGCGCCTACCGCTTCAAGTGGTGTTAGTTCATCAATTACCACTACCGGCGTATCGCCTGCTCCTCCGTAATCCACTGTACTCCAATCTTCAGACGCTACTTTAAATTCGTAGTCACCCACCTCTAATTCAATAGAAGCAGAGTAAATTGCATCACCCTCGTACATAAGCGGGTTATCAGTACTCCAGTCATTTAAGCTGCCGCGAATAAATACCGGTGTTTGTGCAAACATTTCGCCGTTGAGCACTTTTAGCGATACATTATTTAAATCACTGGCGTCAAATATAAATTGGTATTCACCTTGCTCGGCAATGTCTATGGTCATATTTGCGCCCGCAACCGACAACTGCTCAGCGGTGCCAACCATTACACTGGCATCACCCTCAGCCGAGCCATAATCAACCGTGCTCCAATCTTCTGATGCGATTTTAAATTCATAGCTTGCAGCGCTCAGTGTTTTAGTAAAGGTGTAAATGCCTTTACCTTTATAACTTAGCTCATCGGTTACTCCCCAATCATTAAGCGTACCGCGCACATAAATAGCAGTGCCTACAAATGGCTCTTCGTTGTATAAAGTAAGCGTTGGATTTTCTGGGTTTGAAGCATCAAGCGAAAATACATAGGTTGCATCAATAGCAGCGCTAAAGGTCATGTTTGCACCTGAGCGCGTTAATGGCTCACTTTGATTTTCAACTACCTCTTTATCAGCGTCAGTAAGCGCACCAAAATCAACCGTAGACCAATCTTCTGAGGCAATTTTAAATTCGTAATCGCCAGCGCTTAGCGCAATTGCAACACGGTATTCACCCTCGCCAATATATTCAAATGCATCGCGTGTGCCCCAGTCGTTTAAAGTTCCGCGCACAAAAACAGCGGTGCTGCCATAAGGTACTACATCAGGCGCGCCTACGGTTGCATTTGCACTTAAACCAACACCTTGGCTCTCACCTTGGTTTTTAGTAAAAACAGCTAATGTGTAAGGCGGTACAGTAAATGTGCCTTCGTTATCGCCTTGGGCAAAATTGGCGCTGGCCATGCTTGCATCAACACTGTTTTTTAATACGTCGTGTAATTCAAAACCCGCTGCCGTGGCAATAGTATGGCTAAGGGTTTGCTCGGTTGCGTTAATCACCACTACAAGCGCGTCAAATGCTGGGTCTAAGTCTGTGAGTCCTTCGCCATCATCAATGCTCATGACAATTAAGCCATGTTGCTGCGCTTTACCTACGTTATGAAAACCCACTCGCTCAATGACATCTTGCTCTGTGGTTAATCTAAATAGTGGGCTGCTGCTACGTATTTGTAAAAACTCGTTAAATACATCACCTGCATAAGCTATGTCTTGCGGCATTGCCTGTGCATCTGGATTAGCAGATATAGGCATAATTTCAGACCATTTTTCTTGGTTCTTCTCTGCGTTTGGTAAACCAATGTTCCAGTTATTATTCTCTTTGGTTAAATCAACAGCATTAAACCAATCACCGGCATTATAGCTATCACGATCCATTGACTTAGAACGCAGTAAATCAGCGCCCAATTGCATAAAAGGAATGCCTTGGCTCATAAGTGGAATAGACAATGCCATGTTGTGCGCGCGCACACGTTGCTCAATACTCATGCTTGATGCATGTTTGTATTGCAACTGATCCCACAGTGTTTCGTTATCGTGTTTTGATACGTAATGAATGCTATCCGCTGGGTCTAGTGCATACGCCGTTGGCTGAGTATTCCAAGTAAAGCTATTACCTTTAGATGAATTACCTTTAAAGTCTTTTAAAATGTAATTTTGTAAGTTGCCCGCCAGCGATAACCGTAACGTGTCTTGTTCGGCTAGGTTGCCATCTGTCGGGTTATTGCTAAACATTGCACCACCACGCACGGCTTCACGAATACGGTCGTTAAATGTACCCACCTCTGAGCCTGCCATATCAGCCTGTTTAGCTTGTGTGAATAAACGATTGTTAGCTACTTCACCAAAATCCCAGCCTTCACCGTAAAAATAGTTATCTGGGTCAACTGCTTGCACGGCTTCACGCGCAGCTAATATTGATGATTTAGGCATATGCCCCATTACATCAAATCTAAAACTGTCGTAGCCAAATTCACGCGCTAAAATAACCAATGAATCAGTAACAAACTTATCCATCATTACATGCTCTGTAGCTGTATTTTCACAACACGTTGAGCGCTCTATTTCACCACTTACTTCGTTATAGCGATGGTAGTAACCCGGTACTAGCTTATCAAATACCGACTTATCCCAAATACCCGATGATGTTGTGTGGTTATAAACCACATCCAGTACAACACGAAGTCCTACTTCTTGCAGTGATTGCACCATGGCGCGGGTTTCTTTAACGCGGGCAATGCCCTCTGGACTTGAGGCGTACGAGCCTTCAGGCGCTATAAAGTAATGCGGATCGTAACCCCAGTTAAAGCCATCTAAATCACGCATCGCACTGGCTAATGCTTGTGCATCGTCTGAGCCAGGGAGGTAACTTTGCATAATATCGACAATGGTGCTGCTTTTATCTTCGATTTTACATGCATCAGCTTCATCGTTAATACGCTCACATAATTTACCTAAGGTGTCTGTAATTTCCACACGCTGCGAGGCATCCTCTTCAATGGTGCCAATATCAGTCACTGGCAGTAAATGAAAGTGTGTTAAGCCTTTATCTGCTAATTGCTTAAGGTGCTGCATTGGCACGCTTTCAAGCTCAGTGAATGCAAGGTATTTACCGCGGTTTGCTTCGCTTACTGACTGATCACGCACACTAAAATCACGTACATGACCTTCATAAATAACCGCATCTTCTGGGTTAGTAATAGTAGGCACGATACGCTCATCCCAGCCTTCTGGCTTAGTGTCATCATCGGCTAAATTAATCAGCTGGCTGTATAAGCCATTGGTAGATACATTGAGTGAGTAAGGGTCTGTACTCCAAAGCGACTCTATTTGCTGAGTCAGTGGGTGGTAAACATCAAAATTAAAGCGGTAGTAGTGGCGGTCGTATTGCATATCTAAACTTGCTTGCCAAATACCTGTCTGTGTATTTAATGTCATTGGTATAGAGTGCACTTGTGTTTTTGCATCATCAAACACGTTTAGCACCATGTTATTAGCGGTGGGTGCCCACACAGTTACATCAATCGCGTTATTGCCATAAGTTACGCCAAGTACAGCTTCGTTAGCGTCGTCTTCGCCTTGTGTGTAAAGGGCATCGAGAGCTTTAGCGGTTTGTACATAGCTTGCTTCTAGCAGCTTACCTTCACTATCGTAACCGGCAATAACAAGCTGCGATTTTATAAGTGCTTTAGCCGTGTTTGTATCCCAACTTCCTTCGTAAGCGTTCCAAGTGGTTAAATGCGGTACTTTTGCCGCTTGCTCATCAGTTAAACTGCTTGATTGCAGCGTAACAGTATCGCCGTTTAAACCAGTATCAATATCCACTTCAAGCTGAGCCGTAGCTGATGAATGCAACTTAATTAGGCTTGTAAGCTCGTTACTTGGTTTATACAAAATAGTATTTAAATCAATCCAATGCGCTGAAGCACCTGCTATAGCAACTGCGCGTTCGCCCAAACTTAAAATAGGGTATTCAAACACCGAAGGCTCACCATCAATGGTAAAGTTCATACGTTGAAAGGTTTCATCGTCTTGCATCAGCGGCATGGTTAAATCCACATCACCAAACGCTTTACCTGACCCTTCTGTACCAATATGAATAATAAAATTGGCACATTCGTTATAACCCTCTTTAAGGTTAATTATCCAGTACGCACCATAGTTAGGGTCAATACCATCGTACTCGTGGCCGTTAGCCCAATCGCTGGTATCAAATGGCGGTGCATAAGCATCGCATACCTCGTTATTCCACGAATGTAATCGGTAGCCTTCGTAGTTATCATCGGCTAAGCGGTTGTAAAATAAAACCGCCTCTCCTTCCCCTGCAAATACCACAGGGTCTGGCAGGGTTGGGTCGGCGCCAACCACACAGCTTTCGTTATTTTCATCAGGTATTGTCGGTGCGGGGCACGATATAGGTTCGGGATCGACACATTGTGTTCCCGCTTCATTAGGGACTTGTGGCACATTACAGGTAAGTAATGGTTCACCAGATTCAACATCATCTGTTCCACCACACGCTGCTAATAGCATTAACGCTAACGTTATTAGCAAATATTTAGACATAGTTATAATTTTCATTTTTAAACGCTCCGTTTGCTAATTAATGACTGTATGTAAAACCAAGGTAGAACTGACGACCAAAGTACTGAGTCGTCCCTGTTCGTTGCTCTGAGCCAAAGTAACTTTGGGTTGGTTCATCGGTTAAGTTATTAACTTGCAAAAGCATTGTTAGCGAGTCGCTAAAGCGATAAGAGGTTTGAAAGTCGACTACGGTTTCGGCATCAAAATTAACCACTTGCTCGTTAATGGCAACCTGCTCTGATACAAACTCATCGCGGTAACGCACATTAAGGCGGGTTTCAAAATCATCCATTGAGTAAAAAATCGTGGCATTAAACACGTTATTAGACAGCCCAGGTAAAGATTGCGCTAATGTGTCGCCCCCTAAACTGGTAATCGATTCAATTTCACTTTCGGTGTATGAGTAACTTG
Source organism: Pseudoalteromonas agarivorans (assembly GCF_024518735.1). Taxonomy (NCBI): domain Bacteria; kingdom Pseudomonadati; phylum Pseudomonadota; class Gammaproteobacteria; order Alteromonadales; family Pseudoalteromonadaceae; genus Pseudoalteromonas; species Pseudoalteromonas agarivorans. The sequence continues at coordinate 31,116 of NZ_JANIGJ010000012.1, forward strand.
CATTAGCGCCTAAGCCATTAAATGGCTCAGGTAAAAAGGTAAACACTTGCGTATACGCAAGCTCTAGCCCTCTAATGTAGCCACCTTCACCGTTATTAACTGCTGTGGTGTAAATACCGTTAGTTGTGGCAACTTGCTCGCCACTAACGGGGTCTTCTATAAAGTCAGGAACGTTAAAGCCATTACCTTTAAAGTCGAAGTTTTCGATTGATAAGGTTTCAACAAACGAGTCTATATTTTTATAAAATAACGCCGCAGCGATAGTGCCGTTACCTTCTTCAAAATAATATTCGTAAGATAAGTCGTATTGGTCGGCATAAAAGGGTTTTAAAAATGGGTTATTAGTACTTGAACCATTAATAATCCCATCATCACTCACATTTGCACTGGCATCGCCCGCTAAGCGGTTAATTGGCGCACGCGACATTACTTTAGCCGCAGCAAAGCGTACAAGTGAATTATCGTTAAGTTGCAGGTTTAAATTTAATGATGGTAAGTAGTCGGTGTATTTAGTGCCTAATACATTAGGTGCGTATAAATTATTTACAATGCCGTTCTCATCAACAATATTTTGCGCACCTAAGCGCGCATCGCCTGCTACGTTCTCTAGTACCGTTGCAGATTGGTCGGTTTCAACGCGGCGCACACCCACATTACCCGATAGGTCGAGCCCGGCAATTTGCGTGTTAATGTTTACCATAACGTACGCAGCTAGCACATCTTCAAACACCGAGCCGCTTTGCAGCACTGACCACGAATAGTTAGTTGTATAACCTTGCGCGTCGTCTACACCATCGGCATTACCCCATGTTTGAACAGGCTCTGGCGTACCATCTGGAAACCATGCGTTAAGTGCTTTGTCTAAGTCAATGGCTAAATACGATGGGAAATAACTAAACTCGCCCTGCCAGTCAACCACAGAGGCCATATCGTCGGTTAAACGCAAAGGGGGTTGCGTTGCTGAAAACGCCCCGTCGTTACCGTACTCAAATACCGATCGTTTACGGCTGTACTCTCTATCTGAGTAGCGCGCACCAAACTCTACTGAGCTAAATATGTCGCTTTCTAGCTCGTATTTAAAGTCGAGCCTAAATGCAGTTACTTCATCTTCTGTTTGATCTGGGTAAATTCCGTATTTACTGACCATTACACGGTCTATATCACTAAAGGCGGCCGCCTGATTAAACCCAACGTCAGGTAAATTTAAGCCATTTAATTGATAGTTAATTGCTACGTTGTTATCAAATACTGGCGTTTCTGCATTGGCATCTTCTGCTACTAAGCTCCACAGCAAGCCATTTCTAAAATTACTTTTTGCGCGAGAAAGCGACACATCGGCATTTACGTTTAATCTATCGGTTACCTGCCAATCGGCATTAACGCCAAAGCTGTCTACTTCGTCAAAGTCTTGGTTGTCGTCGTTCACTATTTCAACGCGGGTATAACTTTGCGAAGTGCGGTTAACCGCTGCGCCTATTACGGCATTACCATCGAGCTGAGCGTTAGCATATGCAGCTGTTGGCCCGCCTAATTTAACCCTCAGGCCGCGGGCAAATGACTCTTTATCAAAGCGCGATAAAAACGCATCACCTTTTAATTTAAAGTTATCTACCGGCGTCCACTCTATAGCTGCTAAGTAACCATTACGGGTTTCTTCGCCGCCTAAATGCTGTAGCTCAAAACCTTCGCTAATGTATTCGTTCTCAGGGTTAGCTAAAGGGCCATTGGTGTCGTTAGCTGCGCCATCAACGTCTTTTGTGTCGTTGTACGCAAGGCCAATAAACTGCGTTGCTACACTTGGCTGAAACAAACGCGCATAGCCCAGCGCTACGCCTAACGTGTCGTCTAGATATTTGCCTTGATACGAAAAACTAATTCGGTCGCCAAATTCAGTGGCATCCGATACCTCTGAGGCGCGGTCGTTATACATACCGCGCACATTAGCTACAAATTTATGCGTTTGATCATTATTAAGTGGACTGGCGGTTTCAAGCTCTACCGTACCGGCCACGCCACCTTCAATAAGCGATGCCTTTGGCGATTTGTATACCGCCGCAGAGCTAATTAATTCTGACGGATATTGGTCAAACTCAATACTGCGGCTGCCACTTGTAGATACTTGCTCGCGGCCATTAAGTGTTGAAAATACAAACCCGCCCGACAGCCCGCGTATATTAATTTGCGCCGCTTGTCCGCCCGTTCGTACCGCTGAAATACCGGGTAATCGGGTAAGTGCATCGGCCATTGAAATATCAGGCAGTGCCCCTAAATCATCGGCAGAAATTTGTTCTGACACCGTATCGCTAAAACGCTTTTGATTTAAAGATTGAATTAAACTGCGACTAAAGCCTCGCACTTCAATAATTTCTAAATCTTCAGCTTGTGTGCTGGGTGATTGATTTGTTGAGTCTTCGTTTGCAGCCAATGCACTATCAGCGGCAAATAAAGCCAGCATAAGTGCACTTAGTTTAAACTTGTCCATGTGTGTGAACCTTTGAGTTATTGTTGTCAGGTGTTGCTGTGTTGTTTAAAACACAACCAACAAATTGTAACTAAAAGGTAAAATTAATGTGATGAATACGTATGCAGGGCATGAGGGTTAGGCTGCAGGAGCATGTAGGCTCACGCCCTGCATCGGGAACGCGCTTTAAAGGCTTAGCACCACTTTTATCGCAAGGGCAATAAATACGACTCCTAGTATTTTATCAAGCCACGGACTTTGCTTGGTAAAGCCAAAGCGATTCTTTGAAACCTCTGTCAGCAACGCCACCAGCAAATACCAGCCGGTATCAATTACAAACACGGTTAAACACATAATTATGCCCACGCTTAAAGTAAGTAGCTGAGGGTCAATAAACTGCGAAAACAAGGCTAAAAAGAAAATAGCGAGCTTGGGGTTCAAAAAGGCAATAGCAAAACCATCTTGTAAAGCTTGGCCAGCACTTACTTCACTTTTTTGTACTTCAAGTTCGTTATTGCTGGGTTTTGCTAGCAATATTTTTATACCTAAATACGCCAAATAGGCTGCGCCTAAATACACCAGTATTTGATAAACAGTCGGAAACTGCATCATTAAAGCGCCTAGCCCTAATAACGATGCACCTGCGTATAACCCAACACCGGTACCATGGCTGAGCGCGGCAAGCATTCCGTTTTTCATACTGCCGTTAAGTGAGTGCTTTAAAACTACCGCTAAACTTGGCCCTGGCGACATTGCGCCCATCATACAAATAGCCGCTAGGCTTAACCATACTGTAAATGTCATTTAAAGCTCGTCAGTTTCAATAAGTAATGTATAACCGTGCACTTGCCCATAAAAACCGGTTATTGGCACTGCGCTAATTACTTTCCAGCCATCTTGATTTAATTCCTGTATGCGGTCATTCAGTGCGGCTATATCTACGCCACCCAAAAAACGAGTCTTTCTAAATTCGATTACTTTTTGCATTTTAATCCTTGTGTATTTTATAACGTGTATTCAAAATCATAGTAGTGAATCCCTTGCTCAATACGTATTTTCATACTGCCCGTTAACCCTTCTAGCTCATGAGTGCCTGAGTCGGGAATCACATTTAAAATCAGACTGTCTTGGCCTTTATCCATAGTACCAAAATGCTGTAAAACAAAGCTGCCTTTTTTACCTTCAAGCTCGCCTATTACTTGCTCTATGGCAACATAACCGGCACTGCCTTGTGTAGGAGTCATGGCGCTTAGCATTTCGCCTTGGCTGGTGGCATTTAAGCTACCTTTAAATGTTTTATCTATCGACATACGCCCTAAATTAACGCCGTTTTGGCCGCTTGCGTAGCCTTCTATTGGGGCCAGATTTACATTAAATTCTCCACTTACGGTTGCAGTAGTCATAACGTTTCCTTATTGATGCTAATGTTTAAAAGTATTGATTTTTATTATCTTAGTGCCATATCTATACCTTAACCTTTAAAAAGAATCCACTATGTCAAAAACAAGCCCTAAGCCCGAAAAAGCCGCCTTTAGTAGTTTATTACCTATTTTTGCGTTTATTAAACCGTATAAATGGATGGTAGTGGCGGCACTTGGCGCCCTTTTAGTCACCGCTGGTGTTAACTTATCATTAGGGCAAGGGGTTAAATTTGTCATAGATCATGGCTTTATTGCTGGCTCTCAAGCGCAACTTCAACAAGCTGTATTGGTACTTATTGGTTTAATTAGCTTATTGGCTGTAGGCACCTTTAGCCGCTTTTATTTAATGTCGTGGATTGGCGAACGAGTCAGTAACGATATTCGCAAAGCGGTGTTTAATCGCATTGTTACCTTGCACCCAAGTTACTTTGAAGAAAACCGCAGTGGCGAGCTTATGTCGCGTTTAACAACCGACACCACCTTGCTGCAATCGATTATTGGCTCTTCCTTTTCTATGGCGCTGCGCAGTGCATTAATGTTAGTGGGTGGCTTGGTAATGCTGTTAGTGACTAACTTAAAGCTTACGCTCGTAGTGGTTGCGTGTGTGCCGCTAGTATTAGTGCCGATGATGGTTTTTGGCAAAAAGGTTCGCAAACTTGCAAGTTCTAGCCAAGATGCAATAGCCGATATAAGCACCTATGCCGGCGAGATCATTCAAAACATTAAAGTAGTACAAAGCTATAGCCACGAACAGCGTGAGCAACACGCCTTTGCACACGAAACCGAAAAAGCCTTTAACGTTGCCAAGAGCCGTATTAAACAGCGCTCTTTTTTAATTGCTGCGGTAATATTTTTAACCTTTAGTGCGATTAGCGTAATGCTCTGGGTAGGCGGCAGCGACGTACTGGCAGGCACCATGACAGGTGGCGAGCTAGGTGCATTTGTGTTTTACGCCATTATGGTGGCCATGTCGGTGGCTACCGTAGCCGAGGTTTACGGCGAGCTACAACGAGCTGCTGGGGCGGCAGCGCGCCTACTTGAATTACTGGCCGTTAAAAGTGAAATAGAAAACCCTGTCACTCCACAAGACGAAAAGCTATTAATAAAGACTGACAGCCCCGCCATTGCACTTGAAGATATTAGCTTTAATTACCCATCTCGCCCCGATGTAAGCGCACTTAATAAAATAAGTTTAACTATAGAGCAAGGTAAAACAGTGGCTATTGTAGGCCCCTCTGGCGCAGGTAAAACGACGTTATTTGAATTACTACAGCGCTTTTACGACCCTGCTCACGGCGCGATTAAATTTCATGATGTAAATATTAAAGACATATCGCTTAGCACCCTGAGGAACAAAATGGGCATGGTGGCACAAAACCCTATTTTATTTAGCTCAGATGTAATGCATAACATTCGTTACGGCAACCCAAACGCCACTGACGAGCAAGTATATGCGGCCGCAAAACATGCTCATGCCGATGAATTTATTAAGCAATTACCGCAAGGTTATAACAGCTTTTTAGGTGAGCAAGGCGTGAGGCTATCGGGCGGGCAAAAGCAGCGTATTGTATTGGCACGCGCTATTTTAAAAGACCCTGAAATACTGCTTTTAGATGAAGCCACCAGTGCACTCGATGCGCAAAGTGAGCACCACGTACAAGCCGCGCTTGAGCATTTAATGCAAAATAGAACAACGTTAATTATTGCCCATAGACTGGCAACGGTTAAACATGCCGATGTGATTGTAGTAATGGAAAATGGGGAAATAAAGGCAACAGGGAGCCACCAGCAATTGCTAGCAAGCTCCCCTTTGTATCAGCGTCTTTGTGAATTGCAATTCAACAAAAACTAACCTTCTGTGTTTGGCACTATTTGAATTTCTACACGGCGGTTTTGAGCACGGCCATTGGCGCTATCGTTAGTGGCTATTGGGCGGGTTTCGCCGTAGCCTGTAGTGCTAATACGTGCAGCCATAATTTGCTGGTTCACTAAGTAGTTTTTAACGCTTTGCGCACGCTCGCGCGACAGGTTCATATTGTAGCTGTCTTTACCTGTGCTATCTGTGTGGCCTTCCACACTTAGGTAGGTTTTTTCGTATTTGTTCATTACTTTAGCGATGGCGTTTAGGGTATCGTTAAAACCTGATGAAATATAAGATTGGTCTGTCGCAAAGGTAATGTTAGATGGCATAACTAAACGTAAGTTATCGCCCTCACGTACAACTTCAACCCCTGAGCCTGCTAGTTCATCACGAAACGCTTCTTCTTGCTTATCCATGTAATCACCTACAGCAGCACCCGCTAGTGCGCCAATAGCAGCACCAATAAATATACGCTTGTCTTTATGATTACCCGTTGCTTTACCTAATACGCCACCTGCGGCTGCACCAATTGCGGCGCCCTTGCCTGTGTTGTTCATTTCGCAACCACTTAGTAATACAGCTACTACGGTTACGCTTAAAAGTGATTTAGTTAAAGTCATGTGATGTCCTATTCATTAAGAATTATAAAGCGAGTATGCAAATACATGTATGAACAAACTATGAAGAGCATGTTAAAAGCAGTTCGCTTTATACCAATCCACTTAATTAAGTGGATTGGTATTATTTGTAGATTACGAATTAATGTATGCATTTAATAAAAGTGTCATACTCCTTTGTGACAATTTAATGAACTTTTAAAAAGGATATGAGCTCAATGTTAGTCGCTATTTTTAGACAGTTTTTTTTACTTGGCTGCATGAGTTTTGGTGGCCCTGCTGCCCATTTAGGCTATTTTAAACGCCACTTTGTAGACACATTAAACTGGTTAAGCGATACCCGCTACGCGCAGCTCATTAGTTTAAGCCAAGCGCTGCCCGGGCCTGGTTCAAGCCAAGTGGGCTTTGCAATTGGTGTTGAGCGGGCGGGGGTTATTGGTGGCATTACCGCATTTATCGCTTTTACCTTACCGTCTTTTTTAATCATGTTGTTATTAGCGGTAAGCGCGCATCAGTTTGATGCTATTTACTTTGCTATTATTGCGGGCTTAAAAATGTTTGCGGTTGTTATTGTGGCCGATGCAACACTCACTATGGCAAAAAGCTTTTGTACCAGCGCTGCGCTCAAGCTTATCGCAGTAATGAGTACCTTGGCTTTATTGCTATTTCCTTTACTTGGCACGCAAATAGCTATTTTAGTGAGTGCCGCTGCTATAGGCGCAATTTGGCCTCTGTTACAACTCAACACCCATACTGATCCTAAAGCAGATACTAAAAGCGCGTTTAAGTGGCTCCCTTTAGGCTTATTTGTATTACTACTCGCTATTAGCTTTATACCTTTAGGTGATGACCTTACTTTGTTTGCTCCTTTTTACCAAGCGGGCGCTATGGTGTTTGGGGGCGGGCATGTGGTATTGCCTGTATTGCAAGCTGGCGTACCAGCGCTAAGTAACGATCAATTTTTAAGTGCGTATGCCAGTGCTCAAGCTATCCCTGGCCCCATGTTTACAATAGCTACTTACTTAGGCGCGCAACTCTCTTCAGAGCAACCCTTAATAGGGGCCATAGCTGCAACCCTACTTATTTTTACACCGGGTTTTTTATTAATGCTGGCGTTTCAAAAAAGCTGGTTAAACCTGGCAAGTAAACCTCGCTTTGCAAGCTCTATTGCTGCGCTTAACGCTGCCGTAGTCGGCTTTTTAGCGGCGGCTTTGTACTCACCTATTTGGACATCAGCCGTTCACAACCTATGGCAGGTTGCATTGGTTATTGCTGCTTTTGCATGGCTAAGAATGAAAAAGCCACCTATTTGGTGGCTATTAGCTTTATTTATTAGTGTGGGTCTTGTTCAGCACTATTTGCCATTACTTTAAAGGTCGGCTTATCGGTTTGCTGTGCATTTGGCGGGCTTAATTGCCCGCTAACACTTTGATACGCTCTAAGGCCAAATACTGGCAACACTGCCAATAAGTGATCCATAATTTCGGCTTGTAAATGCTCGTAAGATATCCAGCGTTTATCTTCACTAAAGCAATAAAACTCAATCGGTAAACCGTGGTTCATTGGTTGTAGCTCACGCACCATAAGCGTCAGTGAGGTATTTATTCTGTTATGCTGCTTTAAATAGCCCTCGGCGTAGCGGCGAAACAAGCCTAAGTTAGAGACCGGATCAGGCAACGAGGCAACACGTATATATTCATGCAGTGGTATAGCTGCATCTATTTGTTTTCTAAATTCGTCACTTACTAAGCATATGCTGTGCATATCAATATTAAGCGAGCGCTTAATACGTCGGCCGCCAGACTCTTGCATTCCTCGCCAGTTTTTGAACGACCCTGCTACCAGCATATAAGTAGGAATAGTCGTAATGGTGTTATCCCAGTTACGCACTTTTACGGTGTTTAGCCCTAAGTCTATTACTTCACCGTCGGCGCCGTAGTTTTCTACTTGAATCCAATCGCCGTAAGTAACTAATCGGTTTGCCGCAATTTGAATACTGGCTACAAAGCCTAAAATAGTGTCTTTAAAAACCAATAAAGTAACAGCGGCTATCGCACCAAAACCCGACAAAATATAGGTAGGCGATTTTTCAAGCACAATGCTGACTATTAAAATTGCACACACAATAAAGGTGATCAGCTTAACAACTTGTAATAAGCCCTGAATTGGCACTTCGCGGGCAAAATCTAGCTGGTTATAAATAGCGCCGGCAATGCTTACAATGCTGCTAAAAATAAAGCCTACATGAATAATTAATATACCTTGGCCAATGGTTTTTAGTATTTCGGCACTAAGCTCATTAACAGGGTAAACGCTGTCGAAGGTTGCTAAAAAAAGCACGCTACATAGCATACCGGCTATGCGCTTATTAAGTTTTGTGAGCAACGGAGAAAGCAACCCTATGCGCTCTGGAGATAATTTAGTTACCACTTTTTGAATGCCTGGCAGCATTAATCGGCGTGTAAATAAATACACCACTAACAACGAAAAAACACCAATAGAGGCTGCAGTAATTGCACTTAAAAAATCTGCGTCGGGTACTTTTTCAAACCAAGGAGCGATTAGCTCCTGCAGGTGGGTATTGGTCATAGTGTTTCTATTTCCTTACAAATGGGTGGCTCAGGTAAATCGTGTTGGGCATAAATGCTGGCAAGTTGCGCGTCTTTAGCAACCCATAGCTCATTAACGTACTTTTGAAAGTGGCTTCTAAATGCTTTGTCGTGTTGGTAACTACCTAACATTTGCTGGTTTATAGCAACCACGTCAATAGAAACATAAATTGAATCAAGCTCGCCCTTTAAAATATTACGACAAACATGGCTTGTGCTGCCGCTGTACACCACACTGGTATTTAGCATGGCGTCAAATTGCTCGCCAAGTACCTCAAGTGCAAAGGCAATGCCGCCCGCTTTGGGCTTGAGTAAATGTTTAAACGGGCTTTGCTGGCTTGCATGCTTTGCGTGTGTATAGCGGGTGCCTTCAACAAAATTAATTATGGTGGTGGGATTATTCCTAAAATTACGACAGCTTTGCTTGGTACGCTCAACATCTAGTCCTTTAAGCTTGGGGTTTTTAGCAAGCTGCGCTTTAGTTACGCGCTTCATAAAAGGCATGCCCATAGCCCATGCGCCAGAGCCAATAAATGGCACATACTTTAATTCGTCTTTTAAAAAAAACTTTGGCGCAGGTAAAACATTAATTGAGCTAAGTACCACAATATCTAACCAGCTCATGTGGTTACAAATTAGTAAGTACCAACTTTTTGAATTTACATCGCCGTTTATGTTTACTTTTATATTGGCGCAGCCCAGCCACAAGCCAAACCGATTGCCATTACACCAGCCTCGGTACACGCTATGCAGTATGGTGTTAATTATAGAAAAAGGCAGGACAAGCTTTATTAACCCTAACAGTAATACTAAGGTGCCAAAAATGATTACATTTGAAAAAATCACGCAGCCTACAATTAAGCCGTTGAGCCAATTTGGTAACCACTTTTTTAGCATAATTGTAAGCCCATTTTTTATTACCTTATTATTTATGGTTTTGTTCGAGCTGCAAAAGCGTGTGCTCTTTTTCTTCCCATAAACGGTTTAATTCACTTTGAAAGCCGACTCTAAACTCAGAGTCGCCAGTGTAATCACCAATCAACTCCTCGCTTACTGGGCGAATGTCTACATGCACATTAATTTGCTTCACTTTGCCGCCGGCAAAGTCCATAAACGTAGGGATGCCATCGGGGTAATGAATGGTCACATTAACCACTTTAGAGATTTGCTCACCCATGGCTTGCATTACAAATGCGATCCCGCCTGCTTTTGGCTTTAATAAATGCGGAAAAGGGCTATTTTGGCGAGCATGTTTTTGTGTTGTAAAACGTGTACCTTCTACAAAATTAACAATGCTCACTGGCATTTCTTTAAATTTTTCACAGGCTTTGCGGGTTGTTTCTATGTCTTTACCACGTAGCTTTGGGTTCTTTTTTAGCTGCGCTTTGCTGGTGCGGGTCATAAACGGAAAGTCGAGCGCCCACCAGCACAGACCTAAAATTGGCACGTAAATTAGCTCTTTTTTCAAAAAGAAATTTAAAAAAGGTATTTTACGATTAAATACACGTTGCAGTACTAATATATCTACCCAGCTTTGGTGGTTAGCAATTACTAAGTACCAGTCTTTTAATTTGGTTTCTTCAAGGCCGGTAACGTTAATTTTTGTTGGCGTGAATAAGCGTTGGTTAATGCTATTTACCGACACCCAAATAGTGGCACATTGTTTAGCAACCCAGCTTAAAAGCTTTTGCATAGGCTTGATAGGGATTAATTTTAATAGCCCACAAACAAAAATAGGCACAAACCAAATAAGTGTGTTTATTGTATAAAGCATAATACTTAATACACTGCGGATTACTGACATTTATTTACTTTCCTTTAAACAATGCGCGCCAAACAGCGACGCTTTTAATTCTGAGAGTGTACGGTTAATCTTCGAAGTAAGTATAACCTTCAAGCCCGGCATTAAGCTCGGCTAAATACCCTGCTTTACACTGCTCAGACACTGCTAGCTTGTTGACCAATAATTCAAAGTTTTGTGCCAAAATGGCGCTATCATAGTCAACAAACTTTAATACATCCTTAACGCTATCACCTTTAATGGCATTGGTTAATACATAACCGTCGTCGTTAAGCTCTACATGCACTGAGTCGGTGTCACCAAATAAGTTATGTAAATCACCTAAAATTTCTTGGTAAGCCCCTACCATAAACATGGCTATATGGTATTGCTCGCCATGCTGGTACTCAGGTATAGGTAAACTGGTTTCTATGCCCGCGCCTTCTACGTACTCACGAATTTGCCCATCAGAGTCACAGGTAATATCTTGAATAATAGCGCGCTGGGTAAGCGGTTTATCTAAATTTTCGATTGGCATAACTGGAAACAACTGCTCAATGCCCCATACATCAGGTAACGACTGAAACAGTGAAAAGTTAACAAATAGCTTATCGGCTAGCTTTTCGTGTAAATCGTCAAGTACCTCACGGTGTGCTCGCGCGTTATTGCTAAGTGATGCGCGTACTCGGTGCAAAATAGTAAAGTATAATTGCTCTATTTTCGCCCACTCTAGCATGCTTACTAACCCATGCACGTATTGGTCGTGCGCTTCGCTAAATAAGTGCATCGCATCGTGGTAAATCTCTAGCGCCATACGCGGGTTTAAACGCTGTAAACACTGCCACATTTCATCAAGCACTAGCGCACTGTTTTTAAGTGGCGGTTCTGGATTTGGATGATTTGGCGCTTTTTCTACGTCTATTACATCGGTAATTAACACCGCGTGGTGCGCTGTTAAAGCACGCCCTGATTCGGTGATAATGGCTGGGTGCGTAAGTTGATGTTGGTCGCACACCTCAGCAAAAGCATTAACCACATTACGTGCGTATTCTTCAACGGTGTAGTTCATCGAGCACGCACTGCGTGAGCCTGAGCCTTCGTAGTCAACCCCTAAGCCACCGCCTACATCAACGGTATTAAGCGGCACTCCTAGCTGGGTAAGTTCAGCAAAGTGGCGCGCGCACTCACGCAGGGCGCGGTGTATATCGCGTATGTTGGCAATTTGAGAGCCAATATGAAAATGCACCATTTGCATTAAATGTAATTTATTATGCTTTTTAAGCACCTCAACAGCACTAAGCACTTGGCCTGCAGTTAAGCCAAATTTGCCTTTTTCGCCACCGGTATTTTGCCACTTACCTTTGCCTACTGAGTTTAAGCGGATACGTATACCAATGGCAGGCTCTATGCCTAGGTTATCTATTTCTTCAAGTAAGGTCGTCAGCTCTGAGAGTTTTTCGACGACTATTTTAACGCTGTGCCCCATGGCTTGACCAATACAGGCTAAACGTAAAAATTCACTGTCTTTATAGCCATTGCACACAATAGTAATGGGTTTATCGGCTACCCCTAAAATTGCCATAAGCTCAGGTTTTGAACCGGCCTCTAGGCCAACTAAACCACTTGGGTGCGCCAATAGTTTACTGACCACCGAGCGTTGCTGATTTACTTTTATAGGGTATACACACGTGTACTTGCCTTGGTACTCGCGGCTGCTGCGCGCTAAGGTAAATGCATGAGTGAGTGTATCTACTCTATTTTTTAAAATATCGGTAAAGCGCACCAACACCGGCAATGTTAAACCTTGCTGTTTAAATTGCTCTGTGAGCTGCGTTAAAGAAATCGCATTTTTAGATTGGTCACCATCTGGGTAGGCAACCAACTCGCCTTGTGCGTTAATATCAAAATAGCCATCGCTCCAATGAGCAACATTATATGTAGCGCGTGCTGTTTCTAAACCCCAAGTCATGGCAACTCTTCTTTAATCAATTAGCTATAAAGGCGCATTTTAATACGTCACTACCCCCTACGCTAACAAAAATTGAACTTTAACTCGATACTGGCTAACTTTATTGGCAAAGCAGTTAAAATTTCATTGAGCAAAACGCGAAGCACTGGCAGAATTGCCCTTTTTTCATACTCAACTTAAAAAGTGTAAAAGCAACTATGGCAAATTTAGATCAAAGTAAGTGGTTTACAGAAATTAGCGACCGCGATGGCAGCGCATTTTCATTACGTATCAACAAAAAGTTGGATGAAAAACAGTCTCCTTTTCAAAAGGTAGAAATGTTCGAAACCACAGACTTTGGTAATTTAATGATCATCGACGGCTGTACTATGGTAACTACCCGCGAAAACTTTTTTTACCATGAGATGATTAGCCACCCTGCACTTTTAGCGCACCCAAATCCTAAAAACGTGGTAATTATTGGCGGTGGCGATTGCGGTACATTACGTGAAGTTTTAAAACACCCAGGTGTAGAAACCGTAACGCAAATAGATATAGACGAAGTAGTCACGCAAATGTCGTTAAAATACTTCCCAGAGCTTTGTGAGTCTAACAACGATGCACGCGCAACTGTTATGTTTGATGATGGTATTAAATACATGCGTGACGCTGCGGGCGAGTCTATTGATGTTGTTATTGTTGATGGTACAGACCCAGTAGGCCCAGGCGAGGGATTATTTAACCACGCGTTTTACACTAGCTGCTTAAACGCATTACGCCCTGGTGGTATTTTAGTGCAGCAAAGCGAATCGCCATTAATGCATATGCCACTGCTAGTAGAAATGCGCGAGGCCATGCTAAGTGTGGGCTTTAACGACTTACAAACACTGCCATTTCCACAGCCAATTTACCCAAGCGGTTTATGGTCAGTAACGCTTGCTCGTAAATCACAAGCATTTGATGGCTTTAGAGAAGCCGATGCCGAGCAAGTTGCACAGCAAAGCGAATACTACAACAGCGGCATTCATCACGGCGCACTTGCTACACCAAACTTTATGAAACGCGCATTTGATAAAAAATAATTCACACTTTTTTTGAAACTAAAAGGGAGCTTTAAAAGCTCCCTTTTTTAAAATCTATTTTTTAAAAGTGCCACAGTTAAAAGCGCCATTGAGCGTTAGCCATAAGTTGCTGCTGCGATATTCGCTGAGCAAACCCACTACCCGGCCTATTTTGTACAAAGCTATGCAGCGCCGAGCCTTCAACACCTATTTGTACCATATCGGTTAATTGGTAACGCCACGTAGCTGTTAAGCCTTCGCCGTGACTGGCGTTAGGGTCAAAAGCGGTGGTGTCATCGTCGTCTACTTTAAAATAATCATACCTAAGCGATAACCTATGCTTACCTTCTTTATGGCTGAGCATTAAATAATGGCTATAAAAACGGTTATAAATAAGCTTATTAGCCCCCATTTCGGTTTTACCATCGAGTAGCTGGGCAATCAAACGGGTTTTACCTGTAAATTTATATAACCACGCTAAGCTGCCAAAGCGAGTATGCCAAGCATACTGCCCTGTTGTGCGATTAAAAATGCTGGGCTCGGCGTTATTATCGTAATAATAAAACCTAAACTGCGAGCGTTTTAAATAATCCCAATGCACACCGGCATAGTAGCCAAAGCGGCCATCTACTTCTTCAAAAGGCAGTACTTGGTTAGCTTGCCAACGTAATTCGTCACTATTTAATGCCGCGATAGGTGCAAATTGTACACTTTCGTTAAATGTTGTTTGCCTGTCGTGCAGCGCAAATCCGCGCCACGAAAGCAGCGTCCCTGTTGGGTCGTTCCCTTTATAAATAGCAGCGCTCACACTAAAACTATGCTTAGAATTAAAACGTTTACCTGGGCGCTTAATACTAAGCTCACCACCTATGGTGCGAAGCTCTTCGCCAAGCCAGCTGTTTATGGCCGAATTAGTATAATTGTAAGGCGAGGTCCAGCCTATATCGGGGTTTTCTAGCGACATACTAGGATAAAACCCACCGAGCTTTACATGCCATTTATAACGGCTGTTTACTAACGGCTGATACTGTAAATACGCTTGGCTTAAACCTAATGTGGTTTTCGGCTCTTGATTAGCATTAACAACGGCATGTGCGCTCCAGGCGCTACTTAAATCGGCCTTAAAGTCTATAATTCCTTGCGATAACAAAATGCTATCACTGCTATCTCCATGGCGATATAAACCAATACCGCCATCTTGAAAGCTTTGTGTATCATCGCTTGCAACCGCACGTACCTGAATAAGCCCTTTAACTTGCGAAAAAGCCGGTAGGCTCATAAAAAGTAAGCCAAGTAATACTGTATTTTTGCGCTTAATAGTCATCAAATTCATCCGTAGCAAAGTCTATTTGCTCGGCTATGGCCTGCTTTACGGTGTAGTGTATAGGTGACTCGCTTACATTAACGCTGTGGGTTTCTACGTTGCTTATATCGCTAAAGCCAGCATGCCATACACTCATGCTGTATTGCCCATTAGGGGCAGTTAAATTAACCATACCGTTGTCGTCGGTAATTGCAAAAACGGTGCTATCAACCACCACAATATAGCCCAGCATCCAGTCATGAATATTACAGCCAAGCTCAACCACCCCTGTTTGATCAAACGTTATGGGCGCTTTAGGCTGTTCTTTGTAAAGTTTCAACTCAAAGGTTTTAGCTTTAGAAAACGAATAGACGTGGTGCATGATAGAGTCGGCATTAGGAAACTCTACCTTTGCATTTTGCGGAACAACTAACGTACGCGGCGTAAACTCGCGGTTTTGTTGGCTCATTGCGTAGGTTTTACTTGCTTGATTGCCGGCCTGAATTGATGCCCCGCTTAGCCACACAACCGCATTTGCTAAAGGCTGATTATTGGCATTTTTTATAGTTATTGTTGTTGCTGCTGCGCAAGTACTCATACATAACAGTAACACACTTAGTAAGGGTTTTATCATGGGGCTAATCGCTATTATCAATTTGTTTACATTATAGACCGATTAAACCGTTAAATTCTTTCTATTTTTTAAAACATTGAATACGTATGTAGACAGTCGTATTAACAACTCACTGCCATTATCCTTAAAGGTCACCACCGACTCATCAAAGGACACACAATGAGAACATCCGCACTTTTACTACTGGCGTTTGCTGGCAATAGCTTTGCACAAACCGCTGTAGTTGAATCACCAAACTCACAAATAAAAGTGACTATTTCAGATGAAAATAGCACACCCAGCTACGCTATTAGCTTTAAAAACAAACCAGCTATAAACGCATCGCGCCTGGGTTTTGAATTTAAAACCCAAGCCGCATTTAGCGATGGTTTTAAAATTACCCATGTTAAGCAGCAAAGCGTAAATACCCAGTGGCAACAACCTTGGGGCGAGCGACAAACGGTTACTGATAAACACAACGAAGTTGCGGTTACGTTTACAAAAAACGAGCCTAATGGTGCAACCTACACAGTGCGCTTTAGAGCTTTTGATAGTGGCGTTGGGTTTAGATACGAAGTACCAAAACAAGCAGGCTTTGAGCAAACACACATTACCAAAGAGCTCACCGAATTTGCCATTAACAATAACAACAATGCCACCGCCTGGTGGATCCCCGCCCGCGGCTGGAACCGATACGAATACGTTTACAACACCACTGCATTAAATGACGTCCCCCTTGCACACACGCCGTTTACCTTAAAAACCAATGACGGTACCCATATAAGCATTCATGAAGCAGCGTTAGTGGATTACGCAGGCATGGTGCTTAATCAGCGCCGCCCAGGCACTTTTAATGCCGATTTAACACCGTGGTCAGACGGCATTGCCGTTAAAAAACAAGGTGCGTTTAATACCCCTTGGCGCACCATTCAAATTGCCGACAGCGCGGTAGGCTTAGTCAATTCAGACATAATATTAAATTTAAACGAGCCTAATAAACTAGGCGATGTGTCGTGGGTAAAACCTGGCAAATACGTGGGTATTTGGTGGGGCATGCATATAAACACGCAAACCTGGGGCAGCGGCGAAAAACACGGTGCCACTACACAAACCACTAAGTACTACATGGACTTTGCCGCAGAATATGGCTTTGATGGCGTACTAGTAGAAGGCTGGAACATAGGCTGGGATGGTGACTGGTTTTTTAATGGCGATGTATTTAGTTTTACACAACCCTACGACGACTTTGATATAGCGGCTCTTACTCAATACGGCAAACAAAAAGGCGTGCAGTTAATTGGCCACCACGAAACATCGGGTAATGTAAGTAACTACCGTGACCAAATGGAGGATGCCTTTGCCCTTTACGAAAAATCAAACGTAAGCCAAGTTAAAACGGGCTATGTAGCGGATGGCGGAAACATAAAACGCATTGACGAAAACGGCATTGCCCGTCATGAGTGGCACGACGGCCAATTTATGGTTAACGAGTACCTTTACAACGTAAAGCTGGCTGCTAAACATAAAATTAGTATTAACACCCACGAGCCGATAAAAGACACCGGCCTGCGCCGTACCTACCCAAACTGGATTGCGCGCGAAGGGGCACGCGGCCAAGAGTTTAATGCATGGGGCACGCCGCCTAACCCACCAGAGCACATTCCTATGCTGGCGTTTACCCGAATGCTGGCAGGGCCTATGGACTTTACCCCTGGTATTTTTGATATGGGCTTTAATGGCTTAGGCGATGATACAAACCGCCCACAAACAACGCTTGCCAAGCAGCTTGCACTTTATGTTGTGCTGTATAGCCCGATTCAAATGGCCGCCGACTTACCTAAAAACTATTTAGCCAAGCCTGATGCATTTCAATTTATTCAAGACGTACCAACCGATTGGCAGCAAAGTATTGCGCTTGATGGCGAAGTGGGCGACTTTATTGTTTTTGCCCGTAAAGAGCGCAAACGCGATAAATACTCAGGAAACGATTGGTACTTAGGCGCCGTAACCGACGAGAAAGCCCGAACTATTGAGGTAAAACTCGACTTTTTAGAAAAGGGTAAAAAGTTTGAAGCGCACATATACCAAGACGGTAAAAACGCTGAATGGAAAAACAATCCGTACGATTTAGATATCGAAAAGCGCGTAGTTAGCGCAAACGATAAGCTAACTTTAAAACTAGCAACAAGTGGTGGTACAGCAATCCGCTTTAAAGCACTTTAAGTTTTAATACTATTAACGTTATGGAAATAGCCAACTCTGCACAGCTTACTGTGCAGAGTTTTGTATTTTTATAGGTAAATAAATTTGTGCACTTAGGCCGCCTTCTGGGCGGTTTTCTAGCTTAACTTTACCATCGTGCATATCAATAATACGCTTAATAATGGCAAGGCCTAAACCACTCCCCTCACTACCACGCGCAGTGTCACCTTGTTTAAAAGGCTCAAACACCGATTCTAGTTCGCTTTCTGGTATACCGGGGCCGTTATCGTTTACCGCTATCACAACGTATTTTTTGTTTGAATTAAAGTAGCTTAATACTTCTATATCGCCGTCTGAATAGCGCAGCGCGTTTTCAATCATGTTAGTAATTACACGCTTAATAGCCACACTACTTAACGGGACAAGCCCTACGCTGGGGTTGCCTTTAAAGGTAATAACGCGTTGCTGTTTAAGCTCACAATTAACCACTTCAGTCACTAGCGCATTTATATCTTCGCAAGCAAGCTCATCTGTTTTGTGGTGGCGTAAATACTCAATAAACTGATCGATAATGCCATTCATATCTTCAATGTCGTAAATGATGCCTTCGCGAAGGTAGTCATCTTCATCGTTCATCATTTCGGTGGCAAGGCGGATACGAGTAAGCGGAGTGCGTAAATCGTGAGAAACACCGGCCATGAGTAAACGGCGATCGTTTTCAAGAGCGGCAATACCGCGCGACATTTGGTTAAATGCACGGGTAACTTCTATTACTTCACTGGAGCCTTCTTCTTCAAGCTTACTACTAAAATCGCCCTTACCCACTTTCACGGCTGCTTGCTGCAACGCCTTTAGTGGGCGGTTTAAGTGCCGAGCAAATAGCCAGCCGCCTAACACACTTAAAAAACCAATACTTGATAAATAAAACGTTAAAAATTCGAGGTTATTTTCTTGATACCCGCTAAGCGGTACTTTTACCCAATAACCTGGTGCTTGCGGCGCTTCTACCCAATAAATCAGCGGGTCGGTTTGACTAATACGCACCCGAGCAGAACCATTTAATTGCTCAGACATACTACGCGACAGCATCGAGTATTCTCGGGTTTGACCCAGCCCTTGGCGCATTGCCTCGCGCTGCGTCATCACTTCTATACCTGTAATTTCAAAAAACTTTTCAGATACTTCGTCGTTTATCTCTACGCCGTCTTCCCAGTCTATAAATACCGTTTTAATTTGCTTTGCGAGCATTAAATTTACTTGCTCTATGGTTGGTTTTACAACGTAAAAGCTCACCGTTACATACGACACTATTTGGTTAATTAGCAGTAAAGCGGCCACTAAAAATACAGTTTGTCCAAACGCACTACGCGGAAAAAATCCCATATAAACTACTTATCACCGTCAGGAACAAACACATAACCCAAACCCCATACAGTTTGAATATAGCGCGGGTTGGCAGCATCTACTTCTATCATGCGGCGCAGTCGCGATACTTGCACATCAATACTGCGCTCAAGCGCACTGTAATCTCGCCCACGGGCAAGGTTCATTAGTTTATCGCGGCTCAGTGGCTCGCGCGGGTGTGATACAAGCGCTTTAAGTACGGCAAATTCACCACTGGTGAGTGAAATGGTTTTATCGCCCTCGCTCATTTCGCGCGTGGCTAAATTAAGCGTAAATTGCCCAAAGGCTATTAAGTTTTCTTCCGCTGCGGGTGCGCCCGGCACTTCTTTGGCGCGGCGGCGTAAAATAGCTTTTATGCGAGCCAGTAATTCGCGCGGGTTAAACGGTTTCGGGATGTAGTCGTCTGCGCCTAGTTCAAGGCCTATAATACGGTCGACCTCATCGCCTTTTGCTGTCAGCATCACAATAGGGATTTCGTTTTCTTTTTGGCGTAGCCGGCGGCAAATAGATAAACCATCTTCGCCAGGTAGCATTAAATCAAGCACCATTAAGTGAAAGTTCTCTCGCTCAATGAGTCTATCCATTTGCTCTGAGTTTGCGGCGGTTCTAACAATAAAGCCTTGCTCTACTAAATAACGCTCTAGTAAGCTGCGCAGGCGCATATCGTCATCTACAACTAATACTTTTGTGGTTTCGTGTCCCATTGCGTGTTTCTTATTTTTATTTCCAATTAATAGTTAATATAAATGAAAAACTTAATAATCAAAATCTAATTGCGCGCTTAGATTGTTACTGAACATTTCAAAGTTATAATATTAAAGTTTACACTCGACAAATTTTAGCAATTTTAATAACGTGCACAGCATTAGAGTTAATGAATAAAAGCCCATGAAAACAAATTTAATAACCCGCGAAGGTTACTTACAATTACAGCAAGAGCACGACCATTTATGGAACGTTAAACGCCCTGAAGTCACTAAAATAGTGAGTTGGGCGGCAAGCCTTGGCGATCGCTCAGAAAATGCAGACTATCAATATAATAAACGCTTACTGCGCCAAATTGATCGTCGTGTTCGGTATTTGCGCAAACGCTTACCCGGTTTAAAAGTTATTGATTACTCGCCGCAGCAAGACGGTAAAGTATTTTTTGGCGCATGGGTAGAAATAGAAAACGAGCAAGGCGAGGTTAAAAAATTTAGAATTGTAGGGCCTGATGAAATATACGACCGTAAAGACTACATATCAATTGACTCACCTATGGCGCGCGCCCTGATAAAAAAACAAGTAGACGATGATTTTGAGGTACCTACACCGCAAGGTAAAAAAGAATGGTATGTAAATAGTATTGAATATCAAAAATAGTCCCCCATAACATTATTAATAAATAACTACTTTGATTCAGATCAGGTAAATTTTTTATTGTGTAATATATCTCATTAGGATATATATTGGCTTAGCAGGTTTATCTTTAACCTGATTTTTAAGGTAGTGGCTATGTCAAACTTAGTACAGCGCATATGTAGTAATGCCGTATTGTTTGCACTTTTAATGAGTGTGAGTTTGACTCTTCATGCCAATACCACCGAAGTAAGTATAGATAACGCCAGTATATCTAATCATTTTATCGCTTGTGAATTTCCTGACCAAGCAACCCCCGACATTGACTTAGATTCTCATGTTAATGCATTTGCTATTAGGTTGTTTCAACCGCTACCTAATGCTGTTTCATCTTTTTACCAAAGTACAAACCTATACCGTCCTTTTAGTACGGCATATCAACGTGGTCCACCTAGTTATTTAATTTAATTCACAATTTTACTTTTTGATTAAATTTTATAACTAATAAGGTGACTACTATGTCTAACTTTAAAGAATTACGTACCCAAAATATTTCTCATGGCGTTATTGCAAGCACGTTTGAAGATCAACAAGCCACTATTGATTTAACATCTCCGGCTTTAACCGTAATCAATAACTTTACCCAAAAAACGCCAATTCGCGCTCAATACGACACCCCTATCAGCGAGGCGCTTAAACAAGTACTAGCAGAGCATTCTGACTATGTATTGGTGACTGATGATGCGCAAAAATTAATTGGTATTGTTTCAAGTGCTGACCTACAAAGCGCTAAAATTACGGCCATTGCACAGCGTTTAAATACCAGCCGCAATGAAGTGAGCTTACGCTACATTATGACACCTATTAGCCAACTTAATGGCGTAAGTATGCAAAGCCTAAGCTATGCAAGTATTGGCGATGCACTACAAACAATGGAGCATCAAGGCAGCATGTTTTTATTAGCAACAACCACTAATAACGAAATATGCGGGTTAATCTCGGCGCGTCAAATAGCTAAAACGTTACACATTCCAGTGCATATTACCCCTATTGCTCACACGTTTAGTGATGTTTTAGAAAGCGTAGATCACCCTCACTAAAGCGCGCTTTTACGCTTTGTAAGCTCAGCCAAGCCAACCATCTTAAAGCAAGCAAAATTGCTTGCTTTAAGAGCTTTTTATTACAACCTGCTGTGATATTATTCAACTAATAAATACCTACCAAACTCATTAAATAGCAACTTTAATAAGCTGGGTATAACAGTACCAGAGGGATTTTCTGGTTTTATTTTTTGTATTAAAAGGTTTATGCATGAGCGATATCTCTGCACGTTTAGCCACTGAGCTAAATGCACAACAGCAACAAGTTGTTGCTGCTACAAAATTACTTGATGAAGGCGCAACGGTTCCTTTTATTGCGCGTTACCGTAAAGAAATTACCGGTGGATTAGACGACACGCAATTACGCCTTTTAGAGCAACGTTTGTCGTACTTGCGCGAGCTTGAAGAGCGCCGCAGCTTTATTTTATCAACCATCGAATCGCAAAATAAATTAACGCCAGCACTTAGTGCCGATATAACCAGCGCACAAAGTAAAACTGAGCTTGAAGATTTATACCTTCCTTATAAAGCTAAACGTCGTACCAAAGGGCAAATAGCCATTGAAGCAGGCCTTGAGCCACTTGCCGATGCGCTATTTAACGACGCAAACTTAGAACCAGAGCAACAAGCGCAGCAGTTTATAAATGCCGTCAAAGGCATTGCTGATACCAAAGCAGCCCTTGATGGCGCTAAATTTATTTTAATGGAACGCTTTGCAGAAGATGCCAAGTTATTAGCTAAATTTAGAAGCCACATTAGCCTATACGGCGCTATACAAAGCACACTTATTGACGGCCAAGAGCAAGCCGGCAGCAAATACCGCGACTACTTTGACCATCAAGAACCTCTTAAAAAGGTCCCTTCTCACCGCGCACTTGCTATGTTGCGCGCGCGTAACGAAGGTATTTTGCAGCTGAGTATTAACCCAGAGCCAAGCAGCGAAAATGCAGCCCAGCTATGTGCGCAAATGATTGCTGATCACTACCGCTTAGATGTGAAATATAAAGCAGCTAGCGCATGGTTATTAAGTGTTGTGCAATGGGCATGGAAAATAAAGCTTGGCCTACACCTAGAAAATGAATTTTTAGCAGCCATGCGAGAAAAAGCCGAAACCGGCGCTATAGATGTATTTGCTAAAAACTTAAAAGACTTACTAATGGCCGCCCCTGCTGGGCCGCGTACCACGCTTGGTCTAGATCCTGGTTTGCGAACTGGCTGTAAAATTGCCGTAGTTGATGGCACAGGTAAATTGCTTACAACCCAAACTATTTTCCCCCACGCACCACAAAATCACTGGGAAAAATCGTTACGTACATTAGAGCAACTATGTCGCCAGCATAAAGTAGAACTTATTGCGATTGGTAACGGCACCGCATCACGCGAGTCTGACAAGCTAGTAGGTGAACTTATTAAGGCCAATGCTGAGCTTAAATTAAACAAAATTATGGTAAGCGAAGCCGGCGCGTCTGTTTACTCTGCGTCTGAATTTGCAGCGAATGAATTTCCTAACTTAGATGTGTCTTTGCGTGGCGCGGTATCTATTGCGCGTCGCCTGCAGGACCCACTTGCCGAGCTTGTTAAAATTGAGCCAAAATCAATTGGTGTAGGCCAATACCAACACGATGTATCGCAAAGTCAATTAGGCCAAACACTGACCGCAGTGGTAGAAGACTGTGTAAACTCTGTGGGTGTTGATTTAAATATGGCCTCGGTGCCGCTTCTTACTCGCGTATCGGGGTTAAATAAAACCTTAGCGCAAAATATAGTAAATTACCGCGACACTAACGGCACGTTTACTAAGCGTAGCGAACTTAAAAAAGTTGAGCGTTTAGGACCAAAGGTATTTGAACAAGCAGCAGGCTTTTTGCGTATTAATCAGGGTAAAGACCCACTTGATAACTCATCAGTTCACCCTGAGGCTTATCCTGTTGTTAAACTTATTTGTGAGCGTAACAACCTTGATGTAAATAGCTTAATAGGCAATAGCGAGTTTTTAAATAAGCTGGTTGCTAATGACTACACCGACGAGAAGTTTGGTTTACCTACCGTTACCGACATCATTAAAGAGCTAGATAAGCCTGGGCGTGATCCTCGTCCTGAGTTTAAAACTGCTGAATTTAAAGCCGGTGTAGAAAAAATCACAGACCTAAAACCCGGTATGATTTTAGAAGGTGTGGTTTCTAACGTTGCTAACTTTGGTGCGTTTGTTGATGTAGGTGTTCACCAAGATGGCCTAGTGCATATTTCGGCAATTACTAATAAGTTTATCTCTGATCCGCGCGAAGTAGTAAAAGCCGGTGACATTGTAAAAGTAAAAGTGGTTGAGGTAGATGCCCCACGTAAACGCATTAGCTTTACTATGCGCTTAGATGATGAAATAGACACAAGCAATAAACCCGCTGCCGCGCCGCAAAAGCAACGCAGTAATCAGGGCCAGCAACCGCGTGCAGCAAAACCAAAGCGCGATAACGGTAACGCCATGATGGGTAATGCCTTTGCCGATGCATTTGCTAATGCAAAAGTAAAAAAATAATACCCTTTTGCTTCATTAAGTGATGTCTCCTTAAACTAAAAAGCCGCTCATTGAGCGGCTTTTTTAATTATGCTTAGCTGGTTTTAACCAAACGCAGAAAAACCACTCTCGTTTTGGGGGGAGCTAGTCATTTGATAAAAATTAGCAATACGGCCAGCTCGTGCGTCTACTTCTGGGTCGCGTGCTTGCTCGGTATTAGTATCGTTTTGAGACTCAGCGGTACTGGTTTCGTTTATAGATAACGCACTTTGTGGCTCTTGTGCTTGCGCTTCATCGTCAGCAGGGGCTGATAATTCAGCTTGCGCTGCGGCCATTTTTTGGGTTGCATCAGCGGCAATGGCTCTATCGGCACTAGAAGGTTCAGCAGGGGCAAGTGCGGCTGCACGTACCGTTTGCATTTTATCTATAGTGGCTTGCGGATCGCCGGGGATTTCAGATACATCAATTTGTACCTCACCGCCAACAGCGTAATTAGTGCCATCTGGTCCACGTTGGTATTCATAACTTGGTGAGCCTGCATACTGCCCACCCACCGATGCATGAGCTTGTTCGTGCACACGCACTTCAGTATCGCGCGCTTTAAGCTCTTCAATTTGCTGCTGTTCTAATTCTAGCTGTTGCTGATCTTGCTCTTCTTCGGGTGTCTCTTCGCTTGCTTGTTGGTTTTGTTGCTGTTCGCTATCTGAATCTTCGCTGCCTTGCTGGCGCTGCTCAACAGCTTGCTCATCACTGAGTTTTCCGGTTGCATCATAGGTGGCGGCTTCTGCACTGCTTGGCAGTTTTGCTTTATCAGCATCGCTTTGTGCTTTGGTTTCGGTATTACTGGCGCTATTGGGCGCAGGGGCAGGAATAACTTCGCGCAGTTGGTTGTCACGCCGAGCGGTTTCAGTATAAACATTGGCGGTGTTTATATTGATAGACGGAAATGGCGTGACAATATTCATAACGTTTAAACTTTAATATCGATTAGCGTACCAAGCACTTCATCTGCAGTTTGAATAGATTGGGTGTTTGCCTTGGCATTAAACTCTTCAACTTTTAAATTAACAAGCGCTTCGTCAACCCGAGCTGGTTGAGCAACAGGCGCTGTTACAGCCTCTTCAGGTCGCGCAGCTGTTAACTGGCGCTGTTGGGCTAGTTGCGTATCGTCTTGCTCTTCAATGGTGGCACGGTTTATCTCTGCGCTTGCTCGTTCTATACCTTGGCTTGCACGATTAAACCCTTCTACACCACTATTAAATACTGAACCAATAGCCATGCTGTACCTCCAAAAAATAAATATTGTTTAATTATCGCTCACTTCATGGGCAAAATAAAGCTTTAAACAGCACCTTTCTTTAGGCTATTTTAAAGCATTGATTTAACGGCAGATAAAAACTCTTTTTTATGAGAAATAAACGGTGCATGGGAGGCTTTGTCTAGTACTTCGTATTCAAACTCAGTATTTAGTGCTGCCATTTTATTAATTGCTTTGTAAGGTACCAGCGCATCTAAACGGCCAAATATCGCTTTTATAGGCACTGGGCAATGCGCAAATACGTTGCGTAAATCATCATTTTGTAAAATATTTAAACCCGCACTTAACGCCTCACTTTTAGGGGCGCTGTACTGATTTAGCAAGTGCTTTAGCTGCTTTATATCATCGCGTGCCGACTCACTACCCATGGCCTGAATAGCTAAAAAGCGCTCTATGGTTTTTTCTCGGTGATTAACTAATTGCTCTTTAAATTGCTCAAGCACGCTGGTTTTTATTCCGGGCCAATCATCTGCCTCGGCAAAAAAAGGGCTTGAGGCAACTAAAATTACTTTTGATACTTTATTTGGCCAATGTTTAGCAATATAAAGTGCAAACAATCCTCCTAGCGACCAGCCCATTACAATAGAGCCAGGGCTAAGTTGCTCGCTTACGATTTCAGCTGCATCGTGTAAATTATAAGGGCTTGGGCAGCTATTGCTGTTGCCAAAGCCAGGCAGGTCAATGCTGCGCACCGAGCCACTGTATAAAAACGTTAACTCTGGCTGCACTAATTGCCATACGCCTTGGTTCATGCCCCAACCATGTAATAAAACTAACTCGCTTTGCATATTTGCCTAACCTTAACCAAACTTAGCCACATCATAACGCTTACATTGACGAAAGCAACGCAAGGAGCAGCCAATGCAACACTCATTTTTTAATTGGTTATTTCCCTCTTATTGCGTGCAATGTCAGGGAGTTATTAGTGCTCAAGAGGGATTATGCGACTATTGCTTAGCGGATTTAAGCGTGTTTGATTTAAATAAGCACAGTAATTTATTGCACCGCCCGGATATTGTAGAAATGTTTCCGCATTGCGAATTTGATAAGCTCTTTGCCTGTACTTTTTATCAGCCCCCTTTTGAGCATTGGCTTAAACGGCTCAAATTTAATAATCAAATTCACTATAAAAAAGCGCTGCAACAAGTAATTAAACGCCAGCTATCGGTGTTTTTTGAAAATTTAACTACCCAGCCCGACATAGCTATTATTTTACCTTTGCACCGAGGGCGCTTTTTAACACGCGGGTTTAATCAGGTAAGCCAAGTGTGGCAACCGTGTTTGGCAAAACATATTTGTATAAGTAATGTGCTAATACGCAATAAAGCCACGCAAGCACAGTCACAATTATCTAGAGCCAAGCGGATTAAAAATGTAAAAAATGCCTTTGTATGTACACAAGATATGAGCGGTAAAACGGTGGTTATTGTAGATGATGTAATGACCACAGGCGCCACGCTCAACGCGGCTACCCGAGTATTAAAACAAGCGGGCGCTAAACAAGTCTGGGCTTTTGCTACGTGTTTAACGCCACTTTAAAGGGGTAGTTAATCACCTCTTACTCTAAATGTGTGGCCAAAAAATAAAGCATTACTAAGTAATCGGCTTGTGCCGTACCAGTATCCTCTAAATACAGGGTTATCTGTCATCGCAATAACACTGCCACGCCCGTATGAGTGGGCCATCATGGCTGCTGCACCGGCAATTTGCTGCTCATTTACGCCATCGGTAAACCCTGCTAATAGTGGTTTTTGCGGATAAGTGAGTATGTTTACAAACGGGGCGGATGATTTTTCTAATAACCAGGTACTATTTTTAAATACAGGCAGCGTTTCACGATTAAGCGAAAACGTTAGTGGATGCGTGGTGTCTACATCGGTATTAAAAATAGCGCCGGCTATGCGTTGTCGCCCTGCTAAATGATCTTTATCGGCGTAATTTAGTCCTTGAGTATTAAAAGCGCTGGCTACATCTTGCCTAGATAAATAATTAGCCTTAAGTAATTGCTGATCAGCTAAAAATTTAGCGCCGCCTTTGTGGCCCCAAATTACGCCGCCTTTTCTTACCCAGCTTTTAATGGCAACTTTATCGCTATCGGGTAAGCCCGAATAATTGCCATTAGCTAGTACAATGTGGCTGTAATTATTTAAATCTAGGTTACCTAAACGTTCCATTTCTACTATGGTCGGAGAAATACCAACAAAGCGGTCAAGGTAATACCATACTTCACCCGCTTCGTATTGGCTTACGCCTTTACCGCCCACAAGCAGTACTTTTGGCTCTTTTAATACCGCCATAGTGCGCGACCCTAAATCGGCGCCTTTCCCTGTAAGGCCCGTGGTAATAGGCTTTATCGCAATGCCAAACTGGGTTTGAGCATCGTTTAAAATAGCCACCCAATCAGGGTTTGTTTGCAGCCCTGCAGGAACAATAATGCTGCCAGGTGCAAAGTCTATTTCGGTGGAGCTGCTTTTAGCTGTTAAGGCGCTTAACGCGACACGCGCTTTAATGCCTTGCTTTAGCAAGCTATTTAACATTTTAGGCGCTAAGTAATCGTCCCAGGCAAAGCCAAATGCATAGCTTTGCTTTAACGCAGCAAATGATGGTTTAACTGCTTTTTGCCACGCAGTGCTGGCTACTTCTAAGCCCCAACTACTTTTTACTTGTGCAAACTCTAAATTAAAAGCGTGGGCGAGTGTCCAGCCCGACACATCATAAAATGTGTTATCGGCAAAACTTTTTTGCTCACTAAAAATAGCTTTTACTAAACGAAACTGTGGCTGAGCTAACGGCACAAAATAGCTCTGGGTGCTAAAGTTTTTGCCATTGGCTTTTAGCGCTTTTGTAAGTGGATAGGCGTTAATTTGATGCTGCTTTAACAGGTTTAAAAATAGTTTAATCCGGGTGTTGTCTTTAGCACCCTCAACCACATAGCCTTCAAAACTTTCATCATGAGCTAAATCAACTGCTTGGTTATAAAATTTAGCCTGATAGGTTAATAGCGCCTCGCGGTTATCTACCGCTGCTTGAAAGGTTGATAGGCTTGTTAATAACTGATTTTTAATAGTAAAAGGAAACGTAAGCGTACCATTTATGGTTTCTTGTACATGCCCACGTGAGCTGGCTTGCTCAAATAAAATACCTATACCGCCGTTTACATCGGGGTAGGTTGAACCCTTGCCGTAATAAAAGTCGTCAAAGCTTTCTTCGGTAAAATAAAGAGCGTTATTTTTATCTAAAGTTTTAGCATGGTAATTGGCTATGGCTTTAGTAAGCGTTACGTTTTCATCTGGGGTAATTGGGTGCTTGCGACTGGCAATGCCAGGTTGAAAAAAGTAGCTGCTGTTTGGCCCCATTTCATGAAAGTCGGTAAGAATATTTGGCTTCCATTGATGAAATTTAGCAATGCGTGCACGTGACTCTGGGTGTTGTAGTAATAACCAATCGCGGTTTAAATCAAACCAATAGTGATTTGTACGGCTACTTGGCCAGCTTTCTACGTGTTCACGCGTTTTAGGGTCGCTTGATAAGTTCATCCCCCGATTACTATTAGCCCAATTGGCAAAGCGAGCCAAGCCATCAGGGTTAAGTGAAGGGTCGAGCAAAATAACGGTATTATTTAATAATTTTTCTATTTCTGGGCCTTGCGCTGCAGCAAGGTAATACGCAACCAATAAAGCGGCATTGCTGCCTGATGACTCATTGCCATGCACACTGTATCCCATCCAAACTACAGCAGGCTCATTTTGTGTGTTTTTAGCTTGCTCACTGTTTGTTAAACGGGCTAAGTGCGCTTGGCGAATTTGCTCTAAGTTAGCTAGTTTTTCAGCGCTGCTAATACTTAGCATCACAAGCGGACGTTGCTCGTGTGTGCGCCCTATTACTTCAAAATTTATACGATTACTTTTTTGCGCTAGAATTTCCATGTAACGCACCAGTTGGTCGTGCCTTACATGCCACTCACCTACTTCGTAACCAAGTACGTCTTGTGGGGTGGGTATTGTTTTATCAAACTCTACATCTTGTTCAAAATAATACGAAAGTGGTTTTGCCATACTTGAAAAGCTAAGCATTGCCACCATTATAGTTACTATCCAGCGCATATAAATCACTCTAAAAAT
Organism: Pseudoalteromonas agarivorans; assembly: GCF_024518735.1. Taxonomy (NCBI): domain Bacteria; kingdom Pseudomonadati; phylum Pseudomonadota; class Gammaproteobacteria; order Alteromonadales; family Pseudoalteromonadaceae; genus Pseudoalteromonas; species Pseudoalteromonas agarivorans. The sequence goes on from NZ_JANIGJ010000012.1 coordinate 60,785, forward strand.
GTTTGTTATTTGCACGCTAGCATTGCTTAAAATAGATGCCAACTTTTTACGCTCAACACTAGCCGCAACACGATGAGCGGAGTATGATATGCAGTATCCGAGTAATTTAGTCAAGTATAGACGGTTTTATGATTTCTATTTCCGAAACAGCACAAGCGCATTTTGCTAAACTTTTAGCAGATCAAGCACAACAAACTAATATTCGTGTGTTTGTTGTAAACCCTGGTACATCACAAGCGGAATGTGGTGTTTCTTATTGCCCAGAAGACGCCGTAGAAGACAGCGATATTCGTCTTAACTTTAATGGTTTTGATGCCGTAGTAGATACAGAAAGCGCTCCTTTTTTAGAAGAAGCTGAAATTGATTTTGTTACCGACAAAATGGGCACTCAGTTAACTTTAAAAGCGCCTAATGCAAAGGCACGTAAACTAGGCGATAACGCATCGCTAAATGAGCGTGTTCAACACATGCTAGAAACCGAAGTAAACCCGCAGCTAGCTAACCACGGTGGCCAAGTAAGCCTAGTTGAAGTAACCGCTGAAGGTATTGCAGTACTTCAATTTGGTGGTGGTTGTAATGGCTGTTCTATGATCGATGTAACGCTTAAAGAAGGCATCGAGAAAGAAATGATTGCAAAGTTTGATGAAATCACCGGTGTTGCCGACATTACCGAGCACCAAGCGGGCGATCACTCTTATTACTAAGCAATAATGTTAAAGCCGCTTATTTATCGCTTAGGGAGTAACCCTAAGTTGAGTTTAACGCGCTTTTTTCGCGGCTTAGCACTGTTTGTGCTAGCCGTGATATTTATTGCCCTTGGCTACTACACCCACTTTAGTTTACAAATTATAGGTGTGGTTATTTTAATCCCGGCATTATTTTTTGCTGCATGGGGTTATAGCGGTATTTTTGCCAATCGTTTCTCGCAAGTTTTAAAAGATATGGGGCCAAAAGATCACGACCCCGACCTATGGAAATGACACGTTCGCTTAATCTAGCAGCTGATTAGTTGCTTTTAACTGCAAATACTTAATAATTAACGTAACGCCGCGCATAAGCATAAAGCAACTCATAGCCAGCCATAACGCATTATTTTGCCACTCTATAAACACCCAAAACACCCCAAAAAAGCCAACAGCAGCAGAAAGAATCATACTGTTACGCATATTTTTTGCCCGTGTGAGCCCTACAAATACGCCATCAAACAAAAAGCAGCTCATTGCTAACATAGGCAATACTATTACCCACGGTAAGTAATTTGTCGCAGCTTCTATCACCTCGGGTACATTGGTTAAAAGCTTAATAATAGCGCTGCCAAACACAGCAAAAAATACGCTGTATAACACGCCAAAAAGCATCCCCCAAAACACACTTATTTTTACCCATAATCTAATGTTATTAACGCTTCGCTGGCCTTTAGCTTGACCAACTTTGGCTTCGCTTGCATAGGCTATTCCATCAAGTGCAAAGCTTACTAACATTAAAAAGTTAAGTAACACGGCATTCGCTGCAAGCGTTGTTTCACCTATGCGGGCGCCATAAAAGGTCATAAAGCTAAAGCATAATTGCAAAATTAAAGAGCGAATAAATATATCTCTATTTAAACTAAGTAGCTCTGCCATTTTGCTAACACTGAGCCAGTTGGGCACGCTTAGCTCCACGCCTTGCTTTTTAGCGAGCTTAATCACTAGTAGCAACGCAAAAGCCAACGCGCTGTAATCTGCAATTAACGACGCCCACGCAGCTCCCGCTACTGCCCAGTCTAAATACACCACAAAATATATATCGAGCACTATGTTGGTAATATTGGTCACTAGCAGCAAGTAAAATGGCCCACGCCCATAATGTACGCCAAGCATCCAGCCAAGCAGCACTAAATTACAAAGTGCGGCAGGGGCACTAAATATACGAATACTGAAATACTGATATGCTTGAGCAAGAACCTCACTATTTGCGCCTGATAAAAATGCAATAGCTTGTTTTATCAAAGGCGATAAAGCTATAAGCGCTAACGCCACACACACGGCAAGTAATAAGCTGCGTTTTAAAAGCGCTGCCAACTGTGTTAAGTTATTTTGCCCGTATGCTTGGGCCACTAACCCTGTGGTGCTCATACGTAAAAAACCGGCGAGCCAAAATAAAATAGAAATAACAGCTGAGCCAAGTGCGATGCCCGCTAAGTAATGCGCGCTACCTAAGTGGCCAATAACAGCGGTATCAACAATTCCTAACAGTGGGACAGTAATATTTGATAATATCATTGGACCCGCTAGCAACAGCAAGCTTTTATGGTGTGCCTTATTATGTTTAAGAAATTGTTTCATTTAGTTTTAATTACTCTCATTTGTTTATCAGTACGTGCTCATGCGGCGGTTATTTTACAGTATCACCATGTAAGCGAAACCCTTCCGGCTGTGACCAGTGTAAGCGCAAATACGTTTACCAAGCATTTGAGCTACTTAAAAGAGCATAATTTTAATGTTATTGCACTAAATGAGCTAATAAGCGCTATACAACAAGGCAAAACCTTACCTGAGAAAACAGTCGCTATCACCTTTGACGATGGTTACAACAATAACTACGAACAAGCTGCGCCTATTTTAGAAAAATTTGGTTACCCCTATACTATTTTTGTAAACCCTACCCTTATTGATGAAGGCAAAGGCTACGTAATGGGGTGGGATAAATTAAAAGAGCTCGCAGGCAAAGGGGCGTTAATTGCCAATCACACTGCCCAGCATGACTACCTGCATATTAAGCTAAAAGATGAGAGCGATGCACAGTGGCAAGCACGTATAAAACAAGATATTTTGCATTCTCAACAGCGTATTAAAGAAGAAATAGGCCACGACTATAAATACCTAGCGTACCCGTATGGTGAGTTTAATAACAAACTACAAGCGCTTGTAAAAGAGCTTGGCTTTATTGGCATTGGTCAGCACTCAGGCGCTGTAAATAAAAACGCTAACTTTACCCGCTTACCGCGTTTTCCAGCCTCTGGCTTTTACAGTAAATTAGATACGTTAATTACAAAATTAAACTCTCGGGCGTTTAGTATTAAAAACCTAGATTACCAAGACAGTGTAACCTCACAAAACCCACCAACGCTCAGCATTGAGTTTGAAATGGGTGATTTTCATAAGAGTCAGTTTGCGTGTTATGTATCAAGTGTTGGGCAGGCTAAATTAACTTGGATAAACGACACAACTGTAAAAATTGACTCGCCAAAGGCGCTAAATAAAGGTCGTTCACGCTTTAATTGTACCGCCCCTTCGATTAAGCACCCTGGTAGTTACTATTGGTTTTCGCAGCCGTGGGTTATTCAGTAGCAATTACACCTTTATAGTCTGATGCAATAAGCGTTGGGTTACTTTATCAAGCGCAACAATTTCGTGAGCGGCGCCTAAATCAACCGCCGCTTTGGGCATTCCCCACACCACAGAAGAAAACTCATCCTGTGCAATGGTGTAACCACCCGCTTGTTTAATGCTAAGCAAGCCCTTTGCTCCATCGCTCCCCATACCGGTTAGTAACGCTGCCACAATGTTTTTTCCACCGCACTCAAGTAACGAGTTAAATAATACATCTACTGCCGGTTTATGGCGGTTAACAGGCTCAGAATCATCAAGCTCGCAATATAAACTTGCCCCTCTTTTTTTTATACTTAAGTGCAAACCACCTGGGGCTATATAAGCCCATCCCGCAGTGAGCTTGTCGCCGTGCTGCGCTTCTTTTACGTTAATTGCACAGGTGCGGTCCATACGCTGGGCAAACGAGGTACTAAATACCGGAGGAATATGCTGGGTAATCACAATGGCAGGGCAATTGGTCGGCATTTTTATAAGCACTTCTTTTATTGCTTCTGTGCCCCCTGTTGAAGCCCCTATCGCTATTACCTTGTTTAATAAAAATTGTGCATTGCTAGGTAAAGGCTCACTTACGGTGCTTACCTTTTTAAAACTTCTTACCCTTGCACCTGCCGCCACACGCACTTTTTGCTGCACAACATATGCATATTGACTCATTTGCTGCTTAACATTCACAGTTGGCTTGGCAATAAAATCCACGGCACCAAGCTCAAGCGCTTCTAAGGTGATAGGCGAGCCTTGCTGGGTTAGTGTAGAAATCATCACAACGGGCATAGGTCTTAAGCGCATTAGGTTTCTTAAAAAGCTAATGCCATCCATTTTTGGCATTTCTACATCGAGGGTAAGCACATCTGGATTGAGCAATTTAATCATTTCTCGTGCTTGATAAGGGTCTTCAGCACAGCCAACAACCTCGATATCGCTAGCCTGAGATAATATTTCGCTCAGCAAACGCCTTATCAGTGGTGAATCATCTATTATCAGAACTTTAACCATTACGGCTCCTAAAACAGCTCTATGTTAGTCTCGGTGGCTTTATCTTGTTGCTTAAGGTTTTGCAGGTAGCGCACTTCGCGTTTTTCAATTGTATTGTTGTGCAAATTCTTCAGCTTCTTTACGTGGACTTTGCCCGTATGCGGATGAAAAAAAATTTTTCGAGGCCACGGCCCCCCCATATCTTGTGCAACAAGATTGAGCGACTCTTCCTGAATATACGCATTGGCAAAGCTAATATTACCTATCCCTATGTCGGTCATTGCGCTAATTATTTTGCCGCCACCAAAGAGTTTTATTTTTAAATTTTTTCGCGCAGCACCACCTTTGAGTACTTCGTTGATCAGGTATTCCATTGCCCAATTCCCGTAGCGGCAGCTCAAACTATGGGCACTGTTTAATTCTAGGCCTTTTTTTACTGGCAACATAAAATGATTTACGCCACCTATACCGGCTTTTTCATCGTAAACACACGCTGCTATGCACGACCCAAGCACTGTAGAAATAAGCTCATCATTTTTTGAGACATAAAATTCGCCAGGTAATATTTTTGCCACCACGCTTGTGCGCCCTGCATCCCAGTAACGTTTTATATGTTCAAACCCTGGGAGCACCGGCCTAAACTGTGCGTGCATTGTGTTGCTTTTGATACATGGTTTTCCCTAAATTTTTAAACTCAGAATGCTCTTTTCCCATACTCTCTGAGTGCCCTAAAAACAAATAACCGTCACGATTAAGTGCATTTGCATAACGTTTAAATAAGGTGTCTTTTGTTTCTTTATCAAAATAAATAACCACGTTACGACATAAAATTAAGTCAAACTGCCCTTTCATGGGCCATTCTTGTAAAAGGTTAAGGCGTTTAAAAAAAATGTGTTTATTTAACTGTGGTTTTACTTTATATGTTTGCCCATCTTTGCTTTTTAAAAACCACTTTTTAAGTACATTGTTTTCTAAGCCATTTACATTAGCCGCGGTATAAATACCCGCTTGTGCTTTGGCTAATACATTAGAATCTAAATCGGTTGCTAAAATTTTTACATCCCAAGAACTTGGGAATAAATCGGCAAGGGTTATTGCTAAGCTGTAAGGCTCTTCGCCTGTAGAGCAACCCGCTGACCATACGCGTACTCGTTTTGTTACTTTGTTACTGCTAAGTAACTGCGGCACTATGGTGTTTTTTAAAAACTCAAAGTGGTGGGGCTCTCTAAAAAAGGAGGTTAAGTTAGTGGTAATAGCATTAATAAATGCGTCAAACTCAGCCTCTTTATTATTGTGTAAGTACTCTAAGTATTGAGAAAAGTTTTTAAGTTTATGCTCTCTTACCCTTCTTGCTAAGCGGGAATACACCATTTCGCGTTTGTGATCGCCAAGCACAATTCCGCACGCGTTATAAACTAAAGTGGCAATGTCTTTAAAATCTTTATCGGTACATAAAAATTCTTTCATTGTCATACCATCCCTTGTAAAGCAGGCTTGCTAGGGTATTAACTAGCAAGCCAGTAATGACTAAAACTCTTCCCATTCATCTGCTGAGTCTATAAAGTTTTCGCCTTTGGGTTGGGTATTTTTTAAATAGCCACTAGGTTGGCGTGCAGGGGGCGCTGAGCGTTCAAAGTGCGTATTTGGCAATGTGTTCATGCCTTGCTGCCCGAGTGAAAAAAAGTGCAATAACTGACGCATCTCGTTTGCTTGCTCAGCCATTGACTCGCCCGCCGCAGACGCTTCTTCTACAAGTGCCGCATTTTGCTGGGTCATTTCATCCATTTGGGCAACCGCTTTATTAACTTGCTCAATGCCTGCGCTTTGCTCTTCAGAGGCCTCGGTTATATCCGAAATCATTTGCGTAACACGTTGTACGCTTGAAACAATTTCTCTGAGTGTTTCGCCCGACTCATTTACAAGCACAGAGCCATCGGTCACTTTTGCAACGCTGTCTCTAATAAGCTCTTTAATTTCTTTGGCTGCTCCAGCTGAGCGCTGCGCTAAATTACGCACCTCACCAGCAACAACGGCAAAGCCACGGCCTTGCTCACCCGCTCTAGCTGCTTCAACGGCGGCGTTAAGTGCCAGTAAATTAGTTTGAAAGGCAATTTCATCAATCACGCCTATAATGTCTGCAATTTTTTTACTCGACTCGTTAATGGCCGACATACTCGTTACAGCTCTATTAACTACTTCACCACCTTGAATTGCTTTCTCGCAGGTTTCTTCGGCTAAATCGTTAGCGACTTTTGCGTTATCTGCATTTTGTCTTACGGTACTGGTCATTTCCTCCATACTTGACGCGGTTTCTTCAAGTGATGAAGCTTGTTCTTCGGTACGCTGGCTTAAATCGGCGTTGCCTTGCGAAATTTCCTCTGCGCCACTGGCCACTAACGTGGCCGATGAGTTAATTCGGTTAATCACATCGGTCAATTTATCTGCTGTGGTATTAGCATCTTGCTTGAGCTTATCAAACGAGCCTTGATACTCTTTTTCTATGCGTTTTGATAGGTCGCCATTGGCCATTGCATCAAGCATTTGCGCGGTATCACTAACGGCATCATCCACAATTTCAACTAAGCTGTTTAAGCCCTGCGCTAAGCGTAAGAAAAAGCCTTCTTTACCTTTTTCATCTACTCGGGTTTCTAAATCGCCATTTCCTGCATCGCTGACTAATTGTGCAATTTCTTTTTCTATTGCAACTTCGCCCGTTCTATCTTCCCACTCAACTACGGTGCCTATGCGTTCTTGTTCTGGTGTAAAAATAGGGTTTGCAACTAAACCAAAGGTGCGCCCGCCTACTTTTATTTCGGCTCGGTAAGTTGTTGTAAGCTTAGCTAGTAGGTTTTGTTGATGAGCCGGATTTTTATGGAATATATCAATGTTTTGCTGCATTAAATTGGTGCTATCAAAGTTTGGCAGCTCCTTTTTCAAATCATCTTCAGCAATACTCATCATCGATTTAACCGCGTTGTTCATGTATACAATTACATTTGAAGCATCGGCTATCATGGTGTTTGTTGCTACGGTATCAAGGGCTTGTTTTACTCGTAAGTTTTCTTGTGCTTCAGCACGTTCTTGCTCTGCTTTTGCTACGCTATCGGTAATATCTTCCCACTCAACAATAGTGCCTAAATGCTTACCTTCATGGTTTATCCACGGTGTAGCAATTAAACTAAAAATAAGCCCCGCTAAACGTAACTCAGTTTTATAAGGTTGTTTTAAGTTTTTTAATAGTTCGCGTTGATGAGCTGGGTGCTTATGAAAATCATCAACACACGTGCCTATTAAATTATCAACAGAAAAACTAGGTAGCACACCTTGCAACTCAGTTTCTCGCGCTTTGAGCATTAACTTAACCTGATCGTTTACAAATACAATATTTAGGTCTTTATCGGCAATCATTACATTGGCTTGGCAAACAGTTAACGCACTTGCTAAATCGGCAGCCTTTTTAGACTCGCGCTCTAGCTGTTTTTGCGCGGTGATATCACTGGCGTATTTAATAACTTTATAAGGCTTGCCGTTTAAATCGAAAATAGGGTTATAAGAGGCTTGAATCCATATTTCTTGCCCTTGTTTGCCTATTCGCATGTACTCGCCCGAGTCGTACTCGCCTCGTCCTAACTTATCCCAAAATTGTTTATACTCGTTTGTTTTAGCGTATTCTGGGTCGACAAATAATTTATGATGCTGGCCTTTTATTTCGCTAAGTTGATAGCCTAAACCATTTAAAAAATTGTCATTGGCAGTAATGATTGTGCCATCAAGATTAAACTCAATCACCGCCTGAGATTTACTAATTGCCTCAAGTTGGCCTTGCGCTTCAGCGGCCTGTTTCTTTTGTTCGGTAATGTCGGTAGCAAATTTAATTACTTTTAGCACTTGCCCTTGGCTATCAATAATTGGGTTATAGGTAGCTTGGATCCATACCTCTCGCCCTCCATTAGCAAGACGCTTAAACTCATTAGAAATAAACTCACCACCGCGCAAGCGTTGCCAAAAATTTTTATACTCGCTGCTCTGTGCTTCATCTGGTTCAACAAACATAGAGTGGTGCTGCCCTTGCACTTCCTCTAAGCGGTATCCCATTGCATTTAAAAAGTTTGAATTAGCTGTAATTATTCTGCCGCTGGGTTCAAACTCAATAACCGCTAATGATTTATTTAATGCATTAACGATTAAGTCATTACTTGATTCTGACTGCTTCGGATTACTAAACCATCCCATGCCCATCACCACCTTTATGTTTGTTTTTGTTGCTACATAGCGCTGTGGCTATATATCCATTGTTCTTTGTAAATCAATTAACGAGACCATTTTTTCGCCCACGTTCACCAACCCTGCGACATATTCACAATTACTCGAATCAGACAGGCTAGGGACGGGCTTGGCGTCTTGCTCTGCAATGCTGTAAACATCTGACACCGCATCTACTGCGATGCCCATTATTTTTGAATCGTTTTCAAAAATAACTTTTACAACAATAACAACCGTTAATGGCCCATACTCAGTGCTTGGCAAGCCAAAACGTAAGCGTAAATCTATTATTGGCACTATGGTGCCGCGAAGGTTTATCACTCCTTTAACAAAATCCGGCGCGTTGGGCAGTACGGTAATTTCTTCCCAACTTCTGATCTCTTGCACGGTTAATATATCTACGCCGTATTCTTCGCCAGCCATAATAAAGGTTAAAAACTGCTTAACGCCTTGCTGTTGTCCTAAATCAATTTTGTTGTTTAGCTCGCTTTGTTCACTAATCATGAAGCCTCCAGAGGTGTTTTTGATTCTATGATTAGCTCTTGGCTACCTGGTTTTTTAAGCCCTGATAATTTTATTAAGCCGCTAATATCAACAATTAACGATACACGCCCGTCGCCTAAAATAGTTGCTCCAGACACCCCATCTACTTTTTGGTAATTAGCCTCTAAACTTTTTATGACTACCTGCTGCTGCGAAAGTAAGTCATCTACCAGCAAACCCACTTTTTGGTTGTCGGTTTCAACAACCACCAGCAAGGTTTTGTCTAATGACTCTATGGCGTTTTGATGATTAAAAATTTGATATAAGCGTAAAATAGGAATGTATTCGTCACGCAGCCTTAGTACATCTAAGTCTTTACCCACTCGGCTTACTTTAGTGATATCAATCTGTAGTGATTCAACAATAGAAATAAGCGGAATAATATAAGTATGCTGGGCAACTTTAACTAATTGACCATCTAAAATGGCAAGTGTAAGGGGCAGCCTAATTGTAAAGGTAGAGCCAACGCCAGGCGCTGATGAAACCTCAACCGAGCCATTTAAAGATTGAATATTGCGCTTAACAACATCCATTCCTACACCACGCCCAGATAAGTCGCTAACCGCATCGGCGGTAGAAAAGCCAGGCATAAAAATAAGCTCGTTAATTTCATCATCTGTTAAATTACAATCAGCGGTGATCAGCTCATTAGCAATGGCTTTTTCTTTAATTTTTTGCGTATTTAAGCCTTGCCCATCGTCCATTATTTCTATCACGATATTGCCGCCTTGATGAAAGGCATTTAAGGTCACAGTGCCCACTGGGTCTTTACCTGCGGCAACCCGCTGTTCAATTGTTTCAAGGCCATGGTCGAGCGAATTTCTGACTAGGTGCACCATAGGGTCAGATATTTTTTCCATTACCGTTTTATCTAGCTCGGTTTGCTCGCCTAATAATTTTAACTCCACCTGTTTATTTAGTTTTTGCGCTATATCGCGCACTAAACGCGGAAACCGGCTAAATACAAAGTTAATCGGTAACATACGAATACGCATAACATTTTCTTGCAGGTCTCGGGTATTGTGCGCCAGTTGTGCCAAACCTTCTTGTAATGACGTAATGGTCGATTCGCTAATTTCTTGCTCGCTCAACTGATTTAACATGGCTTGTGTTATCACCAGCTCACCGACCATGTTTATTAACGAGTCTACTTTATCTATTCCTACTCTTATGGAGGTAGACTCTGGTGCTGATGCTGGCTTTTTATCGGCTGTGGGTTTGCTTTTAGGTTTGTCGGGTGCTTTTTTAGCATCGCTAATAGGTGGTGTTTGAGCTGTGCTGTCGTTGCTCTTTTCATCAGCGTTTGCGCTGTGAGAAGTGTCTTCATCAAATAACCCGCCACAAAGCTCTATTTTTATATCGGCATCATCTTCTACCCATTCAAATACCTCTTTAATGGCGGCTTCTTTTTCGCTGGTATTTAAAAAAAAGCGCCAGTGTAAGTAGCACTCGTCACTGCTTAAATCTTTAATATCTGGGATATCGTCTAAAAATGCCTGTGTTTCAAGCTCACCGAGTTCAGCTAATTCGCTGATCATAAATAAAGGCTCGTTGCCTGTTTTAAAAAGGTGATGATGCGGTTTAAAATCAATTTGAAAGGTATTTACCTCAGCAGCAGCCGTTACTTCGCTTACCTCGCTTGGGGCTGAATCGGCTTGCATCTCGAGTACAATTTCAAACTGTTTTTTTAAGGTTGTAGCGTGTGATAAATCAGGCTCTTGCTCTGCTTGCAGCTCACCGAGTAACCCACGCAAGCAATCAACAGCTTTAAGCAATAAATTAACGTGCTCGGTGGTGAGTTCGCGCTCACCTTGGCGTATTTGATCCAGTAGGGTTTCTAGCACATGGGTAAACTCAGCAACAGAGTTAAAGCCAAAGGTGCCACTGCCCCCTTTAATTGAGTGCGCAGCTCTAAAAATAGTATTTATTATTTCTAAGTCTTCTTCGCCGGGCTCTAAATTTAATAGCTCGGCCTCCATTGTATCTAGGCCTTCAAAACTTTCTTCAAAGAACACTTCAAAAAATTGACTTAAATCTATACTCACGCCGCACTCCTCAGTTAACGAATTACTTTTTTAAGTACCGCTAGTAACTGATCCGGGTTGAAAGGCTTTACAATCCAGCCTGTTGCGCCAGCTGCTTTACCTTCTACTTTTTTATCTAATCCTGACTCTGTAGTTAGCATAAGTAGCGGCGTAAATTTGTAATCAGGAAGGCCTCTGAGCTCTCTGATAAGCGTAATGCCATCCATAATGGGCATATTTACATCTGAAATTACCGCATCAAAACTTTGCTGCTTGGCAATCGCGAGGGCTTCGCTGCCATCTTTTGCTTCGGTAACATCAAAACCTGCGGTTTTAAGCGTAAAGCTCACCATTTGACGCATTGACGCAGAATCATCAACCGCTAAAATTTTCTTCATATAAACCTCTAACCTTTACTTTCAAGTGTTAAATATTGACTTAAGCCAAGTTGATTAATGGCGTTTTGAAGTGCATCACTGCTGCCTACCCATACAATTTTATGGTGTATGGTAAGTAGGTGTTTTTGTAAGGCACACAAAAGTTGAATTGACGCGGTATCGGCTGAAACAACCTCACTGACATCTAAACAAATATCGTTGTTGCTATTGAGTTCTTGTAATAAATCTTGGTGAAGAGTCTCTACTTGCATAATCGCAAGTTCGCTTGGAAGTTTTAGCATTTTTTCAGGACTTTCCCTGTCAATTCAATTCATAACAAAAGCTTAGCCTTAGTTATTAAAATTGCCATAAAAGGCTCAAAAAAATTAATAAAACTTTTAAAAGTGGCGCTAAAAAGCAAAAAAGGAGCCTAAGCTCCTTTTAAAATTCGTGAAAAGTTTAAAACTAGTTTTTATAGTAATCCGCTATTTGTTTAAATTCGCTAATGAGTTGAGTGGTATTAATAAGGGGCGCATTTCCTTGTTGGAACTCAGGCTTAAATATGGCTCTTACCGCTCCATTTGCATCAACTAAAGCCACCGAAGCACTATGATCGACCGCATATTCTGATTCTTGCGAGTCACTAATGGCATAAATTAGGCCAAGCTCTCTAACCACCGGGAATAGGTTTTTGTGCTCACCCGAAACAGCTAAAAAGTCAGGGTTAAAATAATCAATATACGCTTTGCGTTTTTCCGGCGTATCGCGTTGAGGGTCTACCGACATAAACCAAATGTGCAGTGGGTATTCGTTATGTAACTTTTTATACACGCTGTTTAGTTTAGCAAGCGTTAATGGGCAAATATCTGGACAACTGGTATAGCCTAAAAACACTAAGTTCCATTGCCCCAAAAATTGCGCTTTGGTGACTAACTCACCGTTTTGGTCGTTAAGTGTAAAATCAGAAAGAGGCTTTGCTTGCTCATACACTAAGGCTTGCACATCGGGTGCACTATTTTGCTCTGAGCAAGCGACTAATAAAAACGAAAAAATTACAACTAAGCTAATCCGTAACTGCTTCATAAAGGGAGCCATTTATCTATAAATAAGATCACGAAGAGTACCATTAAATGCACAATTGAAAAGCGAAATAAGTCCATTGCGGTGTCATCGCTAGGGGCTAATTTAAGCTTAACTGCTTTATACAAAAAGAGTGCGTTGAGTACACATGCGCCTACTAAATAAATACCGCCCGACATACCAATTAAATAAGGTAATACACATACAAGCGCCAGTAATATGGTGTAAGCCACAACACAGGTTTTGCAAAAATCGATACCGTGAGTCACTGGCAACATAGGAATTTTAGCGCGTTCGTAATCGCTTTTGCGTGCTATTGCCAGTGCCCAAAAATGCGGTGGGGTCCACGTAAATATAATCATTACGAGTAACCATGGCGCGGCTGCCATTTGATTGGTTTCAGAAACCCAACCCAATAAAGGCGGCATTGCCCCAGCTAAGCCACCAATTACAATGTTTTGCGGTGTGGCACGCTTTAAAAAAGAGGTATAAATAAAAGCATACCCAACTAATGCAAACAAAGTAAGTACGGCTGTTAGGGTGTTTGCCCAAAGCATTAGCATTATAAAACCAGCAACCCCTATCACGCCTGCAAAGCTTAACGCATGGGTTTTACTAAGCCGGCCTTTAGCTACAGGGCGGTGGCGTGTACGCGCCATTTTTGTATCTATTTCGCTATCAACAACATGATTTATTACTGCCGCAGTGCCAGAGAGTAAACCAATGCCTAATAAACTAATAAATTGTACTGCAATGCCTCGCCCTACGTCAGGCGCCAGTGCCAAGCCAACCCAGGCAGTAAGTACCAACATAGCCACTACTTTAAACTTGCTAATAGCTAAGTAATCTTGCAGTAAATTATAAGCACGTTGAATAAAAGGGTGTGCGCTAATAACCTGTAGTTCTTTTTTGTCGAGTGTGAGTGCCATAATTATTCCCCTTTAAGTGCGTGCTTTTAGGTAGTAACACAACCTAACCATAGTCAATAACAAGATAGCTGCCATTAAATTGTGCGCCAACGCCACTCCAAGCGGAAAGTGCCAATGCACCACCGCAAGCCCCAAACTAATTTGGCAAAGTAGCGCAACGAGCACGCTGACAGTACAGTGCTTTATTTTTGCAGATTGCGCCTGACTGTATATACGCCACATAATTAGCGCCAACACAATACATGTAACTAGCGCCCAAATTCTGTGTAGTAAATGAATAGACATACGCGCCTGTTGCGATAGCACTCCGTACTCATAATTACTGTGCTCAAGCGGCAGCTGAAACACACTACTGAGTGAAAATGGCTGCGCATAACTACACAGCGGTAAGCCATTACAGTGTGGCGCCGCATAATTTGCTGCAAGCCACCCACCTAATGCAATTTGAATAACCAACACAGCCAATGCAACTAAGCTCAATGAAAAATAGCCTTTAGCGCTACTATCTCCGCCCTCTATGGGTTTAGTAGTTAAACGCAGGTATAAAAGAGTGATTAGCGATAAAATACTAAATCCCCCCAGCAAATGCCCCATTACAATAAGCGGTTGTAAGTTCATAGTAACGGTCCACATACCCAGCGCAGCCTGAAATATAACTAACAATAATAAGGCTAGCGGTAATTTAACCGGCGTGTTTGAGTAATGGCGCTTTACAAAAGCCAATACGAATAGCGCTAAAATAAGCAACCCCAGCGCGCCTGCAAAGTAACGGTGGATCATTTCTTTCCACGCTTTGGCGGTTTCAAACATCATATCTGGGTAACTTTGGGTAGCCAGTGCGATATCGGCTTCATGCTTTGGTACAGTTAAAAAGCCATAGCAACCGGGCCAATCAGGGCAACCAAGACCTGCGTCACTTAAACGTGTATAAGCACCTAGCCCTACTACTAACAGCGCAAGTAACCCCGTTGCAAGTACCCAGTTTTTATAATTTTTATACATAGGAATCTCCCATTAACAATGCGCTATTAATTAGCTTGAACGAGAATAATTAAGCAGTTTTTTTAAATCTTTTAATAAACCTTTTTGCACTAAACGGTTTTCTTGTGGCTGCTCTTTAAACGGATACTCAAGCACCACTAACCCCATGTGATCGATTAAATATAGGCTAGCGGGCTGCAAATTTTGTTGCGCGTTAAAGGTTTTCCAAGGAATGTTTTTAACTTTAGGCGCTCCCATTACAGCCATATCAACCTTGCCCTGATTTTTTCCTAAGGCGATATATAAGTTATTAAGCGCATTGAGCTGCTCATTGCACGAAGCGTTACATTTATTGGAGTAATTAAGCGCAATTGTCCATTGCTTAGGGTTATGTTGCTGCCAGTTTTCAAGCTTTACTTCGTGCTGTAAAAACTCGCCATTATTGGTAATGGCGCTCGGCAACCAGTCTAGTTTTAGCGCACCGTATGCAAGTACTAGCGGTACAGCGCAACATACAACAAACAAAACTAAGGGGTTATTTTTCATTGTTAGTCCTCTTTTTGCTGGCAAAAATGGCCACCACTACACAGGCTAAGGCTATTAAAAACCATTGCACTGCATACGCTTGGTGCTTTTGCGGACTCATCACCACCGCTTTATAATGCGGTATAGCTAGCGCATCTCCAGCACCTTGACGATAAGCCATAAAGTTAAATAACGATTGATTACTCTGCTCACTTAGCTTTTGTAAATCTATTGATTGAATTCGTTTTTGAAGGTCTTGTTTTGTCGCATTGGTTTGTAAGTTAAAGCTCGTTAAATTTCGCTCTTTTATCTGCGCTTTAAACGTAATATTACGTTTAGGAAGTTGGATGTTCGGTAGTTCGCTGCGTGAAATAGGCGCTTTTACCCACCCTAAATTAACGAGTAAAGCGTCACTTGCTTGGCTTGGCTTAAATAACACCAATAAATCGTAACCGACTTGCCCTTGGTAAACTTGGTTATCTAAAAGCCAGTATTGCTGATTTATTATTTTTCCGACAAGCTCAACCACTACACCTGTTTTATTCCACTTTGAAGGCATTGCCTGTAATTGCTGCCAGCTCATTACGCCTTGGGTTTGCATGTTAGCTATAGCTGTTAGCTGTTGCTGCTTTTGCTCAGCCCTTGCTAATTGCCAATACCCTAAACGTACACATACCAGCACCACAGCTACCACAACGCAAAGTGCGATAAATGAGCTAAGCTTTTGTTTACGCCTTAAAATTAACTGCATAAAGGGTCAACCCAGTGATTATTAAAATTATTATTGTGCTGCTGTTACTATTTATACTTTTCAACTTGTTTAGAGCGCTATTTATTATGGTGACCGATAAATCTGGCGGTCGGCCTATGTCGCATTTTTTAGGCCGTCGCGTGCTGTTTTCTGTGGTGGTTTTGGTGATGGTGATAGCCGCTGTAAAACTTGGTTTTATAAAGGCTAATCACTCACCATTAACCGTTACAACACATACACAAAAACAAATAAACACAGCCACACCACATCAACAAAATGCCAGTACCAAGCCGCTGCTTGAAACGCAAAATGTTTATCTTTCGTAAAGTGGCCTTTTAAAATACGCACAAATACAACAAACAAAATGATGGCGCCAAGGGTCACATGCATGCCATGAAAACCTGTCAGCAAAAAGAACGTATTCCCGTAAATGCCTGCATCTAGTGTTAAGTTTAAGTCGTTGTAGGCATAAATATATTCTTCTACCTGCAATGCTAAAAAGCACACACCCAATAAAATGGTTGCCCCTAGCATCACTTTTAGCGGTTTACGTTTATTGTTTTCAATGGCTACGTGAGCAAAATGCAAAGTAACCGAAGACGCTAATAAAATAAGCGTATTAATAAGGGGTAAGCCTTGCCACCCCATAGCTTGCGTGGTTTCACCTGCTGGTGTGGTTAGTAGTGGCCATACGGCCTCAAAGGTAGGCCAAAGCACCTCGTTGGTCATCGCATTATTCCCAGCGCCGCCAAGCCAAGGCACCGACAGTATGCGGGCGTAAAATAATGCGCCAAAAAAGGCCATAAAAAACATAACTTCAGAGAATATAAACCAGCTCATTCCTTGTCGAAATGAGCGGTCCATTTGCGCTGAATATAAGCCCTGATCAGACTCGCTAATTACATTTTTAAACCAGCTAAAAATCATATACAGCAGCACTGCAATGCCTGCATATAGCAGGTACACACCGCTGCCCCCTTCACTTTCTAAGTTCATGACTGTTAAAGCCGCACCCACTGCAATAAAAAATAACGCCACCGCGCCCACTATGGGCCAAGGACTTTGCTCGGGTACGTAGTAGTTTTCATAATCTTGATTCATGTTACTTGCTCCTAGTTTTACACTAGACATGCAGGCTAGTTATTACTTGCTACTAGCTGCTCACTAATATCAAATACGGTGTACGATAAAGTTAGCTCTTCTACATCGCTCGGCAGTGCGGTATCAACATAAAAAAGCAGCTTAAACTCAAGCTCTTCACCCGCTTTTAGGGGTTGTTGATCAAAGCAAAAGCACGCTATTTTATGTAAGTACTTGGCTGCCTTTCCGGGCGATACAGAAGGCACCGCTTGCATTACTTTATCAATATCACTGGTGTTTTTTGCGCTAAACATCACCTCACGCATGGCACCTGGTTTCACATCAACACTGTATTCTTTAGATTTAACAATAAACGGCGCACCACTTTGCGCATGGGTTGTAAAGCTCACACCTATTTCTCGATTTTGTGCAACCTGTGTACTTTGTTTAGCTTGCTCAAGCGATGGCTTGCCATTAAGCCCAGTTATGTCGCAGAACACGTCATATAAGGGCACTAAGGCAAATGCAAAAGCAAACATACCTATACAAATAAGAATTAGGCGCTTTAATAGCGGTGCATGTGTCATTATTTAATTTCCGGCGGCGTAGAAAAAGTATGATACGGCGCAGGAGAGTCCACTTCCCACTCTAAACCTTCAGCACCATCCCATACTTTTGCAGGGACTTTATCGCCCCCTCGGGCACATTTAATTACCACCGCCACAAAGAGTAACTGCGATAAACCAAAGGCAAACCCACCTATACTAATAATTGCGTTAAAATCAGCAAACTGCAGAGCGTAATCGGGAATGCGGCGCGGCATGCCTGCCAGCCCTACAAAATGCATAGGGAAAAACAATACATTTACGCTTACCAGCGATAACCAAAAATGCCACTTAGCCAAGGCAATGTTGTACATATTGCCCGTCCACTTAGGCAGCCAATAATAAGCCCCCGCCATAATCGAAAATATTGCCCCCGTAACTAACACGTAATGAAAGTGCGCCACCACAAAGTAAGTATCGTGATACTGAAAATCAGCAGGGGTTATAGCCAACATCAGCCCCGAAAAGCCCCCTAAGGTAAACAGCACAATAAAGGCAATACTAAATAGCATGGGCACTTCAAAACTTATTGACCCTCGCCACATAGTGGCCACCCAGTTAAATACTTTTACCCCTGTAGGCACCGATATCAGCATGGTCGCGTACATAAAAAATAGCTCGCCAGCAACCGGCATACCGGTCGTAAACATATGATGCGCCCACACTATAAAACTCAGTAATGCAATAGAGGAGGTTGCGTAAACCATTGAGGCATAACCAAATAGTTTTTTACGTGAGAATGTAGGCACTATGGTCGAAATAATACCAAAGGCGGGTAAAATCATGATGTACACTTCGGGATGGCCAAAAAACCAAAATATGTGCTGAAACATCACCGGATCGCCGCCGCCTGCCGCATCAAAAAAGCTGGTTCCAAAGTATTTATCGGTGAGCACCATAGTGACCGCTCCGGCCAGTACGGGCATAACAGCAATTAATAAAAATGCGGTTATTAGCCATGTCCATACAAATAATGGTAGCTTCATCCATGTCATGCCTGGGGCACGTAAATTAACAATGGTCACAATTACATTTATTGCGCCCATAATTGAGCTAATCCCCATAATGTGCACTGCAAACACAAACATTGCGGTGTTGTCGTTACTGTACGTTGTTGAAAGCGGCGCATAGAACGTCCAGCCAAATGCGGGGCCGCCTCCAGGCATTAATAACGATGCCAATAAAATTAAAAAAGCGAAGGGTAAAATCCAAAAGCTCCAGTTGTTCATTCTGGGCAGTGCCATATCTGGCGCGCCAATCATGAGCGGTACCATCCAGTTAGCAAGTCCCGTAAAGGCTGGCATTACAGCACCAAACACCATAATTAAACCGTGTACTGTGGTCATTTGGTTAAAAAAGTGTGGGTCTACCAATTGTAATCCTGGCTGAAATAACTCAGCCCGAATAACCATGGCCATTGCACCGCCAATTAAAAACATAGTCAGCGAAAAAATTAAGTACATGCTGCCAATATCTTTATGGTTTGTTGTGTATAACCAACGTTTAAAACCTTTGGCTGGGTGATGGCCGTGGTGAGCATCATTGGCGTTAGGTTGTTCTACTATGCTACTCATTAGTTCGCCTCCGCATCAAGTGCTGCCTGAATTTCACTAGGTTGGATGACATCACCCGTTTCATTACCCCACGCATTACGTTTATAGGTAATTACCGCTGCAAGTTGTTTAATTGAGAGCTGCTTTGCAAATGCCTGCATTGCAGTTCCTGGTCGGCCATGAATCACTACATCAATGTGATCTTTTATATCACCCAAAACAATGGGGCTGCCTTTTAGCGCAGGAAATACGCCCGGTAACCCCATACCTGTAGGTTGATGACACGCAGCGCAACTTGCCATATACACTTGCTCACCTAGTGTCATTAGCTCTTCTTTAGGAATTGTTTTATCAAGCAATGCCGCATCAGCAAGTGCGGCTTTTTGCTTAGCTTGCTTAGCATCTGCAAGCCATGCGTTAAAGTCCTCTTGCGATTTAGCTTCAACCACCACGGGCATAAAACCATGATCTTTACCGCACAGCTCTGCACACTGTCCCCGGTAAATACCTTCTTCGTTAATGTTGGTCCACGTTTCGTTGATAAACCCCGGATTGGCATCTTTTTTAACGGCAAAATCGGGTACCCACCAAGAGTGAATAACATCATCAGAGGTCATTAAAAAACGCACCTTTTGATTAATTGGCAGTACTAAAGGTTTATCAACCTCAAGTAAATAATTAGGGTTTTTATTAGCAAGGTTGGCTATTTCGTCTTGAGGGGTAGATAAAATAGAGTAAAACTCTACGTCTTCGCCCATATATTCATAATGCCACTTCCACTGTGACCCTGTAATTTTAATGGTTAAGTCGGCCTTACTGGCATCTTCCATCGCAATGAGGGTTTTAGTGGCAGGGATTGCCATGGCAATTAAAATAACAAACGGAATGGCAGTCCAAAGAATTTCTACTTTGGTACTTTCATGAAATTGGGCAGGAACTGCCCCTTTAGATTTACGGTGATGAATCAGTGCCCAAAACATTATTGCGAACACTATCACCCCAATCACACAACATATTAAAAATATGGTCATGTGTAGCTGATATACATTATTACTTATATCGGTTACGCCCTTGCGCATATTGTATTGGCTATTAGCCAGCACTTGCTGCGGGAACATAATCAACACAAGCCACAAGGTAGAGGTCAGTTTACCCATGTGACGGCTCCTTTGATGCTATTGCGAATGCAAAGCGAAGAGGCATACGGCTTAAACGCCAATTCGTTATTTTTATTTTTTAACCAATCTTATTTTTAATTGGTATCGCTAGGACAACAAAAGGTTTGTGTATATTGTGTGTTCTCATAACTAAAAAGCTGTGAGTTATTGTTAGTCCAGCACATTAATGATTAGCTAAAAAACGTACAACAAGCAAGTTTTAGTATAAAAAACAATCAAGTGATATTTTAAAATTGACTAAATGACGGCGTATTAAATTGTTATTTAACAGCCAAGATACGAGCAAAATTAAGGGATGTAACACGCTTAGGAAGATAAAAGTATGAGTGAAAAAAAGTTTACAGCCTAAATAATTTTAGGGCGCTTTGAGGTGGGGGAAGGTTTGTTTTTAAAACAAAAATGCACACTAAAAAGTGCGCATTTATAGATATTACTTAAAAATTACATCCAGTCGGCATTTCTTATTACGCCAACGGCTAACCCTTCAATATTAAAAGATTCGTTTTCAAGGTCTACCTCTATAGGCGTAAACTCTTCGTTTTCGGCGTGTAATAATACTTTTCGGCCTGCTTTTTCTAGGCGTTTTACGGTTACGTCTTCATCTACTCGTGCAACCACAACTTGGCCGTTTTCTGCTGTTTGAGTACGGTGTACGGCAAGTAAGTCACCATCCATAATACCTATATCTTTCATACTCATGCCGTTAACACGCAGTAAAAAGTCGGCGGCTGGTTTAAACATAAGTGGGTCTATTTTACAGTGACTCTCAACATGCTCTTGCGCCAAAATAGGCGAACCCGCTGCAACTCTACCTATTAATGGCAGACCCAGTTGCTCAGGCTCCTCTTCTTCAACCAATTGAATACCACGGCTTGCGCCTGGTTTCATTTTAATAACACCTTTTTTGGCAAGCGCTTTTAAGTGCTCTTCTGCGGCATTGGCACTTTTAAAACCGAGTGTTTGCGCAATTTCGGCACGTGTAGGAGGCATACCAGTGTCTTTAATAAAAACTTTTATTAGTTCGAGTATTTGAGCTTGGCGTTTAGTTAATGGTCGCATACAACTGGTTTTCCATACAGTACATTTAACTGTGAGTATATACAGTTAAATAAAAATCGCAAATTTAAATTGTGCTTTAAAATAGCTAAATACACCGCACCTGGATAAATTTTAGGTAATTACAGACGTTCAGTATTTAAAATGCTATAAATTTGCTTTCAATATAAAGGAGTAATTATGAGTATTTGGCATCAACCCATCACATTAGAGCTTTGCAAACAGTTAGATGAGGGAATAAACGGCCAAGGCACGCTAATGAAAACCATGGGCATAGAAATAACCGAAATAGGAGATGATTACCTAGTGGCTACCATGCCCGCAATTCCTGAGCATCATAATCCTATTGGTATGGTACACGGTGGCGCAAATGTGGTACTTGCCGAAACCGTAGCAAGCTACGCCGCTAACTTTGTAGTGGACTTTACAAAATTTTATTGTGTTGGACAGGAAATTAGCGCCAGCCACTTAAAGGCCTCTCGAAATGGCACTTTAACCGCCGTTACTCGTGCATTTCATATTGGTAAGCGCAGTTCTGTATGGGAAATAAAAATAACCAATAGCCGCGGCGAGCTTTGCTGCGTATCAAAAATGACCGCAGCGGTTGTCGAGCGCAAATAGTTAACTATGGCTACTTTTCGATAGGGTAAATCGTTATTTCCATACCAGCGCCAATTGCAGATATACGTAGCAGTGTATCTGCATGTAGAGCTTGGTTAAAACACTTAGGTGACGTGCCCGACTCAAAGCCTATATCAAACGTTCTGCGCGAACAGCTTAGCCACTGCTTAAGCGCATTACGTGAACACGACTCTATTAATTCACATAAGTGGTTGATTGCTTTGTCTGGCGTGGTTATATCACCTGAGGCTTCAATACGCGCCAATTGACGATATTCGTCTTTGTCATAATGCAAAACCATCGCGTTTTTCTTTAAGTCTGCCACTAGGGCGCTAATATCTTGTTTAGACTCAAGCTCTAGATCTACATTTAAAAATTGAATTTCCGACATTGTCTGCTTTTTACCCTCTTATAGTTTCATCGCAAACTTTAACGCAGTTTTACTTTTATACCAAATCAACTAAGCGCTAAACATGGCTTTATTCATAGAAAATACCTGTTTAAACGCCATTGGCACCTAATTTGCCTTATAAAACGGGTTAGGCTAGTTACGCTTAATTTTACCGTTTATGTATGAAAGTTATACACACACTGTGTAATTAAACGCTTCAGGAGGACAATTATGGTAGATCATGGCCCGCAAATTAAAAACGACGATCAGTACGATGCGCTTCGAGATGAAGGCATGAGCAAACAAAAAGCCGCGCGCATTGCTAATAGCAATACTCATAAAACCGCTGTTAAAGGCGGCAAAGCCTCAAAGTATGAGCAGCGCACTAAAAAGCAGCTGTACAATAAAGCTAAAGAGCTCGGCATTAGCGGCCGCTCAAAAATGAGCAAACAAGGGCTAATAAATGCCTTACGTGAGCATTAAACACAGCCTCACTGATTTTTTACCGCTCCTTTTTATTATTTTTATAAAGTTAGAGTAAGCTTATGAATAACTGCGACAAAATGCCGCAGTAAAAGCATGGGTTGTTGTAAAACACTAACGCTAAAAATAATAAGAAACACAAAATGAAAAAACAACTATTTAAGCGCGCTCGAAAACTACATAAGTGGCTAGGCTATTTACTTGCCTTACAAATTTTAGCTTGGCTTTTAGGCGGCTTAGTAATGAGCGCGATACCACTTGAATACGTACACGGTAAGCACCTTGCTAAGCGCACACTTACAAACCCATTTACTCAAGCAGACTACCCCACATCACTCGATAATATTACTGCCCAAGTGCCTAACCCCACGCAAATAGTGTTTGAGCACTTTTTAACGACCCCGCTTATTACTGTTATTAATACTGAGGAGCAGCAAAGCTTTAATGGTTTAACGGGGCGCCCTTTTCAGCCACCGACTAAAATACAAATTACCGCTAATGCACAAGCGCATTTACTCATCGACGCTAAGGCAATTAGCACTACACTTTTAAAACAAGGCACTCGAGAGGTGGGATACAAAAAAAATGTGTGGCAAGTACAATTTAACGACACCTTTAATACTACGCTGTATTTAAATGCAATTAACGGCAAAGTTATCAGCGTTCGCAGCACACTATGGCGCATATTCGACTTTTTTTGGATGCTACACATAATGGATTACGACGAGCGAGAAGATTTTAACAACCCGCTCCTCATCAGTTTTGCAGCCACCAGCCTACTATTTTGTTTATGCGGTATTATTTTATTAATACAAAACGTTAGGCTAAAAAAACTTACACGTGTTGGTCAATCAAAATAGGGTTGCCGTCTGGGTCGGTAATAATAAAGCTTTTATCACCCACAGGTTCAACCTGGATATGAGCGTTTTGAAAATATTCGCTAAGCGTATCAACATCCTTAAACTCTGTAACGGTTTGTGCGTTTTGATCCCAGCCAGGATTGAAGGTCAGCATGTTTTTATCAAACATACCCGAGAACAAACCAATTAAATGTTCACCGTTTTTCATCACTAGCCAATTTTGCTCTATCTCACCTGCAAACTCGCTAAAGCCCAGCTTTTCGTAAAACGCTTTTGAGGCTCTAATATCTTTAACCGTTAAACTTATTGAAAAAGCACCTAGCATAGTCATCTCCTCGCTATTTTTTATATCAGTATAGAGTGTACTAAGCATTGCGGATTAAAATTTGTTCAGGCTTTATCTTTTAGCAGCAAAACTTTAGACTAGCGCCTCCTGTAGTTCACGTATGTGATGGATATGCTTAAATTTATTTTGGCCTTTGTGGCTTGTTGTATTTGTTTTTCTGCATCGAGTGAAGAATTTACCCGCTTTTCAACGGCTAAAAGGCACTTAATTAAAACCCTACCCGAAAACGCCAAAAGCCTTTACTGCGGCTGCGACATTAAAAAACAAGGTAAAAAGCTAATCCCCGACCCTAGCAACTGTGGTTATATTCCGCGTAATACGTTAACTTCCTCTGGCAAGGTTAATGTACGTGCACTGCGTATAGAGTGGGAGCATATAGTGCCGGCGTGGGAATTTGGACACCAGCTACAATGCTGGCAAAACGGTGGTCGTAAAAACTGTCGCAAGGTCAGTGCTAAATTTAGAAAAATGGAAGCCGATATAAACAATTTAGCCCCTGCTATTGGCGAAATTAACGCAGATCGCTCTAACTATCGCTTTGGTATGCTTAGCGAAAACGCCACCCAATATGGCCGCTGCCAAGTAAAGGTTAACTTTAAACAACGCGTTGTAGAGCCTCCTTTTTATGCCCGTAAGCGCATTGCCGACACCTACGCCTATATGCAAAAAACATACGGCTTAAAAATATCAGCTAAACAACAAAAGCTATTTGATGCCTGGCAAAAACAAGCATTTGCAGATAAAAGCAGCGCAAGTAAGTTGTAGCACACCTAAGTGTATACACTCATTTACATAATTTAGGGGCTAATACGTTGAATAAATGAGCGGGTGTTGTAGTATTTTAAACAACTTATTTACAAAAAGTAGTTTTGTATGTTTAAAAATAATAAAGCAACACTCGCTATTATTGCTGCACTTTCAAGCCTAACGCTTGTGGGCTGTGGCGGTGGTAGCAGCATGAATGAAACGCCCGACCCAGTCATCACACCTCCTGCAAGTACAGCCCCAACATGGACGGCAGGTGTATTTGAGCCATCGGACGAGTTAAAAAACTTTTGCGAAAACCCACGCACAGGTAACGATCCGTTTAATAATAATGCGCCTTACCCTGACCAAGCCGGTTCGGCCCTTTACGAAAAGCTTTGGCTTCGCTCGTGGAGCGACGAAACCTACCTTTGGTATGATGAAATAGCTGATAACGACCCTGAAAACTTTGCTACAGTGGCGGATTATTTTGCCCAACTAAAAACCGAAGAACTAACCGATTCTGGTGATAAAAAAGATAATTTTCATTTTTCAGAGCCTTCTGAGGACTACTTTCAAGAAGCGCAATCAGGGGTAACCTCAGGCTATGGTATAAATTGGGCATTTATTGGCGACCCAGCTGATAGAATTTTACGTGTTGCCTACCTAGAAGACGACTCACCAGCAAGCCAAATTGGTTTTCAACGTGGCGATACCGTACTTGAAGTTGATGGCGTAAGCATTAATACCAGCACACAAGCAGGCGTAGATACCTTAAACGAAGGCTTATTTAGCCCTACTAATGGCGACTCGCACACCATCGTTGTGCGCAGTAACGATGGCGCTGAAAAAACCTTTAACGTAACTGCCGACAACATAGAGCAAACGCCTGTTCAAAACGTAAAAACCATTACCACTGCAAATGGCACTAGCGTAGGGTACATGCAGTTTAATAGCCATATAGGTATTGCCCAAGAAGGCTTAATTGCTGCCGTTAATAAATTTAAAACCGATAACGTGGAAGAGCTTGTTATCGACTTTAGATATAACGGAGGCGGTTTATTAGCGCTTTCTTCGCAGCTGGCTTACATGGTGGCGGGCAGCGCCAACATTCAAAACCGTATTTATTACCAAACTCAGCAAAACGATAAACAACCGGTAGAGTCGCCTTTTCCGTTCATAGATGAAGAAATTGATTACTCAACTTTTTTTAGCACTGGCGAAAGCCTCCCCGATTTAAACCTATCTAAGGTGTATGTGCTTAGTACATCGGGTACGTGTTCAGCCTCAGAAGCCTTTATTAATGGCTTAAAAGGCATTGACGCCGAGGTAGTGCTCATTGGCGACACAACCTGCGGTAAACCATACGGTTTTACCCCAACACATAACTGTGGCACCACCTATTACACCATTCAATTTAGCGGTATTAACAGTAAAGGGTTTGGTGAATATGCAGCAGGCTTTACGCCAACGCCTACACCGCAGTTTGATGCTGATGTCAAAGGCTGTGTAGTCAATGACGACTTTGATAATCAATTAGGCGATCCAAACGAAGGGGTACTCTCTACTGCGCTTTATCATATTGATAATAACGGTACGTGCCCTGTTAGCACCGCCTCTGCAAGTATTAAAACGCAAGTACAAAGCGCTGCTGGCGATAGCAAGCAGCTATTACCTTTAAACGCACCTAATAACGTTAACCGTGGCAATATGGATTTAACATGGCCTACGTTAAATAAGGATAAGTAATGGCTAAACTACTGGCAATATTAAGCTTATTATTTATTGGAGGCTGTAACAGTATGAGTAATGCCACAGCTAAGCCTGCACTACTAACCGAGGTAAACCCAGGCGTTATAGCCACGCTCCAGCAAGCGATTATAAAAGCAAAGGGCGGCACACTAGTTACACTGGCCGACACCGTTTTTACTAAACGCAGCGAGCTATTATTAAGCCATGGAAATAGTAAAGACTCAAATGGTATGCCCATAATGGGCGCGCATAATATCAAGCCAGAAAAGTTTGTTTTACAAATAATCGGCAAGCAGTGCGTGCTTTATTATCCTAAAAAAGATATGTCTATTGAGCTTAAAAACGTAAGCTGTAAAGCACAATAAAATACTATTAAAAAGGCACACAACATTTATGCTATGTGCCTTTATCGTTTTTCACTTGGTTTATAAGTCTTGATGCGGACCAAACACTTCGTAATGAATATGCTCGTTTTTAACACCTAGTGCCAGTAACTGGCTTTTCACAAACGCCATAAACCCAGCGGGGCCGCATAAGTAAAAATCGCCATTTGTAAGAGGTAACTGTGTTTTTATGGCAGTTAAGTCCATTAACCCTGTAAAATCAGCCCCTTCACTACTTTGATTAAACCACGTAATAGTTTGCAAGCTGTTATAAGCCGTACTTAATTCATTTAAATAGTGTGCAAATGAGTGCTGCTGCGTATTTTCGCACGCATGTAAATACATAATATTTTGCTTAGGGTTATCGCTTAATAGCGTTTCGAGCATCGCAAGCATTGGGGTTTGCCCAACACCTGCTGAAATAAGTACCGCTGGATTTTTACTATTTCGTAAAAAGAAATCTCCTGCAGGCGGGTACAGTTCAACTACGTCGCCTTGAGCTAGTGAGTGTAAATAATTAGACACCATGCCAGGCTTTGGCTGTAGCTCTTTTTTAACACTAATACGGTAGTTTTTACCGTTACTTTTTTGCGAAATAGAATACTGGCGAATCTCTTCATATTCAGCGCCCTCTGGCTTAACTTTAACCCCTAAATACTGGCCTGGTTTATGGGTAATCACCGCTTCGCCATCAACCGGCGTAAGTGTAAAGCTTGTTACGAGTGCTGATTCAACCTGTTTGTTGGTTATTTCAAATTGGCGCGTGCCCGCCCAACCACCGTGTTTATTTTTACTGTGCTCATATAAAGCCGCTTCTTCGGTAATACAAATATCAGCAAGCAGTGCATATGCTTCACGCCAAGCGTATTCTACATCTGGCCTAAACTGCTCTGGTATTAGCTCTTTTAAGGTGCCAATTAAGTGAGCACCAACAATGGGGTAGTGCTCTGGTAAAATATTTAAACTGGTGTGTTTATGGTTAATGCGCGCTAATGCCTCTTTTAACACCGCTAAGTTATCAATGTTTTGGGCGTATGCTGCTAAGGCGTTAAACAAAGCAAATTGCTGACGCCCAGTGTTTTGGTTAGTCATATTAAAAATATTTTTAAGCTCTGGGTTATGGCTAAATAGTCGCTTATAAAAATGTTCGGTCACAACCGTGCCAGCCTGTGCTAATAACGGAACAGTGCTTTTAACA
Source organism: Pseudoalteromonas agarivorans (assembly GCF_024518735.1). NCBI lineage: Bacteria > Pseudomonadati > Pseudomonadota > Gammaproteobacteria > Alteromonadales > Pseudoalteromonadaceae > Pseudoalteromonas > Pseudoalteromonas agarivorans. The sequence continues at coordinate 88,851 of NZ_JANIGJ010000012.1, forward strand.
ATCTCAATGGTTTTTTCAGATAACATAATGTAGTCCTGTAGGTAAACTAACCACGGCGCCCATCAACACGACGGCGCGTTAATATAGGTGTGCAGTAAATTAAAAATAACAAAAAAGCCACTAACCACAGCAAGGCACTGATCTACCAAGCAAAGTGTGGCCCAATAATTAAGGGGAGTATGGAGCGAGTAATAGCTGCCACCAGCACAAGCGCAAAAGCAACAGATATATATAGGTGTATTAAGCGTACGCCCTGTATGCCCAAGTGATACACGGGTCATCATGGCTAAAATCATCATCCCTATTGTGCCAATAGTGATAAGGTGGAGCGCATCTTTAAAATGTATTTCGCTTGTGTAAAAGCTCAGTGCAATCATCATTAAGCCAACACCAAAAGCAAAATAAGAAAAATGCAAAGACCATAATAAAGGCACTTTTAGCACGTTTGCATGCCACCAAAGTTTTGCGCGAATTAAGTGAAGCGCAGCCACCATTGCAACAATGAATGCAGGGCTAATTGAGCTTAAAAATAATTTACTGATAAAAAATAAAGTAATTGCCAATATTGATAAATACAGCAGCGCTTTATCAATTTTAGGAGTGCGTACTTGCTCGCTAAGCGCTAAGCCTTTAGCTGTAAAAAAAGGAATAACCCGCCCTGCTACAATGCCGACCAGTAAACTGACAACCAGTACCGCAGTGTCAACCACAGCTAATGCAAGCTGCATGTTGTTATTTAAAACAAGTAGTAAATAAAGAGTATTAAGGGCGCACAACACGCTTAAAATAACTAAAAACGGGTAATTATTTTTACTGCGTACTGTTATTAGCATATTAGCCAGTGCCGTAATTGCCCCTAGCCACCATGCTAGCTGTAGCACAGTAACAAGCCATAAATTAGCATTAGCAAAATCAGGCAGCTTTATAAAAAACGCTAAACGAGCACTTATCCATACAAAAGTAAGCAGCATAAGTGCTTTGCCACTTATACTTTCAACGCCCGTCCAAGTTTGTGCCGCCGTAAGTAAAAAACCGACTGCTACCACTCCTGCAAAGCCAAATAGCATTTCGTGCGCGTGCCAAAGTGTGGCTGGCATGGTTAAGTGCCAACTAGCATAGCCCGTTAAAATAAGTAGCCAATACCCTATCGATAAAAATGCAAGCAAACCGCCTGCTAAAAAGTAGGGTCTAAATGCAAGCATCCATAACGGCCATTTTGTTACGTGATGAATAGCTATGTGCGCTGGTATTGGCTCTGTTAAATTTAGTGGGCGCATTAGCGTACTTCCTGCCCTAAACCATGTTGCGCAACACAACGCAGCACATAACTAACTTTTAAAATAGCTGCCACTACAATCGTACTAATATGCGCTGATATTTGTACCTGCATCGAAAAGTGCTCTGCGTACGGGTAACTAATTAAAATGCTCACAACCATACAAATAGCGCTAAGCCCTAATACTGCATTAGCAGTAAATAATAGCGATTTAAAAAATGCGCCTAACTCAACCTGGTTGTTTACATTATTTAGTGTAAGTGTGTTCATAACTACCTCAGTAACCATTAACGTCACTTAGCTATTACACATAGCGTGCCAATAAGATAAAACATTAATATTCAGTAAGTTAAATATAAACACTTTACAAATTGAGTCTTTATGACACACTCTAATTTAAATCATAAAAACACGAATAGGTCATTTTGACATGAATCAACAATTCAACCTTACCCAAGTGGCTTTAGAGCTTGCCCAATGCACGCTGCACGAGCACAGCTTTGATCAGTTATTGGCAACGGTTGAACGTGTAATACCTAGCGATGCCAGTGCATTACTTGTCGTGCAGGGCGAGCAACTTAAGCCCTTAGCCATCAAAGGTCTGATGCCCGATAGCCTTGGCAGGCGCTTTAAAATAGCAGAGCACCCACGATTAGCGGCCATTTGTAGTGCAAGCCACGCATTACAGTTTGCACACGACTGCCCCCTGCCCGACCCATACGACGGCCTACTGCTGGCCAAAACGGGCGATATTCCTGTGCATGCTTGCTTAGGTTTACCCCTTTACGATAAAAGCACTTTGCTAGGCGTGCTTACATTCGATAGCTTAAACGCAAATGCCTTTGGCAGTATTAGCGCAGATACACTCAGTACCTTACAAACACTGTGCAGTGCGCATTTTAAAACAGCCCTAGAGCTTGCCCATTACAAACACCATGCACAGCATTCGAGTGCACTTGTGCAAGAGTTAACGCGTGATGCACTTACTCGCGATGGCGGCGAAATTATTGGCCAAAGCCCTGTAATGCAAACGCTTAAAAATGAAATAAAACTCGTAGCGGCCTCTAATTTTAGTGTATTGGTGTTAGGAGAAACGGGCGTAGGAAAAGAGCTAGTAGCGCGTAATATTCACTTAAATTCTGCCCGAAAAGATCAACCGCTGATTCACTTAAATTGTGCCTCTCTTCCCGAGAACCTTGCAGAGAGTGAGTTTTTTGGCCACGCCAAAGGCTCATTTACTGGCGCACAAAATGCCCGCCAAGGTAAGTTTCAGCTAGCTGATGGCGGCACGTTATTTTTAGACGAAATTGGCGAGCTACCATTGGCTATGCAAAGCAAATTATTACGGGTGTTGCAAAGTGGTGAAATACAAACAGTGGGAGAAGACACGCCAAAATATGTGGATGTAAGGGTAATAGCAGCCACTAATCGTGATTTAAAACATGAGCTAGCGCAAGGCCGCTTTAGAGCCGATTTATATCACCGGCTAAGTGTTTACCCTATTACCGTGCCGCCACTTAATAAACGCGAGCACGACATAACTTTACTGGCTGGTTATTTTATTGAACAAACTGCCCGTAAATTAGGTATAAAACAATTAAAGCTAAGCACTGAAGCGCAAGTATTGCTCAACCAATACAGTTGGCCTGGTAATGTACGCGAGCTTGAACATGTTATTAGCCGCAGCGCATTAAAGGCTAAGCAAAGCCAGTGGCAAAACCCAATAATAACAATTACAAACGAGCACTGCGATTTAGCCCAACAACCAAACAACAACGCGCACGTTAGCACGCCAATTACTGCCCACATTGCCCATCATCAGCCTTTAAAACAGGCCGTTGAATCTTTGCAATTTACGGTTATTACCGAGCAATTAAAACAGCATAATTATAATTGGGCAGCTACTGCACGAACCCTTGAACTCGACAGAGCCAACCTAGTTAGGCTTGCCAAACGCTTGGGCATTAAAGTTAAAAAAACTATTTAACGTGTGGCATGTTACTAAAGTAGGTTTTTAATAAGTCTGCAAAAGCTTGCACTTTGGCCGTGCGGTGTACTAAATGGTGAGTAACCAACCAAGAGTCAAACTCCCAATGTAATTTGTCGTGCAATATAGGCACTACGTCGGGGTTATTTTCTATCGTGCTTTGATGCAACCCCCCTATGCCTAAGCCTTTAATAACCGCGCGCGCCGCTTCTGAGGTTTCTGATACTCTTAATTTAATTTGCGACTGAGGAATAAACTCATCAACCCAGCTAAAGTACGGTACACGCGCATTAAATCCCGCAATACCAGATATAAAATTATGCTGCTTTAAGTCATCTAAGGTTTTTGGCATGCCGTGTTTAGCAATATAACGTTTGTGAGCATAGAGGCCGGCCGATAGCTTAGCTAAGTGCTGCGCTATATAGTCGCCTTCATCAGGTTTGGGGCCTACACGTATTGCTATATGAGCTTGTCCGTGGTCAAGCCTTAGGCGCTTTTGCTCTAAAATAACTTCTAGCTGCACTTGCGGATGCAATGTTTGAAATTGCTCACACACGTTGCTTAGCATATCCATAAAACCACTTACGGTAGTCAGTAACAAGCTCCCTCTGAGCTCACTATCGGCTGCGGCAATCGCATTATGTAAACCTTCGAGTGAGTTATCTATTGCTTGTGCGGTTTCAAATAATTTTGCCCCGCTTTCGGTTACTTTATATCCGCGCGCATGGCGATGAAATAACCGTACATTTAAGTTTTTCTCTAAGTTATTTATGCGTCTCAACACTGTGCTATGGTGCACACTTAGTGCCTCTGCTGCGGCGGTCAAAGTACCTAGCCTTGCCACTTCAAAGGCAACTTTTACGTCTTGCCAGTCGTCAAATTTTATTGCCACGCTACCCGCCTTCTACTTATGTGCATATACGCACATAAGTGTTGCGTTTATTCGGGTTTTCTACAAGCAAAAATTTGCTACATTAGTGTCATACCCAACCAATAAAAGGTCTAAATTATGTCAGCACCAAAAATTATCGCGCTCGCGGGTAGTCTGCGTAAAGATAGCTTTAACCAAAAACTCATTAACGAAGCAGCTCGTTTTGCTCTGCAAACCGGTGCTGAAGTGGAAGTAATTACACTCGCCGAGTTAAATTTGCCATTATTTAGCGAAGACATTGAAGCGCAAGGCACACCTACCGATGCACAACTATTAAAAGATAAACTGCGTAATGCTGATGGTATTTTACTGGCAAGCCCTGAGTACAACGGCTCAATTACTGCTGCGCTTAAAAATGCAATTGATTGGGCATCGCGAACTGAGCAAGGCGCAGTACCCGCATTTCGCAACAAAGTAGTGGCGTTATTTGCTACATCACCGGGTGGTTTAGGTGGTTTGCGCGGCTTAAACCATGTACGCGATATTTTAAGTGGGATTGGCTCGTTAGTACTTGCCGATCAGCTCGCTATCCCATCAGCATTTACTGTATTTGACGAAGATGGAAAAATTAGCGACCCAACCACTGCAGAAAAAGTTAGCGTATTAACGCAGCAGCTCGTTTCTGTTGCTAGTAAATTAAGCTAATTTTTACGATTGTGTCGCTGCTAATTTAGCAGCGATAAAATCGGTGTGCGCTACATATAAAAGCCCAGCCACTTTGCGTATTACATACTCTTCTTGAGGATCTATCTCTCCATCGGCATACGCCAATCGCCATAATAGCTCAATTATTTCAATGCGCTGCGCCGCACTGCAATGATCGTTAATCTGCTTAGAAAATTGAAAGTAATCAATAGCCCCATCTAAGCTACCAGCGGCATTGTTGGTGAGCTCATCAACTTCCGATTCTGTTAAATTAAAGTATTTTTTTAAGGTTACAGTCAGGGTGTGTTGTTCATTATGGTCGAGCTTAGAATCAGCACGCATTACTTCAATAAGCAGCGCAGCAACCGCTGTTTTTAGATCATGCTGCTCTATGCTTGGCTGTTGCTCGTCAAAAGCGGCAAACAGTTGTTTTATTTGTTTGAACATCACATATTCTCTTTTTGGGTGTTAGACTTAACTTAAATACATCGCACTTAATGCTTTATTAATGGGTATTAAGTTCGCAAATTAAAGGATACATTTTTATGAAAGGCTTATACACACCGCATTTAGTTGTTGGCGCTGCATTGCTAGCCTTTTCTGGTATAGGGAGCGCCTTTGCAGAAGTGGGCGAAAAAGAAAAGTCATACGACTTTGATAACAAAGTACATTACTACCAAACCAAAATTGGTGAAGACAACTATAAAATAGAAATACAATCAGACGACTACAAACATTTTGCTAATCAAAGTATGTTTTTACTGCGCCACGCAGACAGATTATGCCGCGGCAGAACCTTTATGTTAAAAGTGCTTGAAGGCGTGCAAGAGTACGAACGTTTTCCTACTAAACCACGCGCTTATCAACCACCATTAAACGTTTTACTACAATGTGACGCACCCGAGAAAAAAGAAAAATAGTTTATTTTTCGTAGCCCCACGGCGCTGCTGGTGGAGTAATTGGTTTAGTTAAATCAAAGTCCACCTTAAACTCGCGCCCTTGGCGAATTAACCGATACGTAAATACCTCAGGATAAATATACATTTGCCAAGTATTACCTGCCGACTGTGCTATCCCTTGTGCTACAAATAACTCTTTAGAGTATTGATCGGCCGGGAAAGACTGCATTTGTGCAAAACCCGCATCAAGGGTATGACCGCCATACATAGTTGAAGCATCGTCGCTGCCATCTTCATGGCGATGATCATGCTTTAAGCTCAAACCACTGCCCGTTTTAGTAATGATCCATGTACGCGATGCATCATCTCCCACATGAAATGGTACTTGTAGCTCGCTATCTGTGCATTTACGAACATGCATAATTAGTTTTTTATTCTCAAATGAGCTTGGGCCTTTTGCGTTATCTAAGCTTACTTTGCCCTCAAACGCTTTACCACAATGCGCTGCTATATTATTAAAAAATGCATCGTGTGTTGGTATAGATACCAAAGGCGCAGGACGCGCAATAGCCGCTGATGAGGCAAGTAATAACGTTGCTGCCGTTAATAATTTCATAAAGTACTCTTATAATAGTTTTTTAATACCATAGCGGTTTAAGTTAATAATGGGAAATAGCTGCGACAAGTGGCTTTTCTGCTCTGTTTTTCATTAATGTTAAAAGTGAATAATGGAAGTCTTGAAAAATCACCTCACCCCATATTCGCGAATAAACACCAAAATTTGTATTATCTTGCACAGTCGTTTTTAAAGTTAAAATCATATTGCCGCTTTTATCTTCACTTAACGCATACCCACCATAAAGAGGTGAAAAGTATTCGCCGCCTAGTTTTACGTGTTTATCGAGTGCATCATCGGGAATAGCATCAGGGTCTATCTCAAATCTATAGAGCATCTGTTTATTTGGCTGCCAATCCGTAATCACTTCTTTAAATATAACTCCTTTTTGCCATTTACTCGTTCTAACAGCCCCAACACCCATAGCATTCATATTTGCCTCTAAAGGTTTAGGTACACCTATTAATTGGGTAAGCGAAAATGGCAATTCTTGTGGCTCTATGGTGCTTACATTAGCAAGCTGCTGCCATACACGATTTATAGGCGCTTCAATAACTATAGAGTTGGTGACTTCATACGTTTTTGATAAGTGTAAATAATTTACCTCAATAGGTGAGAGCAATACAGGAAGCAAAGCTATTGAAAGTAAAGGCCTGTTAGCGTTTTTTGTTTGACAGTTTTTAATAAAGCCTGCCAGCAAACCACCCATACTTGCAAAGAGCATAAAGGCAGGCAAAGCCATTGCCACACAAATACTGCCTTCCAGTAGTGTAATAATGCTTACAAGTAAAAAAACAAAAATTGGCTGCCAAGCAATTGTCACCATTTGCCTTTTAGTTAATGTATTTGAGCTTTTAAATTCAAAATGAATACGAATATAGCCAATTGCAACGGGCACTAAAAACATAAATGAAATGGATACAAGGCTACTTAAATTATAAGTATCAAGCAGCTCCACAAACAGCCGCATAAATATGCCGTAAAGCGTACCAAGTAAAATACCAATTGATTTAGGAGATTGAATTTGCATTGTATTTCTTATTATTTGAGTAACCATTGAACCTAGCAGATGCGCTATTTCAGTTCAATTAAAATACATAAGCCACTACTTAGACTAAAGGATAACAGCCTTGTTTTTACAATGTTTCACCAAATTAGAACACATAAAAAAACAAATCAACACACTGATTTTAAACAAAATATACTTTACATTTAAGAATGCCAACACAATGATTTAGCATAAAATAAAGCCATACACGACCTTTTGCCTATACATTCATGAGTAAAAGCTGATCTACTCTGCTCCTTCACTATTCATTTGCTTTAACAAAAGCCGTATTAATAAATAAGCAACGAGTAACAGGAGGGACTATGTCAGTAACCCCAAAGGGTAACGAGCCAGAAAAAACAAGCACATCCCAAGTAGATGATGCCAACAGCTATCAAAATAAGCATAAAGCTAGTTCAGAGTTTAATACTCGCGACGAATACCTAGAGCACGAGCTGCAAATTATGCAGCCTAAGCGCTGGCGGCCTAATTTACCCTTTAGAGACTACCGCTTTGAATTTGAAGATACTATTCCTGCCATGGCGGGCACCATAGGTAAAGTCGTTATGGTGGGTGCTATTGCCGCTACATTTGCAGCGCCACTGGGTTTAAGTGATGCATTTGTGTTAGAAAACGTACGCTATGAATTACTGATTGTTTCTATTTTTATTATTTTGTTTTCGGGCTTTATTTTACCTACCGCTAACTTAGCGGGTACACATGGGCCACTTATTCCTCTTATTCCTATTGTGGTTGCCGCTGGTGGCCACCCTATGGCGTTTGGCTTACTGATTGGTGCCTTTGGCTTTATTTTAGCCATAACCAAAGGAGGGAGCTTGCTGGCACGCTTAACGAGTAAAGGCGTGTGCGGGGGCTTACTTATATATTTAGGCTTTATTGGCACAATTTCGCAGGTTAAAAAGCTGTTTGCATGGGCTGAGGCCATTAATATGGCGCACATTGCATTTATTGTTATTTTGGCGACCATTTTATTGTATGCGTTACTTGAGCACTTTAAAAAGCGCTGGTTAGCTGTGCCGCTTAGCTGCCTTATTGGCGGTGTGGTTGCATTTGCACTCGGTGCGCCGTTTGAATTTAATACCGCGCCGGGCTTACCAAATATGAACCCAGCTTATTGGTGGGGCGAAAACACGGGCTGGATGCTTGGCTTACCTACGCTTGAAAGCTTTGTGGTTGTGCTGCCGTTTGCGGTATTGGCTGTGGCTATGTGGTCACCGGATTTTTTAGGGCATCAAGTATTTCAAAAAATTAGTTACCCGCAACGCACTGAAAAAGTTCAAATGAACATAGACGACACCATGCTAAGCGCATCGGTTAGACAAACCTTTGGCTCGCTGGCCGGTGGTGCTAACTTTACCTCATCGTGGGGGACTTATATTGTCCCTGCCGCTATTGCTAAACGCCCTATTCCGGCAGGCGCCATTTTAACAGCCGTATTTTGTATTATTGCGGGTTTATGGGGCTACCCGATGGATTTAGCCATTTGGCAACCTGTGCTGTGTGTTGCGCTTATTGTAGGTGTGTTTATTCCGCTGCTTGAGGCGGGTATGGAAATGACACGCGAAGGTAAAACAACGCAATCGGCCGCTATTGTTGTATTTGCGTCAAGCTTGGTTAACCCTGCTTTTGGTTGGTCTCTAACTATGCTGCTTGATAACTTAGGCTTAATTGGCTGTAAAGAGCGCAGTGCTAATTTAACTAAAATGAGCCGTTGGGTTATTCCGCTAATTATGTTTGTTATTTTAACTACCGTTATGGCTATTGTTGGTATGCTGCCAGGCATACCTGCGCTAATGGCAGATTTTAGACATTAATAATTAGAAAACTTAAACATAAAAAAAGCGCGGCTTATATACTCAGCCGCGCTTTGTTTTCATATGTAATTAATTGCTTTTCGTTACTGCCAAGGGCGCTCAGCAGCAAGTTGTTTTTCAAACGCATCAATTTGTGGATTTAGCGTTTCGGTCACACCAATAAAATCTAAGCCACTTAATAAACGCTCTTTTACGTCTTTACGAATATCAAAACTAATTGGCGCAAACTTATCGCTTGTTAGTGTTTGGTTTTCAAGATCGATTTGAATGTTTATATCGTCGTGTTGCTCACTAAGTACAAACAATTGCTCAAGCGTATCAGCCGGTAGCGCAATGGCTAGCATTTGGTTGTTGCCACAGTTATTAAAGAAAATATCAGCAAAGCTTTCCGCTAAAATCACTTCAAAACCATATTGCTTAAGCGCCCACGGTGCATGCTCGCGTGATGAGCCACAACCAAAGTTGTCGCGGGTTAATAATATTTGCGCGCCTTGGTAGCATGGGCGGTTTAAAATAAAATCAGGATTTGGTTCGCCGTTTTCTAGGTAACGCCAATCGTAAAACAGTGCTGCATCAAAACCATCACGGCTAGTTGATGTTAAAAACTGCTTAGGAATAATTTGGTCTGTATCTACATTGTTTTTATCAAGTGGGGCCATTAAGCCACTAAAAAATACGCTCATTAGGCTTCTCCTCTTATATCAACAAAGTGACCATGTATTGCAGCAGCGGCTGCCATTGCAGGGCTCACTAAGTGCGTACGCCCGCCACGGCCTTGGCGGCCTTCAAAGTTACGGTTAGACGTAGATGCACAGCGTTTGCCCGCTTCTAAGCGGTCGTCGTTCATTGCTAAACACATTGAACAGCCCGGCTCGCGCCACTCAAAACCTGCCGCTTTAAAAATATCGGCTAAGCCTTCATCTTCGGCTTGCTTTTTAACAAGGCCAGAGCCCGGTACGATAAGTGCTTCAATGCCAGCTACAACCTGCTTACCTTCAACAATTTTTGCCGCTGCACGTAAATCTTCAATACGGCTATTAGTACACGAACCAATAAAGACCGTATCTACTTTTGCGCTTGATAATTTATCGCCGGCTTTTAAGTCCATGTATCTAAGTGCGCTGCGTATAGCATCAGCTTTAATTAAATCTGGTTCTTGGTCAGGATCTGGTATGCATTCATCAACGCCAATTACTTGCTCTGGGCTTGTACCCCACGTAATTTGCGGCTGAATGTCGTCAGCTTCAAGCTCAACACTCAAGTCAAACTCTGCGCCTTCATCTGATTTTAAGGTTTCCCAGTATTCAACTGCAGCGTCAAAGTCAGCGCCTTTAGGTGCAAATGGGCGACCTTTTAAGTAATCATACGTGATTTGATCTGGTGCTATTAAACCTGCTTTTGCACCCATTTCAATACTCATGTTACATAGCGTCATACGGGCTTCCATTGAAAGTGCTTCAATGCCTTCACCACAAAATTCAGCAACATAACCTGTACCGCCAGCTGTACCTAACTTACCAATAACCGCCATAATTAAATCTTTAGAGGTTACCGTTGGGCGAAGCACACCGTTAATTTGAATTTTTAACGATTTTGCCTTTTTTTGTTGTAGCGTTTGCGTTGCTAATACGTGCTCAACCTCAGACGTACCAATACCGTGCGCTAATGCCCCAAACGCACCATGCGTAGAGGTATGGCTATCACCACATACAATGGTAGTGCCAGGCAAGGTAATACCTTGTTCAGGCCCCATTACATGCACTATGCCTTGGTTAATTGAGTTTAAATCGTAAAGTACAATGCCAAACTCTTTACAGTTAGCATCAAGTGCCATTAACTGGTTTTTAGATACTTCGCTTGCTGCATCAAGTGATCGGCTTTTAGTCGATACGTTATGATCCATTGTTGCAAAGGTTTTTTCTGGGCAACGTACCGTACGGTTTTTTTCACGTAGGCCTGCAAAAGCCTGCGGTGATGTCACCTCGTGTACTAAATGACGGTCAATATAAAGTAAATCAGTTTGCTCGTTTATGCTGGCAACGGTATGTGCTTGCCAAATTTTGTCGTATAACGTTTGGGCCACTTGCTAATTCCCTACTTTGTTAAGTCGCAGCATAACGGTGCTGCGATTTATATATTAAATACGTGAAACGATGGCAGCTGCCACATCGCTTGTGCTGTATCCACCTTGTGGGTAGATATCTGGCGTGCCAACGCCTGCTTCTACGGCTTCGGCTACGGCTTTTTCAATGGTGCGCGCAGCTTCGTCTTGGCCTAATGAGTAACGTAGCATAAGTGCAGCACTTAAAATTTGTGCAATCGGGTTTGCAACGCCTTTGCCTGCAATATCTGGTGCTGAGCCACCGGCTGGTTCGTACAAACCAAAGCCCGATTGATTCAAGCTTGCCGATGGTAATAAGCCCATTGAGCCTGTAATCATTGCACACTCATCTGACAAAATATCACCAAATAAGTTATCGCAAAGTAGCACGTCAAACTGGCTAGGCTGTTTAACTAATTGCATAGCTGCGTTATCTACGTATATGTAATCTAGGCTTACTTCTGGGTAGTCTTTGCTTACTTCGGTAACGACTTCACGCCATAATACGCTTGATGCAAGCACGTTTGCTTTATCAACCGACGTTACATGGTTACTACGTAATTTTGCTGCTTCAAAGGCAAAACGGGCAATGCGTTCAATTTCTTTACGCGAGTAAGTTTGTGTATCAAATGCAGCTTCTTCAGCGCCTTCGCCGCTTCGGCCTTTTTCACCAAAGTAAATGCCGCCAGTAAGTTCGCGTACACATAAAATATCAAAGCCTTTTTCGCTAATATCTGCACGTAATGGCGATGCTGCGCTAAGCGCCGGTAAAAGCTGTGCTGGGCGTAAGTTACAAAACAAACCAAAGTGCTTACGAAGCGGTAAAAGCGATGCACGCTCAGGTTGCTCGTTAGGGGGTAGGTTTTCCCATTTTGGGCCACCTACCGAGCCAAATAAAATGGCATCGGCGTTTTCACACGCGCTTAGCGTTTTTGGTGGTAATGCTTCACCAAATTCGTCAATGGCTGCGCCACCAATAGCATGATGCTGACGGTTCAGGGTAAAACCAAACTTATTGCTTACAGCATCAAGTACTTGCTCTGCTGCTGCCATTACTTCTGGGCCAATACCGTCGCCTGCTAATACGGCAACGCTGTAGTTTGTTTTACTCATCCTGCTTTCCTTTGTTGTTTTAAATCAGACACTTTTTGTGCACGATAAATTAAGTTGTAAACACGGATCATGGCGCGTACCGACGCCTCTACCACATCCGCAGCAATACCCGCACCGTGATAAGGGCGGCCATCGTATTTAGCAATAATGTTTACTTGACCAAGCGAGCTTGCGCCTTGGCCAGTGGCTTCTAAATTGTATTCAATCATTTCAACGCTCATACCAGTTAAGCGCTCAATAGCCGCAAATGAGGCTTCAACAGGGCCATTACCTGTAGCCGCTTCTTGTTTGGCTTCGCCATCAATTAACATTCCAATGGTAGAGCTGGCTACCGACTGTGAGTTAGACGCTGAGTTTACAAACTCTAATTGGTATTTTTCGTCTTTGTCGTTAATTTGATTAAAGTAAATCATGGCTTCAAGGTCGTAATCGTATACGGTGCCTTTTTGATCAGCTAACGCTAAAAAGCTCTCGTATAAGCTGTCCATATCGTAGTCAGCTTTTTGATAACCTAACTCTTCTAAGCGGTGCTCAATAACATGACGACCCGAACGCGAGGTCATATTTAATTGGTTATTTGGCACACCGACGCTTTCTGGCGACATAATCTCATAAGTATTTTGCGCTTTTAATACGCCATCTTGGTGAATGCCCGAGCTATGTGCAAAGGCGTTTTCGCCCACAATCGCTTTATTTGGCTGTACCGGCATATTGCATATTTTTGCCACTTGGCGAGATGCGCGATAAATTTCTTCGCTTTTAATATCGGTGTGTACGTTTAAGTGGTCTTTGCGCATTTTCATGATCATCGCCACTTCTTCAAGCGAGCAGTTACCCGCACGCTCACCAATACCATTTATTGTACATTCAATTTGGCGAGCACCGGCTTGTACCGCGGCTACCGAGTTAGCTACAGCTAAACCTAAATCGTTATGACAATGTACACTTAAACGCGCTTTATCTATATTCGGCACGTTATTCATTAAATGGCGGATCATTGCGGCGTATTCGTCTGGCGTTACAAAGCCAACGGTATCAGGTAAATTAATAGTAGAGGCACCGGCGTTAATTGCCTGCTCAACAATTTTACATAAATCCCAGTGCGGCGTACGCCCTGCATCTTCGCACGAAAACTCAACATCATCAGTGTAGTTACGCGCTAATTTAATTGATTTAACCGCCATGGCCGTTGCATCGTCTAGGCTCATACGTAATTTGTGTTCAAGGTGCAAAGGGCTTGTGGCAATAAAAGTATGAATACGGCTTTGCTGTGCTGTGCGAAGCGCCTCACCACAGGCTTCAATGTCTTTTGCTACTGAACGTGCTAAACCACAAATAATTGGGCCTTTAACCTCGGTTGCAATACGTTGTACCGAGCGAAAATCAGCGGGGCTCGAAACCGGAAAACCCACTTCCATCACATCCACGTTCAAGCGGCTAATAGTATGCGCTAGCTGAATTTTATCGTCTTCTGTAAGGCTTGCTTTAAGTGCCTGCTCGCCATCACGTAAGGTGGTATCAAAAATCCATACTTTATCTTTGTCTTGCATAACTGCCCCTCATTCCTCTGTTACCCAAATTTCAATTTATCCCAGCCGCGAGATAATAAAAAACCCCGCAATTGCGGGGTTTTTAGTGTTTAACTCGATGCAAACACACTAATCCCCGCTCACTGACCATAGCAGTAAGAGGTTAAGTTTTAGTGTAATTAAACGAATATTTTGCATCTTGTTTCTTGTGTGTGTGTTCAGTGAGGCCTATTTTTAACATTACAAAGCAGTTGGTGCAAGCATAAATATTCCAAACAAAGGAATAAAAACCCTACATTGAAGAAATTTATATACCTAAAAATAGCATATTCAGGTTTTATAAATCACACAGCTACACTTTTTAGCTTAAATTAATGTGTTGAGTAAACTTGCGTGCTTAGATTAACTTATTGCTAATTTTTTAAGCTAAACCTGATTATTTGTTTCACGAATATAATGACCTGCACCGCGGGTAATATAACGTAGCTGCCAAATAACCCGCTCAATGAGTTCTTCGCGTTGTTGACCTTCTATATCAAGTGCTTCTGCACCGGCATTAAATACCAGTGTTACCATGGCTTCGGCCTGAATATAAGCATGAATTGAATCACACTTGGTTTCGCTTTCTAAATAATGCGCAAGCTCTAAAATAAAGTGTTTTACCTCACGCGCTACGGCGGCTCTAAAGGCTTTTGAGGTGCCAGAACGTTCTCGCAGCAGTAATCTAAATTGGTTGCTTGAGTTATCAATAAACTCCATAAAGGTAACAACCGAAGTATTTATTACGCTGCCACCACTGGCTATACGTCTGCGGGCTTGGCGCATAAGCTGGCGAAGGGTTAAGCCTGCTTCGTCAACCATGGTTAAACCTAGCTCGTTCATATCTTTAAAGTGGCGATAAAAAGAGGTGGGGGCAATACCGGCTTCGCGGGCAACTTCGCGTAAGCTTAAATTAGAAAAACTATGATCAGCACTAAGCTGATTAAATGCCGCCTCAATTAAGGCTTGTCGTGTTTTTTGTTTCTGTTGTGCTCTAACACCCGACATCCACAGCTCCCTGAGTAATTTTATATGAAGTTTTAATGATAATTAGCCGAATTGTCTAGTCTAATACTTGACGCCAAGAGATTGAAACACTATTTTAGCTTACAGTTGTACGCTGAGAGTAAAAACGATGAATAAACCACCGATTATTTGGACAAACGTCCTATTTTTTAGCCTAACCTTTTTGGCGGCTGTCACACTTGTACCTTGGTACGGCATTAGTTACGGATTTACCAGCGCGCATTGGATTGCATTTGTAGGCTGTATGTTTTACGCAGGCCTATCTATCACTGCCGGATACCACCGATTATGGGCGCATAAAGCCTATAACGTACACCCTGCAATAGAATTTATTTTTGCTCTTGGTGGCGCATTTGCTTTGCAAAACAGCGCGTTGCACTGGAGTAGCGATCACCGTATACACCACGGCCAAGTAGATGACCCAGTAAAAGACCCTTACGCCGCAACTAACGGCTTTTGGTACAGCCATATTGGCTGGATGCTACGTGATTACCAAGGCGACAGTTATAACGATTACAGTAATTGTCGCGATTTACAGCGCAATAAAATTGTTATGTGGCAGCATAAACACTACTTAAAGCTTGTTATAGCCATGAATGTTGGTTTACCGCTTGTGCTTGGTTTATTAGTAGGCGATGTGTGGGGTATGCTACTACTTGCAGGTTTATTACGCTTAGTATTGAGCCAGCACTTTACCTTTTTCATTAATTCATTGGCTCATATTTGGGGCTCACGCCCATACACTGAGAAAAACACTGCACGCGATAATGGCTTTTTAGCGCTATTTACTTATGGCGAGGGTTACCATAACTTTCACCATATTTTTGCAAGCGATTACCGTAACGGTATTAAGTGGTTTCATTACGACCCAACTAAATGGATGATTCGCTCTTTAGCAGCGCTCGGTTTAGCCAGTAAATTAAAGCGCACCCCGGTTGAGCGCATAGAAAAAGCCAAAGCCGAAACGCTAATGAGTAAAACGCAAACGCGCCTTTCAAAATTGCCTTTAGCGCAAGATAAGCTTACATTATTACAACAAGAGTACGATTTACTGCTGAAAAAGCTGCAAAATTACTGTTCACTACAAAAACAAGTGTTAGAAGCTAAAAAAAATAACATGGCAAAGCAGTGTGAACAATCAGCATTAATGACACAATACCATGAGCTGGAAGCCGCCTGGGAAAATCAAAAACAGGCATGGCTAGCACTTAATGCGAGGTTATTAAAAGCCTCTTTTAATTAATTTAGGAGTGGCTGTGGCCAAACAACCAGAACAAAAAAAAGCACCCGTAGTTTACCAATATGACGCAATAATTATTGGTACGGGCCCTGGCGGTGAAGGCACCGCCATGAACCTATCTAAAAACGATAAAAAAGTAGCGGTTATTGAGCGCCAACAAGCTGTTGGCGGTGGCTGTGTACATTGGGGAACAATTCCTTCAAAAGCATTACGCCACTCGGTTAGCCGCTATATTGAATACAAAGCAAACCCACTTTTTAATGTTGGCGAGCGCCCTAGCCGCTTAACGTTTCCTGATATTTTAAGCCATGCAAGTTCTGTTATTTCTAAGCAGTCAAACTTACGTAGCAGCTTTTACGACCGTAACCGCATTCATATGTACCAAGGCGATGCGAGCTTTGTAGATAAACACACGGTTGAAATTAAGCGCCTTGATGGCTCAGCAGAGCGTATTACCGCTAAAACCATTGTAATTGCTACTGGCTCACGCCCATACCGCCCACCTGAGGTCGACTTTAGCCATTCACGTATTTACGACAGCGATACTATTTTAGGCCTAGAGCACGACCCACAACGTGTACTTATATACGGTGCGGGTGTTATTGGCTGTGAATACGCTTCAATCTTTAAAGGCTTAGGCGCTAAGGTAGATTTAGTAAACACACGCGACCGCTTATTAGCCTTTATGGATGCAGAAATTTCTGACGCGCTTAGCTACCACTTTTGGAACAGCGGTATTGTTATTCGTCATAACGAAGAGTTTGACCGTATAGAAACGCGCTCAGATTGCGTTGTAATGCATTTAAAATCGGGCAAGCGTGTAAAAGCCGACTGTATTTTATTTGCTAACGGGCGCACAGGTAATACCGATACGCTAAACCTTGAAGCTATTGGTTTAAAAGCCGATGGTCGAGGCCAGCTTAAAGTCAACGAAATGTACCAAACTGAGGTAGACAACGTTTACGCAGTAGGTGATGTAATTGGCTACCCAAGCTTAGCGAGTGCAGCATTTGATCAAGGCCGTATAGCTGCCGATGCTATTGCCTGCGGTAATTGCGAAGATAAGCTAATTATAGATATACCGGCCGGTATTTATACCATTCCTGAAATGAGTTCGGTAGGTAAAACAGAGCAACAGCTAACCGCTGCAAAAGTACCCTATGAAGTTGGTCGTGCTCAGTTTAAGCACTTAGCTCGTGCGCAAATTGCGGGTACAGAAGTTGGTAGTTTAAAAATATTGTTTCACAGTGAAACAAAAGAAGTACTTGGCGTGCATTGCTTTGGTGAGCGTGCCTCAGAAATTGTTCATATTGGCCAAGCCATTATGGAACAAAAAGGGGCAGGCAACACCGTTGACTACTTTGTAAATACCACATTTAACTACCCAACGATGGCAGAAGCCTACCGTGTTGCGGCGTTAAATGGATTAAATAGGTTATTTACTTAACCCGATTACTAAACAGCAAAAAGCCCGCTAATTAGCGGGCTTTTTAATAGCTATTAATACCACTGCTGTTATTTGTGGTATTGCGCGCTTAGCTCATGTACTGCATTAATAAATACACCGGCGTTTTCTGGGTCTACATCTGGTGTAATACCGTGGCCTAGGTTAAACACGTGGCCATCACCTGTGCCAAAGTCTTCTAAAATAGTGCCTACTTCTTGGCGGATACGATTAGGCGTACCGTGAAGCATTGACGGGTCCATATTACCTTGCAATGCAACTTTATCGCCTACACGGCGTTTAGCGTCGCCAATATTAATAGTCCAGTCAAGACCTACTGCATCACAACCTGTTGCTGCAATTGCTTCAATCCACTGGCCACCATTTTTGGTAAATAGCGTTACCGGCACTTTACGGCCGTCGTATTCGCGAATTAAACCATCAACAATTTTATGCATGTATTGCAGTGAGAATTCATTGTAATCGCGCGGACTTAATACGCCGCCCCACGAGTCAAATACCATTAACGATTGCGCACCGGCTTTTACTTGTGCGTTTAAGTAATCAATGACTGAATCAGCTAGTTTATCTAGTAGTAAATGTAGTGTTTGCGGCTCTGCAAACGCCATTTTTTTAATTTTACCAAATACTTTACTGCTTCCACCTTCAACCATGTAAGTTGCTAGTGTCCACGGTGAACCCGAAAAACCAATTAGTGGCACTTCGCCTTTAAGTTCACGGCGAATAGTACTTACTGCGTTCATTACATAGCCAAGCTCGTCAGTTGGGTCTAGCTTAGGAATCTTTTTAACATCAGCAAGTGACGAAATAGGGTTTTCAAATTTAGGGCCTTCACCGGTTTCAAAATACAAACCTAAACCCATAGCATCGGGAATAGTTAAAATGTCACTAAATAAAATAGCAGCATCTAACGGGTAACGGCGAAGGGGTTGTAGTGTTACTTCACACGCAAGCTCAGCATTACGGCACAGGCTCATAAAATCGCCCGCTTGTGCACGTGTAGCACGGTACTCTGGTAAATAGCGTCCTGCTTGGCGCATCATCCATACCGGTGTTACATCAACGGGTTGTTTTGCAAGTGCACGTAAATAACGGTCGTTTTTTAATTCGCTCATAGCGTAAATAATCCTGAGGCTTATAGAAATTGTTCAAGATTGTACCACCATATTCTCCGGCTCTCTATCGCTAAGCTCTTAAAACATGTGTTACAGCTAACAGAACCTAGTTTGTTGCTTATTTAGTCACATTTGAGTGTTAAATAACCAAAAAGAACTAACAATAAAAACTTTTTGTTAATATGTTTGCAACATAACAAAAACCTTGGTATTGTTTGTCCCGCGTTAACAAGAACAATAATAAAAATCTTAAACAACAATAACAAAAATATTTATAATAAAAATAACAAAAATCTTCTATAACAATAAGAAAGCTTGTATTAACAGGCCAAAACAAGAAATTAAGCCACCTTAACCGGTGGTTTTTTCTTGCCTGCAATAAAATAATAATTTACCTACAATAAATACACATGCACCAGCTCATACCTTTTACTTGTTGATATACACTTAAATAAAATATATCTTGATGTATAAGAAAGTTTAAATTTAACCATAAAAGTGACCCAGCTTAGGAGAACAGTAATGCTGACGCGCGTAGAGAAAGCTCAACAAAAATGGGGTGGTAGCCATACTGTCATTGATAAATGGTTAAACGAGCGCCAAGAGTTAATTGTACTTTATTGTAAAATGGCTGGGTTTTCGCCATACGACAAAAAAGATCACGCCTTACCAGAGCCAGAACAAATTCAATCATTTTGCCAAATTTTAATGGATTACTTATCTGCCGGCCATTTTGAAGTGTACGATGACATTGCAAAAGCCTGTGAAAGCAAGGGCCTTGAAAGCCAAGAGCTGGCAAATACAATTTACCCGCGCATTTCTAGCACAACAGATATTGCTTTAGATTTTAACGATAAATACGCAGAAGTAGATAAAGAGGACTTATTAGCAGAGTTTGATAACGATTTGTCGGTACTTGGCGAAACGTTAGAAGCACGTTTTGAACTAGAAGATGAGCTAATAGATAATTTGTTTTCTAACCACACAGATTAATAAAATTGCCTACAAAAAAGGGACCGTTATGGTCCCTTTTTGCGTTATAAGCTACCGCTTATTGCGCAGGTGCTTCGTCATCTTGTATTTCAAGTAGTTCTACTTCAAAAACAAGCGTTGAGTTAGCTGGAATTTTACCTAGGTCACGATCGCCGTAAGCAAGTTCAGAAGGAATAGTGAACTTGTACTTAGACCCTACTGACATAAGCTGTAAACCTTCAGTCCAACCCGCAATTACACGGTTAAGAGGGAAAGTAGTTGGCTCGTTACGCGCATAAGAGCTATCAAACTCAGTGCCGTCTAATAAAGTACCTTTGTAATGTACTTTAACTACGTCTGTTGCTGCTGGCTTTTCGCCTTCGCCTTCGCTAAGTACTTCGTACTGTAGACCTGACTCAGTTACTGTTACGCCTTCTTTTTTAGCATTTTCTTCTAGGTATTTTTTACCTGCTTCTTTGCTTTTTTCAGACTCAACTTTAGCTTTAGCTTCTTGCTTTGCACGCACTGATGTATCTAGCTCAGTTAGCACTTCACGGATTTTTTCTTCATCGATTTTTGCATTACCAGCAAGCGCGTCTTCAAAACCACGAATTAATAGTGC
The DNA here is from genome assembly GCF_024518735.1 of Pseudoalteromonas agarivorans. Lineage (NCBI taxonomy): Bacteria > Pseudomonadati > Pseudomonadota > Gammaproteobacteria > Alteromonadales > Pseudoalteromonadaceae > Pseudoalteromonas > Pseudoalteromonas agarivorans. The sequence continues at coordinate 109,310 of NZ_JANIGJ010000012.1, forward strand.
TTGGTCTAGTTCAATACCAATCTCTGATTTATCAGCTAGGTCTTTATTTAAAAAGTTACCTACTGATGCACCAATACCGTATGCTTGTTGCTGCTCTACAGTGTCTAATTTAACTTCAGCTTGTTCTTGTTTTGCTTCTTGATTACAAGCTGTAAGCGCTAAAACCGACGCTGCAATCAATGACAATCTAATCGTCTTTTTCATTTTAAATCTCCGACACACTTTGCAGTTGTCATTTATTGTATTATTACTAGTTAAAGATTAACGGCCTACATGATAGGCTGCTTGTTTAATAACTAACTAAATTAAAACCTAACCTATTATAGTGATTAGACAAACACCCTAGGCCTTCAACGTGACCTAGTCTAACCTCTCAGTCACTAAGAGTTAAGAGGAAATACCTGTAATATGTCGATATTTCGTACTTTTTTAATCGCTTTTAGCTGTTTATTAGCCCTAGCTTGTAGCGATCAAAAACAGCAAGCTGCACAACGCTTTGAACACGCAGCACAGGGTGCGTTTTCCTCGGCAGTATCTAACGATGGTAAATACAGCCTAGTCTCCTCCATTCACCATGGGGTCGCCCTGTGGGATAATCAACAGCAGGTGCTAAAATATCAATGGTTTCAACAGCAATCACAAGAAAGCCTAGTGTATGCTGTGGCTATTGCCTTTGATAATAGCGTGGCCGTTACCGCCGAAAAAACCACCTTTGCCGTGTGGGATATTAGCAGCGGCGAAAACCGCGGCTATTATAAAATTCAACAAGCCACTATTCGCGATATTGCGATAAGTAACCAAGGCCGCAGTGTTTTATACGGCAGAAGCGACGGCGTAGTGGTATTTTTAAACCTAGAAACCGGACGCCGCATTGAGTTTTTAGGCCACCAAGACAAAGTAAACACCGTAGATTTATCGCCTAATGGACGCTATGCCTTAAGCGGCTCAAACGATTACGTTGCTTATTTTTGGGATACACGTACAGGGCAAGTAATTCATCGCTTTAATCACCCGACACGTGTTACCCAAGTAACCCTAGACCCACAAGGTCGCTACGCATTTACCGCAGATAGTATGAAGCAAGCACATGTATGGAAGCTGACTACAGGTGATCTTGTGAGTAAACTGGCGTATATTGCGCGTCAGAAAATTTTTACTGCGGTACGCTTTAACGAACAAGGCACATTGCTGGCCACAGGCTCACCCAATAAGCGCGTTGACTTATGGCAGTTACCCAGCGGAGAAAAAATCCAAACTTGGCAAGTCACACCACGTGAAGGCAGTAAGCCTAAATCGGCTGTGGTGCTAGATGTAACGTTTATAGATAACGGCAAGTCGTTGTTAACCGAGAGCTCGAGCGGAATTGCAGAGCACTTTACAATACGAGAAGCAAATGAACACAATTGAAAATCGTTTAATGGAGCTTGAGGCAAAAGTTGCTTTTCAAGACGAAACAATAGAAATATTAAATGACGAGCTAAAAGCACACCAACAGCAGCTTGCAAAAATGAAGCGCCAAACTGAGTTACTAGCAGAAAAACTTAAAGAAGCGCAGCAGCCGTCATTAATGTCGCAAATGCAAGAGCCGCCTCCGCCACATTACTAAGGTGGGTAAAAAATAAAAACCGGGTTAATCGCCCGGTTTAAATACACCAATTACTTGTTCAAATTGGCGAGTAGATGCCTGAACAGCGTTATCGGGTTGCGCCATTTTGTGACCACACTCTACACACTCTACTTTTTCAACATCATGTTCTCTGTACAGCATCATGGTATCCATGGCTTTACACTCAGGGCACGATGCACCAGCAATAAATCGCTTTTTTTGTCTCACAACATTTTTCCTGTGGTTTGAACTGCACATATTTTATCGTATAACTTCCTATGTTGATACGCTTGATAAGAGCAATACGTTCTATGGTATGATAGCGCCAACTTAACCAGGGCACAGTAAAGTAACGCATTCATGATCCAAATCTCAGAAATAGAACTACTTCGTGGCGGAAAAGCCTTATTAAAAAATGCCTCGGCTACTTTATTTCCACAGCACAAAGTGGGCTTAGTTGGCGCTAATGGCTGTGGTAAATCTACCTTATTTAGTTTATTAAAATCTGAGCTGCAACTCGATGCTGGTGATTGCAATATACCGAAAGATTGGTCTATTGCCTCTGTAAAACAAGAAACCCCAGCCCTTGAAATAAGCGCCATTGATTATGTACTTCAAGGCCACCCTGAATACTATGCATTGCGCATTGCCCTGCGTGAAGCTGAGCAAACAAACGATGGTGACACCCAAGCCAAAGTACATATTCAGCTTGAAAATATTAAAGGCTACAGCATAGAGTCAAAAGCGGGCGAATTGCTGCACGGCTTAGGCTTTGCAAATCACCAAATAGAAAACCCTGTAAGCGCGTTTTCTGGGGGTTGGCGTATGCGTTTAAACCTTGCACAAGCACTTATTCGCGATGCCGACTTACTATTACTCGATGAGCCTACCAACCACCTTGATTTAGATGCCGTTTACTGGCTTGAGCGCTTTTTACGCGCCTACACAGGCACCTTGGTACTTATATCTCATGACCGTGAGTTTTTAGACGCCGTGGTTGATCAAATTTGGCATGTCGATAAACAGCTTATTAATGTGTACAAAGGTAATTACTCACAGTTTGAACGCCAAAAAGCAGAGCGCTTGTTACAACAACAAGCAATGTTTGAAAAACAACAAGAGCAAATTGCCCATCTTGAGCAGTTTATAACTCGCTTTAAAGCCAAAGCCAGTAAGGCCAAACAGGCACAAAGCCGTGTTAAAGCACTCGAACGTATGGAAAAGCTGGCACCTGCGCACGCCGACTCACCGTTTGACTTTGAATTTGCCGAGCCAACAGCCCTGCCTAACCCGCTAATGACCCTAGATAAAGCAAAAGCAGGTTATGGCGATGTTACTATTTTAAATAATATCGCGCTAAACCTAGTCCCTGGCAGCCGCATTGCGTTACTCGGTCGTAACGGCGCGGGTAAATCAACGCTTATAAAGCTATTAGCGGGCGAGCTTGAGCCGCAAGCAGGTAAAGTGGTTCAACACCATGGCTTAAATATAGGTTACTTTGCGCAGCACCAACTTGAATCGCTTGATTTAAAAGCAAGCGCAGTGACCCATATTCAACGTTTAAACCCACAGGCCACAGAGCAATCATTGCGTGATTTTTTAGGTGGCTTTGCATTTATCGGCGATAAAGCACTTGAACCCGTGGCACCGTTTTCGGGCGGTGAAAAAGCCCGCTTAGTGCTAGCCATGTTGGTGTATCAAAAACCCAATTTACTACTACTTGATGAGCCAACTAACCACCTTGATTTAGAAATGCGCCACGCGCTAGTGATGGCACTGCAAGGCTTTGAAGGCGCCATGGTTACCGTATCGCACGATCGCCACATGCTTAAAAACACCGCCGATGAATTTTATTTAGTCGATGATGGCAAAGTGACTCAGTTTGGTTACGACTTAGATGCGTATTACCAATGGTTACTCAATGCCAATAAAGAAGCCGCTAAAAGCCAGCAACCTGACGAGCCAAAAGCAAATCCAAGCGTTAATCGTAAAGAGCAAAAGCGCCTAGAAGCTGAGTTTAGAAAAGCCATTCAACCGCTTAAAAAGCAAATTGAAAAGCTTGAAAAGCAGCTCGATAAATTTACTGCAGAGCTTAGCGAAGTTGAAGTAGCACTTGGCGACAACACACTCTACAACGACGATAACAAAGCCCAGTTAAAAGAGCTAATCGCTAAGCAAGCCACGCTTACCCCTAAAGTAAACGACACTGAAGAAGAGCTACTGATGGCGCTTGAAGAAATGGAAGAAAAAGAGCAGGCCTTTGCCGATGAACTTGCTCAATAAAAACGAGTTTTGGCAATTTGCCTGCGCTTTGTACGCAAAGCCAGGGCAACAACAAACCTTGCTGGCACTGCAAAACCAGCAAGGTAAAAACGTTAATCTGTGCTTATTTTTGCTGTATTTAGACTCACTTAAGCTGAGCATTAATGCCGAGCAGCTCAGTGCGTTAATAGCGTCGATTAATGAGTTTGATACGCAGGCACTTAAGCCACTGCGTTCCACACGCAAGTATTTAAAAGCCAATCAAGAAAGTATCAATGAGTATGCACAAATACGCCAAGAGCTATTAAGCGCCGAATTAAAGCTTGAAAAGCAACAACAGCAAATACTGATTGATACAGCGAATAAACTTAGCTTTTTAGAAGCTGTAAAGCCAAACAATATTGAGCTGTATGTGAAAGCCACTTAGGCTGGCAGTTTTTACACCCTCTTCTAAATGTTCATTCTTTTCTCTTTGTGCAAAAAATCTTTAAGCCAATTGATTATACAAAGCCTATAGGCGCTGCAGTAGAAACTGAATAACCCCTAAAACATGATCTACATCAACTTTATTTGGTTACTTTTTCCACGCAGGGAAATAGTTTGATCTCGATCACATTATGCTTTGCAAAGTCACTTTATGATGTCTCCATCAACTGAACGAGGAGATTAATCATGAACGTATTCTTTAGAGACTTTTTTAGCGACCCTGTTTTATTTATGTCTTTTGGGATTTTAGGCGTCGTGATTTCTCTTTGCCTATTTTACGCTTTTTACTTTATTAAAAAAATTAGCGAGGCTGAAGTTCCCGAGCATCATTAAGCACGACGCACAAAGCGCCTACTCAGGTTACTGATTAGGCGCTTTTTATTTTATAAAGCGAAAAATTTGGTACACTAACGTTTCGTTTTTTTCATAGTGCGTAGTACAAACATGATCAATAAGTTTAAACCAGCATGGTGGATGACCAATCGTCACGTTCAAACCATAATGCCGCGTTTCTTCCGTCCATTTCACAATACGTCCTACGAACTTGAGCAACTTGATACGCCCGACGGCGATTTTATTGAACTTGCATGGTCGCTGCCTCATAATGAAAACGCTCCCCTTGCTGTGGTTTTACATGGTCTTGAAGGCAACATAAATAGCTTTTATGCCAAAGGCATGATGAAAGCCTTAAAAAAACAAGGCTATGCCGTAGTACTTATGCACTTTAGAAACTGCTCAAGTGAAGTTAACCGCTTACCGCGTGCTTATCATAGTGGTGATACCGCCGACTTAGCTTTTTTTATAAATCATTTAAGGGAGCAATTTCCCAGCCGCCCTATTATGGCTGTTGGTTTTTCATTAGGGGGCAATGTACTGGCTAAATACCTAGGCGAAGAGCGCGAAAACTGCCCGTTAAGTGCTGCAGCCGTGGTTTCGGCTCCTTATGATTTATCATCATCAAGCGATGTTATTCGTAAAAGCTTAGGCAAAATTTATCAAAAATATTTGCTCGATAGAATGAAAAAATCAATGCAGCGTAAATTGCCACAAATCAAGCAGCAAATACCTATTACCTCTGAGCAGTTAATGAAAATTGACGATTTGCTAGAGTTTGATAATCAACTAACCGCTCCACTGCATGGCTTTGAAAACGCGCACGATTACTATCGTCAAGCCAGCGCAATGCCCTACTTAAAACATATTGCGATTCCTACGTTAATAATTCATGCCAAAGACGACCCAATGTTGTCGATTAAGGCCGTGCCAAGTAGGCAAGATGTGAGTGAGCATGTTACCCTGAGCGTCTCTGAAAAAGGCGGCCACGTAGGGTTTATTAGCGGTAATAATCCGTTTAGGCCAGTATTTTGGCTTGAACAAGCCGTCCCTCATTATTTTGGCCAGCACGTCCCCACTAAAGCGAGCAGTAAGCAGTTATGATTATCCCTTTTGAACAACTTGATAAAGACACCCTCTATAACCTAATTGAAAGCTACGTGCTTCGTGAAGGCACCGATTACGGTGAGCAAGAAGTGAGTATTCAAAGTAAAGTAGCGCAGGTTAATCAGCAGCTTAGAAATGGTGAAGCGATGGTGTTTTTTTCTGAGCTACATGAGTCAGTCACTATTATCTCAAAAAATGAATTTAAAGCACTGCAAAGCGAAGAGCATGAAGCACAGTCGTTTGATTAACGCCTAACACTTGTAACTTTTGAGCTGAACGTACACAATGGCTTTTTACCCAAAGAGCCAAAACATGATAAAACTCAGCACTCTAGTGGTAGCCATATCACTAGCTTTAACACCACAAGTCTTTGCAGAGCAAGTAAAAAGCCCGTCAGACAAAGCAGTAAAACTAGCAAAAGACACTATTTTAATCGACACCCATATTGATGTACCTTATCGTATCCACGAAAAATGGGTTGATGTAACTAAAGCCACCGAAGGCGGCGACTTTGACTACCCTCGCGCAGTACAAGGGGGGTTAAACGCCCCTTTTATGTCGATTTATATTCCTGCTCACTTAGAATTTGAAGGCAAAGGTAAAAGCTACCAGCTAGCCAATCAAATGATTGATAGCATGGAAGCCATTGCACAGCGCGCCCCTGAAAAATTTGCTATTGCTAGCTCAACAGCGGATATAGAAGCGCAATTTGAGCAAGGCAAACTATCAATTGCGATGGGCATGGAAAATGGCTCGCCAATTGAAGGAAAAATGGAAAACCTTCAGCACTTTTTTGACCGAGGTGTACGCTACATCACGCTTGCGCACTCGCAAAGCAACCATATTTCTGACTCGTCTTACGATATTCGCCGAAAATGGAAAGGTTTAAGCCCATTTGGTAAAAAGCTAATTACTGAAATGAACAACGTCGGTATGCTAATTGACGTATCACATATATCAGATGATGCGTTTTATCAGGTAATGGAGCTATCTAAAACGCCGGTTATTGCTTCACACTCTTCACTGCGCAAATACACGCCTGGCTTTGAGCGTAATATGAATGATGACATGTTATTAGCGCTTAAAAAGAATGGCGGGGTTATTCAAATTAACTTTGGTTCAAGCTTTGTAACCTCTAAAGCCGGTGCGTGGTACAAAGACCTTAAAAGCACTAAAGAGACCGTTAAAAAAGAAGGCACTAAGCCAAGTAAAGACTTTGATGCAGCGTACCGCGCTAAAAACCCATTCCCGTTTGCAAGCCTTGAGCAAGTACTTGATCATATTGATCACGTTGTAGAGCTTATTGGCATTGATTACGTGGGCATTGGCTCTGACTACGATGGGGTTGGCGATTCGTTACCGATTGGCTTAAAGGATGTATCTAGCTACCCTAACCTAGTACAAGGTTTAATGGACAGGGGTTACAGCGATTCAGACATTAAAAAGATTTTAAGCGAAAATACGCTAAGGGTTTGGAAGCAAGCCGAAGCATATGCGAAAAAGCACTAAGCTGTAAGCTGTAAGCTGTAAGCTGTCAGTTGTCAGTTGTCAGTTGTCAGTTGTCAGTTGTCAGTTGTCAGTTGTCAGTTGTCAGTTGTCAGTTGTCAAAAAATTTAATTAATAGCACGGCTTAAAGTCGTGCTTTTTTATGTGTTAAGTATAATTTAACACCAAGCTACTAATAGCCGATAGCTGAAAACTAAACACTTTTCTTCAGGCATTAAAAAAGGCCACCGAAGTGACCTCTTTTTAGTATTAATTAGCTAGGCTAATTATTACTCTACGATAGTCGCTACAACACCAGCACCTACAGTACGGCCACCTTCACGGATAGCGAAACGAAGACCTTCGTCCATCGCGATTGGCGCGATTAGAGTTACTGTCATCTTAACGTTATCACCAGGCATTACCATTTCTA
>NZ_JANIGJ010000013.1:0-100809 GCF_024518735.1 Pseudoalteromonas agarivorans
GTTCAATCTGAGCCATGATCAAACTCTTCAATTAAAAAGTTTTGTGTCTTTCGACAGCTCAATGAATTCTGAATTTATTTAATATCTTTCGATATTGAATTGACTGTGCTGCAATTCTTTTCTTAAGTAAAACCTAAGTAAATTATTGCTGTTGGTCACTCAGTTTCAATTGAGACTCTAAATTTATTTGCCTCACTACCTAAGTAGCTTGGCTGTTAGAACTCAATCTGTACGAGTGCCCACACAGATGATTGCTTTATATTGTTAAAGAACATTGCGATTAAAGCGTTAAACTTTATCTCGCTAGGGCTGCGCATCTTACGCTTTCCTATTTTTTTGTCAACATTTAATTTTGTTAAACTTGAAAGTTTTTAAAACTAAGTTTTACTCAACTCACTAAGTGGTTTGCTTGCCTCGCTAAGCGTTGCCTGCTCTGCCGTCTCAGTGGGGTCGCATTATAGGGAGATCCGAAAACAGATCAACCCTTTTTTAAAGAAAACTTGAAATAAATGTCTGTTCGCGTGAAATTGAAGCAAAGTGGTTACTTTAAACACTAAAAAGGCCCTTACGGGCCTTTTATATTAGTTTACGATGAGTTTCCAACCGAGTTTACTTTGCAATTTAGACTCTTGTTGTAGCTCACTAGCCATAAGAGGGTGTTCTTTTAACCAGTTATTGGCAAACTTTAAGTCTAAGGTGTCTTTTTCTACAGATAACTCTATTTTAGGAAGTACGTCGTCTTGTCGGCGCATCGATAATATTACGGCAATTCTTAATAACCTAACTAAGTATTGGGTAAGTGTACTATGTGCACCTAGAACGTCGAAGCTGCCTTTTTGAATATCGGAGCGATGTGCATTGGCAACAGCTGCAATCACTTTATGCTCAGATTGTGAAAAACCTGGCATATCGGTGTTTTCTATAATGTAGGCTGTGTGTTTGTGATATTGCTTGTACTCTATTAATAAACCAATTTCGTGTAGTTGTGCTGCGGCTTTTAAAAGCGGCAACGCATTTTCACTAACAAGCGGCCAGCTTTCACCTACCTGCTCTGCCAGTTGAATAACTAAGCTCGATACTCGATTAGCTTGCTTTTGATCAACATGGTAACGTTCCATAAACCCATCAACAGTGCGTTTACGAATGTCGTTGTTATGAAGCTCGGGCACCATACTGTAAAGCACACCTTCGCGTAGTGCACCGCCAGCTAATCCCATTTTTTCAATTTCAAGCGATTCAAATAGCGCAATTAAGATAGCAAGACCAGATACAAAAACTAATCTGCGCTCTTCGCTTAGACCAGGTAAGTCTAGTGCAGCGATAGTGCTAAACGTTATTGATTGCTCTTTTATTTTATTTAGCTTTTCTAGGGTGAGTAGTTCATCTAAGTGTTGCGCAACCATTATTTCTTGAATGGCTTGCACCGTGCCAGAAGCACCCGATGCAATTTGCCAACCTGCTTGTTTATACTCAGGGGCAATTTCATCAATAACTTCGTGGGCAGCTTTGATGGCAGCGTTAAAGTTTGCTTCACTTAATTGGCAATCTTTAAAATAGCGCTCTAAATAAGTAACGCACCCCATATTTAAGCTTTTATAGTGCAGTGCCTCAAAACCCTTACCTATAACGACCTCGGTACTTGCACCACCAATATCAATAACTAGCTGCTTGCCAGTGCATGATGAAGTGTGTGCTACGCCTTTATAAATAGTGCGTGCTTCGAGCTCACCACTTATTACATTAATAGTATGGCCTAAGATTTTTTCGGCTTGTGCTTTGAAAACATCGGCATTCGTCGCAAGACGTAAAGTGGCCGTTGCTACTATGGTGATATTTTGTTTTGGAATGTCTTGTAGGCGCTCAGCAAAAAGTGCAAGGCACTCCCAGCCTCGCTGCATTGCCTCAGTGCTTAATACGTTATCTTTATCAAGCCCTGCGGCTAATCTTACTTTGCGTTTAACGCGGCCTATAGTTTGTAGGCCGCCAGCAATTGATTTAGCAATTAGCATATGAAAGCTATTTGAGCCTAAATCAATGACTGCATACACATTTTTTTGCGGTTTAAATTGCCCCACCGTTCAAAAACCTCTAGTTACTACTACGTACAGTAACGGCCGAGTTACGACCGTCCTTTTTGGTAACTATTATTTGGGCGACGTCCGTTATTATTACTACGATTACGTGGGCCTGTAGAATAGTTGCGCTTTCTTTGAATAGTAGGCTTTGTTAAATCATCTAGCAATGCGGTTTTATCATAATGTGATAAAGGAATGCTGTGCTCTATATACTCTTCTATTTCGTGCAGGTTATAAGCGTACTGCTCACATGCAAAGCTAATTGCATGACCTGATGCGCCCGCACGACCTGTACGGCCTATACGGTGAACGTAATCTTCACAATCATCTGGCAGGTCAAAGTTAAATACATGACTTACCTCAGGGATATGTAGCCCACGTGCTGCCACATCGGTTGCCACTAAAAAGTCTAATTCGCCTTTGGTGAATTGCGCTAATATAGATTGGCGTTTTTTCTGGTTTACATCGCCAGTAAGCATACCTACCCGGTGGCCATCGGCTTTTAACCAAGCATACACTGTTTCACAGCTGTGCTTTGTATTGGCAAACACAATGGCTTTCTCTGGCCATTCTTCCTCAATTAAAGTTAATAGCAGCTTAATTTTATCTTCTTGAGAAGGATGAAATAGCTCTTCTTTAATTCGCTTACCTGTTTTAACGTCTGGCTCGATTTGAACGTGCTCAGGGTTGGTCATATGTTCAAAGGCAAGTTCTTGCACGCGATAAGAAAGCGTGGCAGAAAATAATAGATTTAATCTATCTGCTGTATCTGGCATACGGCGGAACATGTAACGAATGTCTTTTATAAAACCTAAATCGAACATACGATCGGCTTCATCAAGCACAACTACCTCAATTTCATTAAGGGTGTAACAGCCTTGCTTGTACAAATCGATTAGTCGACCTGTAGTACCAATTAAAATATCAACGCCTTTTTCTAATTGTGCACGTTGTTTTTCGTAATCTTCGCCACCATATACTAAACCTAAGTTAAGATTACAGTGCGGCGCTAAAATTTTAGCATCTTTGTGTATCTGAATCGCAAGCTCCCGAGTCGGGGCCATGATCAGGGCTCTTGGATGTTTACTAGGTGCTTTGCTAGATTGTAATAACCGATGGCACGTGGCAGTTAAAAACGCCAACGTTTTGCCCGTACCTGTTTGTGCTTGGCCCGCGATATCGCGTCCGTCACAAATAAAAGGTAGGCATTTTGCTTGAATGGGTGTGCAATATTCAAACCCACTTTCGGTTAAACCGGCAACCACTTCCGGTGCGATAGCAAAGTCTGAAAACTTTTTATCGGTCAAATGTGTCTTAGTCATAGCGTTTAAGCATAACGTTTAAACTTGCAATAAGAAACAAGAGTGTTTAAATACGCACTAAATATTTCGCCTAACTAAATCGGAGAGCGCAATGAGCGAGAAAATAATCCAAATTACTGACGATAGCTTTGAAGCTGACGTATTACAATCAGACAAGCCTGTACTAGTAGATTTTTGGGCTGAGTGGTGCGGACCTTGTAAAATGATCGCCCCTATCCTTAATGAAGTAGCTGATGAATACGAAAGCCGTGTAACAGTTGCTAAATTAAACATCGACCAAAACGCGGGTACACCGCCTAAATTTGGTATTCGTGGTATTCCTACTCTGCTTCTTTTTAAAGACGGCCAAGTAGCTGCAACGAAAGTTGGTGCGCTTTCTAAAACTCAACTTATTGAGTTCTTAGAAAACAATATCTAAGTAAAAATTAAAAAAAAGGGCGTTTTTGCCCTTTTTTTGTGTTTATTTTGTATAAAGACTGGACGCTATGCCAGTGAACTGCTAGTTTATAAAGCCAACTAATCCTTAGTTATATTCAACAAACCTCACTCAACTATCAAAGCGATTTTGAGTATGACAATTGTAATAAAGAACCCACCAATATGCATTTACGCGAATTAAAAGACAAGTCTATAAAAGAACTTGTAAACTTAGCTGAGTCCATGGGGCTCGAAAACGTAGCCCGCTTAAGAAAGCAAGATATCATTTTTGCTATTCTTAAAGCACACGCCAAAGGCGGAGAGAACATCTTCGGTGGCGGTGTACTAGAGATTTTACAAGATGGTTTTGGTTTTTTAAGATCATCAGAAGCATCTTACTTAGCTGGCCCAGATGATATTTATGTATCTCCAAGCCAAATTCGCCGTTTCAGCATGCGTACTGGCGATTCTATTTCAGGGCTTATTCGTCCACCTAAAGATGGTGAACGCTACTTTGCTTTATTAAAAGTAAATGAAGTTAACTTCGATAAACCTGAAAACTCTCGCACTAAAATTCTTTTTGAAAACCTTACCCCACTACATGCAAACGAACGTTTTCGTATGGAACGCGGTAACGGCAGTAAAGAAGACATTACCGCTCGTGTACTTGATTTAGCATCTCCAATTGGCCGTGGCCAACGTGGTTTGTTAGTAGCACCGCCTAAAGCGGGTAAAACAATGCTACTGCAAAACATTGCACAATCAATTACTCACAATCACCCTGATGTTACATTAATGGTTTTACTTATTGATGAGCGTCCGGAGGAAGTAACCGAGATGCAACGCCTCGTTAAAGGTGAAGTTATTGCATCAACGTTTGATGAGCCAGCTTCTCGCCACGTACAAGTTGCAGAAATGGTTATTGAAAAAGCAAAACGTTTAGTTGAGCACAAAAAAGATGTGGTTATCTTGCTTGATTCAATCACCCGTTTAGCGCGTGCTTACAACACTGTTATTCCTTCATCAGGTAAAGTACTTACCGGTGGTGTTGATGCTAACGCACTTCACAAGCCTAAGCGCTTCTTTGGTGCTGCACGTAATGTTGAAGAAGGCGGTAGCTTAACAATTATAGCTACAGCACTTATCGACACGGGCTCTAAAATGGATGAAGTTATCTACGAAGAGTTTAAAGGTACCGGTAACATGGAACTACACTTAAATCGTAAGATTGCTGAAAAGCGTGTATTCCCTGCCATCGACTTTAATCGCTCTGGTACGCGTCGTGAAGAACTACTTACTAAGCCAGATGAGCTACAAAAGCTGTGGATTTTACGTAAGATTGTTCATGAAATGTCAGAGATTGATGCAATGGAATTCTTAATTGATAAGCTTTCTATGAGCAAAACGAACGATGAATTCTTCGATTCGATGAAACGCCAATAAGCGCGTTTTCGTTACATAAAAAAAGCGCCTAGGGCGCTTTTTTTATGTGTAAACGACTAATACCAATCGGCTTAGATATTTAGCCTTTCTAGCATACTAAATAAAGCGTTAATGGCGTTATAAATTTCTTATGTAGAACAACTAGGTGTCAAAATTCATGCCTTATGACCACTCTATTTATCTGTCGCTATAAATGTCTAATAACCTAACACGATTGGTATAATTAACTCTCGTTATATTTTTTAAGTACACGCTGTAATTCATCTACAAGCTTTTGAATGTGTTCTTTACTTTGGCTTTGTTTATTGAGTAAAGCCATATCGAGATTTTTAGCGGCCTTGGCAATATCGTCTAACGCAAACATTTGCGCAGCACCTAAAATACGATGGCTGTCTTTTTGTAGTGCTTCTAGGTCATTACTATTATGGTGCTGACTTATGGTTTCGCTTTCAAACGTGAAGCTTTGCTTAAAACTTGTTACTAAGTCGCTCATGTCTATCTTAGCTGTATAGGCTGCCTCTTGTTTTGCTTCACCTAAATGCTGGGCAAGGGTGTTATAAAACGCGTTTTTATCTAGTGGCTTACCTAAATACCCTGTAAACCCTAGGGCAAGATAATCATCAACTTCATGGCTCATTGCATTGGCCGTTAAAGCAAAAATAGGCGCTTGAAAGCCGCACTGTTGCAACAACGAAAACGCAGCACGCCCGTCCATAATAGGCATTTGTATATCAAGCAGCACTAAATCTGGGTATATTTGTAGGCACTTCTCAACCGCTTGCTCGCCATTTTCTACCGCAATAACTTCAAGCCCCATAGAACGTAAATAACGACTTATGAGTCTGCGATTGTCGGGATGATCCTCAGCCAGTACTACACGCCCGGTTAACTGCTTAACCTGTTCAGCGGCGCTTACATGTTCGTACTCATCTGGCTCTTTTTCAACTTCTACACAGGGTAAAAACAGCGAAAACTGACTTCCGCGTTTAAACTCACTTTGTACGCTAATGTAGCCGCCCATCATAGAAGCTAGCTGTTGAGACAAACTAAGCCCTAACCCGGTGCCACCAAAACGGCGGCTAATACTGTTATCGGCTTGGCTAAAGCATTCAAATATTTGTTTTAGCTGTGATGAATTCATGCCAATACCGGTGTCTTTCACTATAAAAACAAGCCCTTGCTCGGTTTTGTTTAAAGACACAACTACCTGCCCCGCCTGCGTAAACTTAACAGCATTAGCACATAAATTAATGAGTATTTGCTTCACCCGCATTAAATCGAGCTTGGTATAAAACGCATTGCCTACATGGTTATCAAAACGAATTTGTAAATGCTTCGCCTTAGCCTGCGTAATAAACATGGCATGTACATCGCTAACTAGCTGCACTATGTCAAAGCACGAAATATTAAGCTCTAATCTGTTTGCTTCTATTTTACTTAAATCGAGTACGTCATTAATTAAACTTTTTAAGTGATCGCTATGTCGTTGAATTATTTTTAATTCATCTTGTAGGTTTTCAGGCTCGTACAAACCATTAATTAAATCATCTGTTTGACCTAAAATAGCGGTAAGAGGGGTTCTAATTTCATGGCTAATATTTGCCAAAAACTGGCTTTTAACATCATTTGCTTCTCGCAACTCTTGGGCAATAGCTTGTAGCTCTGCTGTACGCTGCGCGACTTGTTCTTTTAATAACTGCTTGGCACGCTTTTCGGCACCCCGACGATAAAGCGCGGTGCCCGTTACAATTACTAAAAATAATAAAACAAAAATAAAAACCGTAAGCTGCGAGCGTTGGCTCATTTTTAACTTTTGTACTTTTCGTTCTTGCTTAAGCTTTTGAATTTCTTGATTTAACTGAGTAGCTTTAAACTGATTTTGTAATACAGCTAAGGCGCTGGTAATTGTTTCGCTATTTATACCGCGCTGCTCTGCTACAAACTTTTCGTGCAGAGTTAATGCCTCAGCGTAGTTGCCTTTGCTTGCCTCTAGGAGCGAGCGTGTACCAAAAGCATCGCGCTTTATACGCACACTATTATATTGTGTGGCCAAATCGGTTGCTTTATCTAAGCTTTTTTGCGAATCAGCAAGCTCGCCTCTCACAAATTGTATTTTAGCCAGTGCATGTAAGGCGTTAAGCTCTAAACTGTGATTAGCAATTTTAAGGGCATTTTGTACCCCCAATTTAGCTTGCTCGTAGGCAACATCCACGTTATTAAGAATTAAATTGATGTTTGCTAAATTAGTATATTGGGTAGATAACTTATTATAATCATTGGTAGAAATATAATAGCGCAGTGCCATTTGATAATAATGCAGCGCTAAATCAAATTGCGAACTTTCGTAGTAAGCAACCCCTAAATTATTGTTAACTTGCGCTATACCGCTGGTATCAGCTAATTTTTGATAAACTTTAAGTACTTCTTTATAAAATAAAATGGCGTTTTCGTAACGCGATAACCTAATGTACACCCCTGCTATATTTAGCAAAATATCAGCTTGGTCTTGAGCACTGCCCTTTTTCTCATAAATCTCTTTTGCTTTTAAATAATATTCGAGCGTTAGCTCCATATTATTCATTTCGAAGTACGCTAAACCAATATTACTAAGCAGGTTTGCAAGCTCTACTTGCTTATTGTTTTTTTCAACAATCACCATGGCACGGCTATATTCAACAATAGCTTGCTGAAAATATCCCTGAAAATAAAACACAACGCCTTGCATTTTAATGGCTCTAAAGTGCATATCTGGTAGGTAGTTTAAGGAAGTGTGCTGTTCTAATTTTTTAAAATACAGCAGGGCATTTTCAAAATCATCTGAGGAGAAGGCTAAATCGGCAAGTTCAGAATACACACTGACCTTTTGGGATTCTGTAATATTTTTTGCTTCAAGCAGTGCATTACCGAGCGTGAGTTTTACGTCCCACTGCTGCTCTTTTTTAAATTCATCAAATAAAGATACACTATTTTGAGCAAAGCTTGGCAGTATGAACACACAACATAAAACAAATAAAAGGCACTTCAATTTGCCTTGCATAATATTATTCCTTCAAACTTTAGCTTTAGTCAGTGTAATCTTTATTGAAGATACACAACAAAACGAGTGCAAACAATGCTTAACCCCCTGATTGATGAGATTTTTGAGCTACTTTTAACTCAGCGTGTTTGGAAAGTTCATACCTTAGCTGCAACGCTCGCTCAACAAGGGGTGTTACCACCTTTAGATGCAAACCCTGAGCAAAATTTATTTAAAAAGAATTTTTTAATTATGAATGCTTTATTTGAGCTGCAAACACAGCTATTACCCAAGCACTTAATTATATCGTCATTACATATTGAACTTGTAGAGCCAAGTAGCAATGTAGCAACGCAATCCCATTTAAAAAGTTACTATTTAAACTGGGAAAACTACGACACCAGTGCCAAAGACATAGAGGCATTATTAGATAGTTTTTGGCAGCAATTTAACCCACTAATAAAGCAACCAGTTGAGCAAATTGAGCCATTACTTAAGGCTTGGCAATTACCGCCAAACTTTAGTCTGGCTATGCTACAAAAGCGCTGGCGGCAATTGGCATTAAAACATCATCCCGATAAGCAAACTGGGAGTGCATGTAAATTTAGACAAATAAGAGCCGAGTATGAGCAGCTAAAGCTAGCTGCTCAAAACAGGTAATTAACGGGTAAGGCGACGGGCACGAATTTTACGCCCTTTAATATTGCCCTCGGTTAATTTACGTAGCGCAGGTTTTGATGCATTGCGCTCAACGGCTACAAAGGCAACGTTATCGAGTACATTTATTTTACCTACTTGGCGTCCTGCAACACCATCTTTGCCAGTAAGTGCACCTAAAATATCACCAGCGCGCACTTTTTGCTTTTTGCCCGAGTCGATCATTAGGGTAACCATTTCAGGCTTGTAAGGCGGCTTTTCTAATAAACTAAAAGCAGGCATTGGCTCTGGCAAAAAGTCTCGTTCGTAATGGTCGCCTATTTGCGCCACTTTAAACTGCTCAGCTTCACCGTAAATAGAGCACGCAATGCCTTTTTTACCCGCTCGGCCTGTACGCCCTACACGGTGCACATGGGTTTGTGGGTCGTGTGCTAAGTGGTAATTTATTACCATATCCATGTCGTCAATATCTAAGCCTCGCGCGGCAACATCGGTAGCAACTAATATTGAGGCACTTTTATTAGCAAAATGAATTAACGTACGTTCGCGATCACGCTGCTCTAAATCACCGTGCAACGCCACTGCGCTAAAGCCTTCACTTGCTAAATCATCACAAACTTGTTGTGTTTCTACCTTGGTATTACAAAAAACAACACAGCTTTGTGGTGTAAATTTAAGTAGTAATAATTTAAGTGTTGAGTAACGCTGTTTGTTGTTATCCATTTTGTAAAAGTATTGCTTTATTGTGCTTTTTTCTTGCTCTTCTTCTACTTTTATCATCTCTGGATTTTTTAATACGCGCTTTGCAATAGCTTCAATTGCACGCGGAAAGGTTGCACTAAATAACAACGTTTGACGATTTTGCGGTATGCGCTCAATAATGGCATCAAGGGTATCTTGAAAACCCATATCAAGCATTTGATCTGCCTCATCAAGTACCAGCGTTTCAACATCGTCTAAACGCAGTGTGCCTTTACGAATATGATCGTCCACTCGCCCAGGTGTACCCACAATAATGTGCGCGCCATGCTCAAGCGAGCCTATTTGTGGGCCAATAGAAACCCCGCCACACAAGGTTAAAATTTTAATATTGTGAATACCGCGGGCAAGTTTACGCATTTCTACTGCCACTTGCTCAGCCAGTTCGCGCGTTGGACAAAGTACAAGCGATTGAATACGAAAACGTTTTACATTTAATTTAGCTAACACACCTAAACTAAAAGCAGCAGTTTTACCTGAACCGGTTTTTGCCTGTGCAATAATGTCTTTACCTTCAAGTACAGGTGGCAGGCTTTGCGCTTGTACAGGCGTCATTTGCGAGTAGCCAAGTGTTGATAAATTATCAACTAAACCAGCAGGTAAAGCCAAAGATGAAAATGCAGTAGAAGTCACAATAAATTCCAAAATAATAAAAACAACACAGGGCTTAGCCCCAAAATATGGCTCTATAATAGCAGAATTCAGGTTAGGCAACCATTAATACCCGATGTGCATTATTTTACGATGCGTTAATCCTTGTTAATAAAAAAGTTGCAAATGATACTAGTTTTCATTAAGATCCCCAAAAATTTTAACACCCTAACACTGGATGTAATTGATGAAACTAAACTCACTGTACGTAGCACTTGTTGGTGCCATTAGCACAAGCGCCTTTGCCGCCCCTACTGACTTAGAGCGAATTGAAGTTAAAGGGAGCTATTTCAACGACTACAAAGTCGACAACGCCAACGGAGCAATGAGAACATCAGCGTCATTGTTAGAAACAGCGCAATCAGTAACGGTTATTAGCGATACAATAATTAGCGAGCAATTAGCAACCACTCTTGGCGAAGTGCTTACTAACGATGCAAGTTTAACTGCCGGCTCTCAGCAACGTAACCGTGAAGTATTTAACTTACGTGGCTTTGAGCTTAGCTCTTCAACTGGCTACTTACGTGACGGACACCAACATTGGTCTCACTACCAGCAACCGATTGAAATTCTACAACAAGTAGAAGTTATTAAAGGCCCATCAAGTATTTTATACGGACAATCAGGTCCAGGTGGCTTGATAAACATGGTGACAAAAAAGCCTACAGCAACCACATTATTTAATGCCAGCGCAGATGTAGACCAACATGGCTCTACCCGCTTTATGCTAGACGCAGCTGGTGCACTTACCGACGCTGAAGATTTACGTGCACGCGGTATTTTAGTAAAACAAGATGTTGATTACTGGCGCGAATACCAAAACGGCGAAAACCGTGAACGCGACCGTTTTTTAGGCGCTGTAATTGTTGATTACGATTTAAGTGACAACGCATTAGTACGCGTGCATTACGACCGCACAGACGACAAAGCAGGCCTTGATACAGGTGCATGGATAGATGACAACGCTAATGTGATTGGCGATGACAAAACCATTCGCGATATGTCTTGGGCGTTTACCGACATAACGGTAGAAAACTTAGGCGTAGATTTTGAAGTGTACTTAAACGATCACTGGCAAGTTAAGCTTGGTTACAACGAGCAAACATTTGAGCGCCAGCGTTTTGAGTCATCTCCTAGTCGAAATTCTTACATCTCACAAACGAATACATACACTTCGAACCCATACGATCGTTTTGATGATTGGCAATTCACCACTGCATTTATTGATTTTATTGGTGAATTTGAAACGGCTGGCATACAACACCAATTTCTAATCGGTGCGAACTCGCTTGACTACTATTATGGTCAACTACGCACATCTGCTGATTCATTTAGTTTTACAGCAGGCCAAAATGAACCTGCCCGCCCAGATGTCAGCTATAAAACTGATCTCACTAAAAGCGAAACTGAATATGACTACTACGGTGTATACGCCCAAGATTTAATTACTTTTTCACCACAATGGCAAGTGTCTGTTGGCGGTCGCTTTGATAAGCAAACACGTGAAGGACAAAATAACGAGTCGTTTTTGCCTAAATTCGGCGTACTTTATCACCCGAATGCATCTGCAACTATTTATGCCAGTTATACAGAAGGTTTTGAGCCACAAAACGAAACCATTACTAACGAAGAAGATATCAACTTTGGTATGAAAATAGATGCTGTCACCTCTGAACAAAGAGAGCTTGGTATTAAATGGCAGCTATTTGATGAGCGTTTAATGCTTAGCGGTGCTATTTTCGATATAAGTAAAAATGGAACCTTAGTTACAGAACAACTTGAAACACCTATCGGCTCAATTACCACTGAAACAAACCAAGTTGGTGAACAGCGTCATAAAGGTTTTGAAATGGCAGCACAAGGTGCAGCAACTGACCGTTTATTTGTTATGGCATCTGCAATGTATTTAGATGCTAACTATGAAAGAGCGAACGAAAATCTACAAGGTAAACGACCTACCGATGCCCCTAAATGGTCTGCATCACTTTGGACACGCTATGAGTTAAACGACACCATTGCGTTTAATGCCGGTGCTTTTTATGAAGGTGAACGCTTTGCAGATAGTGATAATTCTATTACCAAAGATGCCTATACACGTATAGATGTTGGTGCAACTTATAAGTTTAACATGAGTAACACCGATATAAATCTTCGCCTTAACGTTGAAAATCTATTTGATACTGATTACTTAGGTGGCGGCGGTAATGGTAATGTAACTATTGGCGAAGGCACCAATGTACGCCTAGCAGCTCAATTTAGCTTTTAAGTTATAAAACTTATACTTATAAAGCCCGCACAATAATAATTGTGCGGGCTTTTTACTGCCTATTAAAAACACCACTGCATTCATCTCATCTATTTTTTAAAGCCTTTAAAAAGTGCTCTAATACACTTAATTATAAAAAGGCTTACTCTATATGAAAAAAATTATTACAGCGCTACTAATGATTAGCAGCCTCAGCGTTAGCGCAAACAATGCAGAATTCACCACAATGCAATTACAACAGGTTGATGAGGTGCGCACTGCTGCACTTAAAAGCCATTTAAGCTACGAGCTACTCGAGTCACTCACAACAGAAGTTGGCCCTCGCTTACCCGGCACTGAAAACGATAAAAAAGCAGTAGCATGGGCTAAAGCAAAATTTAACGAACTTGGTTTTGATAAAGTATGGCTTGAAGAAGCAACATTTCCAAAATGGCGCCGTTATAGCGAAAGCGGAAAAATACTCACCCCAAGTGAGCAACCTCTGCATTTAACTGCGCTGGGTAATAGTGTAAGCACACCTGATGATGGCATTAGTGCACCGATTGTGTTGTTTGAAACATTGGATGAGCTAATTGCAGCACCAGCAAATAGCTTGGAAGGTAAAATTGCCTATATTAATTACCGCATGAACCGCGACATAGACGGCAACGGTTACGGCCCTGCAGTAAAAGCACGTGCCACAGGCGCAATTGAAGCTGCAAAAAAAGGCGCGGTTGCTTACATGATGCGCTCAGTGAGCACAGCTCACCATCGCTTTGCTCACACTGGCGGTAGTTACTATAAAGAAGGGGTTAAAAAAATACCTAACGTAACTATTGCCAACCCGGATGCGGATCAAATAGCGCGCTTAGTGGCTTTAAACAAAAAGGTAACGGTTAATATAAATGTACAAACACAAAGCCTAGGAGAAGGCACAAGCTATAACGTTATAGGCCAATTTAATGGCACCGAAAATCCAGAACAATATGTGTTAATTGGCGGCCACCTAGACTCGTGGGATTTAGGCACTGGCGCATTAGATGATGGTGCAGGTGTTGCGCTAACAATGGCTGCGGCTAAACACATTAGCGATGTTAAACGCCCTAAGCGCAGTATTCGTGTTGTACTGTTTGCAGCAGAAGAGCTTGGACTTTGGGGTGCAAAAGCTTACTTTGCACAACACAAAAGCGATTTACATAATATAGTTGCAGCTGCTGAGTCGGACTTTGGCGCCGATGTAGTATATGGTTTTGAGTCAAATGTTAATGCGGCTTCTCTGCCAGTAGTGCGTGCCATAGCAAAAGAGCTGACTGCGTTAAACATTGAGTACATTGGTAAAAACCAGGCTAACGGCGGGCCGGATTTAATCCCATTAAAAAAAGCGGTGTCGGCACCTATATTTGAGTTGGCCCAAGATGGCACTGATTACTTTGATTACCATCACACAGCTGATGACACACTCGATAAAGTAACGCCTGCTAAACTGCGCCAAAATACCGCTGCGTATGCTGTATTTGCGTTAATGGCAGCAGATGCCAAAACAACAATTCGACCGAAAACGCAGACTAACTAATAACTGACATACTTACTTACAGTTTGTCGCTTTAATAAACGCACTCCTTGTTTTACCTTTATATAAATTAAATAAAACAAGGAGTGTGCGGGCATGTTGCTTTTCAATACGAGTCGGTCGTTCCCTCATTTTGCACAAACACAGTGCTGCCATAGCCGCGCCTACCATTTAATAAACCAAAGCCGTTTTTTACGCTTTACGGTTATTCCTGTTCTACCTTTAGCGCTAAACTATAAATACGAATGCTATCAATGCGGCCATAATGCGCCTGTAAAATTAAAGCAGTTACCGACGTTTGAAATTTTCACTCTACCTAAATACTTTATAGGGGTATTTTTAGCGTTATGGGTGGGTTTATTTTTTTACCAACAACACGCTGTAGCGCAAGCGCAAAAGCAAAGCTACTTAACTAACCCTAAAGCCTACGATACGTATTTAGTACATGCTGATAAATTTACTCATGAGCCATGGACACTCACCAACTTAAAAGTTGCGCAAGTTTTAAGTTTTGACGAGCAGTTTATTACGTTTCAAGTAAGTAACTACAGCTATAAGCGCAACAAAGGCATTACTACTGCAATGCGTACCAGCTTATTAGTACAAAGAGGTTACTTCTCAGATGACAAAATTACTTTGCCTCGTAGCGAAGTAAAAAGACTTTACAACGACGGGGTGATTTACGACATACTGCGCCCCTCAGCAAATAGTTTATATGGTGGGTTTGTTATGTTTCCGCCAAAACCAAAACCGCTATATAAAGGCTTAAAGCTCGACAAAAATAACCAACAGGGCATTACGTATTTTAAAAACGGACAGTATAGCGATGCGCTTGAGAGTTTTACTCTAGCCGCAAATGCCGGCTCGCAATGGGGGCAGCTCAACCTTGCGCAAATGTACCGAGATGGACAAGGCGTGACTCAAAATGTACAAACAGCAAAACATTGGTATGAGCAGGCAATAGCGCAAGGTAATAGCAAAGCTAAAATAGAATTAGAGGAAATGTGCGATAAAGCAAACTGCAAATAAAAAATGGCCAGTTTAACTGGCCATTTTCAATCTTCATTCATACTTATAATTAGAAAGTCATATGCTCATCTAAAAAGTTAAGTACCTGCTTGTAGTAGCGCGTTCTGTGCTCTGCTTTATAAAAGCCATGCCCTTCATCTTCAAGTAACTCGTATATATAAGGATGGTTTTCTTTTTTTAGCGCTGCAACTAAAGACTCAGCTTGCTCAATAGGTGCTCTTTCATCCTGCCCACCATGTACAATTAAAACTGGCGCTTTAAGCTTGTCTATGTTGTAGCTAGGTGAAAAACGCTTTAACAGTGCCTCATCAGTACCAAGCGCGCTTTTAAGATAGCGCTGTCCACGGTCTCGTTCAGAGATATCGCCTTTTTCAAACATTAGCGGTAAATCGTACACCCCAACTACACCAATAGCACACTGAAACATATCAGGTTCTAAAATTGCACTTTGTAGTGCCGAATAGCCACCAAAACTTGCGCCCATTATACAAATATTATCTTTATTTACAGTGCCTTGCTCTATTAAGTATTTTACACCGTCAATAATGTCGTATTGTATTTCAGCACCCCATTTTTTATGTCCGGCATGTTCAAAGTTGCGGCCAAAGCCACCAGAGCCTCTAAAGTTAACTTTTAGTACTGCAATGCCTCTACTGGCTAATAGCTGAGCTTCGCTCTCATAGCCCCACCAATCTCTTGGTCCATGAGGACCACCGTGAGGCATAACAACTAAAGGTAAGTTTTTCCCATCAGTATTATTAGGGATGGTTAAATATCCGTATATTGTTAAGCCATCACGCGCTTTATAATTTACAGGTTTGGTTATAGCCATTTCACTTGGCTTGATCCAGCTTTTAGTCGCAAACAAAAAGCGTAAGCTATTCTTTTTGGCATCGAACAAGTAGTAGCTGCCAGGGTTAGTATCGCTTGACGCAAAGATAATACTCTTCTCACCATCTTCTGTACTACTAACAAGCTGAACTTGCTGCCCTTGAAGGGATTGTATTAATGCCTTTAAGCGCTCACTTTTATGTGAATTATTTATAAAGGAATAGGCAGGATAGCCAAGTTCATTTTCAATTGCGAATAATTCTTTAGAAACTTCATCTACCCACACTTTTTTTGGAGAGACCTGTGGTTCTTTATGCAAAAGCTCAAACTTTTTACTCTCTAAATTTAGTTTATAAAGCCCCTTTGCTTCGCCATTTTCTGACGCTGTAACATAAACAGAAGCACCCGTACTATCAAACGCATGAAGGCTAATATCAGTGTATTTTAACTCTCCTAAATCAAGCTGTTGCCATTCACCACCTGACTTCTCACGGGTATAAATTTTTTGATTAATATAATCATCGTTTGAAACAGCAACACGCACATTACCATCATGATCTGTTAAAAAGCCTGCCATTCTTGATGGTGAGCGAGTGACTCTTTTTCGCTTTCCGCTGTAAATATCAACTTCATAAACTATTGTATGCGGCTCATTTGAAGCGCTCCATGGGTAGGTCAGGATCAGCATTTTACGCCTATCATGAATAAGCGGGTCTAGTACATAAGAAGTACCTAGTATGGGTGTCGCTTTTTTTATACGGGTTCCTGTTTGCATTTCACCTTGGTAACCCACTAAATATTTGCCTCGGCTACCATCAGCATTTACACCAAAAAGCTCACCATGAAATTCGGGATGATCTTTCCAGCCTTTAATGTACTCTTTAGCCAGTACAATTCTTTCATTGTTAACCCAATAATAATTGCCAACCTGGGCATCATTAGGAAACTTAATTGCATGACTTACTTTAAATGTATCAGTGCTTAGCACCATTAATACATTTTTTCCTTCAGGGCGAGTAATTACAGCTAAGTATTTTCCATCAGGTGAAATTTTCACACCTGCAAACTCTATATCTTTACTAAAGCTTTCTATCGGTACCAAGTCGTTACTTGCTGTAGTATGAGAGCTAAAAATACTGGCCAGCAATAAAGGCAGACAAGCCAAAAACTTATTCATTAAAGTTCCTTTTATTTATTTTTGATTGAGCTTTATGTTACATACTTTTAACAAAAACATACACCATACTTCTTCCCTTTATGTAAACAGGCGTAAATTAATAGGGTTATTAATCTAATGCTTAGGGTTAGTAAGCTTACTCCAAACTAAATGCAGAATAACAATGCATAGCCCCGCTACTACCCCTAGTAATCCGTCAAATATAAGGGGGGCTAATGTTTCGCCGGTGCCATTTAATAACGACTTGCCTATGGCTATTACTTCTAATTGCCAATGATGTAGTAGCTCAATACCGTGGGATAAAATGCCGCCACCGACTAAAAACATGGCCACCGTGCCGGCAAAGGCTAAAAATTGCATAAGCCTTGGTGCTGCAGCTAATAACCCCTTACCAAGCATCTCTTTAAATTTATTAGCCGACACCTTTGATTGATTAAGCAAATACGACCCCGCGTCATCAAGCTTCACAATACC
Source organism: Pseudoalteromonas agarivorans (assembly GCF_024518735.1). Taxonomy (NCBI): domain Bacteria; kingdom Pseudomonadati; phylum Pseudomonadota; class Gammaproteobacteria; order Alteromonadales; family Pseudoalteromonadaceae; genus Pseudoalteromonas; species Pseudoalteromonas agarivorans. The sequence continues at coordinate 17,667 of NZ_JANIGJ010000013.1, forward strand.
GGCTACAAGGCCGTATACACCTATGGTCATTAATACGGCTATAACACACAGTACAAGCGCCTGATTTACAAGTGTGGCACCTGCAACCGTTCCTAAGGTGATCACTATAATTTCGGCTGAGAGAATAAAGTCGGTGCGTATGGCTCCTTTTACTTTTTGCTTTTCATACTCAGCTGGGTCTAATTGCTGCGACTCATCAGCCTCTTTTTCGGGGTGAGGTAAAAACCCAGCAAATACTTTCTCAGCGCCTTCAAAACATAAAAATAAGCCACCGATTATTAGCAGCGGGGTTATTAACCAAGGCAGCCATACACTTATGAGCAATGCACCAGGGACCAAAATGGCTTTATTTAAAAATGAGCCCTTTGCCACAGCCCAAACCACAGGTAACTCACGATCGGCTGTAACGCCTGTAACTTGCTGAGCATTAAGTGCTAAGTCGTCACCAAGTACACCGGCTGTTTTTTTAGTGGCGACTTTACTCATTGTGGCAATGTCATCAAGTAAAGTGGTTATATCATCAAGTAATGTTAAAAGGTTAATGCCTGCCATGTTGCTTCCTAGCTAAAAAATAATGCTATCAACATAGCGTAATCCGTAATTTTCACCAACGGTTAATTTTGCTTTGTTATGCTGATTAAACGCACTGATTTTTATTAATGGCAAACTTACTTAGGGGATATAAATGAAAGCATTGGTGGTTATTTTTACAAGCATGCTGGTTTTATCAGCCTGTAGTAATGAGTCTAAAAGTACCCACTACTTATGCAATGAGCGCGTAGTAGAATTAGCCCACCAAGGAGCGGGGGCAAAACTTACTTTAAATGAGCAAACATATACGCTTAATAAAGAGCCGAGCGCATCAGGGGTAAAGTATATTAATGAGCGAGTGCTATTTTGGTCTAAAGCCGATGAAGCGATGTTGATTGTTTCAGGTAATAAATACCACTGCCAACTTCAACAAGCCGACGCCTTATAATTTTGTCTTTCGCGATTTAAACTTTTTCTTTTTTCTCATCGTAATAAATAGCCTGTTTTTACGTTATCACTGACTTACAACTGCACATGCATTTGTTGTTTAGTTGGGTATAATACTTTCACTTTTTGCTTAGTAGCGGCCTACCATGAAATATAAAGATTTACGTGATTTTATCGATTTGCTTGAAAAAAAAGGCGAACTTAAACGTATTACTCAAGAAATCGACCCGTATCTTGAAATGACCGAAATAGCCGACCGTACATTACGTGCTAAAGGCCCCGCATTATTGTTCGAAAACCCAAAAGGTCACAGTATGCCTGTGCTTGCAAACTTATTTGGTACACCTAAGCGCGTTGCTATGGGCATGGGCCAAGAAGATGTAAGCGAGCTGCGTGAAGTTGGCAAGCTACTCGCTTTTTTAAAAGAGCCCGAGCCACCAAAAGGGATTAAAGAAGCACTAGGGCAAATTCCGGTATTTAAACAAGTACTCAATATGCCGGCTAAAGAAGTTAAAAAAGCACCGTGCCAACAGGTTGTTCTAGAAGGTGACGAGGTAGATTTAACTAAGTTACCAATACAGCATTGTTGGCCTGGAGATGCCGCTCCCCTTATTACTTGGGGTTTAACCGTTACCAAAGGGCCTTATAAAAAGCGCCAAAATTTGGGTATTTACCGCCAGCAGCTATTAGGTAAAAATAAAATAATTATGCGTTGGTTATCGCATCGCGGTGGCGCACTCGATTTTCAAGAATGGTGTAAAGAAAACCCCGGTGAGCCTTACCCAGTTTCGGTTGCATTAGGAGCTGATCCTGCCACTATTTTAGGTGCGGTGACACCTGTGCCAGACACGTTAAGCGAATATGCCTTTGCTGGCTTACTGCGCGGTAGTAAAACAGAAGTGGTTAAGTCAATTTCAAATGACTTACAGGTCCCTGCCAGTGCCGAAATAGTACTTGAAGGCTACATTATGCCTGGCGAAATGGCTCCCGAGGGGCCATATGGCGACCACACTGGTTATTACAATGAAGTTGATGATTTTCCTGTGATGACAGTGACCCATTTAACACACCGTAAAAACCCAATTTACCATAGTACATTTACCGGCCGTCCACCTGATGAGCCAGCTATTTTAGGTGTGGCATTAAACGAAGTGTTTGTGCCTATATTGCAAAAGCAGTTTCCAGAAATCGTCGACTTTTACTTGCCACCCGAAGGCTGCTCTTACCGTATGGCCGTGGTAACCATGAAAAAACAATACCCAGGCCATGCTAAGCGCGTCATGATGGGCGTATGGTCGTTTTTACGTCAGTTTATGTACACTAAGTTTGTTATTGTTTGCGATGATGATGTAAATGCCCGTGACTGGAACGATGTTATTTGGGCCATCACTACCCGTATGGACCCTGCGCGCGACACCACATTAATTGAAAACACGCCAATAGATTACCTCGATTTTGCATCGCCGGTATCTGGGCTTGGCTCAAAAATGGGCATGGATGCAACAAATAAGTGGCCAGGTGAAACCGACCGCGAATGGGGCGAGCCAATTGTCATGGATAAAGCGACAAAAGATCGTGTTGACGAAATTTGGCAAAGCCTCGATATACTTTAAGCACGCTTAGTGAATATAAACAGGCTATAAAATAACCCCGCAGATATGTTAATATTGCTCCACTTAACTGCATATCTGCGTAAACGCTGCTAAAAGGTAAAAAATGCAAACATTAAAAGCTGAAGTTGTTGCCATCAGCCCACTTACAGAATTTGTTCATAAAGTAATTTTAAAGCCTCAACAACCTGTTACGTTTGAAGCTGGCCAATACATGCAACTTGTACTTGGCGAAAAAGACAAGCGCGCATTTTCGATTGCAAGTCGTCCATCGCAATGTGATGAAATAGAGCTTCATATTGGCGCATCTAAAGCCGATTCATACGCAATGCAATCGCTTGAGCATTTGCGTAATGCGCATCAAAATAATACACCGGTAGATATAGAAGCTGCCCTTGGTGTATCGCAACTACGTCTACAATGCGAGCGCCCTATTATCTTATTGGCTGGCGGCACTGGTTTTTCTTATGCAAAATCAATGGCTGATCACTTAGCTGAAATTAACTGCGACCGCCCGGTATTATTTTACTGGGGTGTTAAAGAAGAGTCTGCATTGTATGCTCACAGCGAAATGCAAGCATGGGCAGAGAGTAACGAGCACTTTAAATTTATTCCTGTTGTAGAAAACCCATCTGCTAATTGGCAAGGCCACACCGGGTTTGTACACAACGCAGTCATGCAAGATATTGTGTCGTTAGAACCTTACGACATTTATATGGCTGGTCGCTTTGACATGATTGGCATTGTCCGTGATGACTTTATTGCTCACGGTGCTGTTCGCGAAAACATGTACGCTGACGCATTTGCGTTTATAAAATAAATTTTTATTTATAATACAAAGGCGCCCCATGGCGCCTTTGTTATTTCTATCAAATTTAAGCTATTAATTGGTATAACCTATTGCTTTAATCAGTATAAACAATTTCCTAAATTCCTATCTATAAACCATACTTTGTATAGAACATCAGCGGGAGAGACCCAAATGTTAAATACAAAAGTAAAAGATTTTATGCAACGTAAGTTGCCACACATTACCCCAAATACCGAAATGACCACCGCCATTAGCGAGCTGCAAAAGTTTAACTTATTAGGTGCACCAGTATTTGATGACAATAAATCGCTGGTTGGTTTTATATCTGAGCAAGAGCTGTTAAAACCATTAATGCGAAGCAGCTATTTTTGCGATGGCGTTGTAAAAGTTTCGCAGCTTATGCAAACCGAGGTTGTAACCGTTAATGCCGATACCAACATTATCGAGCTTGCAGAGCAAATGAAAACAGGAAAGCCAAAAAACTACCCCGTTGTTGAGGGTGACACCGTGATAGGGCTGATTGGCCGAAGCGATGTATTAAAAGCACTGTTTGATAATTACGTGAGCTGCCAAACAAAAGTAAGCTAACATAAAAAATGCCGCTAATAAGCGGCATTTTTTGTATTAAGCGTATTTAACGTGCTGCAGCAAGCGCAGTTAATGCGTTTTTATCGCTGTCGCTTAAAAATGCAATCTCTAAGGCATTAGCTTGTGCCTTATGCATATCGGCTTGAGTTAAACCGGCCTTTGGCGCAGCCACTAGGTATTCATGCTCAATTTCAATGCCCTCTACAGCCGGATCGTCGGTATTAATACACGCTAAAATACCGTGATCTAAAAACTGTTTAAGAGGGTGTTTAGCTAAATCGTTTACGGTACTGGTTTGAATATTACTGGTTAAGCACGACTCAATACCAATGCGGTTATCGCGCAGGTAGTCCATTAGTTTAGGGTCTTCAATTGCTTTTACCCCATGGCCAATACGGCTTGCACCTAATTCATTAATGGCTTGCCAAATACTCGCTGCGCCCAGCGCTTCACCGGCATGAATAGTAGCGGCCAGGTAAGCGTCTCTTACTTGCTTAAATTGTTCGACAAAAAGCTCTCCCGGAAAACCAATTTCATCTCCGGCTAAATCAATCGCCACTAAATCATTTTTAAAGGCAAGTAATGCGTCAAGCTCCTGCTGGCAGGTTTTAACACCGTAAGTACGCGACATAATACCAATTAAGTTTGCTTTAATATTGGCGCCTTGAGTAGCCGATTTAATACCATCAACCACGGCCTCAACCACCCCTTGCGGGTGTAAGCCTTGGCTTTGTGCCATATAATACGGGCTAAAGCGAAGCTCTACATAATCAAGTCCCTGCGCTTGAGCATCTTCTATGTTTTCAACTGCAATGCGTCTACAGGCGTCGTAATCGCCCAGTACCGTTACACCCCAGTCGAGCTTTTGCAAAAATGCCATTAAATCAGGCTCAGGATCAATAACTTGCACATGAGGGATAAGCGCCTCTACGTTATCAGCAGGTAGCGTAATATTAAACTGTCGACCAAGCTCTAGTATGGTTTGCGCACGTACATTGCCATCTAAATGGCGATGAATATCTAGCAGAGGTAATTTTTTATTTATCATAATAGCGACTCGGTTAGGTTAAAATTGCGCGCATGATACGCAGGTACAGTTATTTTTCAAGTGTAGAGCAGTTAAAGTAAATATTAGCGGTCATATGTCTGCTTTTTACTCAAAAAGTGAACAAAATTAGGTTTTTGTTCACTTATTTTGATGAGCTAAGTGATGCCAGAGTGTTTTAAATAAGGTATTTGCTTCAATGGGTTTAGTAATATAATTATCCATACCGCTGGCAACTGCTTTTTTAACATCGTCATCGTGGGCATTAGCAGATAAGCCAATAATAGGTAGGTCAAACAAACCAAGTTCATTACGAATAACTCGCGTGGCTTCAAGGCCATCCATTTTTGGCATTTGTATATCCATAAGCACAATGTCGTAGGTATGCTCTGTCAGCTTTTCAATCGCCTCAAAACCATCATTAGCAATATCAGCAACGCACCCTTTGGTTTTTAAAATAGCGCTCGCGACGTGCTGATTTAATGGGTTATCTTCAACAAGCAATAATTTATAATCTGCAAAAGAAAGCGTACTAACATCTATCTCATCATATTGTTGCTTTATTTGCTCAGCCTTTGGTAGCGGCGAATAAATTGGCAGGCTAAAAGTAAACGTAGAACCGTGCCCTTCGTGGCTTATTAAATCAATTTCTCCACCCATCAACTCTACAAGCTTTTTGCATATACTTAAACCTAAGCCCGTGCCGCCATATTGACGCGAGGTAGAGCTATCTGCTTGTGCAAACGGTTTAAAGAGCTGTTTTTGCGCCTCTTTACTAATACCAATACCGGTATCGTTAACGCTAAAGTAAGTCATTTTTTTAGATTGCCACACTTTAAGTGTGATGCTGCCTTTGGCTGTAAACTTAATGGCATTATTGATTAGGTTTAGCAAAACTTGTTTTAAGCGTATTGGGTCGGTGTTAATAACCAAGTTACTTGATTTATCGTAATCAAGCATAAATTCTAGCGACTTTGCTTCTATATCAAACTGCAGTAAATTAGCCACTTCTTCACTGAGTGTGCCTACATCAATTGGCTCTTGAATTAAATCAAGTTTGCCTGCTTCCATTTTAGAAAAATCGAGCACATCATTTAATACTCTTAGCAATACGCCCAGTGCCCCATCTGCTTGTTCAATATAGCTGCGAGCTTGCTGCCAATCGTTTTGCTGTAGGGCTAAATAATGCAGCCCTTTAATACCATTAATAGGCGTGCGAACTTCGTGGCTCATATTTGCTAAAAACTGGCTTTTTATTTCATTGGCTTCATCGGCCTTTTGCTTTTCTAAGCGTAAAATTTTTGTTTGTTTTGCTACCTGCTCACGTATACGAATATTGGTACCCGTTACCGATATTAAAAAGGTAATAAGCAGCCAAACAAATAACATGCCGGCTATTTGTGCAAGCCAGTAAACTAACCATGACTCTCGTTGCATTGGCTGATGCAGCTCCACCTGCCACACCCGCTTACCTACCAATAACTTATAGTCTTTTAACGGCAATAGTTGTTGGTGATCGGCAATAAAAATAGGTTGTGCATTATTCTCTGTTGTGGTGTCTGTAAAGCTCACTGCTACGCCGTTGTTTTGATCAAATAACACCGCGTTTGATAGTCTTTCTAAACTTACAACGGCTACCACAAAACCTTTAAAATCGTCTTCGGTAATATTGTTGCCAAACACCGGATGAAAAAACAACACGCCGCGCTCAGCTTCGTTTTGTACTAAATTTATTGGCTCACTGATCACCAACTCATTTAACACTTTTGCTTTTATTAATGCAGATCGCCTTACCTCATTTGAGGCAAGATCAAAGCCAATTACGTCTTCATTTCCCGACAAAGGATGTGCGTATTGTACAGGGTAGTAAAAACCTCGTGGGGGTATGGCCTGCCAACTGCCATCTTTTGCTCTTTCTTTTAAGCTATATTTAGCCAGCTCGGTGTTGTTATTAGCCTCTATATACTGAGCTAGGTTTTCACTTGGTAAGTAGGGCACCCACTCAAATGCTAAAATTTCTTCGCTGTAACTAAGCTGCTTAGAAGTAAACTGCTTAAATTCAGTAAAGCTCACATCGTCACTACTAGAAAAAAAGGTCGCCAGTAAGGCGAGGTGTGCTGTTATTTCGTTAATTTTATTGTTGATAGCATCTTGAGTGGCTAATATTTTCAGCTCTTCTTTTTGAATGTTTTTTTCTTTTTTTACACTGGCCGCGCCATAAAAGCTAATACTTATAACCATATAAATTAACAGTGAGGGCAGTATAACTTGTAGGCGATAATTTACCTGTGAATAGTTAAATGCCGCTAGCATAAGCGGAGTAAAAACAAGCACTCCAATACTGTCGCCTATCCACCACGCTATAAACGTATCCCAACCGGCTTGAGACACAATAACGCCATTAAAAATTAATAAGCTGGTGCCTACACCTGCAGCTATAACACAGCACAATGGGCCGGCAACAACGAGGCTTTGAATACAGTGCTTTAAAGAAGATAAGTCGAGTGGTGCTTTAATCACTTTAGTGACCAATTGGCTACCTACCCATGCTTGTAAAGTAGCAGCAAAGGTAACAGCCGCAGCATGCATAAACACACTTAATTGAAATATCGCTGAGGCGCTTTCTAAATGAATAAGGTTAGTAAAAAAAGCCCCTAAAACAATACCTAGTAAGCTCTTTCTGCCCCAAATTAAAAAGCCAGCAAGCGCAATTCCCGAAGGCGGCCACACAGCCACTGCGTAGCCATCTATCGCTAATAGTAAATTACTAAAATATCCGGTAAAAAAGTAAGCGCACGCTAAACTTACAGTGACAATGAAAAAGTGTTTCAACCCAATGCTCCCGAATATCAAAGCTGCAAAAGTATAAGTGTAGCCTTTATTGATACAAAACGAGTGCTTTATCGGCTTGTGCGGTATTTTTATAGCTAAGCGCTGCTTGCTGAGCAAATTGCTTTTTGTTTTCGATATTCAAGGCTTTATCAAAAACCTTTGCGGCTAACTCATAATCGCCTTGAGCATTAGCTAAACACGCAAGCGAGAGTAATAATGCGTTGTTTGCATCATCTTTTTTCAGGCGCTCTTGAATACTACTTTGAAGCTTTACAGCCTCTGCCGAGGTGGCGTTACTTAATATATTAGCCAGCTGAGCATGTTGCTCATCGTGCTTCACCATTTTAATTAAGTCACTTTCAATCGCACTTAACTGACCCACTTTAGCCATTTGCATTAAATAAGCTGTATTAGCATGAGCTTGTAGCTTTTTAGGAAATTGTTTATATTTTTCAGTGATTTTATCGCTAGCTTGTGCATTAAAATAGGCATTAAACAGTTGTGTCCACTGCGCATCGTTGAGGACTTTTTTACGAAGTAAACGCGGTAAAAAGTCTTCAAGCGCACTAAAGTGCTGTTGCTGTACAAGTATTTCGGCGTATAGCTTAAGCTCAAGTGGTGTCGCTTTTTTTGAATCGCTGTTAGCACGCATTTGTGATTCTATTGCGCTGCTATCGCCACTGGCTATCCAAAGTTTAGCAACGTTAAGTTGCTGCTCTGGGCTAATTTCAAATAAACGCTCTAGTGCTTTGTCAGTTTGGTTATTAGCAAGCGCTGCTTTTGCTAATAACGCTAAGCGTATATCTTCAAACTTACTGGGTACACTATTACCTGATAACGTTTGCTCAACAAGCTCGTAATCATCGTTTATTGCACTCCATAAGGCTTGCTCTATAGCTGCTTGCTTTCGCTCTTCGCTACGCGCAAAAAAACCATGTTTAGTATTATGATAAATCGACACTAAATAGCGCACTAATTTGTAAGTTAAAAACAAAATAGTTGCACTAATTACCGCCATAATACAAAACGATACAATCGTGCCTTCAATCGTGGTGTTGTTAAACGAGATCAGCACATAGCCTTTTTCATCCAGTACAAATGGCGTAACTGCTAAAACTAAAACAATCGCAACAATTAATACTATAAGCCCTATCATTGCGCCCACTCCTTAACCTGCTGCGTACTTTGTAGGTTTACTTCAGGGTTAAAGTTTAATGGCTCTTTTTCTAGGCTAGTTAGTGCGTTTATAACCACTTTTGTCGCCTCGTCATCTTGTTTAAAGTACTCATTAACAAGACGCTTTGCCTCACTTATGGCACTAAAATAAATGCTCGCTTGTTTGCTCATTAATGCATCTTGAGCTTGCGTCACATTTAATTTAATACGTTGATTAATTAAGTGGCGCTCCTGATCGGTTAGCAGTGGCTCTATAGCAACCCCTTCGTGCTGACGAATAGTAATAAAGCTATCAACTAGCTTGTTCCAGCTATTACTTAGGTTTTGCTGCCAATCGCTTACATCTTCACTCAAGGCATTTTTTTCAATTTCTGCTGTTTCTTGCGGTATGTTAACGGCATTAAATGCAAGGTTATCTATGTTTGATAACACACTATTAAGTTTTAAGTAAATGGCTTCTGTTGGGATAGGTTTTAAGCTATCTAGTGTTTGAATGTCTTGTGTTATTGCTTGGCGAACTGCAACAGTACCTGGGTGTTCACTCAATAAGGCATCTAGACGTTTAAGTACAGCGCTGGCACCTTGGTAATCTTTTTCAGCCCACAGTTTAAACTCAGCCATACGTTGTAAGCTTGTTACTTCTTGCGGGTTTAGTGAAGCGCCTTGCTGTTGAGCTTGTTGCAATGCTGCTTTTAATTGTTGCTGGTTACTCTCTGCACTTTCATTAAGCGCAGCAGCCACTTTTTGTTCACTATTGAACAATGCTTGCTGAAGATTAGATTGCGCCGATTTGAGCGCCTGTAACTCTTGTGACAATAACGCGTTTTCTTCTTTTAGTTCATTAACAGCTACATTTTGGGCTTTACCTGCATTGAGTTTTTGGTAAAACTCATACCCCACACCACAGGCAACAATAAGCGAAATGATCAACGCTAATACCGCTAATTTACTTATTTTTTGCTTATCGTTATGTGGTTTACTGTGTGCTTTAGCTGCCTCTTTTTTTTGTGCAGAGGCCGCTGCCTTAGTGGTTGGTGTGTTATCTGCCGTTACTGGCTTTGACTGTTCGCTCATTTTGCTACCTTGCTGTTTTATGCAGGAAAACATAGCGGTATCGCTTGCCCCTGCGGCAATGTGTATATTAGCCGAGCTTACCTGTTGCTGTTGTAAATAAGCGGCTATACGCTCGCTAGCAACATAAAATCGGCACTGTTGTAACCACTGTAACTGTTGTTCAGTCAGGTTATTAAATATTGCATCAACTGCTGCATTACTGGTTATGACTATACCTTGTACTTTCAGGCTTTGCCAGTGGTCTGTCCAGTTGGTTTTTTCAGCGCTTATTGGCTCGCGCTTGTATACCACACAGTTATTTAAAAATGCCCCACGCGCCTTTAAGGTTTTGGCAATATCAGGGCGCCCCGCTTGGCCTTTTACTAATACAATATTACTGCCATCAACCTCAGCTAACGAGTTTAGCGCCAATAACCCTTCAGAATCATGTAGTTTAGGCACTGCTGCGCGCACGCCAAATAACGCGTAAATAGTATCTGCAGTTTGCTGCCCTACTGCGTAAAATTGTGCTTTGGTATTTATTGTTGGCTTTAATTGCGCAAGGGCAGTAACGGCATCTTGAGAGATAAAAATAATTTTATCGGCATTAATTAACGGGCTTAGCTCGGTAGTAGAAGGCGTAAGGTAGGATATTTTTAAAACAGGAAATAATGACGCCTGATAACCCGCTTGCTCAAGTTGCTGAGCAAGGGCTGCGCCTTTTCCTTCGGGCCGAGTTATCAGGATATGTGTCATTTATGCGTCTCTATATACTTCTGCTAATATTTTGTCGGCGCCTTGCGCTAATAACTTTTTAGCTAGCTGCACACCGATAGCTTCTGCATCATTTATATGACCGGTTACTTCGTCATGTAAAATTTCACTACCATCTACTGCGCCCACGAGGCCACGTAAATGCACTTGCTCGCCATCAACTAATGCGTAGGCACCAATTGGTACTTGGCAGCCACCTTCTAAATGGCGATTCATAGCACGCTCTGCATTTACACGAATACGTGTTTGGGTATGCTCAAGCGGGGCCAGTAAGGCTTTTGTTACTTCATCGTCAATACGACATTCAATACCGACAGCACCTTGTCCGTTAGCAGGTAGAGATACCTCAGGCTCAATATAATCAGCAATACGCTCGTCCATTTTTAAACGTAGCAATCCGGCTGCAGCTAAAATAATCGCATCGTACTGGCCATCATCTAGCTTAGCTAAACGAGTATTAACATTACCACGTAAGTCTTTAATGACTAAATCAGGGCGCAAAGCTCTAATTTGGCACTGACGGCGAAGGCTAGAAGTACCAACTACAGCGCCTTGTGGTAATTCGCTTAAATTGGCAAAGTTATTTGATACAAACGCGTCGCGCGGGTCTTCACGCTCACAGATTGTGTGCAGTGCTAAGCCTTCTGGAAATTCTACGGGTACATCTTTCATTGAATGTACTGCTATATCCGCGCGGCCATCTAACATTGCTTGCTCAAGCTCTTTAACAAACAAGCCTTTACCACCAATTTTAGCAAGCGGTGTATCTAAAATAATATCCCCTTGAGTAGACATAGGGACTAATTCTACGCGTACATCAGCATGAAAATGCTCAAGCTGTGCTTTTACAAATTCAGCCTGCCAAAGCGCTAAAGCACTTTTACGGGTCGCAATGCGTACTAACTTTGTTTTTTCTGTCATAGGGGTATCCAAATAGTTACAGCTAATAGCCAAGCTTAATTAGCTAAAATTCTAAATTCTTTTTGAGCAATTAAATTACCTTGCTCATCAACAACATCTACACGCCAGTGGCCTGTTTGTGTATTCATAATATTTTTGGTTGAGTACGTTCTGTAGCGCGGCGAGGTAACATTAAGTGAAATCTCAGCCATGGTTTCACCCTCATAAGACCATACATGCTTTACTTGTTGGCCTTGTAGGTTTTTAAGCTCACTAAAAAACGAAAGTGCCTCTTCAAACTGATTTAAGCGGATATCTGCAGCAAATACATTCGTGGGCTCGCGCTTACTTACTTTGCGAGTAAGCACTGCACGGCTAATTTTACCAGTATCAATTTGTGCGCCTAACGCAACACTGGCAATGTTCGCATTAGATGAAAAGCCTTCACTGCTAGTTAGCGAACCGTCGTCGTTTTCAATATCTGGGAGCTGTCCATTGGGTGATGCGCTTAACTGCGTGCTTGTAAGCGGCTGATTAGCGATAGGCTCAGCGAGTTCAGTATCTGATTGCTTAATAACAGAAACTTGATTGCTTTGAACGTTAGCAATAGGCTCTATATCCGTTTGCTCATTATTGCTTTGCGCTAACGGAGTATTATTAACGCTTTCATCTTCAAGCACCGCTGGCGCAACATCTGCTATATCATTTGTAAGCTCATTTGGGCGCGCTTGCTCGTCATTTACACTGACCGTGGGCTCAACATTATCTGCTGTGTTGTCGCTTAAAGGTGAATACGGCGATTGCTCATTAGGTTGCTCGCCCTGCTCGGCATTTACCGAGCTAGTTAAGCCATACACAACCGCTGCCGAGGTCATTGCTACCAACATAGAAACACTCGCAATACGACGCCAATGCCACTCGTAGCTTACATTAGGTATACTATTTTGTGGTTCGCGTTTTACATTTGCTTTAATAACTATTTTTTGACTCATATTGACCTCAGCGGCTCCAAATTAGCTTAAACGGGCAATTAACCATTGGCGAATAGCTTGCAGTTCTTCTGCGCAAACCTGATGAGCCATAGGGTATTCTTGCCAGCTTACATCCATGTTATGTGCTGTTAATACTTCAAACGCACTTCTACCCGCGCTATGCGGCACTACATTATCTTGGCTACCATGAGCCATAAATACATTTAAATCAGTATGCTTTGCTTCTTGCGCTAGCTTTTCAGGCACGCACATATAAGTAGACAGCGCCATAACACCTGCAAGTTTGTGCTCAAATCGCGGCGCTAAATGTAAAGACACCACGCCCCCTTGCGAAAAGCCCGCCAAAATAATTTTATTGGCAGGTATACCATTTTCAATTTCTTGATTGATCAGGGCTTGCACTTTTTCGGCTGAATCTCTCACGCCTTGTTCATCGGCACGTTTATCTAATTCTATAGATTTAATGTCGTACCACGAGCGCATTTCCATGCCACCATTTATGGTGACCGGTTGAATAGGCGCATGCGGAAAAATAAATCGTATACCAAGCTCGCTAGGTAAGTTAAGTTGCGGAGCAACCGGAGCAAAGCCATCGCCAGAGTCGCCTAAACCATGTAACCAAATAACAGTGGCTTTGTGCTCACCTTGCGCTGGGTATTGTGCAAACTCTAAACTCATAAGCTTGATTGCCACTTAATTTCTTGGCCAGCTTGGCGAGTAGACGCTTGGTTCATAAACTCCCAAAACTCTGCGCCCGAGCGGTTATCAATCCACTGGCCGTCACGCATTTCAAAATGGTGGCCATTAAATTTAGTCGCAACCCACACTTGATGCAAAGGCGCTTGTTTGTTAATTACAATTTTACTTTTATCAGGGAAAATTATTTCTAAAATACCCTCTGCCGATTCGTAGTCTAAATCTGCTTCGCAATCATCAACTTGCTCTTCAATTGTGAACATAAGAGCTTCGGCTAATTGGTGATATTCGTGTTCAGTCATTGTAATTTTCCTTTGCAGGCGAGCTGCCTAATATTGGGTACGGTTTATATACAGCTAGTGTAACAGGAATAAAATCATCCGCGAATAGCTGCATTTTTTAGATATTCTGTTACTCTGCGATTATAAAGCCAGCAACCGTATTAATCTAATGAAAGCGACACATACCTTACAATTAAAACGACTATATATAAGTACTTTACTGCTAAGTGCATTAGCTGGCTGCGGCCAAAGCGGGCCTTTGTATTTACCAGAGCAACAGGCTGAGCAAAACACACCCCCTAATACGGCACAGCCAACGCCCGTAAAAAAAACCAACACCGAGCAAGTGCAGGAGCAATAAATGGATTATTTTAACTATCAAAACAATCAATTATTTGCCGAAGATGTCAGCATTGCCACAATTGCTCAGCACTATGGTACGCCGTGTTATGTGTACTCGCGTGCTACTTTTGAGCGCCATTATTTAGCCTTTGCAAATGCCACTAAAAATCATAAAAGCTTGGTGTGCTACGCAGTTAAAGCTAATTCTAATATTGCAGTATTAAATATATTAGCGCGTTTAGGCTCAGGGTTTGACATAGTGTCTAAAGGTGAGCTGGCGCGTGTAATAAAAGCCGGCGGTGATGCCAGTAAAGTGGTGTTTTCAGGTGTGGCTAAAACCGCCGACGAAATTGCTTATGCACTAAAGTTAGGCATTAAATGCTTTAACGTTGAGTCGGCCTCAGAGCTTGAGCGTATTTCTGAGGTAGCGTGCGAGTTAAATTTAGAAGCCCCTATTTCTATTCGTGTAAACCCTGATATAGATGCTAAAACACACCCGTATATTTCTACCGGTTTAAAAGAAAACAAGTTTGGTATCGATATTCAAACGGCTGTGAGCGTTTATCAGCATGCGGCATCTTTACCAGGTCTAAAAGTAACAGGCGTAGATTGCCACATAGGCTCGCAATTAACTGAGGTTAAACCTTTTTTAGAAGCGCTTGATAAGCTAATGGCATTAATAGATGAGCTTAAAGCAAATGGTATTGAGCTTACTCATTTAGATATTGGCGGCGGATTAGGCGTTCCATACAATGATGAACAGCCACCTCACCCAAGTGAATACGCTGCGCAGGTTACCGAGCGCTTAGCCAATTACAAACACCTTGAACTTATTTTTGAGCCAGGGCGCGCTATAGCCGCTAATGCTGGAATTTTAGTAACGCAGGTTGAATTTATTAAGCAAAACCAGGATAAATTTTTTGCCATTGTCGATGCGGGTATGAACGACATGCTTCGCCCTTCGCTTTATCAGGCATGGCAAAAAATCATTCCTGTATCGGTGCGCGATGACGACACCCCAACACATAACTTTGATATTGTGGGCCCAGTGTGCGAAACCGGCGACTTTTTAGGAAAAGACCGCGAACTAGCCCTTAAACAAGGCGACTTATTGGCGCAGCGAAGTGCTGGTGCCTATGGTTTTACAATGAGTTCAAACTACAACTCTCGCCCACGCGTGGCCGAAATAATGGTAGATGGTGAGCAACACCACCTTATTCGCCAACGCGAAACCATCGAGAGCCTTTATCAAGGTGAGAAAATTTTACCATAAACGTTTTTGTTAAGGCGCTGCTCTGTGGCATGATTAGCGCAGAGCAAACCCGAATTAGAGCGCTATGTTAGTTAATTTTTCCAAAATGCACGGCTTAGGCAACGACTTTGTTGTAATTGATAACATTACACAAAATGTATTTTTGTCTCGCGATCAAATCAAAAAACTGGCTGATCGCCACTTTGGTATTGGCTTTGACCAATTACTTATGGTTGAAGCCCCTTACTCCCCTGATCTCGACTTCCATTACCGTATATTTAATGCCGATGGCAATGAAGTAGAGCAATGCGGAAATGGCGCACGCTGTTTTGCCCGCTTTGTGCGCATGAAAGGCTTAACTAACAAGCACAAAATTAGTGTCTCGACTAAGTCGGGCAACCTCACGCTATACATAGAAAAAGACGGCCAAGTGACGGTAAACATGGGTCATCCTAATTTTGAGCCTGCTAAAATCCCGCTTAAAGCCAGCAAGCGAGAACTTACTTATATAATAAGAGCTCAAGAGCACACTGTATTTAGTGGCGCTGTGTCTATGGGTAATCCGCATTGCGTGTTAGAAGTTGACGATATAGCTACCGCCCAAGTTGAGGTGCTTGGTCCGCTGCTTGAAAACCACGAACGTTTTCCAAATCGTGCCAATATTGGCTTTATGCAGGTGGTCTCGCAAGATCATATTAAACTTAGGGTGTGGGAGCGCGGCGTTAGTGAAACCCTAGCGTGTGGCACGGGTGCCTGCGCAGCAATGGTAATTGGCCACATTCAAAGCAAACTTAACACCACGGTACAAGTTGATTTACCCGGCGGCACTTTACAAGTACGTTGGAGCGGCGAAGGTCACCCTGTCCGCATGACTGGCCCAGCCGAGCATGTATTTGATGGGCAAGTTGCCTTATGAGCGAGCTAACAAAAGAGCAAGTCGCTGAGTATTTGGCGCGCCACCCTGATTTTTTAATAGAGCAGCCTGAGCTACTTGCACAACTTGAGTTACACCACAAAACGCAAGGCGCCACCTCGCTTGTGCATATACAACAGCGCCAATTGCGCGAGCACAATACTCAGTTAAAAAATCAAATACACAGTATGAGCGAACACGCTACGCAAAATGAGCTAGTGTATCGCTTGTTTAGCCAATGCCATCGCCAACTGTGGACAAACTACGACTTTAATACGCTTGCCGCAAATTTGCGCAATATTATTTGTACCAGCCCACACATTAGCGAGTGTAGGTTGGTTAAATACAACAACACTTTAGATGGGCTTATTGAGCACCGCCTTAGCCAATTTGGGCACTACCTAGGACGCGTTAATCAGCAAGAGCGTGAGCTATTATTTTGCGAAAACACGCAGTCTTCTGCTATTTATCTTATTGGTTGCGCTGAAAAACCCGTCGCTATATTGGCCTTTGGCAGCCATGATGAAAACCATTTTGAACCCGCACAAGATAACCTATTCGTGCTTGATTTTGTTCATGCATTGCAACTTAGGCTGTTGGAATTGGCATGAGCGACGAGACGCCTAACACTGAGCAATTAAGTGAGCATTGGCGTACACCCATTCATTTATTTAGTGACTATTTAAAGTACGAAAGACAGTACTCAGAGCACACTGTAAATCAGTATGTTAGTCAACTAAACTTTGCCGCCCTGTATTTTAGTAAATTATGTGATGACTGGTTTGGCGTACAAGGCGAGCATATTCGCCGCTACAGCATGGCGCTTCGTTCAAAGCAATTAAGTGGGCGCACTATTAGTTTAAAATTAAGCTGCATTCGTAGTTTGTATAAATTTTTAAAAGCTAAAAACATCGCTCAGCACGCGCATTATCATAATCCGGCACAAGGCATTAAAGGCCCTAAATTTTCTAAGCCTTTACCTAAAAATCTCGATGTAGATCAGATGGCAAGCCTACTAGAGATTAACGACGACGACCCATTAGCCATACGAGACAAAGCTATGATGGAGCTTATGTATTCCTCCGGGCTGCGCATTAGCGAGTTAGTTGGCACCAACTTACGAGATATAAATGCCGCAAGCGGCGAAATATTAGTCAAAGGTAAAGGTAACAAAGAGCGCCTTATTCCCGTAGGTCGTAAAGCGCTCACAGCGTTAAAAAATTGGCTCAACATACGGGGGCAATTTGCAAAGTCTGACGAAATGGCGGTGTTTTTAAGCAGTAAAAAAAATCGTATTTCGGTTCGCCAAGTTCGCTTACGCATGCAAGAGTGGGGAATAAAACAAGGCATTAGCTCGCAAGTGCACCCCCATAAACTTCGCCACTCGTTTGCCTCTCATATTTTAGAATCATCTGGCGATTTACGCGCTGTGCAAGAATTATTAGGGCACAGTAGTTTATCGGCTACGCAAGTATATACGCATTTAGATTTTCAGCATTTAGCAAAAGTGTACGACAACACTCATCCGCGCGCTAAAAAACAAACCGATTAGGAATGTAATTATGATCCGATTTAATCGTGCTCCTCGCCCTTTTTCAGTTATGAGCTTTGATTTAGACGACACCCTGTATAACAACCACCCTATAATAAAAGCCGCGGTTAAAGCGCAGCAAGATTATTTAAACGCGCTACCCAGCTACTTACAACAAGGCCCAAAATACTGGCAACAATGCCGCAACGAGGCTGTATTACAGTTACCAGAGCTTGCTGATAATGTAACTAAATGGCGCCAACATACGCTACGCTTAGCCCTTTCAAAGCTAGATTTAAATGAGCAAGAGGTAGAGCATCATGCCGATGCTGCCTATAACGCCTTTGCCGATGCGCGCAGTAAAATAGTGGTAACTGACGACGTACTAAAGCTGCTAGATAACTTAGCCCAGCACTTTACGCTGGTTGCAATAACCAATGGCAATGTTGAAATTGAGCGCTTTAACTTACGCGATAAATTTGCGCTAGTATTGCAAGCTGGTATGCACGGTAAAGCCAAACCCCACGGTACACTGTTTGATAAAGCCGCCGCGCACTTAAACGTGGCTAAAAGTGAAATTTTACATATTGGCGATAGCCTAGATACCGACGTACAAGGCGCTAATAATGCAGGCTGCCAATCGGTTTGGTTAAACGACCAAGGCGCGGCTTATCACTACAAAGGCCTTGCCGATGTTGAAATTGCGAATATTCATGCCTTAGCGCACTTTATCAAATAGCCTAAATAGAACGAAGAGGTTGCAATGAGCCATTATACCAAGCTAATTACCTTGCTATTAATAGGCTCGCTTAGCCTAAACGCTTACTTATTGTGGCCACAAGAAAAGCCTGTAGTTGGCACACAAAAAATCCACAGCGGCGAGAGCATCAAAGCGCCAAAAAGTAACCTGCTCAGCCAAGCTCAACAGCAATTTACACAACACAAATTTGATGATGCTGTAAATACATATCAGCAACTAAATCTAAGCGCTCCAAAAAAAGCACATACTTTATACGCTTCGTGGGTAGCACAACTAAAGCAATGGCTAAACACAAACCTACCGCTTAGCCAGTCATTGTTAAATGCACTTTTAAATAAAGACCCTTACAATACCGAGTTACTCACTTTACACGTTGATTACCTAGTAAAAAGCGGGCAACGGCAAAACGCAATTATTGCGCTATTTGAGCTCTACCCATTATTAAATAAGCACCAACAAGACCCTGTAGATAAGCGCCTTGTGCATTTAACGACTAACGAACTGCATAGTTTGAGTGAGCAGCAAAATTGGCAAACAATTATTGAACAAACTCAAATTTGGCTCGACTATCAAAACGACAATAGCCATTTTTTATACGCACTCGCTCATGCTTATTATCAACTAGAGGACTTTATTAGCGCCTTAACAACTATTGAGCGCATGCCATCAAATCACCCACTACAAGCCGAAGTAACTGCCTTACACGCAATGATAGAGAAAGCTCAATCGCAAGATGACTTTATTGCGCTTACCCCCTACGGCGCACATTACTTAATTAGCACCGAGCTAAATAGCTCAATTCAAACAGAGCTAATGATAGATACCGGCGCAAGTATTACTTCTCTTCCGAGTGACGTGCTTAACCAACTTTCACCCAGACCACTGTATTTAGGCGATGTAACCGTAAACACGGCGAATGGGCAAATTAGAGTAAAACGCTACCAAATTGAGTCGTTTAAAGTAGGGATGCAAACTATTTACGGTTTTGAAGTGCTCAGTATTGAAAACACCCGCGGCCAAGGTTTGTTAGGAATGAACTTTTTATCTAGATTTAAATTTAATATAAATCAACAAACAGATGAGTTAGAGTTGAGTGCTAAATAAACAAAAAATAATAAAAGGAAGTTTATGCGTACTCTACTATTTACACTACTTTGTTTTTGGCAATGTACTGCTCAGGCAACAAATTATTTTGTAAAAGACAAAAGTTGTGAGGCTATTTCACCCGAAATAGAAATAAGCCTTAGCGCTACACTGAGAGATTTAGATAACCATCAAAGAAAAAGACAAAACCTTAGACAAAAAGCGCTGAATAAGTATAGCGAACAGTACAATCAACAGCATGAGCAACTATATGTAGAGGAACGCTTTACTACAAATAGCAGCCACGCTGCTGAAACTCCTACAATAAGCAGAGCCCAAAAAAAATTACACTACCTTATTAAGCTCACCCCCTCAAAAAACTGCAATCAACAAGTCGCTATGACTAGCGAGCTATTTATTTCTGGAATGCACAAGCACAGCCTCTCAAATACCATTGAGGGGAATGCAATTGATGTCACTTTAGACATAAACAATTCCCCTAAGTTTACTCAATTTAACAACCCCCTCATCACCCCCACTAACTTTTTTGGACTCCAATTTGGCAGTAGCTATGAGCAGGTATTAGCGTCTCTCGGACTTGCTAGTTTATCGCTAAGCGATAACAATAACGCAATACTTGTATATGGAAGAAATCATGCTTTTCACTTTAAAAACAATGTATTTATAGGTTATCAGTTCCATGAAACGCTACTACCTATGGTGATAAATAATGAGCTTTCTTTGGCAAATGAAAAATTACAAATAAGCACCGGTACAGATCAGGCTATTTTCTTAGATACAGATTTAACCCAACCAGCAATTAATAAATTAAAAAACAGTTTTGATGAAGTGGAAACCGCATCTTATAAAGTATCCATTAACAAGTCAGAGCAAAGAGTTGTTGGTATATCGCACGGTGAATTAGTTGAACATATAAAGAGCAACACTCAATGCTATAACGGCACAATATTGGCCGATGAATACTTAAAAAAACACAAAAATAGTAAAACGCTTAAAGTAGTTAATGAAAATCATGACAATATAATCATTACTCCTTGTTATGAGTTTATATATGAAGGCAACGGCTACATTTCTAAATTAAAGCTTGTGGAGCCCTTTTCAACCGCTAAAATTAAGCTCGCTGCATTAGCTGGCTATATTAACCAAAGTACACAGTGGAACTTATCAGGCGTAAAATACAACGACCCTGTTGCAAGCCTTGCTAAGTTAGGCGATTACGACGAGTTCTTTGACTCAGCAGAATTTACTTCTCAACACTGGGATGGTTATTTTTATATTTATGACGGAAAGCTTTTAAGTGCAGAGCTTACAAGCAACGACTATTAATTTTTCTCTTTGAATCTTCTGTTAGAAAAGGACAAACATGTTATTAAACGATTTTTTGCAGCAACTTGCAGACAACCCTAAAAGCATACAATTTAGCGATACCATGGCGGTAATAGAAGCTAATTACGATTTTACCGCGTGTGGATTTAATAACCACGGCTTACTTAGCTCTGCAAGCGAGAACAATGGCTCGTGTAAAATTTTTGCGTTTGCTAAATTAAACGATTTAAGCAAGCAAAATACATTGGATTGTTTTGGTAAGTTTTACCGCGAAGACGTACTACAAAACCCTAAAGGCGATGATCACATGAACATTCGCACGTTTATGTTAGCGCCAGAAGCGACTCCATTTTTAGGCCTGAGCTTTGATGGTGAGCCACTAAAAGAGAAATAACACTAAGCTACTAAATTAAAGCGTTTTTTCCATAAAGTAACGCGTACCAGATCGCGGATAGTTGTTAAGCTGATACTTAACCACGTATCCGCGCTTTTCATAAAAAGGCTTGGCCTGAAAATCGAGTGTATCAAGCTGAGCGGTCGTTGCACCTAGTTCAGCAGCTGATTGTTCAAGTGCCGTTAGTAACTTATCTGCAAGCCCTTGAGCTCGCGCTACATCGCTACACCAAAGCCAACTAATCATCAGCCAATTTCCAAACACACACCCACTAATACCTGCAACAAGCTCACCTTGCTCATCAACAAGTTTATAGCCTAATGGCACTCTTTGCGCATCAAAGTGCTGTGCGTTAAATTCAACTATTTTAGTGCGAAGCGCTGAGTTTAACGCATCGGTATTATCTGCTTTTAATTGATACATGTACCGCCCTTAAATAAGCAGATACTAGCAAACAAACTTAATTAAAAAAGGTTATTTTTTCCATAAGGTACTTCTAGCAAATTGCTGCTTGTTTTTTCGGGTTGGCCGCACATTTCATCGTAAGCGCTAGTATGGCGCAGTACCATTTCGGCGTAGGCTATTTTTTCAAAACGTTTTTGAATATGCAGCGGGCTGAGCGCTTTAACAAACTCGCCATTTTCTTCAGTAACGTAATACTCTACGTTATTTATAATGACAGACACTTGATAGAGCGCCATTTCAAGGGAGTGCGCGACCACTTTTTGTAATGGTTCGTGCTTTTTTAACTCAGAAAATTTCATACCCATAACAATCGCCTTTTAATAAAAAGTAACTTTATAGATACGCACCTTTGCTATAATCGCGATCAAATTATTACATCACTGCCTTTTAAGCTTATGAGCAATAAAATTCGACTCGCTAAATACATTGCTCACGCTGGTGTGTGCTCACGAAAACAAGCATCACGCTTAATAGATGATGGGAGAGTAACGGTAAATAATCGCCCTGCTAATCATATTGATCACGTTAATGAGCAAGACGACGTAATAGTTAATGACCAAGCAGTTAAAGGGGCTGCCGATTTGGTTTATTTTGCGTACCATAAGCCTGTAGGTATTGACTGCAAATTAAATGAAAATGACCCTACGAGCCTTATTCACCATTTACCTACCCTCACTCGGGTTTACCCCATTGGCCGATTAGATAAAGACTCTCGGGGCTTACTTATTTTGACCAACGACGGAGATTTTTGTAATCAACTTATTCACCCTGACTTCCACCAGCCGAAACATTATTTAGTCACGGTAGATAAACCTATTAATAACGCGTTTTGCGAAAAAATGGCCGCAGGAATCCCCGTCGATAAACAAGTAACCTTACCGTGTGAAGTAACAAAAATAGCTGACAACCAGTTTAGTATTATTTTAAAGCAAGGGCTTAACAGACAAATACGTAAAATGGCGCATTACTGCGGCTTTAAAGTAATTGATTTATTTAGAGTGCAATTTAGCGAACTTGCTCTTTCAAAACTAAACCTCCCTGAAAACCACTACATACAAATTAATAAAACTGATATTTCAAAAATCTAACCTTCGTTTAAATAGCGCACAAAAAAGTTAAAAAATAACCTTGCAAAAATAGATTACAGGTGTAGTCTTAAATTAAAGATTACATTTGTAGGCAATAAAATGATTGAGTTATCAAAAGCAGAATTCGACGTGCTTGATGCGCTTTGGATTAATTACCCAGCAACCGCCAGCCAAATTATTGAGCGCTTAAGCGATGACAAACAATGGCACGAAAAAACTATTAAAACCCTACTGGGTCGATTAGTTAAAAAAGGCGCACTGACCTTTGAAAAAGACGGCCGTCAATATATTTATACTCCTTGTATGGAGCGCGCCGACTACACATTAAAAGAAAGCAAAAACTTTATTGAGCGTTTTTTTAGTGGCCGTATAGCGCCGCTGGTAAGCGGGTTTGCTAAATCAGAGCAGCTTTCGCAACAAGATATAAACGAGTTAAAAAAGGTCATTGATGACTGGGAAAAAAACCAAAAGTAAGGAGTGGCTATGGATATTCAAACCCTGTTTAACTGGTTACTAGAGCAGCAATTATTACTCAGCATAATGCTTGGCGGGTTTATTATATGTGAGCGTTTTAGTTTAAGGCTGCTTGGCCCAGGCTTTGTGTATAAATTAGTATGCCTAATCCCCGTATCGTTACTGGTTGCCAACTTACCAAGTAACATTAAGCCACTGCAAAATAGCGCCATTAGCCATTATTTAATAACGCCTAACCAGCCCCTTATTAATAACTTAGGCCTAAATTGGGCCGTGCTTTATGTAGTGGTTAGCCTAGTGCTGTTTAGCGTAGCGTTTGTTGTGCATATTCGCTTTATAAAAAACCTGCAGCTCAATTATTTAATTAATAGCGAACACACTCTAACCTCACACATTAAAACCTATACCAGTAACCATATTGCATCGCCAATGGTGGTAGGTATTTTGCAAAGTAAGCTCATACTGCCTAGTAATTACAAAACCCAGTTTGATAAAGCCACTTTGGCACTTATTTTAGAGCATGAGGCTGTGCACATAAAACGCAAAGATAACCTAATAAATGCCCTGCTGTTACTGTCTACTATTTTAATGTGGTTTAACCCGCTCGCGTGGATGGCTTACGCAAGCTTTAGACGCTTGCAGGAACTAACTTGTGATCAGCAGGTACTTGCCAATAAAACCACACACCAACACATTTTATACAGCAAAGCCTTAGTTAACTGCGCGGCAGCAACGCCCGCAGGCCTAATGGCTTATTCACACTACGGAGATAAAAAAACCATGTTACAACGACTTACCAATATAAAGCACAGTGGCAATCACTCTCGCCTTGCCAAAGGTGGCTTACTGCTAATAGCAACAAGCATGCTTAGCGGTTTAGCCATTGCAAAACAGCCCCAAACTGAAATAACGAAAGAGGATCATATTTCACCAACAATACGCATTGAACCTGTCTACCCAGCCCAAGCCGCTAAGCAAGGCATTAGCGGCTCGGTTGTATTAAAGTACGATATAGCCGCCAATGGCAGAACAAAAAACATTAGTGTCATTCAATCTAAGCCGTCAGACGTTTTTGATAAATCAGCTAAAGAAGCGCTGGCAAAGTGGGAGTATAAAATCTCTGAGGCAGGCTTTAATGATGTACTTGTACAGCTCGATTTTGCTATAAACAGCGAGGTTGCTAATACCGATTTAATAGAGCGAATTAAAGTATCGCATTAAGGCTAATGAGTAATGCAAGAGCACAAAGCAAGCGCCCTTTTAGGCCGCTTGCTTTGTGGTTTTAACAATAAAATTAAATACTCACTACAATCATGGCAATGGCAGTGCCTAAGCCAATAAACCATACAAGCGAACGGATAATATCTAAGTTCAACCAATAAAAAATACAATACAAAGTACGCGAAACTATATGAGTAACCGCCAAGGTTTCGGTTACTGCGTTTACCGAGCTAGTACCCAATACCACCGCAATAGCAACGGCAAACACTGCAAGTGATTCAAAACAATTTTGATGAGCAGCGAGCGCCCGCGCACCAAAACCCGTTAATTTTGCTTGTTGGGAACGCGGGTGTTTATTATCGTATTGGCCAAGCTTTGCCATAGCAATGGCCACTGGTATTTTTGCAAAATAAGGCATTAATACAGCAAGTAATGCGCATACTACTAATGTTGTCATAATTTATTCTCTTATTTTAAAACCTAGTTATTTAACCAATACATATAACACACATACACAAAAAAGCCGCCCAAACGTTTTTAACATACGCGGGCGGCTAAACAATAACATCATACTTACTATAGCTAAGTTTACCTATAAAGCAGTGCGGCATAATGTCGCAGGTGATGAATATTCAACATCACGCTTAATGCATCGCATTAATAACTAAAGATTGTTAACGTAAAGACCTTATTTTTAATCGACGAATACCATGACTTGGATCTTTTTCACATTTTTAGCCGCCTTTATGCAAGCATGGCGAAATGCCCTACAAAGTAAATTAAGTACACATGCAAGTGTGGCAGGGGTTACCCTTTCGCGTTTTATTTTAGCGGGCCCCATTGCTGCAATGTATTTGTATGGTCTTTATCAATATAAAGATACCGCCATGCCTACATTTAATAATGCCTTTTGGGGATTTATTATTGGCGCAAGCGTTATGCAAATACTCGCCACGGGTTTAATGGTAAAGCTGTTTAAAATGAACAATTACGCCATAGGTGCAGGCCTTGCTAAAAGTGAGGCGTTAGTCGCGGCTATTTTAGGGGTGTTGTTTTTTGGTTCTGCGCTTAGCCTGCTTGGTTGGCTTGGGGTATTTTTAGGCGCTATTGCGGTGCTTTTACTTAGCGGTATAACCAACGTAAAACGCTTTGATGCTAAAACTGCATTACTTGGCCTTGCCTGTGGTACCAGCTTTGCCCTTACATCGCTGTGGGTACGCGAAGCAAGTTTAAATTCAGGGTTATTGTTTCCACACTCAGCTGCATGGGTTTTACTGTTTGTAATAAGTCTACAAACACTTATATTACTTGGCTATTTATTACTTAAAGAGCCACAAACTCTTAGTAAACTTTGGCAATATAAAGGCATTACAACAGCAATTAGTATTTTTAGTTGTGTAGGCTCTATTGGCTGGTTTAGCGCAATGAGTTTACAGCACGTAGCATATGTTAAAACGCTTGGTCAGGTAGAGGTATTTTTTACCATGCTAATTGCTGTACTTTGGCTCAAACAGCCACTTAAAAAGCAAGATACCGCGGGCTTAATACTTATAGCCATTGCCGCTATTTTAGTAATGCTGCCAAATTGAGAACATAAAAAAACGCAGGCTTTTAAACCTGCGCTACTATAGGCTGCTTATAACGTTTAAAGCGAGTATTAAGCGCTCTTTTTAAGAGCTAATTTTTAGCGTTATCACACCGCAAATAATCATGAGTACACCAGCAATACGGCCAAACGTGGCTGCATCACCGTAAAGTAATATACCCACTAAAAACGTACCCGCAGCACCTATTCCGGTCCATACAGCGTAGGACGTCCCCATTGATATTTGCTTTTGTGCAAGCCACAGCATAAAACCACTGGCTGCTAAAAACGCAACAGCCATTGCAACCCCCTGCCAGCGAGTGTCGGGTTGTTGTGAAATTTTTAAACCAATTGGCCAGCCTATTTCAAGTAGGCCTGCTATGATTAAATAAACCCATGCCATTAAACATCTCTCTTCTTCAAAATTACGTCGTATAAATCTTCGCGGCGATCTTTTAAATTGCGCACCGTACCTTCGCTATGAAGAATTTTTAGTTTATCCATATCAAGGTCGCTAAATAGTAACATTTCGGTATTAGGTGTGGCTTCATTTAATGTTGCATCGTGTGGGAACGAAAAGTCAGATGGCGTTAGCACAGCTGATTGCGAGTACTGTACGTCTAAGCTTTCTACTTCAGGTAAGTTACCCACTGAGCCTGCAATAACCACATAACATTCGTTTTCGATTGCGCGCGCTTGTGCACAGTGACGTACCCGTAAATAACTATTTTTAGTGTCGGTCCAAAACGGCACAAAGAGTATATCAAGCCCTTGTTTTGCTAATATGCGCGAAAGCTCAGGGAACTCTACATCGTAACAAATTTGAATACCTACACGCCCAGCATCGGTATCAAACACGGCAATTTTGTCACCGCCTTGAATCACCCAGTCATTTTGTTCATGCGGGGTTATGTGTATTTTGCGCTGCTCGTCTATTTTACCGCTACGGTGGCATAAGTAACTTACGTTATAAATTTTATCGTCTTCGGCAAGTGGCATAGAACCGGTAATAATATTGGCGTTATATTCTATCGCCATACGCGACATCGCATCACGGAATGTCTCTGTATATTCTGCTAAATAGCGAATTGCCTCAGTTTGATTACTTTGTTCAGTAAGCCCCATTAGTGGCGCATTAAAAAACTCAGGGAATAAAATAAAGTCACTTTTATAATCAGATACTGTATCAACGAAGTATTCTACTTGTTTAAGTAGCTCTTCAACCGACTCAACACAACGCATTTGCCATTGCACCGCGCCTACCCGCACAATCGATTTAGTCGATTCGAGTACCGTATCGGTTGGTTCGTACATTATGTTATTCCACTCAAGTAACGTGGCGTAACCTACTGACTCTTGATCCTCTGGCAGGTATTTTTTAAGTAACCGCTTTACCTGAAAATCGTTAGAAAGCTGAAAACTTAAAATTGGGTCGTAAAGCTCTTTTTGGTCAACCTTTTCAATGTATTCCATTGGCGTCATTTCACTGCTGTGATTGTAATAACGTGGAATACGCCCACCGGCTAAAATAGCGCGTAAGTTATATTGGCGGCACAATTCTTTACGAGCATCGTATAATCTACGCCCTAAGCGCATGCCTCGGTGGGTTTCGCTAATTGCCACATCTAAACCGTATAGCGCATCACCATCGGAGTCACTAAATACACGGTCGTGGCCATCAGCTATATCTTCGTACGTATGCGGATTTGAAAAACGCGCGTAGTCTACTTGCACGCTTAGTGCTAAGCCCACCAGCACGCCATCATCTACAATGCCTATTTGCCCTTCAGGAAACTGATCTATCAATCTAAAAATAGTATGGCTTGGCCACGCGCCACCTAAATCAGGATAAGCCTGATCCATTAAGGTTTTAATTTGCGGATACTGCTCTTTTGTTAGATTACAAATTTCTAGGTGGGTTTTTTCTGCCGACATACACAACTCCTTTGGGCATAATAAAATAAAAGCCGAATGTAGCTTAAAGTACACTCAGCTTTGTATCATGTTTTTTACGTTACGCGTACTATTTTAAGCTGCGATAAAAAAGTGTAGTCACTTTCTCTTTTGGCAACCAGCCTGCGTATTCAAGGCCAAGCTCTGCCAATGGATCAGCTTTTAGTACCTCCTCTAAGCTTGCGTTATTTTGCATTGCTTTTAGCATTAAATCTTTGGCTTTTTTAACAAGTTTAGCATACGTTTCCAGCCCTGAACGGTCACTTACCGGCCCATGCCCGGGTATCACTATGGTGCGCTCATCTATTTGCTTAATAACGTCATTTACGGCCTCTAGTATTCCGTCAACACTGCCGCCGCTATCTACATCAACAAACGGCAAGCTGCCAAAGTTAAAGTAAATATCGCCCATGTGCACTATGTTATCGTTATTAAAAAATATCACCGAATCACCGTCGGTATGTGCATGGGCGTAGTGCACTACATGGGCGTGTTCGTTATTAAAATGCAGTTTTAAATCGTGGCCAAAGCTAATGCGTGGCAGGTAATCTGAGTTTGCACCGTGTTTTTCTTCTAATCGCTTATGTACGTTATCGTGCGCAATGACATGCGCACCGGCTTTGGCAAAGTTTTCGTTGCCGCCAGTGTGGTCGCCATGATGATGCGTATTAATTACAAACTCTGCACTACCGGGTTTTAAATCGCTAATGGTTTTTTTAATGTCGTCTGAAAGCTTAGCAAATTGGTCATCAATAATGTAAATGCCATCTTCCCCTACACTTGCGGCAATGTTACCGCCTTGGCCAAACAGTACATACACACTGTCGCTTAGTTTTTCTGCCGTTACCGGATTTTCATCAGCATGTGTTGCACTGCTAAGTAATAAGCCTGTTATTAATGCGGGTAGTATTTTTTTCATTTTAGTTCTCTGTTGATTTATTAATGATTATATAGAACGTGATTAACTGTAATTTAGTTCATCGTGCTGGCTCTATCACTATTTGATGTATTAGCGTTTGTGGTAGTAAAGGCGTGTGCTTACCTTCAATGTAGTCACTAAAACCTGCACGGTAAAACGCGGATAGCGGATGCCCCGACTGCCCACCGGGCACTGCCATAATGGCGTTTTCTAAATGCCCAGGTTGGGCAATAAAGCGCTGCGATGCACCAAAGCTTTTGCCTTGTACGGCGGGCATGTAGCTATCGCCAAAAGCTGGCGCTATAGGCATATTTAAAAGCTTAGCCAGTATGGGCATTTGTTTAGCAAACGGGTGCTCAATATTAAGCGCATTTACCTTACCCCACTGCCAATTTTGTAAGTTATCCCCATACTCAGCCCCAAGTGCTGTCACTGTTTGGCTAAATGCACCTAATAACTGATCGTCCCAATTTTTATACTCAGGGTTTACCCATGAGCCCGGCCTATCCTTAATAAGCTGCCATATAGCTGGTTCTAGATCGCGTTTTACATATTTAAGCGTGGCGTCTTGCTCATTGAGTTTGTTCTCCATGCTTGCAAATACAGTATTAATTAATGTGCTGCGGTAGTGTTTAACTAAGGTATAACCTACCGAGCTTGCACATGCGCATTGCTGCCAGTTTTCAAGTGCACTTATGTACTGTGCGTTTTTGGCTTTGTCTTTTTTAAGCTGATTAAGTAGCAATGTGTGCCATGGCGTTAAAAAGCGGGCTTGGTTATCAAGCTGTAGCGCGTAAAAGTCGCTCTCAGCAAAGGTTTGTTTTTCAAATAACCTATCACGAATTTGGCTCGAGCGAGCGCCTAGCGCGTACCCGCCATTGCCAAAGCGTGCATTATCAGTGGCTGACACAACGCGCGAATTACCTGTCCATAATCGCCCACTTTGCGGGTTTTTAACATAAGGGCGCTGATGCTCATTTTGCTGCCAGTCGGGTGAGTATTCGCTTGCATTAACACTTAGCTCACTCGGTGTTTTACGCGCCGGTATAGCGCCAATATGTTGCCATGCGGCACTGCCTTGGCCATCTACCACCATTAAATTTTGTACCGGAATACCCACACCGCTTGCCACATCTAGCGCATCATCTACGCTAGTGGCTTGCTCTAGTTTAAGCAGGTCCATGTTTACAGCATAAAGTTGGTGTGCAGCCCAGCTAAGTGCATAAGGCTGTTTATTTATATATTTTACTGGGCCGTATTCGCTCATGGTTAATGAGTAATCGTCCACGTCGCCACTAGGCAGTGCGATAGGCTCATTGACTTGCCATATTTTATTATCGTTACTTAAAGCAACCCAATCGGCCGTGTCTATGTAGCCGTTAGTAAAGCCCCAGGCAATTTTATTATTTGTACCCACCACAATAGCAGGGGCGCCGGGTAGCGATACGCCAGTTACCTGAGCTTGCTCGCCATTTTGTGTGTAGTTAAGCTGCGCCCTGTACCAAATAACCGGCACCGCCATAGATAAATGCATATCATCAGAGAGCATGGCTGCACCCGTTTGGGTATGCGCACCGGTCACTGCCCAGTTATTGCTACCGCGCTCTTGGTTTGCCTGAATATTTTTAACCGTGTGCTGTGCTTGCTCTGGAAGTTGAGGAATAGTGCCTGTAAACGGGGCAAGTTTACTGCCATCAAGCGCTGCTTGGTATTGGCTAGGTTGTGTTAAAAAATCAACCATGTGTTGCCCGTATGCTTGCTCAATATGTATGAGCGCTTCATCTCGCTCAAAGGTGGCACTTTGCAAATCAAGGTACATGCTAAATATAACTAATAAGCTGTCTTCACTTTGCCATGGTTTTTGTGCTGCGCCTGTCAGTAAATACTCAAAGCTTGCAAAGCCAACTTGTGCCAGCCCTTCGTTTACACCTTGGGCGTAGCTGTTTAATAGTTGTTTATCACTTTCGGGTAAGGTGTTTAATATAGCGCGGCTACGTTTTCGCAATTGATGAAAGCGCATTTTTTTATCAAGCCCAAGGGCCGCTTTACCAAATAACTCACTAAGGTCACCGGCGGCGTTACGTCTTAATAAATCCATTTGAAAAAAACGGTCTTGCCCATGCGCATAGCCTAACCCGTATGCGGCGCTATTGCGGTTTTCTGCCTTTATAACCGCCTGCCCTAGTGCATCACGCGAAATAGTAACCGGCTTATTAATTGCTGTACTTTGGCCTTTACCATCAAGTGTGGGCATACTTAAACTTAATACGCCATACACAAGCGCTGTACCAGCTAAGCCTAAAACCACAACGAGTAATACTAGCCATTTGATTACTTTAAACATTAATTTGTCCTTTGCACCATTTGTTGCACATATAATAACCATAGTTTTATTAAATAATAATGTTCTTACTCGCAAAGGGTGAAATAAACATCAAAATCCACGATAATAGCCATTCCACATTTTGTGCAGATCTAGTTGAGACTCATATGACTGAAAAAACATTTATCAAAGGTAAAGACCGCGACCTAGAATCGTCTATCTCTACCATGCAAAACAAGCTAAAAGCGCTAAATATCAATGTTGAAGAAGCACTTTGGCTTAACCCTGTAGCTAACTGTTATTCAGTTCATATAAAAGACAGCGACTGCGGTGTTATGTTTACCAATGGTAAAGGCGCAACCGATAAAGCATCTATCGCCTCTGCGTTAGGTGAATACTTTGAACGATTAAGCTGTAATTACTTTTTTGCCGACTTTTACCTAGGTGAAGAATTTGCAAACAGCGACTTTACTCATTATCCAAATGAGAAATGGTTTAAAGTTGAAGGCAATGAAGTGCCAGAAGGCATAATGGACGAAAGCCTTTGGGATTACTTTGACCCAGAGCGTGAGCTTAATGCCTCACACCTTTTTGACTTTAACTCAGGTAATAACGAGCGCGGCATTTGTACATTGCCATACACACGCCAACGCGATAACCAAGACGTATACATTCCGGTAAACGTAATTGGTAATATTTTTGTTTCTAACGGCATGAGCGCAGGTAACACTAAGTTTGAAGCACGTGTACAAGGGCTATCAGAAGTATTTGAGCGCGCCATTAAAAACCGTATTATCGCAGAAGGTATTTGTTTACCTATCGTCCCTGAAGAGGTGGTAAAGCAATACCCTAAAATTCACGAAGCGTGTGAAGAGCTGCGCAGCCATGGTTTTCATTTACGTATTGCCGATGCATCACTTGGCGGTAAATACCCTGTAATGAGCGTAACGCTTATTAACCCTGTTGATGGCTCTGTGTTTGCCTCATTTGGTGCTCACCCATCATTTGAAGTTGCACTTGAGCGTACGGTTACCGAGCTACTACAAGGTCGTCGCCTTGATCAACTTGATGTGTTCCAACCAGCTACTTTTGATAACGATGAAGTTGCAACGCCTGAAAACATTGAGCTGCACTTTATCGACTCAAGCGGTTTAATCTCGCATGACTTTTTCCGTGCCGACGCCGACTTTGACTTTGTTCATTGGGACTTTAGCGGTACAACAGAGCAAGAATACAACTTCTGTACTGACTTAATTCACAGCATGGGCCACGACATTTACATTATGGATTACACACACTTAAACGTGTATGCATGTCGTATTTTAGTACCAGGTATGTCAGACATTTACCCAGTAGATGAACTAATTTGGCGTAACAACAACGAAGGCGCTAAATTCCGTGAAGCATTCCTATCGCTTGATCAGTACGATGCGCAGCAGTGGATGGACATTTACGACAGCCTAGAAGAAGCAGGCCACAGCGATATTATTCGTGCTGCTGAATTTATTGGCCTTGCCACCGATGCCGACACACCATGGCATACACTGCGTATTGGTGAGCTTAAAGCGCACTTATGTTTAGCCGCAGGCAACGAAGAAGCCATTGATTGGGTGGACTGGATACTACACACAGGCCAAGTAAACGAAGATGCAATGCGTCACTTCCGCTGTTTAAAAGCCATTCTTGAAATTAAATACGATGACGAGCGCGACTACGCCGACTACCAAGATGCACTGGGTTTAATGTTTGGCAGCGATAACGTCACGCTGGCTATTGAAATAGCAGAAGGCCGTAAATTATTTAATGGTTTAACCTTCCCAGGTTTATCGCTTGAAGGCTTTAAAAAGCATGCAGCACTACTTGATGGTTACCGTAAGTTACATGTTGCTAAGCAAAACCATTGGGCACGTGAAGTAACCGATGCTTAATAGTTAAACTACTAATTATAAAAATAAAACGGCGCTAATTTATCAGCGCCGTTTTTATTTATACAATAAATTAGCTATAGTTAAATTGCCTAAAATAACAGCATGACTTAGCCAATGCCGCCAAAAAATAACAACAAAAAAAACACTATTAGCAACTATAAGCTGACCTTTTGGTTATCGCTTACGCTAATAATATTAGTAAGCATTGTGTTAGATAGAATTAACTACAATCGCGCAAAAGACGCCCACCGCCTACAAATTTTATCTCAGGTAAGTACGTATCGTGCACAACTCGAAGCCACCTTGGTATCAAACATTCAGCTAGTTCGTGGATTAGCGGTTGCTGTATCAGCTGAACCCGAGTTACAGCAAGCACGGTTTGAACAAATTGCTGCGCCTTTGTTTAAAACCTCCAGTGAATTGCGCCATATTGGCGGTGCACCCGACATGATTGTTCGTATGTCTTACCCACTCAAAGGTAACGAAAAAGCCATTGGTTTAAACTTTTTAGAAAACAAAAACCAGCGCCTAGACGCCATTAGAGCCCGTGATACAAATACCATTGTTATGGCAGGGCCTCTTAAACTGGTTCAAGGCGACATTGCCCTTATTGCCAGAGTGCCTGTTTATATTCCGCCCGAGAACCGCTTTTGGGGGTTGTTATCGGTGGTGCTCGACATTGAAAAAGTGTATAAAAACTCAGGCATAAAAGAGCTTGAAAAAAACTACAACATTGCTATTCAAGGGCGTCATGGTTTAGGCAAAAAAGGCGAGTTTTTTTATGGCAATAACAATATAACCACACAAGAGCCGCTTGATTTTACGCTTAATTTTCAAGGGGGAAGCTGGCAATTATACGTAGCCCCTAAAGAAGGTTGGAGCCCCGCACCTTCAACTATATGGCCGCTTAGAATCGCCATTATAATTATTTGCGGATTACTAATATGGGCGTTCTTATTCTTTTTAAAAATGCTAAACCGCCAGCAACAAAACGAAAAAATGCTGGAGGCAATGAGTGACCTTGCCCAAATTGGGGCGTGGTCATTTAATCTAGAAACCAAACAAGTGTATTGGTCCGATATGACCAAAAAAATCTTTAAGTACCCACTAAATAAAGAGCCTACCTGGCCTACAAACTTAAATTACTTTAAAGCCGGTGAAAGCAGAGAACGTATCACTCAGCTGGTTGAATCTGCAATTAAAGAAGGCAAAAGTTATGAGGCCGAACTTGAAGTAATTGACTCTGAAGGGCGCGAAATGTGGGTGCTTATTCATGGTGAAGCCGAGCGAAAAAACGAGCGCTGTGTAAGAATATTTGGCTCATTGCAAAATATTGATACCCGTAAGCGTATTGAGCTTGAAAACAGCAAAATTGCCCTACATAACGAAATTTTAGCGTCGCTTACAGCCAACGACCTTATTTTAAGTGGCCAATTAAGCCAATCTAAACAAGTTATTACTGAATCTATTTGCCATGCATTAAACATTGAGCAAGCCAGTATTTGGTTTTTTAATAGCTCAAAAACCTCATTAAGTCCTATAGCATCCCATAATATTGAAAACAGAATGGGTAATAATAATGCGGTATGGCTTAAAAAAGAGGCGCCTGATTTTTTTGAAGCCATAGAAAAACACGCTGTGTTTAGCACCAGTGATGCCCAAAATCACCCTCTACTAAAACCCCTTAAAGCGCATTACTTTGCGCCGCTCAATATTAATGCCATGCTGTGCGCAATCATACCGGCGGGAAGTGGCAACATTGGCATAGTATGCGCTGAGCAATGTGCTTCAATGCGCCCGTGGTCACGTAACGAAGAAAGCTTTTTAATTGCTGTAGCCGCCCTAGTGGGCAGCTTGCATTCAAGTCAGCAACGCATTGAAACAGAGCAACAGTTAGTCACCGCCAAAGAGGCTGCAGAGCAAGCAGTAATGGCTAAAAGTGAATTTTTAGCCAGCATGAGCCACGAAATAAGAACCCCCATGAACGGCGTACTGGGCATGCTAAATATTATCAAGCGCACCCAGCTCAACCAACAGCAAGAGCATCATATTGAGCTTGCACAATCTTCAGCTCAGTCGCTGTTAAATATAATTAACGACATTTTAGACTTTTCTAAAATTGAAGCAGGTAAACTTGATATAGAAAATGTGCAATTTAACTTACCTAAATTACTCGGTGAAGTTGTTGAGTCGTTTGCGCTTAAAGTGGAGCAAAATAATACCAACCTCATTTTAGATGCCACCCAAATTACTATCAGCGAAATAATTAGCGATCCGAATAGGTTGCGTCAAATTTTAAATAACCTTATTGGCAATGCCGTTAAGTTTACTATTGATGGGCAAATTCTGGTGACCGCGCAGATAGATGAAACCACCGATGGCAGTTTTTTACATTGCTCTATTATTGATACCGGCATAGGAATAGACGCAGAAAAACAAAAAACCTTATTCGACTCATTCACTCAGGCCGATGCCTCAACCACCCGCCAGTTTGGCGGCACAGGCCTAGGCCTTGCTATTGTTAAGCAGCTTTGTGAACTCATGGAAGGCGAAGTAAGCGTAACCAGCATGCTAAATGAAGGCAGCACTTTTTCGTTTTCTATAAAAATACAGCCCCGTTTAACTAAAGCGCAAGATTTACCCAGCCACTTAATTAATAACAAACATATTTTAATTATTGATGCCTGCACACTTAACGCCAATATTGCCGCCAAACAATTACGCGTATGGGGCGCACACGTGAATATTTTAAATGACTATAGCGGCATCATTAATTATTTTGATAACTGCGATACCCAGCCAGATGCATTACTAGTCGATTATCATTTTTTTGAGCAAGCTGCGCACCCACAAATAAATACATTAAAAAACCGAGTAACCACCAAGCAAAGCAAACTGGTTGTTATGGCACCGATGAGTTATTCGCAAGAGCATAACAACATTGGCATAAATATAGATTGCCTGATATTTAAACCGCTTACTCCGTCAGATTTATTTGATTCACTCACTAACGATAAATACATTGAGCAACAACAGCGCCAAGCACAACTGCAAAATGAGTTAACTGAAAAGCCCAAAGAAATATCAGCGCACGCGCAAGTGCTTTTAGTAGAAGATAACAAAGTAAATCAGGTGGTGGCCTCAGCATTGTTAAAACAAGTTGGGCTTACCTTTGATATTGCACAAAACGGCCAAGATGCACTAGATAAGCTAAACAGCAGCCAAGACAAAAAATACCAGTTAGTTTTAATGGACTGCCAAATGCCCGTGATGGATGGCTACCAAGCCACGCAAGCTATACGCGAAGGAAAAGCGGGCAAGCATAATAAACATATTACAATCATTGCGTTAACGGCAAACGCAATGCAGGGCGACAAAGAGAAGTGCCTCGATGCAGGAATGAACGATTATTTAACCAAACCTTTAGATTCCGCAGCACTAGAGCCTAAATTACAACAATGGCTTGGTACACAATAAAGGTGTAAGCTAAAAATACTGTTTACTAACAAAGAAAAGCCATGCATTTATCAGCAAATCAGCAGCGCGTTATTGGCTGCCTTTTAGAAAAACAAAGCACTACACCCGAGCATTATCCACTGTCGTTGAACGCACTGACAAATGCGTGTAACCAAAAATCAAATCGAGACCCGGTTGTAAACTTGAGCGAAAGTGAGGTGCAACAAACACTTGATGAGCTTATAAGTCAGCGCCTTGTAACGCTAGACGAAGGGCTTTCGGGGCGAGTTAATAAATACGATCACCGTTTTTGTAATACAGAATTTAGTAACTTACAGTTAAGCACGCAGCAACGGGCAATTATATGTTTACTGCTGTTACGCGGCGCACAAACACCCGGTGAGCTAAGAACGCGCAGCGCTCGCCTAGCTGACTTTACAAACGTTAGCGAAGTAGAAACCGCCCTGAGCGCGTTAGCAAAAGATGACTACGTAACAAAGCTTGAGCGCGAGCCCGGCAAACGAGAAAGTCGCTACATGCACCTTTTTGCTGACCCAGCAGTAGCGCCAAGCCCAGCGCAAGCTACAGAAGTCGCAGAAGTTAAAAACGATGAAATTAACGAGTTACTTGCAGAAATTGAGGAACTAAAAGCCGAGCTTAGCCGTATAAAAGGACATTTAGGACTTTAATTAATAACCACTAAACCAGATAATGTAAGCCTATTTAAAAACAACTTATTAAATAACGAGGAGCTGGCCATGCGCGCCGAAATTATGGCTGAAATGAAAGTTCAGCCAACTATTGATGTAAACGCCGAAATTACCCGTCGAGTTAACTTTATAAAAGCACGTTTAGTGGCAGCCCATAGTGTATCGCTAGTGCTTGGAATTAGCGGCGGTGTTGACTCATCGACCTGCGGGCGCTTGTGTCAATTAGCCGTAGATGAACTAAACGCAGAGCAAAACACTAATAAGTACCAATTTATTGCGGTTCGTTTGCCATACGGTGTACAAGCAGATGAAGACGAAGCGCAAATGGCCGTTGATTTTATCAAGCCAAGTAAACGCATGACCGTCAACGTAAAACCTGCTGCCGATGCATTACACGAGCAAGCTATGGCGGCAGTAGTAGGCAGTGGTGAAGAGCTACCAGAGCAAGCTAAAATTGACTTTGTAAAAGGTAATGTAAAAGCACGCCAACGCATGGTAGCGCAATACGAAATAGCTGGTTTTTGCCAAGGCCTCGTTGTGGGGACCGATCACAGCGCTGAAAACATTACTGGTTTTTACACCAAATTTGGTGATGGCGCATGCGATTTAGCCCCGTTATTTGGCTTATCAAAACGTCAAGTTCGCGCACTTGCAACTGCCTTAGGTGCGCCAGAGCTATTAGTAACAAAAGCCCCAACAGCTGATTTAGAAAGTGACCGCCCAGGCCTCACCGATGAAGAAGCATTGGGACTGAGCTATGATCAAATTGACGACTTTTTAGAAGGCAAGCCGGTGGCTGCAGAGGTTGAGCAAAAGCTAACTGATATTTATGTTCGCACTCAGCATAAGCGCCAACCCATTCCGACTATTTACGATGATTTATAACGGCTAAACAGCTAGTGCTGCGTATGCACTAGCTGATCTATTCACCGTATTGTTACGTAAAACAAAAACTGATTTATAGTTAATTTTAACGCCTGCCAAAGAGAAAACTGCATTACATGACATCTCCTATTTTAATAACAGGCGCTGGTCAACGTATTGGCCTTGCGCTTGCTAAGCACTTTTTATCGCAAGGCCAAGCTATTATTATTACCTATCGTACGCGCCACGATGCAGTCGACGACTTAGAAAAACAAGGCGCCGTATGCATACACGCCGACTTTAGCAGCGATGCCGGTATAGCTAGCTTTATTGAAACACTCAAACAGCAAACTCACTCTTTACGTGCCATTGTGCACAATGCCTCTAGCTGGGACTGCGAAGCCAGTAACCCTGATTTTTCGAGTTTGTTTGATAACATGATGCGCATTCATGCCAAAACACCGTATTTAATTAATAATGCCTGTGCAAAGCTATTAATGGCATACCAAGCTGATGCTTGCACACCGGCTGACATTATTCATCTTACCGATTACGTTGTTGAAACAGGTAGCCCAAAGCACATTGCCTATGCCGCAAGTAAGGCTGCACTTGATAACTTAACCAAGTCGTTTAGCGCTAAGTACGCACCAAACATAAAGGTGAATTCGGTTGCGCCATCGTTGATTATTTTTAATCAGCACGATGACGAGGCTTACCGTGCTAAAACCCTTAAAAAATCTCTTATGGGTATAGAGCCAGGTTGCCAAGAAATTATTAATAGTATTGATTTATTACTGCGCAGCCACTACATCACAGGCCGCGCTTTGCCTGTTGATGGCGGCCGCCATTTAAAGTAGAACACACATTAAACTGAGAAATTTATGCATGACGATTTAAAGCAAAGCTACCAAAATATTATTACCGCTGTGGGTGAAGATGCAGGCCGAGAAGGTCTTCTCGATACACCAAAACGTGCAGCAAAAGCCATGGAGTATTTAACCAAAGGGTATCGTCAAACGCTTGATGAAATTACCAATAATGCGGTATTTAGCTCAGACGCTGATGACATGGTACTTGTCCAAGATATAGAGCTTTACTCTATGTGTGAGCACCACCTATTACCTTTTATTGGTCGTTGCCATATTGCTTATATTCCCGATGGCAAAGTACTAGGTTTATCTAAGTTTGCGCGTATTGTTGATATGTTTGCTCGTCGCTTTCAGATACAAGAGCAACTTACTCATCAAATTGCTAAAGCCGTTGAGGAAGTAACCGGCGCAAAAGGCGTGGGCGTTATTGTTGAAGCTAAACACATGTGTATGATGATGCGCGGTGTAGAAAAGCAAAACTCAAGCATGCGTACCTCTGTAATGCTAGGTAACTTTAGAAGTGACTCTAAAACGCGTAACGAGTTTTTACAGCTTATTAAGGGTTAATTATGGCCAACGCAATTATTAACGTAACCAACTTACGCTTACGTACATTTATTGGTTTTAACCCAGAAGAACGGGAAAAAAAGCAAGATGTAGTGATTAATTTAGAAATTCACTACCCTGCTGATGACGCCTGTAAAACAGACGAAGTGGACCAAGCGCTTAACTATAAAGTGATCACCAAAGAGGTGATAAACCTAGTAGAGCAAGGGCACTTTTTGTTGCTTGAAAAGCTGGTTGCCGAAATACTTGCAGTATGCCATACACATCCAAGCGTGCATTACGCAAAAGCCAGAGTAGATAAACCGCATGCGCTGCGCTTTGCCGACTCAGTTTCGCTCACGCTTGATTGGTCAAAGTAACTTTACAAAACCGCTTGTGCACCACTGGCAAGGGCAATAACGGCTAAATACCGCGCGCCTTTGCCAATGCTCACTAATAATAAAAACAGACTAAAACGCACTTTAAATATGCCGCCAATTACCGTTAGTGGGTCGCCCACAATCGGCAGCCAAGCAAACAGTAAGCTATATACCCCATATTTTTTAAATTGTGATTGCGCTTTTTCAAGCCCCTTGGCCGATACCGGAAACCACTTTTTGTGCTTAAAACGTAGCACATGAGTTCCCAACCAATAATTAACACAACTTCCTAGCACATTACCTGAAGTCGCGGCTAACCACAGCAGCCACAGATTAGCTTTTGCTTGGCTTATCATGGTAACAAGTACCACTTCTGAAGAACTTGGTAATAAAGTAGCGGACACAAACGCACTAAAAAATAAGGTGATATAAAGCATTAAGTACTTAAAGTAAAAACCCAGCATACAGCTGGGTTTATTAAAGGGTCGTCATTTATTTTATCAAATTTAGACTCAGTGGGTAATTAAACTCTTTCCCTTCGTTGGCTTTAATACTGGCTAAAACCACCATGATAAAAGAAAAAATAGCCACTAAAGGCAGCAAAACGAGGCCGATTACGGCAAAGACTAGTAAAAAACATACAAAGTAAGCTATAGCCATAGTAATTTGAAAATTAAGCGATTTTTTACCGTGTAAATCGACAATTGGCATTTCATCTTTTTTAATAAGCCATACCACTAATGGCCCAAGTATAGAGCCAAACGGAATAACAAAACCGGCTACAGCGCTTAAATGGCAAAGCATAGCCCATGTTTTTTCGTCTTTTGATAACGGCTCAAGCTGTTGATTTTCTTCCATTACGCTCTCCTTATTAGTTAATACATACTGCCTTTTTATTGAGCAGGTGTCTATATAGAGGCGGCTATATTGTTAAATAACACGCCCTAACCCGCTGTGATAAAAAAGTGATAACTTTGTGAGAGTTTCTTGAGGTGGTTATTCAATACTTAGCCTGAATCATCACTTACAGGAAATAATAATGAAAGCTTCAGCATTTACAGTTGCAACCCTTTTAGCAGTAGCTAGCCAATCAACATTGGCAGCAGAGCTAGAAGTAGAAATTACTAACCTTACTAAAGGCCTTTACTTTACACCGGTACTAATAACAGCACACGATAGCGAAGATAAACTTTTTGAAGTCGCAACCGAAGCCTCTGCTGCACTGCAAGCAATGGCTGAAGGCGGCGATATATCAGCACTTGTTACTCAAGCGTCAGCATCGAGCAGCGATATTGCAGAAAACCCAGCGGCAGGCCTTTTAGCACCCGCGGCGTCTGCAACAGCAGAGCTCACAACTACCGATGGCAACGAATACCTATCTGTAGCGGCTATGTTACTGCCAACCAATGATGGCTTTGTAGGTCTAGATAGCTGGAAAGTTCCAACAGAAGCAGGCACCTATACTGTTTACCTCAATGGTTATGATGCAGGTACAGAAGCAAATAACGAGCTTGTAGTAGAAGGCTCGGGTGCACCTGGTGTATTAGGCATCCCTGCTGCACCGGGCGGCCAAGCAGGCACTAACGGTACAGGTATAACAACTGGCGATACAAATACGATGGTGCACATCCACCCAGGGGCCCTTGGCGATGATGACCTAGAAGGTGGAAACAGTGATTTGAATAACACTGTACACAGATGGTTAAACCCCGTTGCAAAATTAACTGTGACGGTTAAATAGGAGAGTTAATTATGTCATCTCTTTCTAATTTTAAAAAAAGTGCGCTTATTTTACTGTTAGCCAGCTCACTAGCCGCATGTGGCGATAACGATAATAACGACTCTATTGAAGAGCAAGAACCTGTGGTTGTTGTAGAGCCCGAACCTGTTGTTTATGAGTTTACTATCACTTTTAGTAACTTAACGGCTGGACAACCACTATCACCACTCTCGGTCATTGCATTTGATGAAACCCTACCATGGAAATTTGGTGAGACGGCTTCTGTTGGTTTAGAAATGATTGC
This sequence comes from Pseudoalteromonas agarivorans, assembly GCF_024518735.1. Lineage (NCBI taxonomy): Bacteria > Pseudomonadati > Pseudomonadota > Gammaproteobacteria > Alteromonadales > Pseudoalteromonadaceae > Pseudoalteromonas > Pseudoalteromonas agarivorans. The sequence goes on from NZ_JANIGJ010000013.1 coordinate 59,830, forward strand.
AGAAAGCGGCGCTAATGAAGAGTACCTTAGCGATGAAAATGCACTTGCTTCAGCCTCGGCTGAAGGCGGCATTGGCCCTGGCGAAACAACCTCTGTAACCCTTTTAGTTGATGCACAAGATGTTCTTAATTTATCTTTTGCTGCCATGCTTGGGAATACAAATGACGCTTTTACCGGTCTTAGTTCTGTAGATGTATCAACATTGGAAGTAGGCAGTTCAATATCACGAACGACGCCCGTTTACGATGCAGGTACGGAGGCGAATACAGAAACAGCTGACACTGTGCCTGGTCCCGCTGCTGGCGGCGAAGGGTTTAACGAAATACGCGACGATATTGCCGATATAATCACAATGCACCCAGGTGTTGTGTCTAATCAAGATGGCTTATCAACCTCTGCACTAGGTGCTGAACATAAGTTTGATAACCCAGTATCAAAAATCGTGATCACTCGTACACAGTAAAACAGCTTGTAATGGGGATGTGAGGCGACACGGATGTCCCTTTTTTACGAGGTTAACCATGCGGCACGAAAAAATACTGGTAGTAGAAGACGACAGAGAAATAGGGCAATTAATAACAACTCAACTTGCTGCGTTAAATTTGCATGTTGACCATGTTGTAAGCGCTGAGCTCGCACTTAAAAAAATAGCCAAACAACCTTACGGGCTTATTTTACTGGATATAAACCTGCCACAAATGGATGGCTTGAGTTTATGCCGTAAAATAAAAGAGCACTACCCTACCATTTCCGTTATTTTACTTACCGCGCTTAGTAGCGATATGGACCGTGTAATTGGTCTTGAAATGGGTGCTGATGACTATATTTGTAAACCCTTTTTTGCTCGCGAATTACAAGCCCGCGTTAAAACACAATTACGCCACCGCTCACAGCTTCTAGCAATTCAAAATAACGAAAACGACAGCCCGTGCAGCGAACAAAGGCTAAATATCGGCTCACTCAATATTGAATTTAGCTCACATCAAGTTTATTTAGACGAACAAGCACTTAACCTCACCGCCACTGAATTTGATTTACTGGTATATTTTGCTCGCCACCCAAACCATGTTTTTAGCCGCCAGCAATTGCTCGACAAAGTATGGGGGTATCAGCACAGCGGGTACGAGCATACCGTTAACTCACATATAAATAGGTTACGCGCCAAACTTGAGCTACATCATCAAGCGCCTATTATCGAAACCGTTTGGGGCGTTGGCTACAAACTAAATCCAAGCCAACTTACTTAAGAGCCTTATTATGAACCTATCTTTGTATCAAAAATTAGCGGTGTCGTTGGTGGTTATATTTTGCTTTATTTGTGCACTCGTTTACAGCTGGAGTAAACAACTAGAGCTCACCTCAAAACATCATGGCGAGCAAAACCTGCACTTAGCCCTAGCTGAGCATTTAGTACAAGATAACCCATTAATAAAAGAGGGTGTATACGACTACGCAGCCCTAGAAAACCTATTTCATACCTTAATGTTATTAGGCCCCGCATTTGAGTTTTATTTTGTAGATGAAAACGGAAAAATCCTCACTTACTCAGCGGAGCCTGGTAAAGTTAAACGCACTCATATTAATTTAGCCCCCTTAAAAAAGCTGATTAACAACCCAGCTGCAGCGCCAATTTATGGTGATGATCCAAGAAATAAAGCGCAGCAAAAAATATTCTCTGTAGCGCCTGTTTTTAATAACGATAAGCTGCAAGGATACTTGTATGTAATTATTGGCGGTGAAGCTTACGATACCTCTTTAAACACAATTAAAAATAATGACAAACTATGGCTTGCCGCATTATGGCTTGGAGCTGCACTTGCATTTTTACTGATTGCGATGCTTATTTTACTGCGCTTTTTTACCAACCCTATTCAGCGATTAGCCCGTGATGTAAGCAATATTGAAGCAGCTAATTACAGCCTTACCGATACCAAACTCAGCAACTATTCGACCCAAAAAAGTAACGAAGTGCACAGTTTAGGCCGTAACATTCAAGCTATGGTTACCCGTATTGACGAGCAATTTAAAGCTCTTGAGCAAAGCGATAAACAGCGCAAGGAGTTGCTTACTCATTTATCTCACGATTTAAGAACCCCCCTTGCCTCTTTGCAGGGGTTTTTAGAGGTGCTTAATCAGTCGGGGTCACAATTAAGCGCTCAAGAACAACAAGAATACTTACATGTATCCCTTAATAACTGCGCGCAGCTTAAACAGCTTATTGAACAAATTTTTGAATTAGCCCATTTAGAAAACGGCGAAATAAGCATTCACAAAGAAACCTTTAATTTAGGTGAGCTTATTTACGATTGCATTGCTAAGTTTTCTCTAACCGCCGAGAAAAAAGGCCTTAACTTAACGGTAGAGCCCGCAATTTGCGATTTTCCTGTAGTAGCCGATATTGCAAAACTTGAGCGTGTTTTAAGTAATTTAATTGATAACGCAATAAGGCACACACCTAAAGGCGGCAGCATAGCTGTAAACGTTAAGCGTATTGATGAAAAGCAATTATTTGTGCAGGTTTCTGATACCGGCGTGGGTATTAAGCATGATGAGCTAAACGCGATTTTTAATCCGCATTACCAGGCTTCAAATTCAAATAACGAAGGGCGCCAACAAGGTGGCTTAGGGCTGGCTATTTGTAAGGGGTTACTAAAACTTATGGATAGTGAAATAAATGTACAAAGTGAGCTGGGCAAAGGCACTATGTTTAGCTTTAACTTGCCGCAAAAAATAAAGGTATAGCCAACGGCTATACCTTTAGAACATTACTTAATTTTTATTTTGTTAGTTTTTAATACCGGCTAAATCAAGCATAAATGCATAGTTTAGCGCAGTATCTTCTAGGCGTTTAAAGCGACCAGACGCCCCGCCATGGCCGGCTTCCATATCTATTTTAAACAGCAGTTTATTATCATCTGTTTTATAGTCACGCAGCTTTGCAACCCACTTAGCCGGTTCAAAGTATTGAACTTGTGAGTCATGTAAACCGGTAGTCACTAACATATTAGGATACGCTTGCTTTGAGACTTGATCATACGGCGAGTACGACAGCATGTAATCGTAATACTCTTTTTCATTTGGGTTACCCCACTCACCATACTCATTGGTAGTAAGTGGTATGCTTGCATCAAGCATGGTGGTGACTACATCAACAAAAGGCACTGCTGCAACCACCCCTTTATATAGCTCTGGTGCTTGGTTAACCACCGCGCCCATTAATAAACCACCAGCACTACCACCGTAGGCAAATATTTCGTCTTTTGCGCCATAACCTTGTGCCACTAATGATTTGGTTACATCAACAAAGTCGTTAAAAGTGTTCTTTTTAGTTAATAACTTTCCGTCTTCATACCATGGGCGTCCTAACATTTGCGAACCACGCACATGCGCTATAGCAAACACAAAGCCACGGTCTAATAAGCTTAAACGTGAGCTTGAAAAAGTAGGGTCCATGGTGGCGCCGTACGAGCCATAACCATATTGCAGTAATGGGTTTGTGCCATCCTTTTTAAATGCATCTTTACGGTACACTAAGCTTACCGGCACTTTTATACCATCGCGCGCACCTACAAAAATACGCTCCGAGGCATAGTTATCTGCGTTAAAATCACCTAACACGGCTTGCTGTTTAAGTAGGGTTTTATCACCCGATTTAAGGTCAATATCGTAAGACGAAACCGGTGTCGTCATACTGGTATAATAAACACGTAATTTGTCGCTGTTTATATCGTTGTTGCCATAGCTTGCAATGGTATAGGCACTGTCGTTAAAGCTTAGCGTGTGCTCATCTCCAGTCGATAAATGGCGAACAATAAGGCGCGACTGACCCAGTTCTCGCTCTTGATATACAAGGTAGTCTTTAAATAAATCAACGCCTTCTAGCTTAATATCATCGCGCGGCGCAATTACCGTTTGCCAATTTGCTTTATCATGCGCTTTATCTACATCCACCTTCATAAGCTGAAAGTTAACCGCATTTAAGTTAGTGACGATGTAATACGTATTGCCAAGCTTTGAAATACTGTATTCTAGGTCGTCCTCACGCTCAATTAAGCGCTTAGGTTTTGCTTTATTATCATCTGCGCTGAGTACCGACATACCAGAGGCATTGGTGCTGCTGTGCCAAATATATATTTCTGAGCCATCTTTGCTCTTACTAATACCCGTGTAATAACTTGTATCAGCTTCTTCGTAAATAAGTTCATCATCGCTTTGCGGTGTACCTAAAGTATGGCGAAAAACTTGATAGCCAAGTAAGGTTTGTGCATCTTTTTTAATGTAGTAAAAGGTTTTATTATCGTTTGCCCAAATAACGCCGCCATTTGTTCCCTCAAGCGTGTCTTCGAGTAATTGACCTGTGGTTAAATCTTTTACCTTTATGGTGTAAATTCTACGGCTAACGGTATCTTCCCCGTACGCCATTAAATTTCCGTTAGTACTTACAGATAAGCCACTTACAGCAAAGTAGTCGTGATCTTTGGCCAACGCATTTACATCTAAAATAACTTGCTGATCAGTGCCTTTAAAATCGCTACTGCGAACATAGGTAGGGTATTCGTTTTCGCCACGCGTTTGTGATGAATAAAAATAGTCGCCTTTTTTAACAGGCACCGAGTCATCGTCTTTTTTAATACGCCCTTTTAACTCTTCAAATAACTTATCTTGCAATGTTTGAGTATGCGCAAGCATTGCCTCGGTATAAGCGTTTTCAGCATTTAAGTAACTTATAACGTCTGGCGCTTTACGCTCGTCATCACGCAACCAGTAGTAATCATCAATACGCGTATCGCCATGAATCGTCATTTCATGAGGTACTTTTTTAGCAATTGGCGCCACGGCGCTCACTGGTTTTTCTGTTTGTTGTGTTTGCATAGTAGTTGCTGTATCTGAAGGTGTACTTTTTGGCGCATTATCACACCCGGCTAGCACAGCGAGTGATAACGCGGCTAGCGTGAATGAAGAACGAATCATTATGAAATCTCTATGGTTTTTATTATTGGTGCTATTAAATATACCTAATAATAAAGCGTGGTGTAATTTAGTTTGTGAAGCTATGTAAAAAGGGAGCCGAGGCTCCCTTTAAAATAAAGTGCTAGTTATAAAATTACTTTTGTTTACGACGACGCATAAATGCAAACGGCGCAGCAAGTAACGTTAACCAAGCTAGTGAGCCCGATGAACCATTGCTTTCAGGCTCTGGTGTTGGCGTCACTGGCTGAGGGTCTGCAATGGTATCGTTAACAACGATTGATACCATAGTTTCTTCGGCGCTAGTGCCTGATGCTTCACGTACTGTGTATGTAAAGCTATCTTCACCAGAGAACTGTGCATTTGGCGTATAATCAATCGTGCCATCTTCATTCACGGTTGTAGAGCCATTTGCTGGTGCTGAAACCACTTCAACAGTTGATGCCACTAAGCTGCCTTTAATCCTTACACCTTTATGGGCAGAGAACTCTGCATTTTCTGTTTCTGAAGAGGCTACTGCGTCAAATACAAAACGCGACTCAGCCATGTCATTGGCTAATACATCAATAGTCACTGTTTGCTCTTCATCAACTTCTACTGCATCTGCAGCTGTGTAATGGCTACGATCTTTTGCAAAGGCTTGATATTGAATATCAACAACACCGCCTTTGATTTGATCGACTAAGTAGCCACTACCAATAGCATTACCCGTTGGAACTGTGTCCAGCATTGCACCTACGTTGCCATCAGCAGACTCTACACCCGCTGAGTAAGGTGCAGGTAAAGCAGGCACATCAATGTAGTTCATACGAACTTCATCAGTCCCTTCTTTTAAGATCACTTGGAACGTGTACTTATCACCTAAAGAACTACCCCAAAGCTCAACGTCATGCCATTCTACAACTACATAGCCGCTATCAAATTTAGCCACATAAAGATCACCGCCACCGCTCGTGCCACCAGCTAAATCAAAGTCAGCCCAAAGCGGCGCAATAACACCATTAGGTGTACGTGCATTAGGCATTGCTTGAGGGCTCCAGGAGTTAGTTGTATTTACATCTGCACCAACAGCAATAAAGCCGTTATCTGAGATAGTAAATGCTGAGTACTCTTTCCCATCAAAAATAAAGTCAGCTTCAACCGTAATAGTTATCTCATCACACCCGTCAGGACACGCTTGTGGCTCAATGCCTTCATCAGCCAATGAGAAGGTACCTAAGAAATCACTGCTGTTAATAGCAAATTCTTTTGGTCCCAATGTACCTGTCCAAGTTAGCTCTTTATTGTCTTCACTTAATGTTACTTCACCTGCACCATTAGTCACTTCAACAACAGGGGCAGCACCTTTAAGAAGTTCTGCATTTTCATCAAGTTTAACATTTACTGATAGCTCGTCAGTGAACAGAGTATTATTAAATTGCACACCTACTTTTGCTGGAGTAGATGAATTTAAAGAATCGGCATCGACTGTTGCACTAAACACACTGCTATTGGTTGCTTCGTTATCGTAAATAGCAAATGGTAAGTGAGCGATTTGACCTGTCTCAGTATGAGTCCACACTACGTGGCCAAAGTTCCACCCTTTTACATCGTTAAATGTTGAATCAATATCTAAGTTAAATTCAGCCATGTCAGTGCTTGTTTCTGCACCTTCAGAATCTGTAGAGGTAGAACCGTGCGCGCCAAGCATAACGGTGCTAGGCGAAACCGTAATTTCAGCGCCTTGCATATCGGTTACTACTTTTGCAGTCCACTCACCAGCAACATCAGTCATATTTTGCACGGTATTTGAGAAGCTACAAACGCTTAAACAACTAGGGTCAGCGTAAGAGCCATGAGAAAACGTAAGTGCAGCGTCTAATGCGCTTGGCATATCTAATCGACCAGCACCTACATCAAATGCATCAGCTTTGGTTACTAAGTCTTCTTTATGTAGGCCATCCATTTTAGATGAGCTCATAAGTGCCGTTTTGATTTGTACCGCATTCCACTCAGGGTGAGCTTGCTTCATCAATGCTGCCGCACCAGCAACATGAGGACTTGCCATACTTGTGCCTGTAATCGCATTAAAGGTAATACCATTACCTTCATCTGGCGAGTAAGCAGATAAAATATCTGTACCTGGCGCTGCAATATCAGGTTTTAAGAAGCTAGGCTCGCCATTAGGACCACGCGAACTTGAAGAGTTTACTGCATCAGTAAATTTCTCTTGAATTGTTCTTTTAACACTAGGGTCGAGTGAAGCAATAACAGGCTCTTCAGCTGCAGTTAACAGCTCAACCAAGCTTAAACCATCTTCTTGGCTAATCGCTGAGGCTGGAATAGTTGCCTCATCCATAGACATGCCCATTGCGCCACCAGCAACGTTGTTATGAATTATAACCGCCGTCGCGCCCGCTTTTTCAGCATTTGCCGCTTTAGTGGTAAACGCACAACTACCACGAGAGATCAATGCTACAGAGTCAGCAAATGAGATATCTTCAGCAAACTCTTCACACCCTTCAAAATTATCAGGAGCAATCACTTGCGCCGAAATAATAGGAAGTGAAATAGGGTCTGTTAATAAACCATTGCTTCCTTCAATACTTAAATAGGTTTCGCCTGCCACTTCAATTTGTTGAGAGAAGAAACGCCCTGTTTGTGTATTAGCAACTGTTAAACCAGACTCAATACAGCCTGGACAACCAATAGTTTGTGCGCCATTACCATCGTTACCCGCTGCAGTTACAACCACTACACCCGCTTCTTCTGCAGCAGTGAATAAATCACTGTATGCACTGCTTGATGGATTACCACCAGCACCACCGCCCCACGAGTTATTAATTACGTCTGCGCCATCTTTAATGGCCGCTTCTAATGCCCCCATTAGTGCAACGGTAGTACCGCTGCCTCGTCCATCGGCTGTGTGCCAAAGCGCTTTATAAGCCATTAACTGTGCCGCTGGTGCAACACCTGAAATTGACACGTTATTGTCTTGGTAAGTAATTTCAATTGGGTTACCTACAGCAGTACCAGCAACATGCGTTCCGTGACCGTCGTAACCGAGTGGAGAACCTATATATTCGTCAGGGTGAACATCACTTGGTGTTGGGCCAAATGCACGCGCCACAATTAATTTATTATTACAAAAATCGGCTTCTCCACCCTCTATACGACAGTAATCTGGGTTTTCTGCAATGTAAGCTGCTTCTTCTTCACTAAAATCTGCAGCTGCAAAACCCACATCTGAAAACATAGGGTTTTCTGGGCGAATACCCGAGTCAATAATAGCAACTTTAACGCCTTTACCAGCTTCAGACTGACCACCAAGCGCCTGCCATGCCTCAACGCCTCTAATCACATCAATAGAAGCATCCATTAATGTGTGGTACTCAGTATCTAAAAATACTTTTTTTACACCCGCAAGTTTAGCGAGTTTTTCACGTTGACCTTGCTCACCTTCTACCACGATACCGTTGAATAACGTACTAAATGAATGTGAAACTGAGCCACCGCTAACAGATGCGGCTACTTGCGCTACACTTTTTTGTTTTGCTTTTAAGTAGCTGCTGTACTTTAACGCAGGTGCTGAAGATAGATTAACTTTACTATCCCCAGTTACTGCTGCAGAGGTTGCTTCAAGCCCTGCAATGCCGCCTTTGTAGGTTGCTAGCGGCTCGTCTTCAAGCTGGATAATATAGCGTGCTTTAGTAGAAATGGTTTTATCTTGAGAGTATGTTTTTACACTTGATGTTTCTGGGACATATCCTTTAGATAAATCAGGTGCGGCGGCTGCACCGTATGACATCATAGCTAAACCTATAGCTGATGAAATAGCGGTTCTTTTCAGTGTTATATTAGACATTATTTCCCCTGGAGTGAGTTTTATATTATTGTATTTACTCAATTCAATGTGATTAGAATTGTGATTTTAATATAGAACTACAGCCCTCAGGCTAGCAACAACTCAATTACAAGTGGATTACAAAACTGCAGGAATAGCATCGCAAAAACATCACAACAAACTAATTTTAAATAAGTTTTTCTCTTTCTGTAATTTGTAAATCACTGTAAACAAAACCTAACTTCTCTATGGAAAATGAATGAGTAACGACGTTATAAATATTTTAACCATGGCTAAAGTAATTCAGACTGCCGTCGCCCCTGTCTTTTTAATTACGGGTATTGCTGCCACGCTCGGGGTTCTATCTAATCGTTTAGCCCGCATTACTGACCGTGCGCGACAACTTGAGCGAAAACTCAAGGTAAGCACCGATGAAGACTTTAATAAAACCCTAGCCACAGAGCTGCGAGCCCTGTTAAAACGCTCTCGATGTATTCATATTGCTTTTAGTATGAGCGTGCTAAGCGCCTTGCTAGTATGCGCTGTGGTTATGCTGCTGTTTTTATCACACATTCAGTCTATTAATTTAGGGGTAACAATTGCCAGCTGTTTTGTGGCTGCAATGGCCTTATTAATATGTGGTTTTATGTCGTTACTTGGCGAGGTATTTTTGGCCACACGTAGTATGCGCCGAGGGATGATATTTGCTGATATTAACGATTAGCAATAAAAAAGCCCGAGATTTTCTCGGGCTTTTATCACAACATTTTAATTTTATTGTGCAGTATAAATAGTCTCTAACACTTCAATTCGCGCTTCTTTAGTATAATCAGATGACTTTAATTGCTCTGCAGCAGCTAAAATATCTTGACCATCATTAACAGCTAAAACCGCTATTTTAGTACCTGGGAAAACAGACACTACCTTTAAGCCAGACAGCTGAGCTACCTCTGTTGCGTTCATGCCATCTTTAAGCAAAACAGTAATATTGCCAGAAAGCGACGTTAAGTTGTTTGTTAGGACATTACGTACCAGTGTACCTTTTGTTACTAACGATGAAGCCTCAGAAGACTCAACAACCGCCATCTCACCTTTAGTAGAAACAACATACTCATCAGCAGCAACACTTGTTGGTACTAAACGTAAGTTTTTTTCTACAACGTAAGAGCCAAAGTCGGTTTTGCTGTATTTCACACTATTTACCGGCTTTTTTGGAAGTTGCAGCTCTTTATCTGCTACTGAACTCGCTGTTGCACTTAGAGAAATACACGCAGCAGCACCTAAAATAACTAATTTATTCATTTTCATATCTATATTCCTTACTCTTGACCTGCGTGACCAAATGCTCTCAACGAAACGCCTTCTAAAACGCTTGCGGCACGGTTATTTGAAATACCTACGGCACCAAGTCCGTTATCCCCGCCATCGCTGAATGCAAAGCTATCTGCTGCTGCATCAAGAACACGAATAGTCCAAGTACCTTTTGTTGTCTCGCCATAGAAAGCATTAGACAGTAGTACCGCATCTTTTAAAACATAGCCTGTGTTCCAACCGTTAGTAAAGCTATAAGCTGGGTAAAATAGAGCTTGCTTAGACGCTAGTAATACACTGCGTGTGCCTGATGGAGACGTCACTTCAATTGCTAAATCGGTACCAGCAGAGGTTTGCGTACCATCCGCTAAACCAAAGCCCATTTCAGTATTGCTCACATCAAACTTAAACTGCATTGCTTCAATGTTTAGCTCTTCTTCAACAGTGATTTGCTGTGTAACACCCGCGGCACTGTTATCTGGGATTTCTAGTGTAAGAGCCTCTTCTTCAACAACAGAGCCAACACCACTCCAATCTGTAATAACTTGCTCACCTAATGCTACGTCGTACTCTTTTGCCATCGCAACTGCAGCACCAGCATCTACACGTCCAAAACCGTATAAGTTATTAAAGTTATAACCTGCTGCATTTTCAACCCAGCCGTCATGCGCTACAAATTCACCTTCACCAACGCTTAGCGTTACAACTTCATCTTCTGCATCGTTGACTGTGCTTGTAGTAGCTAAGATATGACGAACATCACGCCATGTTAGCTCTGAATTAGCTGATAAAATCAGTGATACTACACCTGACGCATTAGGTGCTGCCGAAGAAGTACCATTAAACGTTGAGGTATAGTTACAGCTAGCGTTATCTTCATGTCCTGGGTAGTTGAATGGGTATTGCGATGCAGCAAAGTCTTCACCATATGCTGCAGCCCATGCCGTAATCGAGCTACCATTAAAGCCTGAGTACCCATTAATACAGGTCATTTGATCAGTTGTTACCATGGCAGGCGCCCAGCGCCCATATTCACCCGCAGGGGCTGAAACCATTAAGTTAGCACCACCGCTTGAGTAGCTTGTATGCGTACCATCAGCATTTACAGCTGCAACGCTTAAGTAATATGGATGACCTTGGCTTGGCTCAAACGCGCCGTTATAACAAGTAAGACCTAGCTCATTTGCGCCATTATCGGCACATAATGACCCTTCACCGCTACCATCTACAAACGAGTTACCGCTCGATTTCATGTTTAGGGCACCTTTACCATCACGAAGGTTAAGGTTAGGGTAAGACTCGATAGCTTCATCTAGCTCTGAGTAGCCAATAAACGTTGGGAAGGTAATACCGTAGCTGCGGTTAAAAGCAGAAATATTTTCTGACGTGCTAATACCGCTACCTGGGAAACCATGCGCGAGTAAATCAGTTTGCTCAATTTTATCGCCACCTAGGTAGTTCATGCCAATTAGACCAGCATCTGGTGCAACACCGCGCCCGCCCTTACCATTCCAACCTTTCGCTGCAATTAAGCCTGCAACACTGGTACCGTGGTCGCCACTGTTTGACAGACTTGTAGGGTCGGTGCGATCCAACACATCAACATCTAAATTTAAAGAACGGTTTGGTAAAACGTTATCAACTAAGTCTTCGTGACGAATTTCCATACCAGAGTCAACAACAACCGCCGTTACGCCAGCACCTGTAACACCTTGAGCGTACGCAGCTGCTACGTTCATATCTTCGCCAGCAACCAATTCTTCTGCTTCTGATTCAGCAAAATCCTCGTCAAAAATAGTTTGCGCTTCTTCTTCGCTGTAACCTAATTGGTTGACATATAAATCAATTAGGCCTTGTTTCATATCATCGCTTAAAGCATACGACTTTTGACCTGTGTTACGCAGGTGCCATTGCTGATTAGCCAAAGGATCTGACGCAATATCACTAATTGTTAATTGCGCAGACGCCGATTTACCATTGGCATTAGCGGTGTAATCAATTACCGCGTCTTCGCCTGAAACAGGAACGTAAGTAAAGGTATCGCCTTCAACTGTTAACAAGCCATGGCTAAAAGTATATACGCCATCTTGCGCTTCAACCGCTTCACCATTTTCAGTAAATGTATAACTAAGTGTATCGCCATCGTTATCACTTGCATTAAACTCAGCCGTTACAGGTACCCATTGCTTTAAGCCGGCAACGGCTACATCGCTTGCTTTTGGTGCAACATCAGTTACTACAGCAACTTGGCTATTATTGTCATTGTCGCTGCCACCACACCCAGCAAGGGTCATAACTACTGCGGCAGAAAGTGCCGACATTTTAAAAATATTATGCTTCATAAACTTCCTTCGTTAATTATTTTTATGATGACTCAAGGTACACAACAGGGCACTTAATAACAACGCACTGTTTACAGTCGTTAACAATAAACTGACAAGCTGTAATGATATATTCAGAAAACAAGCTATGGGTCATTAAAGTTTCACTTGAATAAAATAAGTAATCGATTCAAGATGTCTAATTAGTAGATATAATTTCTTACAGGGGCAAAACATGAAATTAAAACAATTTTTAGCAGGGGTTGCTTTAGCAACATGTACACTTAGCGTATCTGCAAATACTGCATTTAAAGAGCCAAGTGATGCTATTGAATACCGTCAAGCTGCGTTTTCTATGATTTCAGTGCAAATTAGCGATATGGGCGCGATGCTAAAAGGTAAAATTCCTTTTGATGCAGAGCAATTTAAAATGCGCGCTAATAACGCAGCAGCCCTTTCTAAAATGCCATGGGAAGCGTTTTACGAAGGCACTGATAAAGGTGATACAGCAGCATTAGCTGATGTATGGTCTGATAATGCAACCTTTGTTAAAAAAGCCAATGCCTTTGCTGCCAATGCAGATAAGCTAGCTTTAGCAGCTCAATCTGGCGATAAGGCGGTAATTGGTAAAGCATTTGGCGCATGGGCCAAAGGCTGTAAAGATTGCCACAAGCAATTTAAAGACTAATTACAATTAAAACAATGCACACTAAAACGGCGCTTTATGCGCCGTTTTGTTTTTTTGTTAGCTATTAACTTAGCAAATAACTAAGTGGTTCTTTGCCCCACGTAACAGCCAGTAGCACTAACAATCCAACAAAAATAGCCCACGCCAACCAAGGAGCTTTCGTGTTATCTATATTAGTTTGAGTGGCTTGCTCGCTGTTAGCCTGTTCACCAGTGATCATTGCTTTGACAAGTGGTTTTCCTTTTATTTTATACACAACAATGGCAGTAACATGCAGGCAAATGGCATAAAATAAAATATCGAAATTAAGGCGGTGCAGCCAATTTGCAAAATCAACTGTTGAGCTCGACACATACTCAACCAAAGGCCCATCAGTCAAAATGCCATCACTGCTCATTAGCCCGGTCACTAACTGCACTATAATAAGTACAAAAAACAACAAAACCATGTAGCTACCTGGCGCCGAATGACCCACCCCTTTACTAGGATTTTTAAACTCTTTAAGTACTGCTATTGGCGAGTGCAGTAACGCGCTTAATTTTGCCGTTTTACTGCCCACCAGCCCCCATACTAAACGGGTCACTATTAATGCGATTGCGAAAAAGCCAGCCACAAAATGAAGCTCAATCATGCCCTCGTCAATGCTAAAGTAAAGCACAGCAATATTAATCACTAATAACCAATGAAAGCTTCTTATAAAGCCATCCCATACTTTTATACTTTGCATATAAATCCTCAACTTGTTGCCTGGCTCTGGCACATTATTTTGATACTAAAGCCATTATTCCAAAGTTTTACTACCGCTGCATTAATGATATTACATAAAGCACTATTTATGGCACACTAAACGCACAAACTTATTACTTACTTGTATTAATGAATATAACTAAACGCGCAGTATTAAAAGGTTTTTTTGATATGCTCCCGCTTTGCCTGGCGGTCGTTCCTTGGGGAATATTATGTGGCTCTTTAGCGATTCAAAATGGCTTTAGTGCCTTTGAAACACAAGCAATGTCATTACTTGTATTCGCGGGTTCTGCACAATTAGTTGCAATTGAACTAATGGCCGGTAACACCCCTTTGCTGACTATTTTATTTACCACATTTATTATTAGCTCTCGGCATTTTTTATACGGTTTAGCCGTACGTCATAAAGTTATTTCACAGCCATTACGGTGGCGCTTACCAATAAGTTTTGTACTAACCGACGAGCTGTTTGCCTTTTCGCATCACCGCAAAGCCTATAAAACAAAAGCGCGCCTAATATACGCTTTAAGCGCGGGTTTTAGTTTTTATATTGCATGGAACCTTTGGACACTCATAGGCATAGTTGCAGGTAGTGTACTCCCTGATTTAACAAATTTAGGGCTCGACTTTGCTATTGCAGCTACATTTATTGCGCTTGTGGTACCGGGCATAAAAAATTTAGCCTCGCTGGTTACAGTGATTGTTGCGGGTATTAGCGCCACAGTTTTAAAAAGCACAGGGTTTGAGTTGTGGTTGGTTTGTGCAGCTTTACTTGCAATGAGTGCAGGCTACTTTACTGCAAGGCTTACACAAAAAAAGGACAGCCCGTTATGATGCTCACTATATTATTAATGGCGTGTATTACCTTTTTTACTCGTTACTTATTTTTACATCAACGCCTTGGTTTTAAAGTGGGCCCTAAAATGCAGCAGTTTTTAAGCTTTAGCGCACCCGCTGTACTAACCGCTATTTGGGTACCTATTATTTTTATAAATGAAGACGGGCTCAACCTAAACTGGCACAACCCTTATTTAAGCGCAGCTATCGTTGCCATTATTGTTGCCTATAAAACACATAATATTTATTACACAACGCTTGCCAGTATGGGGGTATTTTTAATTTTAAACTAGGGCGTGTTGACCTTTAGCGTTTGAATTTGCAGCAGTATGTTTGGTTTTTAGGCAAGGCAGAGCCTGTGAAGTGTGGTTATTCCCCATAAATAGGCGATAACGTAGCATAAATGCCAAACATGCGCTGCCCTTTGGGTTCTGCCTAGGGGCGATAAACTCTTTGTTGCTCGGTTTTTACTTAGCCCACTAGGTTACAAACCTCGCGCCGCGATTTGATCGCCCCTAGGTTGAACAAATTTCAATCCGCAAAGTTCAACACGCCCTAAATAACAGCCAACCCATTGGCGCATAGTTAAGCGCGGTATTAACAAGCCTAAATTTTATACTTTTAGTAACGCGCTACAGCGGGTAGAATGTAGCTAACAACAATAAAAAAGCATCCATCATGCATGAATTTCATCAATTAACGACTACTGCGTTAGACGGTAAAACAATTAATTTTAGCGACTTTGAAGGCAAGGTTGTGCTTATTGTTAATACCGCAAGTGAGTGTGGTTTTACTAAACAGTACGAGTCGCTACAAACTCTTCATAGTAAGTACGCGAAAAGCGGATTGGTTATTATTGGTTTTCCATGTAATCAATTTGGTCAGCAAGAGCCAGGCGACGCGACGCAAATACAACAAGGCTGTTTAATTAATTACGGGGTAAGCTTTTTAATGGCCGCTAAGGTTGATGTAAACGGTCGTCACGCCCACCCTATATTTAGGTATTTAAAATCGGCCTTACCCGGCTTTTTAACACGAAAAATAAAGTGGAACTTCACCAAGTTTTTGATAGCGCCCGATGGTACACCTATCAAGCGCTATGCGCCTTTTACAAAACCAGAAAAGCTAGAAACCACTATTCAACAAGCACTCGCTAAATTAAGTACATAATAAGTAATAAAGAGGCATAAAGCCTCTTTATTGCCAATGTTTAGCCTTTAAACATGCGTAAACGCACATTCAAACCCTAATAAAAAGGCGCATTATTTTAACTAGCACAATTTAGTCTATGTAATCGTTTAAGTCGTCTTCACCTAGGTTTTTACGCAAACGTTTTTGCTCAAGGTAATCTTCCAACTTCTTTTTCACCTTTTGCTTTTTTTTGTCATGCTGATTACGCCCGACCATTTCGTACTCGTCTTCAACAAAATCATCATCTAGCGCATCGTAACTAAATGTCTTACCCACAACCCACTCCATAAAGTGTTTGAGACCAACTCAGGTTTATTCCTGCACTTGGTAAATTAAAAATGTTTAGCGCTAAAATACGAACAAATTAGCACCAAAATAAAGCCACGTGACTATCGTAAATAGCCTTCATGTCAATATTGTGAATAAATAGCGCTAAATTAAGAAAGTGGAAAGTGAGAGTTTTTTATCGTTTCGACAAATAAAATTTATCATTTATTTATTTTTAGTGTTTTTGACTAAAAAGTAGTTTATTTATCAAAATTAAAAATCATTACAAACACACAAATTTTCATAACTTACTGTTTTAAAATAAAAATAAATAATGGCACCAAACTTGTTAATACTTAGCCGTCATCAACAATTATTAGAGAATAAACATGAAAAATTTACTATTAGTAAGCGCTTTAATTTGTACACCCGCTGCAATGGCACATAACGATAACAATGCGGGTATTTCGTTTAGCAATGAGCAGTGCAATGTAGAGTTTAAAAACGATGTACGCATTAAACCTAGCGAATTAGAAATTTTTACCGCATCTAATCAATTCATGCGCTTTAACAGCAATGGCAACTTAACTATAAATGGCGAACAAGTATCCATTAACAGCGAACAACGCCAAGCGCTTACCCAGTATTCAGACAACTTACGTACGCAGCTACCTGAGGTCGCTAATATTGCCCTAGACGGAGTAAAAATAGCCGGTGTAGCACTAGAGGAAGTAGCCAACGCATTTAATATTGATGGCCTTGATGACTTATCTGGTCTGATGGACGATATAAGACTTGAAGTAGAAAACACCTTTTATCAACAAGGTACGTTTGTAATGGGCCAACAAAGCTTTAATCAATTTGGTGAAAACTTTGAACACCAATTTGAGGAGCAAATAGAAACCGTGGTTGAGTCTGCCGTTATGCAATCAATGGGCAGTATTTTAGTTGCTTTAGGCTCTGAGCTGCTTGGTTCGGGTGGAGATATGGATGCATTTGAGCAACGCATGGAAAATATGGGCGCGCAAATAGAAGAAAAAGTAGAGCTGCATGCCAGTGCGCTTGAAAAGCGTGCCAACTCTTTATGCGACAGCTTTGCCAACATAGCACAGCAAGAAGAGCAATTAGTAGCGCAGTTACCGCAGCTAAAAGGCTACGAGTTATTTACCATTAAACAAAACTAATACACCGCACCGTATTTAACATCCCTTTAGCAGCACTTGTATATTAGGTGCTGCTTTTTTCATTCTTTTAGCGTGTGAGCCAGCGCACCTAACGTGGTAATAGCCTGGTCTATTTTTTCGCTCCACTGCACCCCGTAACTTAGCCTAATACAGCTTTTATACTTATTACTTGCTGAAAAAATAAGTCCGGGGGTTATGCTAATACCAGCTTCTAACGCCAGTAAAAATAACTTTTGACTGTCTACCCCTTGGCCTAAATCAAGCCAAATAACACACCCACCTTTAGGGTCACTAATACGCGTATTTTTAGGCATCGCGTTTAATAAGCACCACCGCATGCGCTCTTTGTTATTACGTAAGCGCTGCCTAAGTACTTTTAAATTACGGTCATACTCACCACTGGCTATAAACTCAGAAAGCGTCCACTGATTTATAAGTGAGGCAGAGCAACTTAATGCACGCTTATGCTGGCGCGCTTGACCTGCAAACTTGCCTGCTATTAACCAACCTACTCGATAACTTGGTGCAGCCGTTTTTGAAAACGAGGCGCAGCTGATCACAAGCCCCTTTTTTGAATACGCTAAAGCTGGCGTGCCACGCTTGGCAGTAAAGTGCAGATCACCGTACACATCATCTTCTATAAGCACAACATTATGTGACTCTATTAAGTCCACCATTTGCATGCGGCTTTCATCGCTCATAAAGCTGCCAACCGGATTATTTATGGCGGTCGAAAACAAGCATGCTTTTATATCATGTTGCTCAAGCGCTTGAGCTAAGTCGTTAAGCCAAATGCCATTGTCGGGGCATAGCGGAATTTCAAGCGCCTTTAAACCTAAGCTCTCTATTAGTTCAATAATGCCGTGATAACACGGGGTTTCAATTGCAACCACATCGCCGGGCTTAGTAACACACTTAAGTGCGATAGCCAGCGCCTCTTGCGCGCCATTGGTGATCACCAGTTCATCTATATTTACACCAATACCAAAGCCTAAGTATCTATGCACTAATTGCTTTTTAAGCGCAGCAAAACCATCAATAGGGCCATAATTAATAACACTCGCCCCAGCAATTGTCATAACCCGGCGCATGGTACGGACTAAAGCTTTATCGGTAGGCGCGGCAGCAACGGGATTGGCAATACCAAAGGCAATTACATTAGGTTGATGAATAGCGCTGTATACCTGCTCTATTAACGCTTGTTTATTTACAGTGACAGGCTCGCGGCTTAGTTTTACACGCTTTGGCAAACTGTAAACCGTATTAAGCACCGTTAAAAAGTAGCCCGATTTTTCACGTGCCTCTACTAACCCTTGATCTTCTAACGCTTGATACGCTTGCTTAACCGTCGGAATGCTAATATTTAAGTTACTGGCCATTTTACGAAGCGAAGGAAGCTTTTCCCCTGGTAGTAACACCTTTTGCGCTTGCATGTCTTTAATTAGCTCAATAACTTGTTGGTATAAAAACTCGGCTTTTTGCTTATTGGCAGCTGGCTGCATATCTCGCCTCAAATCTGTATAGGTTACATTTATACTTTTCTGTATATGGTAAGTATACAGATAGACTCTAAAATAACCACTCAATCGGTTTTTTTAGAGGTTTGCCATGAAAAGCGCAGCGCTATATCTCACAACAGTGTTAATTTGGGGCTCTACGTGGCTCGCGATTTCGTTTCAGCTAGGCGATATAGCTGTGGAGCTTTCTTTGTTTTATCGCTTTGCCATAGCAGCTGCATGTATGTGGCTATTTGTGGCCTACAAAAAGCCTAATATGCGATTTTCGTTAGTCGATCATGGCTTTTTTGCTTTATTGGCCATTTCTAACTTTGGCTTAAATTATTTGCTTTTGTATTGGGCACAAAACTACCTCTCATCGGCAATGGCCTCTATTGCATTTTCAATGTTGCTAATAATGAACATAGTCAACACCCGTTTATTTTTTGCAAAGCCCATTGCCAAACGTATTTACTGCGGCGCGTTAATCGGCGTGGTGGGTATTATTTGTCTGTTTTGGCCGCATTTACAGCAATTCGACTTGAGTAATGGGGCGTTGGTCGGGTTACTACTTGCCCTTGGGGGTACCTTTGTGGCTTCATTGGGCAATATGATTAGTGTACGTAATTCTAATCGTCAAATAGGTGTGCTGCAGGGTAACGCATGGGGCATGTTATATAGCGCAATAGGTTTAGCCGTTTATGTATTAATAAATGGTATAACGGTCAGTTTTAGTGCCCCTACCAGCTATTGGCTGTCGCTATTGTATTTATCGGTTTTTGGCACTGTGATTGCGTTTGGCTGCTATTTTGCCTTGTTAAAAAACATTGGCCCCGAAAAAGCAAGCTACGCCATAGTGCTGTTTCCGTTAGTGGCCGTTGCATTAAGCAGCTTATTTGAAGGCTTTGAGTGGCATGCAAACACCTTTGCCGGCTTTAGTTTAGTACTACTGGGTAATGCAATTGTACTTACCCCCACAAAAAGAATTAACGCCTTTTTAGCAAGCCGCTGCGTTGCTAAAAATGGCTCCGTCCCCAGTTAGAGGCGTTTTTAACGCACTAACACAAAAGCGCCTACCCTACTGTAGGCGCTTTTTTATTGGTATATGAAAATTAATAGCCTGCTCCTGGATAGCAATAACCGCGGGCGTAACACCTACTAGCTCGCCATCGGCCTCAATTAATAAATCTCTAGTATTAATACGCGCCTGTTTGAGTTGGCTATAAGTAAGCTTTTTTAAAGTATGGTGGCGCTTAAAAATTAATTTAATAAAGCTATATAAATGATCAACAAGACTACCCGCTTGCATTTGGTAGCAATCAAGCAGTCCATCATCAATTTTAGCCCTAGGTGCTATTTTAATGCCGCCGCCAAAATACTGAGAGTTCGCAAATACAGTTATTAAATTTTGATAGCTACATTGCTTATTTAAAAATGCTCCATTTAGTGTGCTTTCTTTGTAAGTAAAGAGCGATTTAAAACTCGTCCACTTATATCGCCAAGCTGACATGCTTTGTAAATGACCCAACTGCTTAATTACATGAGCATCAAAACCAACACCAGCCACATTAATAAAGTAACGAGTATTAATTTTACCTACATCAATTAAGTGTGTGGGGGCATTAAAAATAGCGTTTTGCCACTGTTTAGCTGTGCAATGAAAGCGACGCGCAAAATCGTTGCCCGTACCACAAGGTAATATTGCCAAACTACATGCACTGTCAATCACACCATTAAGTGCCAAATTAAGCGTGCCATCGCCTCCAATAGCCACTGCTATTTGGCTTTTTTGTGCATTCAATTTAACGTTTGCTAAGTCGTACTCAAAATTACCTGTCGTTTTAACCGTAATATAGAGAATATTTTTCTTCTGGCATGTTTTTTTAAGCCAATCGAGGTGATCTAACACCACACTTTTTACGCTCGGTTTAACTATTATTAACAACTGCAAGTAATTTATCTCCTATTAGCCAGTACACCAGCATAAATAAGAATTAAGTTAAAATTAATTTATCTGAATAATTAATCATAAAAGTGCGTAAAAATTTACTAAAAACATTAACAAATACAAAAAACACTTATAAAACAAATCAAAACCTAGTTCCCCTGATTAAATAATTATGCAAAATGGGCACTTGGTAGTTTTAATTAAAAACAAAACAATGCAAATTCAGATAAAAATAACTAATAGCCAAGCCTTAGTTTATATTGTTGTATTTTTAAACAAAAAAGAGTCAAAATGCTCGCGATTTAAACACATACACCTTGGAGCAAAGACATGAACCCAATAAACACCCTAAACCAAAATGCAACAGCCCACGTTGGAGTAAAGCCAACTAACCGTAAAGCTAAAATGCTTGCTAAATTAAACCGTATGGGCAAAAAGTTAGCATTAAACAGCGCCGCGCAATACAAATAATCAACCTTGTTATGCTTATTAAGCAGGGGCAGTAAACAACTAACCACTATTGAAAGCCCTTCTTTAGCTCCCTTAGTTTGCTGCCACCCTTTAATTTTTAGTTTAAATCCTTCTAATTTCCCTCTATTTACAAAAAAAACCGCAATTACGCCTACTTTTTAAGCAAACAGTTTATTTGCTATTTACACGACGGTATCACCTAAGTATTATTCTGCGTCACGGAGAGATGGCAGAGTGGTCGAATGCACCGGTCTTGAAAACCGGCATAGGTTTGTAGCCTATCTAGGGTTCAAATCCCTATCTCTCCACCACTATTTAATTAATGGTATGAATAAACTACCGTTAATACAATCTGTTATGCGTTGGAGAGGTGTCCGAGTGGCCGAAGGAGCTCCCCTGCTAAGGGAGTATAGAGTTTGTAGCTCTATCGAGGGTTCGAATCCCTCCTTCTCCACCATTTCTTTTTAAAAACCGCTTAGTTGCGGTTTTTTTGTGCCTAAAATTTAACAACCAATGTATCCATGGAGGGTGAGAGTCCTCGCTAGGGTTCGATAAAATGTCTGGAACACTTTAAGCCGCCGTAGGCGTTGCGAAGCAATTAATTACATGGATGTAATTAAGCTAACCCCTCCTTCTCCATCATTTCTTATTAAAAGAGGTGAATCGAAACACATTGAATACACTGGGTAGTTACGGCATTATTAATAACAACTCCACTAACGTAAGTTTAATTATGTTTCGTTTAATTGCACCTTTAATAGGCCTTGTGGCTTTAAGTACACACGCAGCCCAAGACATTACGGTTTATAAATGTACAATTAAAGGAGTCGCTACATTTAGCCAAACACCCTGTGCTGACAATGCAGAAGTTATTAAACTAAAACAGCCACTAGTTGCCGATAAGTACGGTAATAATGCAAACTCACCCGCAATGCCTGGTGCCTCTGTAGATAACTACATTGAGATTAAAAAAATTGAGCGTGAAATTAAACGCCACCAGCTTACTATCAAAAATTATAAAGAAGACTTAGCTGACGCCAAACAACAAGCCAGCTATGTTACTCAAGATCAAGCTAATAGAATGGGCGCCGAATCAATAGCCGATGCGATAGCCACTAAAACTACGGCGATTCAAAACCGCTATAACGCATTAATTAGTGCTGTAGAGCAACAAATCTCTATTTTACAGCAGCAAAAACAGCAGCTGAGCAAACAACCTTAACTGCTAAATAAGCAGTTTACAGGTTGCGCAAGGTACACTTTTTACAACATATATTAAAAAATACCGCAAATAACATACTGTTCGCTATACTGATATTTAAAATTAAGTACTTTTAAAAAGTCAGGGAGCTATGTGAAAAATTTTAACTCAAAATATCATTCAGTTATCTTTTACATAATTTTTTCATTAGCGTACTTTTTAATTGGTATTTCACTCACTAAACTCGCCTTTAATACTCAAATTATCCCGGTATGGTTGCCTGCAGGCATTGCCTTAGTTGGATGCTATATGTGGTGGTGGCGCTTCATTCCAGCGCTTTTTATAGCAGCCTTTGCTTTTAACTTTAATATTTTTGACAGCACAGCTCACGATATGGTGTTAGTTGGCAATACCTTCAGCCAAGCCATGTATATTGCTATTGGCATTGTATTGCAGGCAATGGTGGGGGCTGGTTTACTTAAATATTGGCTTGGACACCCGCTGTATTTTAAAAAACGCGCAAGTATCATTTATTTTATTTTTGTTGTGGGCATTGCGGTTAGTTTAATTTCAGCAAATTTTGGGGTATTTGCGCTAAGCCAATTTAACTCTGCGTACGATATTAAAGATCATTGGCAAAATGTGTTATTTTGGTGGCTAGGAGACTCATTAGGCGTAATTATTGCCACTCCTCTGCTGTTGGTGCTTACTCAGTTTAAGGGGCAAAATAGGCCTATATCGCCGCTGCCTACGTTAGCGGTATGTAGTATTTTATTTGTATCTGTTGCAGTAACTACTCAGCTTTATAACCAAGAAAACAGACAAAATACCGTTAAAGTCGCCGAGCGAGAAGCTCACATTATTGAAAATAGCTTATATCGCTACATCAACCAAAGTTTAATAGCGGTGCAAAGCTTAGCCAGCCAAGTACAATCTAACCCAGATTTAAACCAACAAGACTTTTACACCTACGCCAGCGAGTTACTGACGCAGCATTCGTTTATTAAAGCGCTTTCGTGGAATCAAAAAATAGCGCAAAGTGAGCGAGCTTCGTTTACCCAAGAAGTTGCCGATATATACCACCTAGACTTTGAAATTGTCGGGGAGCCCCTTGAGCCAGACGATCCTATGGTCATCGTTAAATACATTGCCCCTTTTAATGGCAACCAAAAAGCGGTTGGTTTTAATGTGTACTCAAACCCAGACAGAAAAGCATCGCTAGTAGACCCTGCAATTAGTTATCAGCCTGTCAGCACTAAAATTATTCAGTTAGTGCAAACAGCTGAGCCTGAGCCTGCCTATCTGCTATTTGCCCCCGTGTACGAACAGCAAGAGCAAAAAGCTATTATAAAGGGGTACGCAACAGGTGTGTTTTTAGTGCGTAATATTATTGAGCAAGCGATTAACGAGCAACAATCAGAGATGTTTTCTATTGCGTTTTATGAAGATGTAAATAAGCCCGCTTTTTATAGTAACTACGGCAAAAGTTTAAATATCGCTCAGGGCAGCCGTGTTATGAAACTAAAGCTCAGCTTTGGTGGGCAAACATGGAATGCACATTTAGCCTTAAAAGAGAAATACCTTGCCCCCCATAATAACCAATTAACACTGTTTTTAATGGCCTTACAATTGGTGGTATGTGCCTTAATTTTAATTGTTTTACTGCTTTTTAATCAGCAACAAATTGCCCTTACCCGAAAAGTCGCAGAGCGCACCCACTCGCTTGCGCAAGCTAAAAAGCAATCTGACTTAGCTAATCAGGCTAAAAGCCGATTTTTAGCCAATATGAGCCATGAAATACGCACACCATTAAATGCAGTTATTGGCTTTTCATCATTAGCGCGCAAAGAAGACAACGCACACACTCTTATTGGTTACTTAGACAAAATAAACTCTTCATCTAAAAGCTTACTAAACCTGATTAACGACATACTTGATATTTCAAAAATTGAATCACATAAGCTTAAGCTAGAAAGCACAGCATTTGACCTACATGCAATTATAAAGCGTATTAACACAATGTTTGAGGCCAGTGCAGCCAATAAAGGCATTGGCTGGCAGGTTAGCAGTCATCTTCCGGTAGATACTTGGTATGTAGGCGACCCTTTACGCTTTGAGCAAGTAGTGCTAAACCTTTGCAGCAACGCAATAAAATTTACAGAGCAAGGCAAAGTAAGTGTAGACTTTGGCGGAGAGTTTATCAGTACTGACAAAGTTAAAATTACCGTAACCGTTACAGATACGGGTATTGGCATAAAGCCTACCCAGCAGTCCAAGCTATTTAGTGCCTTTACCCAAGCCGACGACTCAACATCAAGGCGATACGGTGGCACAGGCCTGGGCTTAACTGTCGTAAAAGAGCTCAGTAAATTAATGGGCGGTAACGTCACATTACAGAGCGAACCAAACGTTGGCTCTACGTTTAAATTTGACGTTGAGCTTCGCACCAGCCCAGTACAAGAGCAAGCCGAGCTTGTATACTCGGGTACTAAATTTGCGGCTTTAAAAGTGCTAGTAGCAGAAGATAACCCGGTAAACCAAATGGTAATTAAAGCCATGCTAGGCTCATTAGGTATTGTTGCCCATATTGTCGAAAATGGTGAAGCGGCAGTAGATATAGCAAAAGAGCAACACTTTGACTTAATTTTAATGGACTGCCAAATGCCAATAATGGATGGTTACAGAGCCACCGCTCTAATTAGGCAATTTAAAAGTGAGGTAGAGCTGCCCATTATTGCGCTGACCGCCGATGTTATGCCTGAGGATAAAGCCCATGCTCAAGCCGTTGGTTTTAATCAGCATCTTGCAAAACCGCTAGAACTGGTTAAGCTAACCGCGTGCTTAGCCCAATATGCCGAAATTGAAGAGCACTAATACAATGATGCGCTAAATAAATGCACTTGTGTTAACTTAGTTTAAAACACCACCACCCACTATAAAGCAGCCCAAGGTAAGCAGTAATGGCAACTTTTACCCACCAATGGTTTAGTGATATTAACCAGATAGACGTACACGAATGGACTCGCTTATTCGGTAATGAACCTTTTACCCGCCATGCATTTTTATATGCATTAGAGCAAAGCCACTGTGTAAACAAAGAGACAGGCTGGCAGCCTCAGCACTTAGCGGTTTATGAAGCTGATAAACTAGTCGCACTCGCTCCTGGGTATTTAAAAAGCCACTCTTACGGAGAGTATGTTTTTGATTGGGCATGGGCAGAAGCCTACGAGCAACACGGATTAGCCTATTACCCTAAATGGCTAAGCGGTGTACCTTTTAGCCCCATTGAAGGCCAGCGTATTGCCATTGCACATACGAATACACAAAGCGTATACGAGTACATAAAAAAGCAATTAAATTTAACGAGTGTGGAGCAAGGTTGGTCTGGCTGGCATGTTAACTTTTGCCCAAAGGTTCAAGCTCAAGCCCTGTGTACTGACGATATAATGCAGCGCGTAGGCGTGCAGTTTCAATGGTTTAATAAAGGCTTTAAAACCTTTGACGATTTTTTAAATACACTCACCGCACGCAAACGAAAAACGCTAAAAAAAGAGCGAGCTAAAATAGCACAGCAAAATATTTCCATTGAATGGCTGCAAGGCTCGCACCTAAGCCCTGAAACAATGCAGCTATTTTGTGAGTTTTATCAGCGTACTTATTTAAAACGTTCTGGGCATTTAGGGTATTTAAATGTTGAGTTTTTTACTTTATTACAGGCACTAATGGGCGATCAGTTAATTGTTATGCTTGCCAAAAAAGACAACAAAATAGTGGCAGCAACGCTAAGCTTACAAGGTGAAAACACCTTGTATGGCCGCTATTGGGGCGCCAGCGAAGAAATAGACTCCCTTCATTTTGAGCTGTGTTACTACCAAGGGATTGAGTTTGCGATTAAGCATAACTTACATTGCTTTCACTCAGGCGCACAAGGTGAGCATAAAATACCTCGTGGGTTTGAGCCTGTTTTTACCTACTCTAGCCTCTATATTGTTGAACCCGACTTTAGAGCAGCGATAAACGACTACCTAAAGCGAGAACGCCAGCATATGACAATTTATAAAACGCAGTGCGCTGATTTACTGCCGTTTAAAAACCAATAACTGATTGTTCGCTGGCATAGCTGTATCACTTATGAGTGTAAGGCCAGCATGCCTTGCTAATTGCTCTATGGCCTCAAAATCACGAATACCGCTAAATGGGTCACGCTGTGTTAAAAAGCGATCGAACTCTTCATTACTTGCACTTGTAAACTGCCCTTGGTATTTGAAAGGGCCATAAATACACACTACACCTTGGCTTACTAAGTGTGTTGTAACCCCTTTAAAAAATTGCTCAGCCAACTGCCAACTTACAATATGAAACGTATTTGCTGTGTAAATGGCATCTACGTTATTTACCGGCCATGCATAATTTAAATCAAGCTCAAGAGGGCCGTGTAAATTAGTTAAATTTGCCTCCTTATGCCATAAATTTATGCCCTCATGGTTTATACGGCGATCACTTGTATACCACTGTAAATGCGGTAATTGCTCAGCAAAAAACACACTATGCTGCCCCGTACCCGAGCCTATTTCGAGTACCGACTTTGTCTTATTAAAAGCCGTTTTAAGCACTTCTAAAATAGGACCCTTATTGTTTTCACACGCTTGTGAGAAAGGTTTGATCATGACCTGCACCAATATTGAAACTTATTGCACAACATTAACGCAAAAAAATGGCACTGAACAATTAAAGTTTTATAGATAATTTATAAAAGTGAGTTAATTCATGGCACTAAAATAAAAATAAGGCGATGGTATGTATTATGCTTTAATTAAATCAACCCTAAGTAGGGTGTATTACCAATATTAAATACGAGGATAAAATTATGCATACTCCCCCTTACACCGCTGTAGACGCTGTGGTCTCAGTGACAGAAAAAAGCACCGAAAAACCAAGTAGCACCTGTGATAGTAGAGCCACTGTAATCGACTTACTTTCTCACTGTAACCAAAATCAACAGGCGCTAAAAAAACATGAAACAGACCAAATATTCATTCTTGGCTATAATTGATACTCAATTAAACGCTGCAAATAATTTTTATAATAACTGTTTACACTGAAACCGATTAAATGTAATGATAACTATTATCGTTAACTTAAATCGGTTTTTTTATGTCTCCCTTTCAGGCATTACAGCCTTATCATCATGAACTTGCTTGTAACTGCTTACGCCCGGGCTTACATGCGCCTATGGTGGTAGCTCACTACATAGAAACCGCTTTAAACGTTGCTAAAAGCTTTGAAAAACAGCGTAACCCCTTACTACAAGAGTTATATTTATTACGCACTCACCATGAAATTATCAATAAAATGTGCGACCCTCTAATACACAATGCCATTCGTAAGCAGTGCCTTGAGCAATTATATAAACCCTTATTGGCATTAAAACGCTTTTACTATGCACATAACGATACTGAAAAATTTTTAAAACTTGAGCGCGAAGCTCGCGTACTCAGTCACGAATTTAACCCTTTTTAAGGAGCGACTTATGAGCAATTTTAGAACCGAATCCGACAGCATGGGTGAATTACAGGTCCCTAGTGATGCGCTATACCAAGCGCAAACCCAGCGTGCAGTTAACAACTTTGCTATTAGCGGTTTAACTATGCCAAAACAGTTTGTAACAGCGCTTGCATACATTAAGCAAGCTGCAGCACAAAGTAACTTTGAGCTAAATCACTTAAGTAAAAGTAAAGCCAACGCTATTGAGCAAGCATGCCAACAAATTATTGATGGCGAGCATTACGAGCACTTCCCAGTTGATATTTTCCAAACTGGCTCAGGCACCAGCTCGAACATGAACGCTAATGAAGTTATCGCAACGCTTGCAACCCGCATTGGTAATGAGCCAATTCACCCCAACGATGATGTAAATATGGGGCAAAGCTCTAACGATGTAGTGCCTACAGCCATTGCACTAAGTAGTGCTATTAACGTGGTTTATGAATTACTGCCATCTCTTGAAAAACTATCGCAGAGTTTAGAGCAAAAAAAAGCAGACGTTGGCAAAATAGTTAAAACTGGCCGTACGCATTTAATGGATGCCATGCCCGTTACATTTGAGCAAACGCTAAGCGCGTGGCAATCACAAGTAAATAATGCAGCCTCAGGCATTCGCCATAGCTTAGAGCGAGTATGTGAGCTTGCCCAAGGCGGGACTGCTGTTGGCACGGGTATTAATGCTGATGGCGAATTTGCCTCAAAGTTTGCTAAAAACTTAAGCGCAAATGTGGGTATAAGTTTTAAGCCAAGCAGTAACTTTTTTTACAATATTGGCTCGCAAGATGCCATTGTAGCGCTCTCAGGTCAGTTAAAAGTACTCGCTGTAGCACAAATGAAAATAGCCAATGACT
This sequence comes from Pseudoalteromonas agarivorans, assembly GCF_024518735.1. Classification (NCBI taxonomy): domain Bacteria; kingdom Pseudomonadati; phylum Pseudomonadota; class Gammaproteobacteria; order Alteromonadales; family Pseudoalteromonadaceae; genus Pseudoalteromonas; species Pseudoalteromonas agarivorans. Next base: position 88,678 of record NZ_JANIGJ010000013.1, read on the forward strand.
TACGCTGGATGAACTCAGGCCCACTTGCCGGGCTTGGCGAAATAGAGCTTGAAGCACTGCAACCTGGCTCGTCTATTATGCCGGGTAAAGTAAACCCGGTGATCCCAGAAGCGGCAGCCATGGTAAGCGCTCAAGTTATAGGTAACGATGCAACCATCACTGTGGCAGGCCAAGCCGGTAATTTTGAGCTAAACGTAATGCTACCTGTTATTGCGCACAATATTTTACAAAGCATTGAGTTACTTGCTAATAGCGCCCAAGCATTGGCAGATAAAGCCATTGCGAGTTTTAAAGTAAACCAGCCCAATATTGATAAAGCACTGGCCAAAAATCCAATTTTAGTGACAGCGCTTAATCCGGTGATCGGTTACGAAAAAGCAGCCAAAATAGCTAAGCAAGCCTACAAAGAAGCCCGCCCAATTATTGATGTCGCAGAGCAAGAAACCGACCTTCCACGCAGTGAATTAGAAACACTGCTTAACCCCACTAAACTTACCCAAGGCGGTTTATAAAGGTAAATCTAAAACGGCTTTAATTACTTGATAATATAGTTTTTATTGCCGTTAAAAATGCACCGTGTATGATAGTGATGAATAATTCATCACTATCAAGGTTTGTTATGCGTACTCCACTGTTAGCCCTACTTTTACCACTTTGTTTAACTGCATGCCTCGAAACAACATCGCAAGATGCACCAACTAACTCGGCGAACGAGCTTAAAGAAGTACCGCATAAAGAAGTACCTCAACAAACCAGCAGTGAAAACAAGCAAAAAAAACCTACTGATGCATCACAACCCATAAAAACCGCTTTAAAAGCAGTATCACTTAACGACATTAAAACCGCAAAAAGCGAGCTTAATACGTTAATTGCCAATACACAGTGCGATACCTCTGCACAATGTAAGGTTATGCCTGTAGGAAGCAAAGCTTGCGGCGGACCAAGTGATTATGTTGTTTACTCAACAAAATCAGCTAAAGAGGGGCAAGTCAGTTCGCTTGCAAAGCAAATAACAACGCTTGAAAAAGCCTACAACACACAAAATGAAATGATGAGCACGTGCCAGCATTTAACTTCGCCAAGCACGCAGTGTGTTGAAAATAAATGTGTTAAACTTGAAGGTTCAGCGGTAAGTGTATTTTAAGGACAAGGTTATGAGTTGTTTACCATCAGCAATTAAATTATCAATTGTGAGTGTTGCCACCAGCGCTATGCTATTACTTAGCGGCTGTGCAAACACATCATCAAGTACTGAGCAAAATCAGAATTTGTCTGACTTGAACTACGATCTTAATAACATTGTTAGTGATAATAGTTGCACCGCAAGCTTTCAATGTAAGGTACTCGAAGTAGGAGCACGAGCATGTGGTGGGCCAAGTAAGTATGTTGTGTATTCAACGCTTAATACCTCTCAAGAGCACGCCGAAGAAGTTGCCCAAAAAATTACACAACAACAAAAAGCGCAAAACAAAGCGCAAGGTTTAACCGATTGCTCACCGGTACTTGAGGTACAAACCCTGTGTATTAATCAGCAATGCCAGGCATTTGATATAAAATAGCGCAAACGCCAATTTCAGCGTTAACCTATAAAAGGTATTAACGCTGAAATAACCACCACTAGCACCACACTAATTCCTGCTTTAACAATGTATTTCATCGGCATTTCTTTTTTTACCCAGTACGCATAAATAAATCGCACAAAGTAACTTGCAGCTGTGCCAAATAAAGCAAAAATAATTAAGTAAGCAATTAAAATAATATTCATATAAATCTAAATTAACTACTTAGTGTTTTTAGTATGAGCAATTAATAACTCTGCGACTTGTTGCTTTACGGCTCGCTTATCATCACTTTGGACATTAAACCGCGTTGCTAGTTGGGCTATTTCATCATCGTTTAAATTAAACGATAGGCGCTGACGTGTTTTTTTAGATTTCACATCTAAGCCTAAAATTTTACGGATCATATCTGAGGGCGTAAGCTCTTGGTCAATGGCCTGCTTTTTTATCGACTTTTGTACATCGCTGCTTAAATCAAATGCCATTTGTGTGGCACGCACGGCTTGCTCTTGACGTAACCACTTGTCTTTAGCATCACTCACTTCGCATCTCCTGGAAACAAGTCGACTATATCGGTAATTGGGCGTGTTAGTGTTAGTGACACTTCGGTCTCACCGCCATCCCATATTTCAATATTTAAGCCATGCCCTTCGTCTGGCGATGCTAAGCAAATCATTTCACAAGGTTCGCCACCCTCTTGCTCATAGCGCGGTAATGACTGGCCACGAAAATCTTTGTTATGGAAATAGCACACATAAGGCGATTCACTTTGCTGATAGCTTTTAGCTAAAAACTGCATAAACTGCTCTGGCGTATTCTGCACCTGTATATGGGTTAACGACTCTTCATCAAAAATACGTGCAAATTCGTCTAGCCCAAATATTTGCTCTACGTCGTCACGCTGAATTTTGATTGAAAAATTAGCCCACTGCTCGCCATCATCTTGCTCAATTTGTAAAAATACCACCTGTCCGCTGTTCGTCTCTAGCACAAACTCAGTATCACTACTGTGCTGATATTGATAGGTTTGAATATCAATAACACGCAGCGTTTGCCCTTTTAACCACGACGGATATGCAAATGAGTCGATAACACTAAACATATCGCCTTTTTTAAGCTCGCTTGCATGATTAAGCTGACGTTCTGGCTCTTTTTTAGATTTGAAAAAATTAAACATAATGAGGCATCCCTAAGCAAAAAAGGTAACTAAGCTAAGCTTAATTACCTTTTATAAATAATGTACTAACTATTAGCCGTTTTGCTTGGCTTTAATGCGCGCTAAAATATCAGCACTTTTTGGGCTTGTATCGCCAATACCGGCTTCAGCCATTTTTGCTTTTAAATCGTCGCCATTTACGTCCGACTCAAGTTGCTTTGCAGCACCAAGCTGGTCGCTACGATCCTGTTGGCGTTGCTTAATACGCTCAAGCGACTGGCGAGCCGATGTCATAGACGAGCTATTGGTATTAAGCGTGCTGTTAACAGCCATAGTAGCTTGCTGTACGCTTTCTGTGGTTTTAACCATAGTAAGCTGACGTTGGTTTTCTTTAATCGACTTTTCAGCGTCTTTAACTTGTTGTTTAAGCGCTACAATATGATTGCTAAAACCTGCTAATACTTGCTCGTTTTCCGCTTTTTCAGCTTCAAAGTCACCAATTTTTTCGGCAATTTCTAATGCTAAGGCTTCGTTACCTTTTTCAAGTGCTTGGCCTGCATATGCTTCGTGCTCAGCAATTGATGCATCAACTGCGCTAATTTTACGCTTAGTTTGCATTTCTTTAGCCATTACTTCTGTAAGGCTCTTTTTAGCACGATTAAGTGCATTTTGCGCATCTGCTATTTCTTGTTCAAAAATACGAATGCCGTTTGCATCTACAATTGCTTCGCCCGCTTCACGCGCGCCGCCACGTACTGCTGTAAATAATTTTTTTAATATACTCATAATCTTAACTCCACTAACTAGTTACTAATCGTTTAAATACAAGGTCACGGCTTCTAGTGCGTCAATAGCGTTGTCAGCTAGTGTCACTAGTTCGTGGGTAATATCATCTAATGATGAATTTACCGACAGTGCACCAAAAATCGCGTATTTGTTATCGATTTTAGCAAATGCACTCAGTGGAATTGGCACGTTTAAACGTAGTAGTGTTTCGTTTAACTCGTTGCGTAATTCACTTTTTACTTCATCTTCGCCAAACAAGTAGCTAATACATAACAACTGCTCTTGTGTTTGCGTAACAAAAATTGGAAGCTCATCGTTTCCATCAACTATGACTTGTAAAACATCTTGCTCACCAGGGTTGGCAATCAAGAAAGACTCAAAGTTAGCGCCTTCTGTTTCAAAAGAAGCTAATTTTATTGAAAGTTCATTTAATTCCATGTCTCTGCCTTTTTGCTGTTTGACATATTATGTCTGAGTTAAGATTCGCATGGACGACATATTATGTCAACCATGTTTTATTAATTTTTATACAATTCGCTTTCTATCTGCCACGCATTACGGTAGTAATCATATAGCTGACCCGAACCTAACCTATTGACCTCAATAGTTTTAACTTGTTCAAAATACTGGTTAGGAAATACAAAGCTGGCTAATAAATATTCTTTACTTACCCACCTTGATGGCACCGGCATAGCGCTTATATTTTTAATTCGCCCACTGGCTGGTTGACCCATTTTAGTGGCTATTGTCCACCCCCATTGCCCAAACGAAGGAATATTTTGCTGGTACTGCTCAACATAATCAAAACCCGCCGCTTTTACCGTTTTAGCAATACTTAAAAATGCTTTTTTGGCATGATAAGGCGAGGTAGACTGCACAGCCATTGCGCCATCGGGAGCTAACAATTGACGTACATGGTTATAAAAATAGTCGCTGTACATTTTGTTTAAATCGGGGTGATTAGGGTCCGGCAAGTCAATTAAAATAGTGTCAAATTGCTTACCTTGATCAAGGAGCCTTTCAACCTCTAAAAACGCATCTCCCACAATAATATTGGCGCGTGGGTCTAACATCGATTGTTTATTTAGCGCTAATAACCGCTTACTTATAGACTCAGGCGCTGTAAAATCACCGTCTTTATGGCCAAATAAATTAAGCAGCTGTGCATCTAAATCAATTAACGTTACGTCGTTCACTGGCCACTTTAAAACATCTCTAAGGGCAAGCCCGTCGCCACCACCAATAATTAATACGCTATCGTGCCGGTTTGATGCGAGCATTGCCGGATACACCAGCATTGAATGATATATTTGCTCATCAATACTCGAGAACTGTAAACGCCCATTTAAATACAAGTCGGTGATAGGCGCTGGCTGGTTTTTACTTAAGCGCTCGGTTAATACTACATGCTGGTATTTAGTTGCTTGTGAGTAAATAACTTTATCTTTATAAAGTACATTACTTAAGCTGTTCATCCAGCTACTTCCCATCACTAAAATAAACCCAAACAGTGCCAGTAACACTATATGGCAGATCAGAAGTGCCTTAGCAAAGCGCACATGAGCATGGTAGCGCCATAAAAAGGCGAGCCCTGCCAGTATATTAAAAAGAGCTGTCCACGCTGCAGCTTGCATTATAGGCATCGCCAGCATAATGCTTACCCAAATAGCCGCACCAATACCCGCGCCAATATAATCGGCACCATAAATAGTGCCTGCATTGTTTTCTAAAAAACGCCCGTACACATGTTGGCGAATTCGTGCAATAAGCGGTATTTCCATACCAATAAATAAACCCAGTACTAAACCAAACACATAAGGTAAAAAGCGTGACCACTCTTGCAGCTTTTGAAATACATAGCCATTGAGCACAACATCTGGCGGTAAATTAAAAATACTAGAAAACAAATGAGGAAGTGAATAACTTACAGCAATTACACCGGCTATTGCCAAAATACAGCCCATGCCAACCAGGGCAATAATACTTTCAAGCCAAGCAAAGGCGGTAAAGGCATCTTTAAACCAACGGGCTAAAAATGCGCCTAAGCCCATGGCAACTATCATTGTGCCAATCATGGCATAGATAGCACTCTCTACAGAGCCCAGTACCCGCCCTGCGTAATGCGACAGTAAGTATTCATAAATAAGGCCGCACCCAGCGAGTACGGCCATAACAGTTATTAGTAAAATATCGTGCCCAAGTAAACGTGATTTACTTGGGCTAGTTGTAGTTGATGACACTGATTATGCGCCTAGTAAGGTTGCCATAGTAATACCCACAGCAAACGACACCGCAGCAGAAATAGCACCTACACCTACATTTTTCTGACGGTTAACTTCATCTGAAATATCACAACCTGATAAAATTATTTTGATGGTGATTAAATGCAAAATGATGAATGCCACTAAACTTACAATCGCGCTAATAGCCCAATAAAGCAGGCTAGCATTAATGTTATCGGCCGCATACGGTGCAATACCTGATGCCGCAGTAATAGCTAAGGCACTTCCTACTAAAAAGCCTGCGTAGCGTATACCTACAGCTAAATTGCCATCAATAATGGCTTGTTGTAAACAATCACCGCTTTTATTGGTACGCTTAAATAATTGTACGCGGTATTGGCTTACAAGCAGTAGTGCAACACTGCCAATAATAAAGGCAGCAATAACGATAGGCAGCCCGTGCCAACCCTCTGTTGCTACCCATAAAAGTGCAGAGCGAATCACAATCGCCACACTCACTACATGACCAAAATCGATAATAGAAGCCGTTACATTACCTTTTACAATTTCGTCGTGCAGGCTGACTTTGCGAAGCGCGACCTTGTCTTGAAAAAAGTGGCCTAATTTAATCAGTACAATGGCTAATACACCATAGCCTAGCATTTGCAGGGCTTCTTGCTGTAACGACGCAGCAAAGGCACCACTACTCACACCCGTTAATACAATGGCAAGTGCAACTAAGCCCGCCGCAAAGCTAATACCAAAAGCAAAGTTATCGCGCTCTGTTATTTCGTCATTTGCATGAAGGTTTGAAACCCAGCCCTTAATGTATTTTAGGCTTACAAATAACAACACTATAATTGCAAAATCAATCGCCAAAGCTTGTAGCGACCACGTAGTTATTCCATTAAATTCGTACATATTTCTAACTCCAACTTATTCTTTACTTACCACGGCTCACGCCACGAGAGGTTCTGCTACCGCTATTGCGTACCGATCCAGAGCTATTGCTATAGCTACTCGAACGCGAGTAACTACTGCGGCTTTTAGGTGGTGTATAACTACTGCGGCTTAAACCCGAGGCACCCGTTTTTTTGCTCGCATAAGGGCTAGTAAACTGTTTGCCTTGGCGTTGGTACGATTGACGCGTACGCGTTTCTAAAGCACTTTGCGTTTTAATTTGTTTAGGGCTTGAGTAACGATAGCGGCCGTAATCGTTGTAATAGCTATATTTACGGCGGCTGCTCCAACGTCCGTATTCAACACGGTCAAATACATCGCCTAAAATACGGTACATGCCATACCACTGCCAAAAGCTAATACCATTACTATTAGTTTGCCAGTTACCGTAATTAGGGTTGCCCACCAATTGATTCCCCTCGCCTGCGCCCTCCGCTTCTTTACTGATAGCACCAACGCGCGCAAGGCTGCCCTTAGACATATCGGCTAGCATATTAATCGGGTCCGTTAACGCATCAGAAAACAGCGTAGGCTTAGCCGCCTCACGTAGTAAATCAATACTGTGTAGCGTATCTTCGTAGGGAGGAATTAAATAAGTGCCTTTAATATCTTTAAGTCGTTGTGTTAAACCACTGTAAAGGGCACCCTGCCTTGTAGCATCAAGGGTAATTACATCAACAACCTGACTAAGTTCTGGCTGTTGCTGTTTAAGGAGTTTGCCATATTCTTTAAGCAATACAGCATTACGTATAGTCCCATTATCAAGCGCAGTACCAAGCTGTGCAAGCTCAACATCTGCCTTTTTAATAGACTCTTGAATTGTTTGTTGTAGTTGCTCTTCTTTAGATTGACAACCCATAAGCACTGCAAACAAACAAAACAGGCTCATAAGTTTCCAAGCTTTTATATTCGACATTCATGTCACCTGATTTAATAAATAACCGCATTAGTCTTACACAGGTCACTTATTAAGCCAAGAATGAAATTGCAACAAAGTAAGTCTGCCTAAAACAAAATAACCAGCTATAGTTACTCTATGAATTTAAACACATTCTTTTACTTACGAATTTAGTAAGTAACATCAGCGCTACGCGTAAGCCTTCTATTAATAAATAACAACAATAAGTAATAACTCTTTTAGTGAAAGAGCATGACAGTAAGAAGGGATTTGGCTAAATGTTTCATAGTATTCGTAACAAATTTATTATTATTACGACTTGTTTAATTGTACTAAGCGCTAGTTTTGTTTTTTATTTAGCTATTAATGAGCACGAGGATTTATACCGCCAATCAGTTGAAGAAAACCTCGATGCTATGTCATCAAATATTTCAGATAATTTGTTACGTGTTATGTCGCAAGAGATAGATTTATTTTCTATCACTACTGAGCTTTTGGGGTTAGATAGGTACGAGCACATAAAGTTTGTAAATGTATTTGATAGTAATTGGCAGCTAATACAGTCCTACGTGCACCCCAATTACTTAAAGTACGAGGACTTTTCTCCGCAGTTACAAGGGATCAAACCACAAAGTTTGCCCCGTACCGTAAGTGTTACTAATCAAGGCTTAGTTGCCTTAAAAACAATTGGTGAGGAGCAGTTCCCTATAGGCTACCTATTAATTGTTCAGGATTTTAATAAGCCCCTCAATGAAAGCAAAGCGAGCTTATTTAATAGTGCAGCCCCTATCGTTATTTTTAGTATCGTGATCACCATCATCATCTCTTTTTGGATATACCAACATTTATTAAGCCCGCTATTAAAACTTTCTAAATTCACACAAAAAGTAGAAAAAACAACTAACTATCAACTCCAATACCAGGGCTCAGGCAACGATGAAGTATCGCAACTTGGCAAAGATATTAATAACTTACTTAACACTATTAATTCCCAAGTGCTCACTAATCAAAAAAACACCGCACAACTATTAAAGCAAAAGCAATCAATGGAGCACTTAGCTAACTTCGATATATTAACTGGCTTACCTAATCGTATGTTTATTATGGGCTTACTAAAAGAAGAATTAACGCGCTGTAAAAGTAATCATCAAGATATAGCTATTATGTTTTTTGACGTAGATAGCTTTAAAGGTGTTAACGATACACTTGGCCATGAAACGGGCGACCTACTTTTAAAGGCGGTAGCCAGTAATATTAAAAAGCACTTACGCGAAAACGATGTTATTGCACGTTTAGGGGGTGATGAGTTTTTAATAATGCTGCGTAATATAAATAATTACACCGACGTTATTGATATCGCGGAGCAAATTATCAGCTCAATGCAAACGCCTTTTACTATTAACCAGTGGGATATACCCACTGGGGTAAGTATTGGTATTGCCCACGCTAAAGAGGCCGAGTTTGACATTAATACGTTAATTAGTAATGCAGACATCGCAATGTATGCCTCAAAAGAAAAAGGTAAAGGGTCGTACACTGTTTTCCATAGAAAAATGTTAGAAAACAGCAAGCGAATGGCTCAAGTGGCTAATTTAATTAGTCATGCAATTGCGCAAAATGAGTTTGAAGTTGTGTATCAGTTAAAAATAGCTGCCAATGGTGAGGCTAATGGCCTTGAAGCCCTTATTAGATGGCAAAGTGAAGAGCTTGGCTTTATTTCACCAAGCGAATTTATACCCATTGCAGAGCAAGCAGGTAAAATAAAAGCAATCACGCAGTGGGTTGTCTCCAGGGTATTTCAAGATTTACCCACACTAAAACAAACTATAGGTAACCATGTACTCGTTTCTTTAAACCTATCGAGCCATGATCTTAAAGATAATCACTTTATTGATGTTGTAAAAAATAAATTGATTAAATACAACGTCGACATTGCAAATGTCCAGTTTGAAATAACCGAATCAAGCTATCTCGATAATTTTGAAAACTCCAATGAATTCTTTAACCAAATAAAACAAATGGGCGGGTCTATAGCCCTTGATGATTTTGGAACGGGTTATTCATCGCTAAGCTACCTGACAAAAATAGATATCGATACCATCAAAATTGACCGTATGTTCGTTAATCAATTTGACAGCTCAGAAAAGGATGCGGCGGTATTAAAGGCCATACTCGATTTAAGTAAACGCCTAGGTTTAAAAGTATGTAGTGAGGGTATAGAAACAGCCTGCCAGGCTAACTACCTAATTAAAAATGGCAGTGATGAAATGCAAGGGTATTATTTTGCAAAGCCTGTAGCCATAGCACACATTCCAGCAGCTAAAGCCCAAGCAAAAGAAGCATTTAAAGCGCTAAATTTAAAATAAGTCAGCGCTACTAGTTAACCATAAATTAAGGCGTTAGCGTTACAACAGTTAGCTCGTCCGGAATTTTTGTATCAGCAGGTAAATAAGCAACTGCATTTTCTTCTTTCAATAAATACGCAATAATTTCTTTAGTCGAGCTAAATTCTACGGGTGGCTTGCTACGCCCTGTAAATCTCATCTGAGCCCAATAAGCCTGAATTCTCGATTCGGTTAAGCCAACCAATTTCGTATTAAAGTCGATTCGTAACGGGTTTCCGGCGGGTAAATTTACTGCTTTAAATTGACGACTCATCGCGCCGCCCATATAAATATGGCGAATTTGCTGCTTACTCAAAGCTAAGTTTTTATTGGCTGTATTAACAACAATGATCACTTTACTTGTGTGGCTATTATCCGCGTAGGCTTGTACGCTAATAAACAATAATGACCAAGTAAAAATACACAGCAGTATTATATGTCTAATCACGTAAGTTAACTTAGAGTACATCATCAAAATACCCAATCTAAGCCAATAAGGTAAAGATTCGTTTTTCTATTAAAGCTAACATCCTCAGGGATTACAAAAAAAGAATTACTAACCTCATCGCCCTCTAAAGCAGATACTTCCGCCTTTAATGCCAGATTAGGTAGCACATCCCATCGTATACCAAGTGTCCATGTTTTTAGTGAGTCGGGCGCCGACTCTGCAAACACGCTGTTATAAGCCTGTGCCAGCTGATCAAGCTCTACATTAGCACCAATAGGGATTTCATTCTGATTGGCATTAATTTCTACATCGCTGTCTGCAAAGGTTAAATGATAAGTAAAAGGTGCATCGTTATAGCCTACGGTTAAGTAATAGCTTTGTATAATCGGAATTATATCTAACTGTGTTTTAATCTTTACCCATTCACCTCTAAAAAAATAATCTAAATTATCATAAATAACACCAAATTGATCTGCATGTGCACTGCCCTGCGTTGTCAGCGATGCTGCACTTTGGCTAAAATTAAAATTCTCTAAAATATCTTGTAGTTGGTTAATCGACTTAAGATCTAACGCTATGTTACCATTATACCTAGAAGCCCTAAATTCTATATTTTCAATATTCAACTTCCCTATCACACCCACTAAATTATCCACCTCAAAACCTGTTTTAAAAGGGCCTATGCCAATACTTCCCGACTCTTCGCCATAGTACCCTTCAATACTGATATCAAAGTCATCTGAGCCAAATTTGTAAATAGCATCAATACCATTAAATGTTTTAAATAAGTACGTGTCGTATACTTGTTGTGGCGGATTGATCCATGGGTATGCAAACCCTACATCAGAGAAGTCGCTCATTGTAAAAAATGGGGTTCGCAGCTTACCGATTTTTATCTGTAGGTTTGTTGTGGGCGTATAAGTTAAATACAGCCATTCAAGTCCACTCTCACCAGATACCGTTGTGCTATCGGATCTAAATAACCCTTGTGCTGTCACTGACCAGTTTTTATTAAACTGATACTCAGCTTGAAGACCTATTAAACTTGATGGTGAAAAGTTAATACTGTCATCGTAGCCTCTATATTCGACATCTTTTTCATCTAAATAACCACCAATAACACGCGCGTAGCCTGAAAAATCAAACTCACCCGATTTAGCCGGTAAATGGTGTAGGCTGACGATTAAAACGAATATCTGAAATATTTTATTTCGCATAGACACTCAGCAACCTAGATAAAAAGCGCTGAATATTAAAAAGTAACGACATTTTATAATTCTGCAGAATAATTATTATGAGGTATAACTATAGTCAAAGTTAAAGAGTGTGGAGCAAAATACTCTGAACTATAAGCTATTATTTTTATACATCTTAATAGATTAGTTAAGTTCAGAGACTTGCGTGTACTGTAATACCAATTCGCTTAATTAAGTGATCTATTTTGAATTCTCTGGTGTGTGTTTCATCCGCGGGTTTCGTGATACTCAACCCACGCTACGGAGGTGATGGAGACTGTGCGAATAATATCTGGAATGTATTTTTACTTTTCTGCGGACGTAAGAAAGCCCGGCTCTTTCGAGTCGGGCTTTCTTGTATTTGGAGCCTGGCAATGTCCTACTTTCACATAGCAAATGCTACACTATCATCGGCGCTGTTTCGTTTCACTACTGAGTTCGGCATGGGGTCAGGTGGGTCCAAAACGCTATGGTTACCAAGCAA
>NZ_JANIGJ010000014.1:0-86891 GCF_024518735.1 Pseudoalteromonas agarivorans
CAACGCGCCAGCAAGCAAGGCGCCTACAAGTAAATTTAACCATCACGCCAATTTTCGCCGTAGGCGTGAAGCTTGCTCACGCAAGAAATCGAAACATCGACACTTTTATATCAACGCGCCAGCAAGCTGCGCGTCTACAAAACCCTAACCTATAACGCAGGCGCTAAGCTCTTAACTTAATGTTTTTCAGCTAACACTAAACGGAAAAAACACAGGTACAAACACCAATACAACAAGTGCATATACCATACTAATAGGTAAGCCTATCTTCACAAAATCGTTTAACCTGTAATTACCAGCATTAAATACCATCAAGTTAGTTTGATACCCATAAGGGCTAATAAAACTTCCGCTTGCCGCAAAGGCTACCGCCATTACAAAAGGCAATACATCTACACCAAACCCTAAAGCCACGGTATAGCCTATAGGAAACATCAACGCCGCAGCAGCGTTATTCGTCACAAACTCGGTCATTAACCAAGTTACTACGTAAACTAATACAAATGCAGTGTACACATACTTAGGGTCATCAAATTGACCTATAAACCCACCTAGCGATTCAACCACGCCAGAGTTAACCAGCGCGTTCGAAAGTAAAATAGCTGACGAAACCACCAGCCATATATCAATGGGGAATCGCCTTACCAGCTCATTGGTGGTTAAGCTACGAGTAAATAAAAGGCCCCCGAGCAATAACACCAGACCCTCTAACAAATCTAACACGCCAACAGCCGCCAACGCTATTGTGGTTATAAAGCCACCTATAGAAAACCATGCTCGCCAGCCATTAATTCTACTTTCAGGCTCTACACCGGATAAGGTTAAAAAGTTTTTATTTATATTTGTTCTAGATTTATAGTCATCACCCACGGCTAATACTAAAAAGTCACCAGAGCGAATAACCACATCACCTAACTTACCCGAAACCTGCTCGCCGTCACGCCTTATTGCCACTACAGCAGCATCAAACAATGCCCTAAACCCCGTAGTTTTAAGCGTACGCCCTACTATTATACTTTCCTGCCTAACAACTACTTCTGTAAGGTTGCTATTTAAAGTGCCATTTTTTTCAGCAAAAATTTCTAATCCTGAAAACTGCCCAAGCTGCAATAATTTAGTTATGTCTCCGCAAAATATTAACCTATCAGCTGGATGTATTACCTCTGACGGAGAAACAGGGCTAATTAGCCTCCCCTCCCGGACTATTTCAACTAAAAATAAAGACTCTAAATGCCTAAGCCCATTAACCTCAACAGAGCGCCCTACAAGCTCAGAATCTGCAGATACCTTCGCGTCTATAAAGTAGCCTTCAGATGTCACTTTATTTTGTTCTATACTCGGTAACATTCGGGTACAAAAAAACATCGTCAAGCCGCAGCAAAGTACCAAAATAGCACCCACAGCTGTAAATGAGAAAAACGATAACGACTTACCCGACGCCTCAATATACATTGAGTTAACGATCAAATTAGTAGATGTACCTATTAGCGTAAGCGTTCCACCTAAAATAGAGGCATACGACAAAGGTAATAATAACTTACTGGCAAAATGATGGGGGTTATTACGAATAGGCGAAAGCAGTGTAGCTACAACCGCGGTATTATTTAAAATAGACGAAAAAAAGGTCGTTACACCAAACAACCTAAGCCATGTAGAATGATAACTATCTACAATTGTTTTAGACGCTATAACTCTTAATAAACGCGTTTTTTCAAGCGCTAACGAGCACAACACTAATAAAATTAACGTCACTAGTCCTGGGTTAGCAATGCTCGTTAAAAACTGCTCTTTACTCACTAAATCGCAAGCGATTAAAGCAATAAGTGTTGCACCAAAAACAGCAACAGGTCGCGTTTGTAAAACAATTAAACCTAAAATTGTTAGAGCAAAAATACAAAGCGTTAGATATGCATCTAATGGCATGATTTAAGTAGCCATCCTTAGTTAACCTGAACCCTGGATAATAAACCTATCTCTAGCAGCTATTTTCAGTGCTAACTGCGTTAAACTTACTTGCAATAGGCCAGCTATTGACGCGTAAATTCGCCTTGTTTTCATTGAAAATCTCTGGCTAGAGATAATAAATTTAAATATCACTATAATTCAATATGTTTGTAAGTCTCTTAAACAGAGTTCAGGTTAGTTAATAAAATGCGGGCTTATAAAAGCCCGCTATATCTTGAGTAATCTAACGGATTACTTTTGCATCCCAATGCGGAAAGTGCTTACGAACTAACGCATTAAACTCAACTTCAAACGCAGAGTGCTCGCTTTTAAGCTTGTTGCCTTTTCCATCTAATGGCTTACGTATCATACCCGCACCAACCGTAACGTTAGTTAATCGGTCAATCACAATAAACGCACCAGTATGTTTATTTACATCATACGCATCAAATTGAACAGGTGCTGTTAATGCAAATTGGCAATTACCAATTTCGTTTAGATTTAATTGTGATGCCTCTTGTTGCTCTAGCGTGTTTACATCAACCTTATAGTTAATAACCTCAGCGTATCCATACACCGATTTACTCCCTACTTTAATTTCGTACTCACGGTCTACATGTAAGGCTTCTTCGGTCATCCATACTACGTCTGCTTCAAAGTTATCAGCTGAGTGTGGCTTTTGATGCGGACGTACCAGCATATCACCACGGCTTACATCTATTTCATCTTCAAGCGTTAGTGTAATAGCCATACCTGCAGATGCTTTTTCAAGGTCGCCATCAAAAGTAACAATTGATTTAACCTTACTCTCTTTACCTGAAGGTAGTGAAGCAACCGTATCGCCAACTCTAATATCACCCGCAGCCACAGTACCGCTAAAGCCTCTAAAGTCTAAGTTAGGGCGATTAACATATTGAACTTGCAATCTAAACTCATCATTTTTTGCGTGTTTAACTTGCACAGTATTAAGTAGCTTCATTAACGTTGAACCAGGGTACCAGCTCATAGCTTCGCTTTCGTTTACCACATTATCGCCACGTAGCGCCGAAATTGGCACAAAACGTACATCATCAAACGAAAGATCCTGCGCAAACTCGCGGTAATCTTTTTTAATGTTTTGATAAACCGACTGCTCGTAACCTACCGCATCCATTTTATTAATAGCGACAACTACGTTTTTAATACCTAATAAAGAGCAAATATAGCTATGGCGACGTGTTTGCACCTGCACACCGTGGCGCGCATCAATTAAAATAATAGCTAAATCACACGTAGAAGCACCCGTTGCCATATTACGCGTGTACTGCTCATGCCCAGGCGTGTCGGCAATAATAAATTTACGCTGATCTGTTGCAAAATAACGGTACGCAACATCAATCGTAATACCTTGCTCGCGCTCAGATTGCAGGCCATCCACTAAAAGAGATAAGTCAAAATCGTTATCAGTGGTATTAAAGCGTTTTGAATCCTTTTCAATGGCAGCCATCTGATCTTCAAAAATCATTTTGCTATCATAAAGCAAGCGGCCAATTAATGTAGATTTACCATCATCCACGCTACCACATGTTAAAATACGTAGCATGTCTTTGTTTTCGTGTACTTTTAAATAAGCTTCAATATCTGTAGCAAGTAAGTTTGGTTGTGTTTGTTCGGTCATTTTAAGTCCTTTATAAGCTGTAAGCTGTAAGCTATAAGCTATAAGCTATAAGCTATAAGCATTATTCTGTTGCTATTGAGTTTTTTAGGCTATTGTTCATAGCGTGTAACTCTTTGGATTCTATAACCCATTCACGGCCAGTATCGTTATTTATATAACCAATTTCTATGCCGATATAAATCTGGGTTCGGGCTTCTGAAAGAGATGAACGTGCAATATCTAAAAAGCGGCGCTTTTCTTTATTACTGTCTCTTGTCATCCCTTCTGCTATATTGCTCGGTACAGATAGTCCTGCACGTGTGAGTTGATCTCTAAAGCCATAATCACGTAAGTCTGCTGTTATTTTATAAATTTGTGCGGATAACCTTGCTGAACGTTTCCATACTTCTAGCTTTTCAAAGTTCATAATAATCCTTTTAATAAAGTCATCAGATCTAAGATTTAAAATCTATATAGCACTTGTTTTACTTACAACTTACGGCTTTAAACTTATAGCTTTGTTTTAGAAGTAACCTTCCATCTTTTTCTTTTCCATAGAACCCGCAGAGTCATTATCAATTACTCGCCCTTGACGCTCAGAAGTAGTACAAAGCAGCATCTCTTGAATTATTTCAGGAAGGGTTTGTGCTACAGACTCAACAGCACCCGTTAGCGGGTAGCAACCAAGCGTTCTAAAACGAACCATTTTATTTTGTACTTGTTCGCCCTCTTCAAGCTCCATACGCTCATCATCAACCATAATAAGCGTGCCATCGCGCTCAACTACAGGGCGCTCTTTAGCAAAGTATAATGATGGAATTTCAATACCTTCAAGGTAAATGTACTGCCAAATGTCTAGCTCGGTCCAGTTACTAAGCGGGAACACACGAATGCTCTCACCTTTATCTACTTTACTGTTATAAACATTCCACAGCTCTGGACGTTGATTTTTAGGATCCCAGCGGTGATTTTTATCACGGAAAGAATAAACACGTTCTTTAGCACGCGATTTTTCTTCATCGCGGCGAGCACCACCAAATGCAGCATCAAAGTTATTCATATCAAGCGCCTGCTTAAGGCCTTGAGTTTTCATAACATCTGTATGCTTAGCACTGCCGTGTACAAATGGGCTCATGCCCATTGCTATACCTTCCGGGTTTTTATGAACAATTAGATCAAAGTCATACTTTTCGGCCATTTTGTCTCTAAACTGGATCATTTCTTTAAATTTCCAGTTAGTATCAACATGCATAAGCGGAAAAGGAATTTTACCCGGGTAAAATGCTTTGCGTGCTAAGTGCAATAAAACCGACGAATCTTTACCTACAGAGTAAAGCATTACTGGGTTATCAAACTCAGCAGCAACCTCACGCATAATATGAATAGATTCGGCTTCAAGCGCCTTTAAATGAGTTAACTTTTCTTCATTCATAATGTTTGTTTATATCCTAATTTGTCAAAATCCATTCTAGCCAATGCTACCGATTCTTTTATTGACCATTTTAAAACTGCGATGCGCTTATAGTCTAAGTTTAATTATCAACGCATGCAATGTGTATACATTTCACGTAACTCACAAGGGTAATGCTAACGCTACTTGCGTGTGTTACGCCAACAAATTTGCCGTGTACAAAAAATTTTACCACCGCGTTGCCCATTGCCCACCTCTATCACCCGTAGGCGTGAAGCTTGCTCACGCAAGAAATTAAAACATCAACACTTTTATACAACGCGCCAGCAAGCAAGGCGCCTACAAAAAACTTAACACCACGCCGCCCGCGGCCCATCGCTATCACCCGTAGGCGTGAAGCTTGCTCGCGCAAAAAATTAAAACATCAACACTTTTATACAACGCGCCAGCAAGCAAGGCGCCTACAAGTAATTTAACACCGTGCCGCCCGTTGCCCGCGGCCCATCGCTATCACCCGTAGGCGTGAAGCTTGCACACGCAAAAAATTAAAACATCAACACTTTTATACAACGCGCCAGCAAGCAAGGCGCCTACAAAAAACTTAACACCACGCCGCCCGCGGCCCATCGCTATCACCCGTAGGCGTGAAGCTTGCTCACGCAAGAAATTAAAACATCAACACTTTTATACCAACGCGCCAGCAAACAAGGCGCCTACAAGTAATTTAACACCGTGCCGCCCGTTGCCCATTGCCAGTTGCCCGCGGCCCATCGCTATCACCCGTAGGCGTGAAGTTTGCTCGCGCAAAAAATTAAAACATCTATACTTTTATACCAACGCGCCAGCAAGCAAGGCGCCTACAAGTAATTTAACACCGTGTTGCCCATTGCCCGTTGCCCATCTCTATCAACCGTATGCGTGAAGCTTGCTCGCGCAAAAAATTAAAACATCAACACTTTTATACAACGCGCCAGCAAGCAAGGCGCCTACAAGTAATTTAACACAGTGTTGCCCATTGCCAGTTGCCCGCGGCCCATCTCTATCACCCGTAGGCGTGAAGCTTGCTCACGCAAAAAATTAAAACATCTATACTTTTATACCAACGCGCCAGCAAGCAAGGCGCCTACAAAAAACTTAACACCACGCCGCCCGTTGCCCGCGGCCCATCGCTATCACCCGTAGGCGTGAAGCTTGCTCGCGCAAAAAATTAAAACATCTACACTTTTATACCAACGCGCCAGCAAGCTGCGCGTCTACAAATACAAATTCACTTGCTATCTAAACCTATAATCTTTCACTCACTTCCAATGTGACTTATACGGGCCTTTGCGGCCAAGCACGCCATCAACAATGCCTTGAAGCATAAACCCTAAGCGCTTAAGCCTGTTTTTTTGCATAACAGAATTTAAAAAAAGCCTTATAGGCATGAAAAACAAACACCTAACTTTCCAATAGGTTGGAACATATGGCCTGCGGCTTAAAAGTAAAATATTTCTAAATTGATAATAAAGCCTAATTGGTGCGCCTACTTTATAAGTAACGCCAATAAATTTACTACGTGAGTCGCCAAGCCTATGCACCATTTCTACATTTTTAGCTTTGGCTATATCAAACCCCATACTGCGAGCCCGCCAGCACCACTCATGGTCTACTCCATCAATAAACAACGACTCGTCTTTTAAACCTATTTGGTCAAGTGCACTTAAATCTATCATCATGCCGGAGGCTATAATTTGTGTAACTCCCACTAGGTCGTCGTACTCAAATACCTCTTTTTGTATTTTAGGGTTAACTTTTTTATCTGAAAAACTACACCTAATACGTGGGCCAATGGCTACAACGTTTTGTTTAATTTTGTTAGATGCTTTAAGCAAACTACTTAAATTAAACACCATATCGCTGGGGATTAAGCTGTCTTGGTCGAGTAAAATCGCATACTCGCACCCTGCTTTTAATAAATACAGTAAGCCTGCATTATGCGCATGCGCTATGCCAGAGTTATCAGCAAGGTGAATATAATGGTAATGCTTAATTACCTTAGTAAAATCATGCGGGGTTGGGCTATTGTCAACAATAACCACTTCTTCGGTTTGCCCGTATAAACGAGTGAGTAGGCGTTCTGTTAACGCTAAATCGGGCTTATAAACAACTAAAACTGCACCAATCATAATTAATTGTGTTTATTTAAGCCTAATATAAAACGGTCGGCTTTATATGCAACTTTTATAATCCATGAAGGCATCATTCGTAAAATTAATACAAACAACGCATAACAATAATTTTGTAAAGACTTTTGCTTAAGCGAATCCATAGCTAAAAGTCTCGCTTTAAATTCATTTACCGATTTCCCCCTACCCCGGCGCTTATAAAAACCGTTAATGCGCCTAAAGTGAAGTAATGGCTCTTTTACGTTAGCAAACTTACAGCCATCTTCAGCCAGTGCAATCCATAAAAAATAATCTTGTGTGTTACGCATGTTAGGCAAATACCTATGGCCACGTGCAAATACACTATACCTAATTGCCACCGTAGGATGATTAATAGGACAACGTCGCGAAAACGCATACAGCAATTTAGAATGAGTAAGGGGTAACCTGCGAATTCCCGCCCTATTACCTTGCTCATCTACCTCCCAAAGGGCAGAGCCAAGCACGTCAACATCATCATGCTTATCAAGTAACGTCGCTTGTTTTTCAAAACGGTGAGGCACACAAATGTCGTCGGCATCCATTCTAAAAAAGTACCGAGGATTTAATGGTAGGGTCGAGTCAATAATGTAGTTCATACACGCACTTAAACCCTTGTTTGTTGTGCCATGTACAAGCGCTAAGTTGGAGTTTTCTTTTTCTACTTGGGTTAAATAAATAGCTATATCGTCAGCTACTTCACCATCAAGTACAATCATAAATAAATCTGCTGGTAAGGTCTGATTTAAAACGCTTTCAACCGCTTGCTTTACCCATTCTAGTCGGTCGTTAATATAGACAGACATACCACATACTATGCTTACACTACTTGCAATAGGGTAAGTAGATTGCAATATAAACTGATTATTAGTTGCCGATATTGGGATCATACTCTCTCTATAAAAAGATAAAACAACCAAAAAACAGTTATCTACATAGTAAATACAGTGTAGCGTAATTTAATAATTGATTCAAAAAACGTATATTCAATAATAGCGTTGGTTTACACTTTTATTAACTACCTAAAAGACTTAATTGCAAAATTTTCTCTTTTTAGCGTTAAGTTAGGGTTATACGCAGGGTCGGCCGCTATTACATCCGCCCATGTAGTTTGCAAATAAGCAAGTTCAGCGTTAAAGCGCTTAACTTTTTCGGGGGTATCCTCATGCCCGCGTGAAACCGACTCATGATGATACAATACCGCCTCTGCGCAATATAAATTACGCTTACCCAGCTCTCTTACTTTTAAACATAAATCTACGTCATTAAACGCAATAGCCAGCTTTTTTGCGTTAAGGCCACCAACAGCCCAAAAATCTTTGGCTTTAATAAGCAAACAAGCTGCCGTAACCGCACTGTAATTTTGTGTAGCAATCAGGCGATTCATATAACCAAAGTGATCACTAGGAAAATACTTATGGCCATGCCCTGCACCGCCACCATAACCCATAACCACACCTGCATGCTGAATACGATTATCAGAATATAAAAGCTTAGCTCCTACGCAACCTATATCGTCTCGCATAACATGGCTAACCATATTTGTAAGCCAGTTAGGTTCAATGACCTCAATATCGTTATTTACAAGTGCCAGCACTTCGCCGGTGGCATTTTTAGCTGCAAAATTATTTATAGCTGAATAATTAAATTCGCCCGCGTAATTAAGCACCTTTATTTTTGAATGCTTGCTTAATTGATTAAAGTATTTAAGGCATTCAGGGTCATCAGAGCCATTATCAATGAGTAATATTTCATAGTTACTGTAAGTTGTTTTATTTAAAATAGATTCAATACAGCCTTTTACCAACGCCAAACCATTTCGGGTAGGAATAATAATTGAAACCAATGGCTGTGTATTTAAATGCCAACGTAAGTAAACACTAGGTAAAGCCGACTCCATAACACTAGCAAACGGGGCATATAAAGCGCTTAATTGCTTTTTAGCATTACTAAACTTGGGTAAGTTAGATGGGCGAGAAAGTAATACTTGAGATATATGCTCAACTCTTACCTTAGGGTTACTAATATAACGCGTACACATAAATACACTTAACATAAATGTGTTGAGAGGGAGCTTTGCAGCGCTAAAGTCACCTACGTTTTTAACCCAAATGCCTGAGCTAATATAGCCATTTGTTAGCTGCAAATCGGGGTTCCAACCAGGTTTAAAGTCGGCAAACTCTCTTTGTTGGCTTTTTTCGTTTAAAAAATCGGTATCAACATAGGCAAGCTTAGATGAGCTTGATAACTCAGTAGCTAACACAAACCCCAAATACGGATGCAATACATCACCAGCGAATACAAAAAAGCACGGGCTATTAACTACCTTAGGGGGTAAGCATTCTGTATTTAAGCTAGTAACTACCTTAAAACTTAAAGCACTGTGTAACGATAAAAATTCATTTATTTTAACTATATTGTTTGCCGAGCAATAAATAACTAAATTTGAAAAAGCAGTATGTTGCTCTTTAATACTTTTAAGCGTAGCCAGCAAACTATTAGCGTTGTAATCAGTAACGCACACAATTAACGAACAATCAGTTTTGCACGTCTCGCCAAAGTGTGTAATTTGCTCAGCAAGGTAGCCGTTATGCTCGTTAATATAATCAGCGTAAGAGCGCTTAAGCTCATCAAGCGTTTGTAGTTGATATAGCAAACCACTTTTATGCAAATTACGACTATACGCAGCAACCAGCCTAGGGTTTTGCTTTACTTTATCCACAAGGCTCTGAGGCAATATACTTAAAAGCGCTTTGACTATTTTTACTGATATTTTTCTAAAAAATTTCAATTACTTCACGCCTTTAAGCTAAGTAGTAACAAGCGTACCTTTAAATAAGCAACTAAGCTAAATCGCTTTCTAAGAAGCCTATTAACACTAACTCTAAATTTACGGTTGCCCTGCGTGTAATTTAAATCATCAAAGCTCTCTATTTTGTAACTATAGCTATTTACAAACGCACGCTTAGTGTATTGCAATAAGTTTGGCACTGCAGCTCTTGGGGGCACAAGCTGAAATAAAACATCCGTAAAAGGAGGTTTATCTTCAACGTTGGGCTGAGCATAAACGCAAAGCGCCAAATTAGTTAGCAAAGCAATATTCTCTTTAGCAATATACCTAAGTACAGAGTCGCATTGCTGCATACTTATTTCTTGTTTATAAAAATTTTGATGTGCTTGATCATGTACAGCTTTTATTAATTTATCGCCATTTGCAAAAGGAGCTTGTTCATTTAACTGCCTTAACCACTTTAAAGATTGTCGCTTATAATCATTAAACTGGTGCTTACCAACAAAAGTAAAACGCGTAACGCCATTACTATATGACTGCAAAATACGGTCTAAAAGGTTTGAATTACTCCCTAACTCATATCTATTAAACCAACGTTTAACCTCTAAAGCCTCAAGCGTATAGCTAGTATTAATACGTTTAGTACAGCTTATATTAGCCACTTCTTCTGCCGGCAAATTTATAGCCGTTAAAAAATCATTAACAATACTATTATTTAAAAATAAATCTTCATGATAAGCGCGTAAAATAAGCCTATCACCAAGTTTACTAGCATAATCACCTAGTACTTTTAAAGCGTTCATAGGTAACGAATCTGCTCGTCTTATGGTGGCCACATTACCATGTCTTTTAACGGACTGGTTATAATGAGATTCATGCAATTCTGCAGGGTTTCTTACATAAGCAATACAGCGCACATTGGGCAGATTATTTACTAAAGGCAATAATCGATGGAAAAAAAACTCCGAGCTCAATAATAATGTATGACAGTTATTTGCAGCCGTTTTATTTTTAAGCTCTTCTATACGCTTTAGGTTTAACTTGTAATCACCTTTAAGAGGGTCAAATACAGATAAAAAATTGCCAGAACTAATACCGTTGCTATCTTCTTTGTGCTGCGGGTAAAAAATTCCATGCGCTCTTAAAAAATCAGTATTATCTTTTAACCACTTTTGTATAGCCGATGTACCTGTTTTTGGCGGGCCAATATGTATAATTAAATTAACCGTGTTTATAAAGACCTCCAAACACATAGTTGCAAGAGTAGCGCAATATACGAAGCTTTTATATTTTAAGTCTATGACTTAACTTAAACCTATAAATTCATTACCGCAGCAGCCAACTCTAGCCAAATCTTAAATAACTAAGCCTAATGTACACCGCAATTTTAAAACTTAATGCACTTTAAAATGCGGTTTTTCAAGCCCCAAGGTTTAGCAGCGTGAATAGCTTTACTGACCTGACTTTGTTTGTAATGAACACTTAAAATTTTATTTATTTTTTCGTCTTTTAAGTTACCTAGCACTTTGGCCACAGCCTGTGGTTTTTTAGCAAGTAAATTAGGCAGCATTAACTTTAATTGCTCTGCTTTTTTTTCAACTGTATTCTGTGCGTCCAAAATATATTTATCAATATTACATTCTTTTAAAAACTGCTTTTTATTTTCAATATATTCTGCGTAAAGTTGCTGTTCAAAACTATAGCTTTGAAGATTTTCATTATTAATGTAGCCATACCCATTTCGGTTTAATTTAATAGGAAAATCCCCCTCAGGGTTACCACGATACAACGCAGCTAAGTACTCCACCTCAGATCTAAACATTCTATGAAAAATAAACGTATGCTTAAATGAATTAATATTAACCGCTACATGCTGAGGTAGATTTAGCTGGCACTTAAACGCCTCCCCATCTACTAACGTAACCTTACTTAACTCATTCATTATCGGCACATGTAAACGTATTTGTTTTATATTTTTAATCGCAGAAACGTTAATAATACTTTTACCTAAAGCATGTACCTTACCCGTTAATCTTTGTGGCAATGCTAAAAATGGTGTAGTTACAGCTCCTTCGTTAAGCCATTCAAATACAATTAAATCTTGGCCTTTATCGCAGCTAATTAAAAAGTCATTTATACAAGTGTAACGCTGCGACACCCAATACTCGTCAACATCTAAAAATAGTAAATGCGTTATATCAGGCTCAATAGAGCTAAGTGCTTGCATATAACATATATGCTGCAGGTTTTTTTTTGATGGCGGTGGGAGCTGATCAATCCAATCAGCATGGCTAAAAGTAACATTTTCATGTAATTGACTAATGCTATTTAAAACCTTAGCAGAGTCATCACTTGTTCGGTTTATATAAACATGTATTTCAGCAAAGCCAAAAAACAAGTGATGCTGAATCCAATCAGCTAAATATGCAGACTCATCTTTTGCTACCGCAACTAGCTTAACTTTATGGTGCATATTAATTTAAAAGCCCTAGTAAGCAGGAATATCTTTGTATACTTTATCAGTAAACAATTCATCTTGAGATAAAAATTCCCTTGCAACACGCTTGTTTGGCCCATTAAAGTTATTATCAATTGCCCTAAGCTCACCTGCAGTTAAAAACACTCGCTTTGGTTTATCATCAACCGCTTTATTGCCTATTTCACTTATAAGGTTATCGCGTATATGAGTATACTGAGGTACGTCGTTTACCTGTACAGTTCGTTCTTGCATTAGCATTAATGCGCTTGTTGGCAGTGAGGGATTAACAACAACGTTATCATGTGTACTTTTAAGGCTTAAATTAAATAGCGCTAAAAAGTCATCAACAACAGTATCGCTATAAGGCACAACTAAAATATTCTCCTTACCTACTTTAGGCACCCACCTGTTAAGTTGCTGAAAGTAATTTAACTTAGGAAAATTATTTAACGCCATTTGAAAAAAGCGCCCTTTAAACCTAACGTTAGGATCTTTTACTAGCTGGTTAAATAGTGAGAGTAGTAAATCAGACTGGCGCCTTACAGTGCCAATCACCACCACTTTTTTAAACTTTTTAACCCATTCCTGAAAACGCGGGTTATTAAAATAAAAAGGCGAAAGTTCGCTCGAAACCAGTGCAGAATGGCAACCTTCACTTAGCATTTCCTGTTCAAGCATATCAAGCACTTCTGGTATTTTGTATTTAGCAGGGTAACCGTGTATTGGCGCAAATGCTAACGCAAAATGATGATGCGCTTGGTCGTTCATTTGCAGTGTTTTAGAATATAAAACCCCTTGCGCTTTTAGTTCGCTTTGCTGTAAATCAAGCTGGTATTGAATTGCAGACGTACCCGTTTTAGACCAGCCAATATGCAAATATAAAGTTTCAAACATTAATACTACTCACCTAAAAATCCAAATCGGCCAAAGTCGCTTATCAGCGGGCCCCATTTTAATATTTGTGCCTCATTTAAACCTTGTTCACCTACAAATGGGTTAACAAAGCCACCGGCCTGCCATTTATCAAGCGGGTTTAAAATATGCAAATTCTGTAACCCAAAATCACCGGGTATTTGTGCATCAGCCACGGCGTTATCGCCAACATGTATAAAACTTTGCCCTTCGGGTAAGTTCTCTTTTATATGTTGCCATAGCGTGCCACTGTCTTTGCGTTTACCTAAATCGCTTGATACAAGTAAGTCAAACCCCACACTAATGCCCACTTTAGCCAGCATAAGCGTAACCTGATCTTTTGTGTAATAGGTATCTGATGCAACCGTTACTTGTTTACCGGCTAAAATAAGCTCGTTAAAAATATCGACCATTTCATCTTTTGGTAAAATCATTTGTAGGTCGTAAGCAAACTCTTGCTCTGCATAGTTATGAGCTTGCTCGTTGCTCCACCCCAGTTGCTTAGCTAAATAGTCGTAGGTTTCAAAAATAGTTACATCACCAACAAAGTTTTTAGCTTTACGTACCTCAAACTCAGCGGTGTTACGCATTTTAACAAATTCATGGGCATTACTTACCAGCCCTTTTTGCACTAATGATTTACCTAAAAGTAATTTAGCATAATCGGGCACATAGTATTCACGCCTTACTAAAGTATCAAACACGTCAAAACTTATATGCTCAAAATTATTAAGCTGATTTTTAAGCCCTTCGGCTGTATTAACATATTGCGCTAAAATATAGCTTGTATCGTGTGTAAATTGGCCTGTTTTAGGGTAGTAAAAAAACTGCTTGTAGCCATTTTTTTCAACAAGTAGCCCTAGCATACGCTCAAGTGCATGTAGCTCAGAGCCATCGTTAGGTAAAGGCTCACCGGGGAACTCATCGTAATTATATTCTTTATTTAAAAGCTGCTTTAGCGCCTCCGGCCTTGCCCAAAACATACCACCAGCAGGGTAAGCTAAAAAGTCATCAGTTAATTCTATATCCCACTCTTTAGCAAACCTTTGTGCCGCGGGTTTATTTTTAAGCCAATGGTTTACCCAATCTGGCATCATCCAAAACGAAGTGGGATAATACATACCGCTTTTGGGATTATCGTTAAAATGATTAAGTACTTGCTTAATAACGTGCTGGTCGTTTAAAAGGTATTCACCAAGGTAATCAGCCCATTGGGTTTGTGCGCGCCCCGAATAAAGCGATTTTTTAGAGTGCATATGGCAAAATAAATCATAGCTCTGCAAGTCACGTGCAAACTCAACAAGCATAGGGCCAAAGTTCCGACCATGATTAGGCACTACCTTTACTACAACCTTGTTTACCTTTGAACACGCTTTAAAATCGTGTATTGCTTTTTTAGCAAGCTCGTCACTAGCAACACTTACGAATACATCAACCGATTGCGAAAACTTAGCTAACGCATCACAGTAATAATCAATAAATTCGCCATAAAACACATGAAAACACATCGCTAATTTAAGTGATGTTGGCTCACCGTTGGCACTACTTGCTATCGCTTTTGGGTGCCACTTAGCTTTGGCTAGCAAAGCTAAACGTCCTTCATCTTTACCGTGCGCCAAATAATGCACTAATGCGTGTTCACCGCTTAAATAAATATCGGTGTTACATTTGTAGTAAAGTTCGGTATCAAAATTAGCGCTTGGGTTTACGCAGCTAAAAATACCTTTGTGTAAATAATCTTCAAATGCTTCTTGCTCACAGCTAAATGTTCGGCTCTGTTGTGCTGAGTAATATTTTGCATCAAACAGCTTCAACAACTTAGCTTTTCTAAGTAGCTTGCTCGCTTTTTTAGAAGAGTAAGCCGTTTTCTTTGAACGAAAAGCAAAATACCTAAGCTTAATTAGACGGTGCTCTAATGCTTTAGTAGCTCTAAATAAAATCGGGGTGTTTTTAAAAAAGCTAAATACCCTAGGAAATGTGCGCTTTATATATTTTTTTATTGTCACTTATTTAAACCAAAAAACTGTAATGCGTTAACCGTACCGTTGCCGGTTACATCGTCATCAATATCAAAAATATGTGCTAGGGAGTGCGGTATCATGTGGGGTTTGCTTAAATAGCTATTTAATAGCATTTCGAGCTCGCTTTTTGTAAACGTAATATTGTGCTTTGCTGCGTGCTCAACATAATCAAGGGCTCCTGCCATTACTTGCTCTAAAATATAAAAATACTTTTGGGATGCCACCTTACGCCCGTAATAAAAATCAAATTGCTTTAAATTATTACTACTCTTATTAAAGGTGTTAAAGCGTATATCTCTAAACTGGCCATTAGGCGCAGTTAACAGTGACTCTAAAAACATAGAGCGATCGAGCGGTAAGTAACCTTCGCCTATTTTTACCCCTTCTTTCAAATAGCCTTTCATTGTAGCTGTACAACCCTCAATGAAATGAACCCCAGGGTTAGACGCTATCAAATAATGCCCATACGTATTTTTATTAAGGAGTATACCTAGCAAACTTTGAATAGTACCTGAGTAACCTAAATCAACTATATGTAGGGTTTGTTGCTTAGTAACACCAAGCTGCTCCAAATACGCTAAGTAAGCTTTTTTAGTCGGTGCAAGTAATGTTTTTAGTTCAGCTTTGTGGGCATTAAATATATCAATTACACTTTGCTTATCGGTTTCTAAGTCAATAATTTTAGCTAAAAGTGCTGGCGAAAAAGTACGGGTTATTTCATCGTGGTTTAAAATAAAACGGCTTTGTAATAATTCGCTAAAAGTGCCTTTAAAGCCACTTTTAAGCGAATACGCAAAGCTACGTTCATCATCAAGTAAAAGCTTAAATAAAAAAGCGCGGGAGGCTAATAAATACTCACTTTGTGCTTTTATACTCCTGCCTTTACAAAAACGTTTAAAAGCTTGTTCAAGCCAATAACCTTCACGGGCCAAAAAGAAAAAAGCAATATTTTCAGGTTTATTATTTTGAATTTCACTACTAAAAAAAACAAGTGTAGAACCCAATAAATTTTTACTAATCCCATTAGCCATTATATTTCGAATCTCCATAAAGCCTTTAAATTTAGAAAGTCATATTATTAAGCCTAGTTTTTTTACGCCTCGAAATAATAAAACCATGGAATTATTATATTTTATATATTGATACTTTTTAATTGATAAAAGCAAAGCAATATTAAACAATCACCCCTGATTACTTCACAACATTCAGTAAATTATTTGACGGATTCAACCCAAGCATTTCGATATGTTCAATGTAAATTTTTGCTACTTCAGATCGAAAAGCATCTAAGTCATTTGCGTTTGAATCATAAACAACATCATAGGCAGCTATTAAATCACTTTTACTTCTTATGTCATCAAAATTTTCTGGTGTTATAAATGGTAGCCTCATAATTTGACAAAGCTCTTTAGTCCTTGAATCATGTGCTACAGGTAAACTTGGTACTGCCGATTGTATAGCTACCATATTACCGTGAATACGAGTACCACAAAACCCCGTCCTACTTCTGGCATAGTTTAACCAATTATCCACCCTACTAAAGCTTCTAGAATTGAGCAGTAATTTATTACTAAATTTGTCAAGGTCTGAATGAGGAGCTAAATACCTTCTTAAATTATTAAGGTTATTGCGTTCAACTTCCTCTTCTAGCCCAAAGCCGATCTTTAGAACTGATATTTGACACTGAGCAACATAATGAGCATCATTGTACAAAACTTGGTCGAATAAAAACCTTTCTGTATTATTTAAACTATCAGTCCTTTTAACTACAGGATATACTCCCTCAGTAACTGAAAGTTTTTTCAAAATATTACCTTGAGGCTTTGATAATATATTCTCCCATAATGTATTAGTTGGGTTTATCATAAAGGTTGGACAACCAATTGCTAGTACGTTATCGATCCCCATAGATTTAATAATTGATTTTGTGAATTCCCCCCGACAAAATATATTTGGTGTTCTCTTCGATACTTCTTTTAGAAAGCTAATAGTTCCTTCAGGGATTGGAGGAAACTCTTCAGCACCAACTATATCTTTAGCCTGAGCCCCCACCCCTAGTAAAAGAGTAGGCTTATCCAGTTTTGCGACAAAACTAGCCTGCTTAGCGTAATTGACACTTGGATTTATTAAATTAGCTTCAGGTAACACTAAAACATCAAATTTATCACGAATTAAATCTGGATCGTCACTATACTTTATATAAAAAACATCATTTTTAAATAAACGCCTAGCAGCATATTTGAACATCAAGTTACCAGTATTATTACTTGTGAGCTTTTTTATCTCCTCATAGTTTAAAAACGAACTATCAGCAGTCCCACAGTAATCTTGTTCACCTGAAGAATTAAATATTAAATAACCAACTTTCATTGCGCTTTCCTTTCAAAACTTTCTTTAAGCATTTTTACGACATGAGGAGCTCTTGGCCTAACAATTAAAGCTAGCCTTAAAAGCTTTCTTTCTAATTCTTTATTATTCTCATTTTTAAAAAACACAGATTTATGCTTCAAGAATGTTATTAGTGCAGATTCTATTTTTTTCATTTTTTCTGGGTAGTATATATAAATCGATATAATAAAGTCCTCAATAAAACTAGTAGAGAAAATAGATTCCCCTCCCCCATCGACTTTAGCAGAGTTGTTTTTGAATAAACGTTCTTTATTTAAATAACGTTGTGCTACATAGTTATTTATTTTGTTATGCTCATCAATTATCTCATTGCGTTCCTCTGTACTTAAAAAGAACTTAGAATTATCTTCAACTCCCTCAAAATAAGTAAATATAATATTTTTCTGTTCTTCACTGCAATAATCATACATTTCTAAACCTAAAACAATTTGATTAGGCTTCAAGCTTGGATTAGGATCTTTTTTAGGAAAATCAAATTTATCATCAATATTCAAACCAAGTGCATTAATAAAATCATCAAAGATATTGTTATTATAAAAAGAGTCTTTTTCATAAGGCCTTACTATAATTTCATTTTGGGCATTAACCTTCTCCCAGCAGCCTGTCAAATATTTATAATCAAATATTTTTTCATTTATAAGCCTATTCTTTAAAGAGTAAATATTCGAATTAACCTTGTATGCTTTAACAATTTGAGCATACCAAGATTCTAAAAATTCATCTTGTCTCCGCAAGTATACTATTGGCACAATCCTAGCTTCAATTATTGTGGCTAGCTCAGATATCTCGTCTGGTTGTAGACCAGGGAAGTACTCACTACTTATAAGAAATGTATTTAACTCGCTACCATTAATTTCTTGATTTAAGGCTTCTAAATTAGCCACTATATCTGACTGGATAGCCTCATCTTTACGCAAATAATTTCGACATAATAAATGATGATTATTTTTTACTAACCCGCTTTTAGCATACTTCACACCACTTTCTTCCAATTTATCACTATTTAGCAAGAAAAAATCTTGGAGTGCAGTGGTACCAGTTTTACCGGTGCCTATATGTATATATAAAGTTTTTTTCATTACAGATTTGCCTTATTAAAGCCTTTTAAACGAGCTACATTTGAAGATAAGCGCCTTTCAATCATACTTTCTGCTAGATTATGTTGCTCACCCCATTCTTTGTCGTAAGCATTTAGACGAACGATCTCATCGTCAACTTTATCTGAGGTAATCATTGTATAACCGAATACATCACGGAAAAACTCAGCTTCTTCAAAAGCACGCTTTTCTACGTTGCCTTCATCAAAATCGTGGGAGTGAAAAACTGCGCCTTGCTTACAATAAACCTTTTGGTAGCCTGCTTTTATTATTTCCCATGCCCAAGCTTGATCCTCACCAAAAGGAACCTCAGGGTAAGGCAGAGTTTCCCACACGCTTTTACGCATCATTGAATTATTATCACTATAAAAGTGTAAAAACTGCCGCCAGCCTAAATCTTTATTTTTCCATTTAGTACTGTCTGTACTTTGAGATACGCAATAAGGGAAGTTCTCGAAATTTTCAAAATGGCTCACTAAATCCCTTTTGGTATACGGATCTGCACCTGGCCAAGCAAAGTGTTTACCAAATACACCAGCCGCATCAGGGTAGTGCTCTAAAGCCGTAACCATATTATAAAGCCAGTACTCATCCACTGGTAAAGCATCCTGAGTAAGTACTGCTACATACTCACCTTTGGTCATGCTGATAGCTAAATTGCGTGTTCTACCATGTTGAAATTCAGAGTTAGGTATAACATGTAAGTTTATATCTGGGTTATTTTTTATAAACTCGACCGTATCATCTTTTGAGCCGCTATCAACAACTAGTACTTCGTACTCCCAAGGTGCTTTTTGTTCTTGTAGGCGTTTAATTACCTTTTTAAAAACATCCCCTGCATTCCAGGTAGGTATAATAACAGAGGCTTTAATACCTTTGTTTTTTTCAGTTTCTTTATATTCAAAACCTAGTTCAGGTAAGCGCTCAAATATAGCTTGCTCAATAGCTTTGGCAGCATCTTCCCAAGTAAACTGGCTTACCCACTCGTAAGCTATTTGCGCTTGGTGTTTTCTTTTTTCATCATTTTCTACCAACTCAGCTAACTGTTCCGCCATTTCTCTAGGCTCTGTAGATAAGTAAGATACTACGCCCTCAGGGAAAATAGCCCGAGTACTTTCTACATCTAGTTCAGCTACTGGAATTCCACACGCCATCATTTCTTGTGGAATTAAAGAGTAATTAGTCGCAGAAAAAACAACCCCTAAATCACACGTTTGGTAAAGTTTGGCTAATTGTTCAGTATCACATATACCGTGATCTATACATTTAAATGGCGCTGAATTAAATGGTAAAGGCGCACCAAAACTATGAACCTCAATATTTAAGCCCTTTTCAGCCAGAGCCTCTAATGCTAAAAAGCCAAGTTCTACTGCTCTTCTAGATGTAAAGTGACGCGCGTAAAACGCGATTTTTACAACATCGCCATTTTCTCTTTCGACTTCCGGTAAGCTGTAAGTATTAAAATCGACTGAAAGCCAAAACTCTCGCGCCCAACGACCATATTTATTTTCCATTAATTGCTTCAACCAAGGACTTGCACATACACAATCTAAATCGTGTTTATAGGTGTTCCTTGCTGAAATAGCATACGAGCCCTGAGCATAAAACTCTGGCTCATGATCTTGTACAAAGTAGAATCGACGTTTAAAAGCGGCCATTGAATTTACAAAACTTACACTTCCCCAGTCTGTTGCAAATACAGCATCTCCGCTTGCACTTATAAATGTGGGATCAGAGGTAAATTTAACTTCGGCTTTCACTAACTGAAAATGCTGGATTATATCTTGGTAAGCGGCATCCTCTGACTCGTGTAAAGTTGGGTTATAAATCCAAATTGTGTTTGTATGGCCAAACGTTTCAAGATACCTGATTGTTCTAAAAATAGTCATGTGGCCGCCTGCCCCAGGTGAAAAGTCAGGCATAACCCAATGTATATTTAAAACATTTGAGTAATAGTTACTAGCAGGGCTTAACTTTGTAGGTATGTTATCTATTAAGGCCCGCAATGGCGCATCTTTAGTTAAAACAGCTTCAGGGTCAAACCTTAATGCCCCTCCGCTAGAAACCTCTAGAGCATTCGCATCAAAGGCACGTAGACCTCGCTTTTTACCTTCAGTTAGAAAATGCGACAACGGCTCTTGGGTTATGTCTTTCAGGTATTCTTTACTATAGCGAGCAGCATCAAACTTTGGTGACGGAGAGTGCCCTAATTTCCAACCTTGATTTGCGTAAAACAAGAATGCACTTTCATTATCCCCAATCTCCTCAGCATATTTTTTTGTATACCATTTCAAATCAAAATACGGATTCGGGTTTCTGAACTCAAATTGCCCATACAAAGCAAAGTGTTCAATCGCATTTACACCTGAATCTCTAAGATCCTCATTTACCATTACATACCAATCAGGTAAGAATAAGTTAGTTTTTTCATACTCCGTATAAGCCTCATCAATATAGTCTATTAAAGATCTATATTGCCGCCCCTCATATACGCCATATTCTAAATAATGACTCAGAGGCTCTATACCTGCCTCTTTAATGTCTTTGTGATTTTCAATATAGTTAATTGAGTCAAACTTTGGCGAAGGTATTAACGCTTTTGCTTTCCAATTATCTATATAGTGCAATAACGGACACACATTACTTTCCAGCTGATATTCATTTATAAACCAATTCGTATCAAAGTACGCGTTTGGGTTACGACCTTCTTTCCAACCGAATAAAACATAATGTTCAATAGGGCAAACATCGCTGCCTGTGAGATCACTATAAAAGGTAAGGTACCAATCTTTATCTACTAATGAGCTTTCTGTAACTCTTTTAATTTGAATACTTGCTTGCTCTTTTTTCATTTTTTCAATGCGAGCAATTCTATTTTCTTCATCTAACAAATTGCTTTGTTGCTGGCTTTCTACACTTTCTTTAGAAGAAAAAATTTGCGAAAGCTTCATAGTGCTTTTAAATAAATTTAGCATAATTATTTATTGTCCATATTCATTAACTCAACCCACCACGTTTCGTTATCTAAATACCAGTTTAGTGTTTTAGCAAAGCCGGTTTCAAAGCTTTCTGCTGGTATATAGCCAAGCTCATTATTTGTTTTTGTAGCATCAATTGCATAGCGTCGGTCGTGCCCTGCACGGTCTTCAACATAGGTAATTAATTGCTCAACATTATTTTCTATAGCCGATTTTGCATTAGGGAAACGCTTTGCAAGTTCGGGGTTGTTTGCAAATTTTTCGCCCATTACTTTACATACCAATTTAACTATATCTATGTTGGCCCATTCGTTATTGCCACCAATGTTGTAGTTTTCACCAATACGGCCTTTTTTAAGTACTAGCTCTATACCACGGGCGTGATCTTCTACGTATAACCAGTCGCGTATTTGCTGGCCATCGCCATACACTGGCAGTGGTTTATCGTTTAAAATATTAGTAACGATTAAAGGAATTAACTTTTCAGGAAAGTGGTACGGCCCATAGTTGTTTGAGCAGTTTGAAGTAGTTACCTCAAGCCCATAAGTATGATGATACGCACGTACTAAATGATCGCTCGCCGCTTTTGATGCAGAATAGGGTGAGTTTGGCGCATAGGCGGTGTCTTCGGTAAAAGCGGGGTCTGTCGCACTAAGCGTGCCGTAAACCTCGTCGGTACTTACATGATGAAAACGATGAGCTAAAGGCTCGTTACCATTAGCTTTTGGCTCGTCTATCCACTTTTTTTTAGCTGCTTTTAATAAGCTGTAAGTGCCAAGTATATTTGTTTCTATAAAGGCATCTGGCCCTGTTATTGAGCGGTCAACATGTGACTCGGCAGCAAAGTGCACTATGGTATTTAAGTGGTGTGTCTCTATTAGCTGCTCTATTAATGCTGTGTCGCAAATATCGCCGTGCACAAAGGTCATGTTTGGGTTGTTTGCTACTAGGTCTAGGTTGGCTTTATTACCCGCGTAAGTAAGTGCGTCTAGCACGATTACTTTGTCTTGCGGGTTTTGCGCTAACCAATAATGTACAAAATTGGCACCTATAAACCCTGCGCCACCGGTTACTAATAGATTTTTTACTGACATTTTTTATTCCATTTACAAATTTTGTTAAAGCTACGAGCTGCGAGCTACGAGCTGCTAGTTATTAGGCAACTCTTTTAGCATTGTTTTTAATTGTGTGCGCCAATGTATTGTTTTAACGCCAGTTAGCTCTTCAGCCTGTGCTTTATTTAACACACTAAACGCAGGGCGTTTAGCTGGCGTTGGGTAACTCGCTGCCGGTATTGCACTAATAGGTATTGCTTTACTTAATAGGCCTTGTTCTATTGCTAGCTCTTGTATTGCTACTGCAAAGTCGTACCACGATGCCACCCCTGCGTCGGTCCAATTTAAAATGGTGGCTGTATTTGCATTAGTAACCTGTAGCTCATTATTATTTTTGTGTACTAATGCCCATAGCATATTGGCAAGGCCTGCGGCCCACGTAGGCGTGCCTACTTGGTCGCCTACTATACCTAATTGTTCTTTATCGTTCATTAGGCGCAACATAGTTTTTACAAAATTATTACCAAATACCGAGTACACCCAAGCGGTTCGTACTATGGTTGCATGCCCCCCTAATATATTGCTAATTTGCTGC
This sequence comes from Pseudoalteromonas agarivorans, assembly GCF_024518735.1. Lineage (NCBI taxonomy): Bacteria > Pseudomonadati > Pseudomonadota > Gammaproteobacteria > Alteromonadales > Pseudoalteromonadaceae > Pseudoalteromonas > Pseudoalteromonas agarivorans. The sequence continues at coordinate 23,515 of NZ_JANIGJ010000014.1, forward strand.
TCGCCAGCAAGTTTTGATGCACCATAAACCCCTAATGGGTTAGTAGCATCGGTAGCGGTATAGGGCATGGTACTTGTGCCATCAAACACAAAGTCGGTCGATACATGTATTAATTTAGCGTTTATGTGCTTGCATACAGTAGCTAAATTAGCTGGGCCTTGCTCGTTTACAGCATAAGCTTGCTTAGTATCAGTTTCGGCTTTATCTACTGCGGTATACGCTGCTGCGTTAATAACTATATCGGGGGAGTGGCTAATTAAAAGCTCGTTTACTTGCTCTGCATTGGCTATATCAAGTTCTTGGCTACCAAAGCATATTAGCTCTATATTACTTGGGCAGCTTTTTTGTAGCTCAGAGCCTAACTGGCCGTTTTTACCTGTTATTAATACTTTCATAATGACTACTACTTAACTGATTAACTTAAAACGTTGGTGCATTTGTAAATGCAAGGCCAGCTTCGTCTTTTGCCGAAAGCTGCGGTAGTTTGCCCTCAACTAACGGCCACTCTATATTAAGTGTAGGGTCGTCCCACTTAATTGATACCTCAGCATTTGGGTTATATATATCGGTACATTTATAAACAAACTCGGCGCTATCGGTGGTTACATAAAACCCATGGGCAAACCCTTCTGGTACCCATAATTGGCGTTTGTTTTCGGCCGACAATAACACCCCAACCCATTGCCCGTAAGTAGGCGAGCTTTTACGCATATCTACGGCTACGTCAAACACTTCGCCTTGGGTAACCCGTACTAATTTACCTTGCGTATTTTGTGTTTGGTAATGTAAGCCTCGTAGTATGCCATGCGCCGACTTACTATGGTTTTCTTGTACAAAGGTGCGCTCGCCACAGTGCTTGTTAAATAGCTCTGTGCGAAAGGTTTCCATAAAAAAACCGCGCTCGTCGCCAAAAACTTGTGGCTCTATTATTTTTACATCAGGTATTTTTGTTTGTGTAAACTTCATTATTAATGCCTTTTAAAATACGGTTTGATCTAACAACGCAAGTAAGTATTTACCATAGCCTGACTTTTTAAGCGGTTTGGCTAATTGTTTAAGTTGCTCTGCGTTTATGTAACCCATACGGTAGGCTATTTCTTCTGGGCAGTTAATTTTTAAGCCTTGGCGTTTTTCTATTGCACGAATAAAATTAGCAGCATCAAGCAGGTCATCTAATGTGCCGGTATCTAACCATGCGGTACCGCGGCCCATTATTTCTACATTGAGCTCTTTATTAGCGAGATATTGGTCTATCACGTCGGTTATTTCTAGCTCGCCACGCGCTGATGGCTTAACATTTTTTGCAAATTCAACCACTCGGCTATCAAAAAAGTATAAACCTGGTACGGCGTAGTTAGATTTAGGTTTGTCGGGCTTTTCTTCTATTGATATGGCTTTGCCGTTTTGGTCAAACTCTACCACTCCGTAAGATTTAGGATTAGCAACGTGGTAGCCAAATACCGTTGCCCCTTGCTCGCATGTAGTTGCATTTTGTAGCGATATTGATAAGTCGTGGCCATAAAAAAGGTTATCGCCCAATACCAAGGCTGCACACTGCCCTTGTAAAAAGTCTTCTGCTAATAAAAAAGCTTGTGCCAGGCCGTCTGGGCTGGGTTGCTCTTTGTATTCAAAGCTAATGCCCCATGCGCTGCCATCGCCTAGTAACTCTTTAAAGCGCGGTAGCTCTGTTGGGGTAGATATAATTAAAATTTCGGTTATACCCGCCATCATTAACGTCGACACGGGGTAAAAAATCATGGGTTTGTCGTACACAGGCATTAATTGCTTACTTACCACTTTTGTAAGCGGGTATAAACGTGTACCCGAGCCGCCCGCTAATATAATGCCCTTACGGGCCGACTTGTGCTGTGGCTTTGTTAATGAATGCATATAGATTCCTGTCTATCTAATTATTTAATTATTATTTGCGCGCTAAGCACTGTGCTACCTTAGCTCTTTTACTGTTGCTAAAATTATTTTACCTATGCCAAATAGCATTAGCTGCAGCACTGCAAATAGCAAAATATTGTAAAGCGTGTTTGGGTATTGGTGGTCTTGCGGTAGCGTTGCCGTCTCCACCACTACTAAATATTTAAGCTGCCTATAGGCTTCTATTCTGGCTTTATCTAGCGATACCTCCGATGCGGTGTACCCTTTTAAGGCAAGCTCAAGCTCTATTTTTAAATCAGAAAACTGCGCTAACACTTGGCTTACCGCTCTGTTATTAGCTGTTGTATTGGTGGGCTCAGTACCTTGCTGCGAAAGCCTTTCGCGCTCAAGCTCTAGCTGAGTTTTTAATGCATTTAGCTCGGCCTCAAGCATTACTACTTGCGGTGCTCTGTCGGTCATGGTTGAGCGTAGACCTTTTAGCTGCGCACTTTTAGTGGCTATTTGCCCCTCTAACCCGTAAGTTATTTGCTGTAGCGCTAGGCCTTCGGCCTCTGGGTCTAGTAAGTTATTTTTTTGCTGAAAAGCAAGTATGTTTTTTTGCGCATCGCGCAGGCGCTGCTCCACCTTTGCGTGCTCTAAGCGTATAAATTGTAATTGCGCCTCAGCTAACTGATGGCCAATAGAATTTATATACCACTCTGCTCTGCCCACTATTATTTTGGTTAAGTTATTAGCAAACTCTGGGGTAAAACCTTGGGCTAATATTTTTAATACACCTGAGTCTTCGTCAATTTCAATAGTGGTATGGTCAATGTAGTAATTTAGCAGGTCTTCGCTGCTGGCATCGCTACTTAGCCCTGTAAAAATATCACCATGCTCTTGGTAATGTGCTTTTAAATTACTGTGCTGTTGCAGGTAGTTAAGCATGTCTTGCGAATGAATATAAGCTTTTGCTATTTCGCTATCGGCTGTTGAGCTACCGCCCACTCCTAAACCGCTTAAAAGCGCCATAGATGGGTCCATTGTGCTCATGCCATCGGGTTGCTGAATTATTAACTGTGCTCGACTTTCATACCTTGGGGCCGCTAAAACAAGTTGGTAAAAAGCAAATAATACAAAAGGCACAACCAACAGCACAAACCACGGCTTGGTTAATAAGTGAAGCCCACGTTTGTTGTTTAATTTAGCAATAGCAGATTGCTTTATATTTGGTTTTACATGTTGCTCGGTAGATGTACTTGTTTGAGTTTGCTTTGCTTTACTATTTACTTTATTAGTAAGCCTAGCTAGCTCTTTATTTATTTGCTCATTTTTAGGGTTTAAATTACGTGCACGTTGCATAACACGCCTTGCTAGGTATACATCGTTTTGCTCAACTTGTTGCGCAAGCCCAATAAGCTTTTCGCCATTATCCCAAATAGCTTTATCGGTTTTTAGCCCTAGCTCTGTAAAGCGTTGTTCTATTTTTTCTACCGCTTGTTGACTCATAGTTATAATGCCTGGTAATGAGCAATTCCTTGCTCTAAATCGTTGTAAAAAGTGAGTTCGCCTTTATGCAATACAATAGCACTATCGCAAAAATGGCGCAGTTCGTCCATTTCGTGGCTAACCATAATAACATTGGCATTTTTACTTTTTTGTGTAAGTGCTTGGCGGGTTTTTTTTCTAAAGTTTGCATCGCCCACCGAGGTAACCTCATCAATTAGGTATACGTCAAAGTCTATACCTATTGAGCACGCAAACGCTAGGCGGGGTTTCATACCGCTTGAGTAGGTTTTTACTGGCAAATCAAACTTTGGACCTAGCTCTGCAAATTGGCGAACACGGCGCACATATAAATCTAGGTCGGCTACGCCGTTTATCATGCCTATAAAGCGGGCGTTTTCGGCGCCACTCATTTGTGGGTGAATCCCCGTAGCCAGTGCTACAGGCCACGATAAATGCAGGTCGGTAATTATTTCCCCTTTGTTGGGGTACTCGCTGCCGGCCAGCATTTTAAATAAAGTAGATTTACCAGCCCCGTTTGAGCCTAAAATAGCAATATTGTGGCCACTGGGTATTTCAAAGCTTACATTTTTAAAAACGTACTGCTTACCTATTGCTGATGGATAATATTTAGTTATATTTTGCAGCTTAATCACGTAATTACTTCCTGCACCATAAATCACCTACTCACAGCTTGTTTCCACGATATGTGGTAAACACACAAAGCAAAAAACAAACTCACAAAAGCAGCTGAAAATAAGTAAAACTCACTTACTCCTTCGGCCCCATAAGTAGGATAAGCCGCGTATCGTGTTAACTCTATAGCATGCAAAATAGGGTTCCAATCGAGGTATGGCCAATATTCTTTTGGCACGTCTTGCAACGAAAAGAATACGCCTGATATAAAAAATAAAGGTCGGGTCAATATGCCTTGAACCTTCGAAAACTCAGGTATATAGCATTGTATGAGCGCAAAAAGTAAGCCAAACGACATTGAAAACACCCATAGCGCAAAAATATTTAATATCATAAAAAGAGGATCGTTTAGCTTTACCTCCATTCCAATAAAATACATAAATATAAATATAAATATAAACACGGCAATTTTTACTAAAAAATTAAAAAAGCCTGTAGCTAAAACACTACTAATAGGCTGCACCTGTCTAAAGGCAAACAGTGATTTATTCTTTTTGATGGAAGAGGAGCAACTAGAGAGCGTTCCTAAAAACAACTGAATTAGTAGTAAACCATACATCATAAAATCAAATGTCGGGACAGTGTGCGTTTCGCCACCATCCATCCGCCCACGTATATAAGAAAGCATAATAATAAAACTTAACGGCTGTACAACCGCCCAAGCAAGCCCTAATTTATCGTTAAAGCCTGTGCGGATTTCGCGTACAAATAGGGCAAATATAACGTCGCGCCATATTGCCCAGTTATTTCGTTTTAGTACGGTGGTCATTTAGGTGGCCACATTTGCCGCAATAGCAATTTGATAAATTATTTGCGTTATGTCTTTAACCGATTGCAAAAATTTGGTGTCTACTTTTGGGAGTACCAAAATTTGATCGCCTGGCTTTAAGGTGCCGTAAGCGTCAAGATCTATCATGCCGTTAGGGTGTATAACCATTATTTGGTCGTAATTGGCGCGCTCGCTATAGCCACCCGCCCATGCTATGTAGTCGTCTATTGTGGCATTGGGGTTGTAAACTAATGCCTGCGGCATGAGTACTTCGCCCCCAATGTGTATTAGGTCTGTTTTAGCGGGTATGTGTATTATGTCGCCTTGCTCTAACCTAATATTGGCAACTTGCCCTTGGTCGGCAATTACCACTTTACCTAACGGTATTATTTTACGTGCGCGCTCGGTAAATTCTAAAATCATTTTACCTTCTTCTGCGCGAATTTTTGCTTCGCCGTCTGATGAGGCTGGCGCAGTAAATACGCTTCGCTCTAAGCGCTCTAGCGATTGGTCTATCATTTCTTTTTGTTTTTTAGCTACGCTTTTACGTTGTATGTAAATAGATTGGTAGTCGGCTAACGATTTATCTATTTGAATATGCGCAAGTAGGTCGTGCAAACGCGTGTTTTTATTAACAGCAAAGTACGAAGGCCCTAAGTAGCTGCCATCTACTTGTATATCGATAACTTGGGCTCGCATGTCGTCGTTAAAAATTAGGCGGTCGCCATCTTTAAGCTCAAAGTTTTTAAATTCGTTATAGGGTAAGTAAACCGAAAATGGGCCGTCGGCTCTGTCACCAACTACGCCTACATGGCTTACTTTAGCCAGTGGTAATGCAAACTTGGCAAGCTGTTCGCCTGTTGCGTGGCTTTGTAAAAATTCGAACCTAAATGGCGCGCGTACACTCCCCGACACAACCACAGTGGCTTTTTGGCGCTCTACTAATATTACGTCGTTATCTTTAAAGTTAAACTTAGGTAGGTAACCCGTTAGTATAAAGTCGTAAAGGTCTATATTTTGAATTACTTTGTTATTACGCAACACTTTTATTGAACGATAGCTGCCTCGCTCTGAGTCTATTCCGCCCGCGCGTTTTAAGTAATATAAAATGCTGTCGGATGCGATACCAGCGTATTGCCCGGGACGAATTACGCTACCACTAATGTAAACGCTCACTGGTGTTGCTGTAAGCAGGTTTACATAAATTTGTACGCTTTTTTTGTATACCTCTTTTATTTTATTGCTTACGTAGGTATTTAACTGACTTGCTTTTACATCGGCTACATAAACAGGGCCAACATTGGTTATAAACAGGTTACCTTGGTTATCTACGGTTACCACTTCAGATTGGTTAATTGCGCCCCATAACCATATTGATACTTTGTCGCCTGGGGCTACTGTGTAGTCGTCGTTTAAACCATCTAGGCGCTCGCTTTCGTATCCGCCGGCAAATAAATTAGCACCATACGGAGGGGGTAAGCCTTGCTCTGAGCTAGGTAAAAGCTCTGCTGCTGACATTTCGCCTGGTAACAATGTGCCCGAACGCCCTTGCTTGCTAAATGTGCCATTTTGTAGCTCTGCATTAGGTAATTGCGTTTGCGTTGTGCCTGCGTTTTCGAGCTGTGTTAGCGACATTTGCTCAGCAGCGCTTAGATTTAGCGATACAATAATGCTGGCGCCAATAATTACATTAAAAATTAGCTTAAAGCTTTGGTTAAAGGTATTCATAAATTGGCTCAGGCTCCAAAACTTATAGTGTTATTTTTGTTTTTAATGACTTGTGGTGCCATTACCCACTGATCAGTTTGGCTGTTTTTACACATGGCTTGGCGAGTTTGAGCAGAGCTTTGCCCTTGCTGATTTAAAAATAACTCGCGGCATTGTTCGCCCAGTGCAGAGGTGTATTTTTTTCCTAGGGTAAACTCAATATTTTTATAGCTACCTTGGTAACCAACAGGTTTACTTTGAATTAGTTGTGTAAATGCTAATGGAACTACATTTTGATTAGTGTGCACTACAGGCTCGTTTATAAGTGCGCGGGTAGCATGAAGAACCGGGGGAGATGATGTACAACCAAGTAAAAATAAAATTGGCATTAGTGACGTAAGAGCTAAGTTTATTTTCATAATTTTTTTAGTCTGCTTTTATATAACACGTAAATATTCCTTTAATATTACTGGCTTTTAGCGCTAATTTTTTTCCATTCATGCTCTGTAAATGCAGCATAACTAAAAAATAAAACTAGAAAGACCAATAACATAAGCCATTCTGCTATTGAGTAAACCTCGGCTATGCAGCCTACCATTGCTAGTATACTTGCAGCAATTGAAATAACAATAAGTGCTTGCTTGGTACTATACCCCTTTACTTCTAAAAGGTGATGTAGGTGTTGCCTATCGGCTAAAAACGGGGATTTTTTTGCTTTAACCCTTCTAATTATAACGGCTGCCATATCAATTAATGGTACTGCTATTATGTAAAGGGCCGTAACTGGCTTTAATGCGGGTGTACTTAATTGCGTGCCAATAACCATAAGCCAAATAAGCGTTAAACCGATAAGCATGTTACCTGAGTCGCCCATAAATATTTTTGACACTGAGCTGTGTAGTTTTAAATTAAAGATTAAGTAGCCTAATAATGAGGCAATAAACAGTACGGGCAACAAGTACCATGCATTAGTTACTCTACTTAATAAAAAACCCAACGCTGTAAAAGCAATTAAACTAAGCAAACCGGCTAGTCCGTCCATCCCGTCAATCATATTTATTGCGTTGATCCCTGCAATTATGGCTATAACGGTTACAACTATGCCCAGCACACCTAACTTAAGCTCTATATTACCTAATAAAAAACCTAGGCTTGTTAGGTATATTTCGGTGCCAAATATAATTAGTGATGCAACCAGCACTTGCGCAACTAAGCGGACTCTAACAGATAACCTATAACGGTCATCAAGCGCCCCCAAAAATAGCACTAATGCTGAGGCAACTAGGTATAAATTAAGGTTTCTACTGTGGTCGATAAATAAAACAGAGGCGATTAAAACTGATAGGTAAATGGCTATGCCGCCTACAAGGGGGATATTTCCGTCGTGTACTTTGCGATCGCACGGAAAGTCGACTAATCCTGTTTTTATTGCTATTGGATTTATTACTTTTATTGCTACAAGCGAAACAATAAATGTAATAACCAACGGGAACCAAAAGTCCATTAATTACCTCTTGAATAAAGGTTATGGTTTGCACTCATAGATACTACTTCACTTATTAACTACATAAAAAGGCTAAACAATTTATAGACCATAAACTATGTAAAGTCATTTTAAGCATGCGTTTAGGCAGATTTATTTATAATTTAATTTGTTTTTACTGCTTAAACCACTGGTAGTTTAAGAGCTAATTAGCCCATACAATAATGTTTACATGAGTTAAGTTACCATTTTATGACTTTAGCAACAACAAACCGCTAAGTACTTTATAGCCAGCCATTTTAGTTCTACATTATTAATATGAGATTAACAAAATAATGAACCACTATGAAAATACTTCACCACGGAGCGGTAAATGGCGTGACTGGCTCGTGCCACGAATTAGTTATTAATAGTATAAACAGCGTGCTAATAGATTGCGGGCTTTTTCAGGGAGAAGACGCAAAAGATGATTTATCAATAGAGTTTGATATTGCGCACATTAGCGCGCTTATTGTTACCCATTGCCACATTGACCACGTGGGGCGCATTCCTTATTTATTAGCAGCCGGTTTTAAGGAGCCCATTTATACTACGCCTGCCTCGGCTAGCTTGCTGCCTCTAGTGATTGAAGATGCGTTAAAGGTAGGTGTTACTCGCGATATAAAAATTATAAATGCCTGCCTAAGCTTGCTAAATAAGCAGATAGTAGCGGTCAATTTTAATACTTGGTTTGAGCTGCCTTGCACCAACCAGCAAATAGCTAAAGCGCGGTTTCAGCGTGCTGGGCATATATTAGGTTCAGCCTATGTAGAAATAGATGTTGGCATTAATACAAAGAATAATAAAAGCCATAGAGTAGTGTTTTCGGGCGATTTAGGGGCGCCCTACACGCCGCTATTACCGGCTCCAAAACCTCCTTATAAGGCCGACACATTAGTTATAGAGTCAACCTACGGTAATAAAAATCATCAAGGGCGAAAAGAGCGCACCCAAACACTAAAAAATGTAATTGAACGCGCAGTAGCAGATAACGGCGTAGTGTTAGTGCCGGCATTTAGTATTGGCCGCACACAAGAGCTACTTTACGAGCTAGAGCAGCTAATACATCAATCAGCTAAAGGTTCGCCTTGGCGAAGTATTCATGTAATTTTAGACTCCCCCATGGCTGCCAATTTTACCGAGCAATATATTAAGTTTAAACACTTATGGGATGCAGAGGCTAAGCGCAAAGTAGCCAAAGGCCGCCACCCGCTAGACTTTGAAAACCTAACCACCGTTGATACCCATAGCGAGCATATCGCTATTATTAATTATTTAGCCTCGCGCCAAACTCCCGCCATTATTTTAGCTGCCAGCGGAATGTGCAGTGGCGGGCGAATAGTTAATTACCTTGAGCGCTTTTTACCTGACAAAACAACCGATGTATTGTTTGTTGGCTACCAAGGCCGCGGCACGTTGGGGCGCGATATACAAAAATATGGCCCCCGCAATGGGTATGTTTTTATAAACGATACACGCATTACAATTAACGCACAGGTGCATACCATTAGCGGTTACAGCGCACATGCCGATCAAAACGGATTAGTTAAATTTGTAACCGGCATGCGTAAAAAGCCAAGCCATATAAAAATTGTACACGGCGATGAAGACGCAAAGCGCGCATTAGCAAGAAAATATAAAGAGGTGTTGGAGGAAGGTGTTAAAATTGAGATAGGAACTTAGTAGCCGTGAAGCTTGCTCACGCAATTTTGGTAAATATGTTAAAGCGTTGCTTTTAATGCGCCAGCAAGCAAGACGCATATAACCCAATATACACCGAGTATAAAGTCCACGTGGGCGTGAAGCTTGCTCACGCAATTTTGGTAAATATGTTAAAGCGTTGCTTTTAATGCGCCAGCAAGCAAGACGCCTACAATACAATATACACCGAGTATAAGAACCCACGTAGGCGTGAAGCTTGCTCACGCAATTTGGTAAATACGTAAAAGCGTTGCTTTTAATGCGCCAGCAAGCAAGACGCCTACAATAAAATATGCAACGAACTTAAGAATCCATGTAGTCGTGAAGCTTGCTCACGCAATTTTGGTAAATATGTAAAAGCGTTGCTTTTAATGCGCCAGCAAGCAAGACGCCTACGTGGAGTTAAACCTTTATATTAGTGGTGGGTTTAGGATTTTGTTGTAGGCGTGAAGCTTGCTCACGCGAAAAGCACTTTAAAAGGAATAAAGCTATGGCTAACACACATAAACGATTAAAAGGTAGACGCCCTACAATTAATGCCTTTTACTCCATAACTTTATGTTGCGACTTCCGTAAGCCATTATTTGCTAATTATTTAAATGCACGGTTGATAGCTAGAGAGCTTACAGTGTTTTCCAAAAGTAATTCTCTTAACACTATTTGCTTTGTAATTATGCCTGATCATATACATTGGCTTTTACAACTAAATCGTAGCCCAGAACTATCAAACCTAGTTAGAAAGTTTAAGAACATTACAACTTATAGATTTAATAAATATAACGGTTCAGACGGAAAGATATGGCAATCAAATTATTATGACCACAAAATAAGAGATGATGAAGATTTAATAGCTCAAGCTAGGTATATAGTAGCAAACCCTTTACGTGCGGGATTAGTAAACAACATAAGCAAATATCCGTATTGGGATTGTATTTATTTGTAAAAGCGTTGCTTTTAATGCGCCAGCAAGCAAGACGCCTACAATACAATATACACCGAGTATAAGAACCCACGTAGGCGTGAAGCTTGCTCTCGTAATTTTGGTAAATATGTTAAAGCGTTGCTTTTAGTGCGCCAGCAAGTAAGGCGCCTGCAACCCAATATACTCCGAGTATAAAGTCCACGTAGGCGTGATGAATCTTACCTATACATACATTATTTTTTTAAAATACCTATAACCTTTTTGTTATCGCAAACTATTAGACTATTTATTTTGTTGTTTTGCATTTTCTCGTAAGCCATCGCTATTGAAGTATCAGGAGCGACTGCAACCGGATTACTATTAGCGATATGCTTAGCATTTAAATCAAACAAATCTTTACCGTACCTTTCAATAGCTCTACGTAGATCACCATCTGTTATTAATGCTTTGGCTTCATCATTTTTAACAACTAAGGTAAGGCCTAAAGAACCTTTTGACATCACATTTATAACATCGGTTAATGGAGTATTTTCATTTACTAAAGGTAGGTTTTGCGTCACCATTTCATCACTAACTTTACTAAGTAGCTTACGCCCCAAGCTGCCTCCGGGGTGAAAACGAGCAAAGTTTTCAGGCTGAAATGAGCGTGACTCCATTAGTGCGACAGTCAATGCATCGCCCATTACTAACGTAGCTGTTGTGGAAGATGTTGGTGCTAACTGTAATGGACATGCTTCCTCAGGCACAGCTATATTTAAATGATAGTGCGCATGACTTGCAAGAGTTGAGTTAGGGTTGCCGGTTATAGCTATAATTTTATTATTATTATCTTTTAGAAATGGTAGTAGTTTTAAAACTTCTAGTGTTTCACCAGAGTTGGATATTGCAATAAAAACATCTTCAGGTGTGACCATACCTAAATCACCATGAAACGCTTCACCAGGATGCATAAAAAAGCTAGGTGTACCTGTACTCGCAAAAGAAGCCGCTATTTTTTTTCCTATAATCCCCGATTTACCCATGCCACAAATAATTGTTCTGCCACTGGTATTTAATATAAGTTGTATCGCACTATTAAACTGTTCGTCTAATTGCTTCTCCAATGCTTTTAACGCTTCAATTTCAATATTAATTACGCGTTTAGCTACATCATAACTGCTCATATTCATTCCATTATAGCTTTTACGTTTAAATAATCTTTTTCAGTATCAATACCATGTGGAATATCGCCACCATAACTCATAACACCAATAGTTACACCGTTGCTCAAAGCTCTTAATTGCTCAAGCTTTTCAGCGCTTTCAAGTGCTGATTCACTTAATCCACATAGCTGTTGTAATATTTTGACACTGTATAAGTAAATACCAATATGACGGTTAGCATTCGTTAAATCATCTGGATTATCTCTATTTACGGGTGCTGCACTTCGGCTAAAGTAAAGGGCTTGATTGTTTTCTGTAACTATTGCTTTAACAACGTTAGGGTTAATGAAATCTTCATATTTTGATATGTTCACAGAAGCAGTAAACATATCAAAGTGAGCGTTATGCTGGCTAAAACTCATTAACTTTTTAATTAGTGCGGGGGGGATTAAAGGCTCGTCTCCTTGAACATTTAATACCAAAGTATTCTCATGCCAATTTAACTGGTTTGCAACTTCATTCACTCGATCAGTGCCACTTACGTGAGTGCTTTTAGTCATTGCCACAGGCAGTTTTAACTCAATGGCTTTTGCTTCTATGCGTTGATCATCTGTGGCTATGACGATATCACTTATATTTACACCCGCTTCTAATACCCGTTGAGCAACATGCCAAAATATAGGCTTGTTATTAATTTCAAGTAAAGGCTTTGCCGGTAACCTAGTTGAACCATATCTAGCGGGTATAACAACCTTAAAGCTATTGGGGGTACTCATTTTACTGTTCCATATTTTTTACGTCATCCGATATTATTTTATCTAATAATACGTCATATATAACATCTAAAGTTTCAAACCGTGCTAATAAAACTTTATCGGCGACTTCCCTAACTACACCGCCACCACCTGGGGCATTCGTTATATATTGCGCATAATTTAGCACTAATTCGTGCGCGTCACTTGGTGCAAAGCTAGCACCACACTTCTGCATAACAGGCAGGTCGAGTACGTCATCACCTACAAATGCAACTTTATCTAAACCTATATTTAGCTCTGTACAAATGTCATGAACGCGAGGGAGCTTGTTTTTGCAACCTGTGACGATAAAATCAAAGCCAAGCTTTTCGCTTCTAAGCGTTAAGGCTTTACTTGCTTTACCTGATACCACACCCGTTTTTATATTATGGCTACGTAAAAGCTCTATTGCTAAGCCATCTTTTACATTAAACTTTTTAAATGATTCGCCATTTTTATCAATATAAATACTGCCATCAGTCATAACACCATCAACGTCAAACAATATTAGCTCTATATTTTTCATAATTGTTATACTCGGTTTAGAGAAAGAATTTGTTGTTTAGGATGTAAAGTTATCACTTTAATTTTTTATATAGGTTGTATTTTTCGAACACGGCTTTGAACTGAGAGTCATTACCATGCTCAATCTGATTATTATGAAATAAGGCAATATCCTGTGAAGACTCAACCACTAAAAAGCGCTCCCAAAAGTTTCTTTCATCTGAAACCTTCTTATGTGGAGCATTAGTTAATAAAGACATAGCTTTAAACCAAATATCATCAGCATTAGGTGCTAAAAGTGTGAAGTTCTTTATATTTAAACACTCTTCACTTAATATACCTGAAGGATAAAAAATACCACCAATACCTATAGCCATAATCAAATTGCTCTTTGATTTATCCGTTGCCTCTTGCTCCCACTCGCTATATGGCAGTATATTTTTTTGCGCATCAAGTGTTATTTTATGTACCCTATGACCCACTACACAGTCTGGGTTTAGAAGATGTTCATTATAGAGAAGCTCAAGCATATCGTATGGGTATAAAATGTCGTCATCTATCGTAACAATATTTGCCTTTGGGCTAATTTTTAATGTAGGTATTAGTTTTTTGTATGATTTATAGTTAGGGCAAAATCTAACTTCTAAGCCTCGTGCTATCTGCTTCTTTAAAATTAGAGGAATTGTATTTAAGGTAAACTCCTCTTCATCTAGCCAAAGAATGATTCTATTAGGCTTTAAAGTTTGGTGTGCAATAGACTCTATGATTAGATGAACATCATGAATTCTTTTGCTGTAAGTTGTTAAGCTTACAATTAATTCCTTATTATTGACTTCACTCGAAATAATTGATTCATTTGAGGTAAGTGCTGAATTTAAAAGATAATTTGTTCTATTAGAGACCTCTAGTTTGCTCTCAAACGTTTCTGTAACTTTTTTAATATTTTTTAAAAAGTTTATAGTTTTCTTCAGCACTATTTTTCCTAAATTATTTTTTAATAGTATAGATAAGGTTTGGTTTTAATTACTTAAATTCTTTTTTAAAAAGTTAGATGCATAGGTTTGCTCTTTAGACAATAAATCATTTACTAAGCTATAGTTAATTACTTCATCTAAAATTGAATCATTTAAATCACTAGCATTTATTAATAAACGACTTTCAAGATCAAACTTTTTCAATATAGAAGTAAAACGCGCTATTCCACGACTTTTGTTACCGATTGCAATGAATTGCTTATTAAATAGAATTGAAAAAGCAACACCGTGGAAAGAGTCAGTAACAATGTATTCTGCGTCCATAAAGCCGCGTAACCATTTTGTTACAGGTGGATATATACCGGTTTCATCTGAAGGCATTACTGTAAAAGGAGTTAGATTTTTAGTTTTAGCAACCTTATCTATCATCTCCACTTTTTCTGGTGACTGGTCTAAAACATAGACCATCATATTACCGTCACTTTTAGCTATTTTATCTTTTTTCACCAATTCAATATAGTCCTCTTTTGCTAGTAGCATTGTAGGATCTAATACTTGTTCCACTGATACATCAAAATGTTTGTTACAAAGCTCCACTGCCGAGTCTTCTCTAACACTTATACCGTTAAATTTCTTAAGTAAACTACTAAATTCTATTAGCTCAGTTGGCGAATATTCATCACAGTTATCAGTACCAAAAGATGCGGCATAAGAAAGTCGTTTGGTTTTTTTATCATCTTTTAAAAAATCTAGGAAAAAAGCTGGTAAACCAGGTGAGTACCTTGGCCTCCAAACCTGATCACTACCAACAACATAAGCATCGAATTTATATGAGTCTAAATATTTTAATTGCTCTATTGATGTTAACTTTTGTGTTGTTCGAATATTTTCCGCAACAAAACGACTTGTTTCTTTACCAATATTTGCTTTGACCTCGTCAGATACAGGAAATATAGACTTTATATTTCGTCTTAGAATATATTTGCGAATATAATAGTAAATAATATTTTTCACTTCGCTTGTGCGCGATTTCTTATTTACAGTTGCACCAATATTGTCGGTAGTAAAATCTATAGTAAGTACATCATGACCTTGGTTTTTTAAATAGTACTGTAAAGCAAACGCCTGTAACAGGCCGCCATAATTATTGTGAAGGTGCTGAGTTAATATACCTATCTTCATTATTTTAATACCTTATTTACTTTTCGCATTACTAAAGCTTTTATAGCACCTGATTCAGAATATCTTTTTTGATATTGATTTAACTTCGTCAGTTTTTTTAATACATTTAAACTAAATTTCATTTCTTTATCAAACTGTTCTGCATTTTTGGTTCTTTTCCAAACTACTAGACTTTTTTTTCTAACTTTCATTCTCATTAGATGAATTAGCTTTAACAAAAAAGTTAGATTATCGTCTTCAAAACGCTTTGGAGGAACGCTTAAACCTTTCGAACGTCTTTTATTAATTCGAAAACCGAGGCCATTATGCCTGTGGTTAAACCCCCCTCTTTGAGATTCAATAAACCTATCGACAGGTAGCTCTTCGATAGTTAGCTTATTAGTCTCAATCCCTTTACATATAATATCTTCAGCCAACTGAGAACGAGTTACAATCACGTTAGTTCCCAGGCCTTCGGATCTATAAGGTTCAATCCATGCATCACCTAATGATATATCTGCTAGTTCGACAGACACATCATCACAAAAATCACAGGCATTTGATTTAAATAGTCCCGTGCCCCACATATCGCCAACCATCTTCATTTTTATTGTATTTTGTTGGCTATTTTTATCCAAACAACCAAATGAATAATCACTTGCGCTGCTGTTTTCATCCTTTATTCGAAATTCTGGCTTACTATATTCAGATACTGATACACCAGTTTTGCTAGCTAAGTATTCTGTAAAAAAAGTGCTTTTAACACCACCACATATAATACCTACTAAAAATTTGATTTTGCTTTTTAAAATAGGCTCTACCTTTTGCGCTAAACGAATACTCTTTATGAAGCATGGTACGCCTACAATTGCGAAATTCCCCTCAAGCTCTTTAACTTTATCAAACACGCCTGCGAGTGTTACTGGGTAATATCGAGTTTTTGCTCCTTGTAAAAGCTCCTGCTCAGTGCTGCTAATAGCATATTCATAATGAGCATTTTGCGAAGCCCCCTCTTTAACTGAGATAACGTAATCTATTTCTTTACGTTTAAGTAACTCGATTAATGTAAATGTTGCAATACCACCTGAGGAGGAATTAGCTCTGTGCTCGTTTGAAAAACCTGCATAAGTATTAATATATTTACCTATAGAGTCACTCTGCTTTTTGGAATCGTTTAAAAATGTGTTAGCGAGTTCTGTCTCAGTTCTAACATCATCATCCGGTTCGGGGTTAAATGGGCAAACAGATAGGCAATTCCCTTTACAGCTAGAACCGCATGAATTAACATGCCTGGGCTCCAAAAAGCCGTGATCGCTCAACTCCATTTTTAAAGTATCATTACCACATGCAGATACACATAGACCACAGCCAATACAAAGACCCTTATCAACTACTTGCTCTATTACTTTACACGAACTCATTCATCACCAATTTATTTAAAACATACACAATAACTTTCGAACAAAACACTATAGAACAAATAAATTAAGAGCTAGATTTACCCTTCAACTTACTATGAAAAGCGCTTAATTTATTTAAAATAAATTTGCGCTCCGCGTGCTCTAAACCTAAAAGCCAAATAGTACATATTACTACAAAAGCAGACGTAAAACTCTCCACAATTAGATATAAAAATGTACTTCCCATTAAGCTGTCCAAATACCACATAATCGAACAACTGAGCAGGGTCACTAAGAAAACTCTACTTAAAACTACTTTGCCATATACTCTGATAGATAAACCAATCATTCTACGAACAAATAACAAACGAATTGAAAGTGCTATTGTAGAAATTAATACCATTAATGCCATTGCTGCTTCTGGCTTTGCTCCATATAAAAACAATAAATAAGACAGGGGAAGATTGAGAAGCAATACACCTCCTGTAACAATTTGATAAACTTTAATATTGCCATTTGCCTGTGCACCAGCAATCAATGTTCCTGACAAACTAATTACTAGAGAGTCAACTAAAGCCAATTGACAAAAAATAATAATTTTGTCAGGTAACTGACCAAGCCACAGGCTTAAAATTTGTTCTGTCTGTAGTAAGACTGGTAAGGTAAGCAACAATAGAAGGAAGAAAGAGTACTTCGACCCCTTTAAAATTAAAGACTGCATATATTCATGCTCACCAGAAGCATATGACTTGGTGATCAGGGGATTCATGGACATTTGTAAATTTGATGAAAAACCCCGAATAGCCATATTGACTTGATTAGAAATGGCTCTAGATGCATTAATAGTGGGACCAAAAAATATATTTAGTAGTACATTTAAGCCTTGATTCATAGTCACAACAGCTATATTGCCTATTAGATTCCAACCTGTAAAACCTAGTAATTTTTTAAATAATTCAGTGTCCCAAAATAACGCATATTTTGTATCTTTTATTTTATATTTACAAAATAAGAAATATAAAGACCAAATAAAGACAGATGAGAACACTAATAATACTGAATATAAAATCAGGTCGTCGCCTAAGCTTAGATAAAGCATAAAAGCTACAATTAGCTTTAAAGAAACCTCTAAAACACCTATATAAGCGAAAGCCCCCATTTTTTCATTAGATACAATTGATGCAATGTACGGTATGCCCATAACCGAGAAGCCAAAAGAAATAAGCGCACACTGGTAGGCCCAATTAGCAGCATGAAGTCGCTCAGCAGGAATGTTTAGTTTATTATTTAAAAACCAAAGTCCGATAGTTTCCATCAAGACGACAACCAATATAAAAATGATTGCATGTATATTTACACTCATCTTGAATATATCTTTGACTCTATTTGTTACACTCCCATGCTCGTATGACAGGAATCGCTGTGTAGATGCAGACATTGCGCCCGTCATAAATGACATCATCGTCACTATACCTGCAACAACATTATAAATACCGTAATCTTCTATACCCAATGCATCAAGGACCAAGCGTGATGTATAAAGACTTATACCTAAAACCAATATCATTCTAATATACAAAAATAATGTATTTTTTATTACTCTTTTATTTTTTTCACTATTTTGCATTTAAGCTTATTCTCTTAATTTAATATTGAAGTAGTCTGCAGCTATAAGCTTAGGAAGGAGTTACTATTGAACTTTTTTATCTAGAATTTTATTTATTAAGAAGCTAATTCTATTGTCCCAGCAATTGTTCTCTGCATATTGTATTCTTTGAATATTTTTAGATGAGGTATTTTCAGCTAGCTGACTTTTTATTGACTCAATAAACTCATCATGAGTCTTTGCAATACCCATAAATTCTTTTGCCTTCTCATCAATATCACAATCAACAGAAACAACAGGTAAGCCGTAAGAGTAATATTCAGTAATTTTTAATGGATTTCTAAACTTATTAAAGGAATTATTCTTATATGGGCATATGCCTATAGAAAATTTTTTTATCTCTCCACCCAAAAGCTCATATTTCATGTAACCTAAAAGCTCAATATTCGCACACTCATTTAATGCTTCAAAAGCATCTTTGGAATAACCACCGATGAGTCTAATAGAATAGTCTTCAAAAGCTTTAGATATTTTTTTGACTAACTCAACATCAAAACTGTTATCTAATTGCCCAATAAACCCAATGACCTTACTGACATTTGGTTTCTTTAGTTTATCAACATCACTAGGAATTAATTGTCTTGAAATTGCATTGGGATAGTAATGAACACTATTTGGCTTAACGCATTTGTAAACTTCAAAAAGCCTGGAGCTGGACACCAAAGTTAAGAAACTGTTTTTAATGCAGTTATTTAATACCTCATCAAAGTGTTTGTTCGCACTGTATGTGTAACTTTTATCGTCTTTGTAATTATCATAATGTAAATAAATATAGGGGGCTAAATTTTTCAAATAGAGGTATTGGTTTGGCTTATAAAACCAGCTTAATACTTTTGAACTACCAAAATAACGACGCTGCGAAATACTCACCTGTAAACTTATAGGCAAAGTTACAAATAAGTACATGAGCAATTTAGACTTTAAAGCCCATTTCATTGGTATAAATATGTATAAATTAAGTATGTGAAGTTTGCTATTTACTGCTGTGCTGCTCCTTTTTCGAGAAAATAGCCTGCGAAACCCATTCAAAAAAGATTCTGGTGGCCTATAATATATAACACTTCCCTTTCCAGTATTTACTACTGATTCAATCTCTCTTCTTCTATGAAAAGATTCAAAATCACTTGCTATCGAAAAAATAATAAAATTAAAAATTTTTGTTCCACCCTAAAAACAGTTTTAAATAATAACACTATTACTAGTTACCATTTACACTTGGTAACACGCTCACATTATTACTACTGCCGCTTATAGCTCTCCAATTTAGATCACATATGCCATCTGTTGGACTAAACGCTGTAGGAGCTTGTAAGAGCAACTTACGAATTAATGGGTGGTCAGAGTCGTCACAAGCTATTTTAAGCTTTCCTAAAAACGGCTCAAGCTCTTGCCATGGCATTTTAATCTCATGAGCACTCAATATTCTTGGATGTTCTGTACCAGTTACATTATCCCCAATGAGTAACTCTTCAAACAGTTTTTCTCCTGGGCGAAGCCCTGTACACTTAATCTCAATATCCCCGTTAGGACGTTTCTTGTGTTTAACTTCTAGGCCTGAAAGATGAACCATTTTTATTGCTAAATCCTTTATTTTAACTGGTTCGCCCATGTCTAGTACAAATACGTCGCCTCCCACTCCCATAGCTCCTGCTTGTATTACTAGCTGTGCAGCTTCAGGAATAGTCATAAAATAACGCGTGATATCTTGGTGGGTTAACGTGATTGGTCCACCTGCTTTAATTTGCTTTCTAAAAAGTGGTACTACGGAGCCTGAAGAACCTAAAACATTACCAAAACGAACCATTGTAAAACGCGTACTGCTTTGCTCATCGGAAAGTGCTTGCAGTACTAATTCGGCCATTCGTTTTGTAGTGCCCATAATATTGGTTGGGCGCACTGCTTTATCGGTTGAGATAAGAACAAACGTGTCTACCTTTGCATTTATTGCTGCAGTAGCAACGTTGTAAGTACCGTAAATATTATTGCGAACACCTTCAACCACATTATGTTCTACTAACGGCACATGTTTATATGCTGCTGCATGATAAACGGTTTGAACGTTAAAGGTTGAGAATGTTGATTGAACCAACTTTTTATTTTGTATCGAGCCTAGAATAGGCAGTACTTCTATACTTAAGTTATTAGAATTACAGTACTCAGATAGCTCTTTTTCTATTGCATATAAAGCAAATTCGGATAGTTCAAAGAGCACTATTTTTGTAGGATTGTTTTTAATTATTTGCCTACATAGCTCCGATCCTATAGATCCCCCTGCCCCTGTAACCATAACAGCTTTATTAGTAATATTTGCTGACATCAGATCACCTCTAGGCATCACGGAATCACGTCCTAGCAAGTCATCAATTTCTACGTCTTTTACTTCGTCAAGGTTATTTGTACCCGATACAATGTCTGCCATACCCGGGATTGTCATAACTTGTAGTTTAAACTTTTCAATTGCATTTAATATTTCTTTTCGACGGCTACGAGAAACGCTGGGCAAAGCAAGTAGAATTTTATTAGCTGACTTTTGCTCTGCGATATCGGCAATTTGTGAAGGGGCATGCACACACACACCCTGAATTAATGCTAAATGCTTTTTAGGATCGTCATCAATAAACGCAACAGGTGAGTACTCAGGACCATTAGCTAAGGCAGTCGCAAGTTGGCGGCCAGCTGAACCCGCTCCATATATTATCACCCCTTCTTTACGACGCATTGTTATTTGCCCAACAACTGCACGAACAGTAAGTCTTGCTCCGCCTACAAATAAAATACAAAAGCTAGCGTATATAAAGGGAACTGTACGAGGAACAGGTGCACTCAAAAAGAAAGACAAAATGGTCAAGTAAACGGTAGAAAGTACAACACCAGCAATAATGGCCCACATAGCTTGAGTGTTCATGTAACGAAGCACAGCCCTATACAGTCCAAGTTTTACAAAGCTAAGTAAGCTTAGCGGTAGTACTGTTGCCAGCAGTATCCATGTGTGTGTATTTTTCAAAACAGCGGTGCTATCAAGCCTAAGTAAAAAGGCAAGCCAAAAAGCAACAATAATAAAAATGCTATCTACAACAAGTGATACAACTCTTTTCTGGGGGCGAGGCAAGTTAACTAAAAATTTTAAAAACACAATACATTTCCCTGAAGCTAGCAGCGGTACTGCTATTCTATTGGTTACAATTTTACTACAAGATGAACAGCTATTGCACTTAATAGTTAAAGACTATAAGTAAAATATTATATAGTCTTTATGTATTTGGTTACTTTTTGTAAATTTGTGTATGAGAGTTTAGCTATTTTACTCTATCGCCACTGCCGCTACCTGCGACGGTTTGTAGTATATAAGTAAAGTAACCTTTTAGGTTAAGTGTGGCGATCATTCTAGCATCGGTTTCAGCTAGCAGCTGTGGAGTAGACATGTCTATTTCATTGACTTGTGCCAACCCTGTGATACCAGGGCGAACATCGTAGATACCTTTAGCATCGCGAGCTTGAGTCAGCTCTTCTTGGTTAAATAACCCTGGGCGTGGACCAACTAAGCTCATTTCACCTTTGAGTACGTTCCAAAGCTGTGGTAGCTCATCTAATTTTGTTTTACGTAAAAAGCCACCAAATGGTGTGATAGATGCTGTACTTGCTAAATGGCTTGCTACCGAGGCTGTATCTACGCTCATTGTTCTGAACTTTACTAAGGTAAACGGTTTTTTATTTCGACCCACACGCTCTTGCATAAACAAAGGTGAGCCGGTATCAAAGAGCCCTATTAAATACAATATAATTAAAAAAGGCATTGTAATAATTAAGCCAAAAAGCGCTAAGAATAAGTCAAGTATCCTAATCATGTTTTTCTCTAGTTAATTGGCGCATTGCTGCATCCATTGTAAATACGGGCTCCCAACCTAGTAATTCATGCATATTACTCGAATCGACTTCTAGATTCTCAAACAACTGCTTATTTAAAGATTGTTTTCCTAATAGCTTAAATGCAAATTTCATTAAGAAAATAGGGATAGGTAACTGAAATATAGTTTTATTTAATCCAGCAGCAATAGAGTTTGTAAACTCTTTCGTTGAGACCTGCTGATTATCGGAAGCTAAAAATATTTGCCCTGGCGCATTTTCATGTTTTAAACATAAAAATATAAAGTCGACCAAGTTATGTACAGCTATAAAACTGCGTTTATTTTTTACTAATCCAAAAGGTAATATAGCAAATTTCATGATTGTTTTTAACAGTAACTTAAAGCTACCAGGGGCCTCTTTGCCATACACCATTACAGGTCTAATAATCACGACTTCCAAGCCTGTATTAGACGCTATTTTTTGCAATTCTATTTCAGCGTTATACTTCGATATAGCATAATCATTATGCGGGTTTACTTGATCATAAGGCTTGAAAGCCGCCTCACTAGAGGTAACACCATTAACACCTATAGTGCTAACAAAAATAAAACGTTTTATATTTGCTTTAACAGCTTCATTGGCTAGATAAGACACAAGTTTAGTATTGTATAAAGTATATGATTCTGGAGTTGTATCGCTTGAATGAGCTACACCAGCTAAATGAACAAACGACTCACACCCAACTAAGTCCTCAGCTTTAACGTTAAATAAGTCATCATATTTAATGTAATTACTTAATTTTATGCTTTTTCTGGTTAATGCCAACAGTTCAATGTCACTTGGGCATCCTGTAAGCAGTTCTTTACCAATAAAGCCAGTTGCGCCTGTAATTGCTACTTTCATATTAAATCTCTATTTTTAATAACTTTATTCGCTAGTTTGCTCTGCGAGAAAAAAGATATACTAAGTAAAGTAATTTTTGCGGTAATAAACGAGGTAATGATCTGACTATAAAATAAAAATACGATTTTAATGCATACTGGGGAAATAACCTCGCTTTCTGCTTAGCAAGCTTAGCCTCGTAGGTTATATATTTAAAGCCAGTGCGACGAGACATCATTTCCTTGCCTGCGCGTGCCTTTACTAGTGTCTGCTGTATGTTATAACCTTCGTAACCACTACTAAGTAGGCGTAGCCATAAGTACCAATCTTCCATTGACATCATATGTTTATAACTACCTACAGACATAACTGCACTTTTTTTAAACATCACACTTATATGGTTAAATGGGTTTCGTGAAATGCAGTTTTTAATAATATCATCATTGAACTCCTTTACATTACGAGTCGCTATATAGTTTGTGCTTTCACACTCAATTTCATCAATAAATGATCCACAAAATGTAATTGATGGCTTGTCTTTAAATATAGCTAGTTGCTTCTCAAAACGTTCTGGTAAACATAAGTCATCAGTGTCCATTCTGGCCACAAGTTCGTATGAGCATGCCTTCAATCCCTCGTTTAAAGCATTCCCAAGACCTACATTTACTTGCAGAGGCACTAATACCATATTAAGTAAAGGCTGCCATTTATTTATGACTTCCATTAAGCTTTCCTTAATAGGGCCATCGAGGACAAGTACTACCTCAGACGCCTTCATGGTTTGGCTATATAAGCTTTCAAAGCATGCATGTAAATATGTAGGGTTTTCTTTATCGTATATCGACATTAAAACCGAAAAATCATTCATTCATCTATCCTATAAACACACAGTTACCTAAATTCACAATGGCCTTTCTGAGGGTTTTACTTACTTGCTAATAAAAGCAGTTTATTAAATTCTTTTTCACTTATTAATTCATCTGAAAAATAGTCAAAATCTATCAAGTAGTTATGTATATAGCTAAGTACTCTCGAAAAATTGAAATCGCTATAAATTGCTCGTCCGTAAACTTTTAACTCTTTATTATAAATAAGTGCTTCTAGGCCAATGGTAGAGTTTATAGTCACAACTACTTTTGCATTTTTTATTAGCTCTGTCGTATTAGAGTTAACTATTAAAAAGTTATATTTATTCTTAAGCGATATATAATCTTTTAAGATT
This sequence comes from Pseudoalteromonas agarivorans, assembly GCF_024518735.1. NCBI lineage: Bacteria > Pseudomonadati > Pseudomonadota > Gammaproteobacteria > Alteromonadales > Pseudoalteromonadaceae > Pseudoalteromonas > Pseudoalteromonas agarivorans. Next base: position 47,798 of record NZ_JANIGJ010000014.1, read on the forward strand.
TCTGGATCTGTTTCCGCAGGATGAATTTTCACATATAGCTTACAGTCACGCTCTTTGGCTAATAACACTGCTTTTTCTATAGCTTGCTGATTATTTATATCGCTGTTTAGAATCAGCTGAGAGTCGTACCTCACTTGAGTAGGAAAGAATATATAATCGGCACTCAACTCTCCTGTGTCATAGACAAGATCAGCACTTGATTTAGATTTAAATAATTTCAGTACAGTCGAAATTTTTTTAAATAGCGAAACCTGATCTTCTTCTCTTATGCCTTTGCCAAGTAAACTACTAAAGTAGTCTAATACATAAGCCTTAATAAATTTAGGTTCTAACTTTCCTTGCGGAATAGGATTATTTTTGTACTCTTCATAAACATTTACCCATTGGCGGTGCTTATCAGGGTTGATTGGAGGAAACGCATCCAATTTTTCCGCATTAAAAAATAAGCTTGATTTCGCATTTACACCTAACCTATCAAATATAACTTTTCCTGGTAGATTACTAATTTCACAAAATAATGTTTTTACATTTTCTTTGGAAAAATGCTCTATAAATGCTTTTTGTGACGCTGAATTACCATTAAATACAATAGCCACTTCGATATCATTATAATTAAATTGAGTATGCTCCAGTTGAGCAGTAATCATTTGGTAAACAGATTTTGCATGCTCTAAAGATTGGCTGCCTCGATAAACAAAGGTCAGATTTGAGAAATCACTTTCATCTAATACATTAGGATCATTTAGGTATTTCGAGTGAGTATGAAATAATACAACTTCAAAGTCTCTCTTTAAAAATTGGTAAACCGAATATTTGGTAGTAAAAAAGAGAAAGCGTTTATTATTTACTCCCTTAGCTAACCGATAAAAAAAAGTAGCTCTGTCAAAGTTATCAATATAAACAACTATCATTTTAGATCCTATTATAACCTTCCAACTGGAGGTGGGGCTTTATCATATTCTTCATATAACAGTTCATACATATTGTTCGAAAGCGATTCTTGCGTTGTTGATTTAAGAGCAAGCACACCAAATACAATGATATTTTGTGGCAATAAAAATATTATAAAAACCATTGAATATATAAAAAAACGATTGATGAAGATTTTTAAATTTTCTGTAGCCAGTATCACTACTGGTAAAAAGAAAAACATACCAAAGTAAATATACCGTTCAGCTAATGTTCTAGAAAATATTGCTAAAAGTATAATTGGAAACATATACAGACTTACATTGTATAGCATTTTTATTGCATATTCTTTTTTATCATTCAGCTTAGCTGTACCATACACGAACTTAAATTTTTTGATATAAACCTGTCTAATTCTATAAATAGAAAAAGCGAATACGATTAATTTAATTAATGCAATTAAAATAAATTCGAAATCACGCCGTTCTATATACTCGCTCCATGGACCAGTAAGAAAGGTGATTAGCTTTCTTTGTATATGATCTAAAAAAGGTAAAACCCCAGCCAAAGGTATAAATAAGAAGCCAATAATCCCTAATAGAAGTAAAATAGTAAACATTGTTTTATATTTATAAAAGTGGTTTTTAAACAAAAACACTGGTATGTACATTATCGAGTAAAGCACTGCAGCAGGGTGTATTAAAGGAGCCATGATTACAAAAATAAAAGCAGCCTTATTTCTTTGAGTACACAATAAGTATAAAGCTATGTAAGAAAATGAAAAAGAGAGCATTGACTCAAAATTACCAATTGCGGTACTCGGTAAACTTATAAATGTAATTAAAAAAAAGAATAACAATTTCTTGCTGCTAGTAAATGAAAACAAAATAGCAAATTTCAAGCTAACAACAAGTGCTATAAAGTAGTTTAAACACAGTGAAAGCCCCGTATAAAATTGAGGTCCCATTTCGAAAAACTTCAATATATTAAATATACTATAACGATATAGCTTCCCTGTTGCGAGGATGTGTATATCGGGTTTATAAAATGATAAATAGTAACGTGAATAATCACCTATATATGAAACAGGATCCATCGCCATTCCAAAAAAGATAAAAAATAGTGAAAACAAAAAAACTATCAAAGTATAGTTTTTTTTATTTAAAAAAAACGGCACTACGCATGAAAGTAATATAAATGAAAATACTGGATAAAAAAAACTACTAACTAAAAAAAGTAGATATAATAAAAAGCTTTTAGTATTTAAATTTAACATATATGCCTGCAATGAAAAGCAAGATACTTTCGTACCACGTATATGAAATATTATTTTTGATTAAGTCCTTTTTTTTACACTTACTCAAAAGGTAAACTTTATTTTTCATTAAATATAAACACTCTGAATACGAAAGATTATATTTACTATTTATATACTCTTCTAACAAATAAAAAGCTTTTAACCCTTTAATATGTTGCTTTACACTTTTTAAATCTGTTATCTGTCCTTCTCCGTGATCTTTATTCCACAAAGCTACAGTATGCTCATAATATTTAGTTTTTTTAGTTTTTATAAGCTCCATATGTAGCTGAGTATCTTGATACTTAGGGAGAGTCTCTAAAAACATGATATCGTCGAAAGCTTTTTTCTGAATTAATGAGCCGTTGGTATGTAGTCCTCCAATAGCATGAAAACTTTCGATGTATGTATTGTCCACAAGGTGTTTAGGCTTATTACCACTACCTTCAACATGTCCAAACACAGCAACTAAATTAGGCTGTGCTAATAATTTAGCAAGTAAGAATTCGATTTTATCTGCAAGGTAGTGATCATCATCATCAAGAAATGCAATATATTGACCTTTAGCTAATTTAGCACCTTTATTCCGAGAAGCTCCTCCTCCTAATCTTTTTTCATTTCTGGAAATATGTATAGGGGTTTTGGAAGCTAGATTGTCTAATTTAACAGGGGCGTCTGAGCAGTCATCTATTACTATAATTTCAATGTTTTTATATGTTTGCTGACATACTGAATCGATAGCGCGTCTAAGCATTGTAGTCCTGTTTAACGTTGGGATTACTACACTTACTAATGGTTCATTGGTACTCATCATCATGCCTTTGAGTTACATATAAAAAGAGCTAGAACTTAAAAAAGCTCTAACTCGTATGAAGCTTAAAACTTTTTAGGCTTATTTTTGTTTGAGAAAAAAACGTATTATTAAAAAGAAAAAACTTAGGATAAACCCCAACAAAGTACCAGCGATACAAATTATTGCTCTTCTAGGTTTGAACTTTTCTTCAGGGATAACCGCAGGATCTATCGTTTTAAATGCATATTCATCACGTACGTTAGCAAACATAATTGTCTTTGTTTGTTCTTCTACTAACTTGTATAAAACACTTCGAATATCTGAAACTCTTGTTTTTTCTAATTGCTCTGTTAGAAATTCAGTACTTTTAACCGCTTCTGTAACATCTCGCTGTTTAACCTCAGAGTTTATATCTTCAACTAACCAATTGACCCACTGTTGAGCTACAAATGGGGAGATGTGCTCTACTGAGAGCGTAATAGTCCCACTCTCTGGATCTGAGTTTGTACTGACTATTTTAGAAAAAACTTTATAAGCTTCCTGCATCGAGGGCTCTGCATTTCTAGGGGCTTTAACTTTTCTTAACCACTTATTTTCGGAAACAGCATAAATTTCTTCATTATATGACAGCTCACCACTGTCAACACTCCAGCTTTTAGCCGCCATCAAATCGGGTAATATTGAATGCTTCTCTATAAAGCTACTTGTAAACTTTCGCGATTGTAGAATTTCAAGCGCGAGTTGAGTTTTATCAGCTCCGCCACTGCCAAGGTCAACACCTGCTATCCCAGCTAAACCACCAAACTGACTTGCTAAGCCAGCTAAACCATTTGACTGTTTAGACTCAGCAGGAATAAGTACAGCCTCTGCTTTATAAATATTTGGTAAATTAATAGCGTAAAAAACAGACAACACTGCAAAAATACTCGATACAATAATTATAAGTAACTTTCCACGCCATATGCTGGCGATTAAATCACGAATATCTAATTCATCATCTTGGTTATATGAAACTCCTGTTTCATATTCACCCTTTATATTATGTTTAGTCATTACTTAATTTTCACTTAAATTATTCAAATTAGATAAACAGATTTAAAACACCATTTCCTATATGCTGCTGATTGCGGCTACTGCTACACCTAATTGGTAAAGTATTTGAGTTGCAGTACTCCATAAAGTCAGCTTGTCCATATGATCTGCGTTCATAGGTATGACGATTGTATCACCAGCCTCTAACTGTTCTGAATTATTAGCAGCAAACCAGCCGCCTGTGTTTGGTATTTTTACTGAGCCATTTGCTTTAATTATGTAAATACTGTCTTCATCAGCGCGATCTTTAAGACCACCACTTAAATCAATGTATTCATCAACACTTATACCTGCTTTGTATAAATGAGAGGTAGAGTAATTAACTTCACCTATTACGCTAATCGAGTCACGCTTGCTTGGCACATATAAAACATCTCCGTCTTGAAGCACTAAGTTTTGTTTGTTTTCAACAATAAGTGGTAAGTCGATAACTAAACGCCCTACCGCTTCAACACTCGCTAAGTCATTTAATAACTTATTCATTTCATCATAAGAAAGTGAATTACTACTTACTGAGTTTTGAAAGCTCTTTGATGCAATATCACGACGTAACTCGGTTGATAAGCGAGCTAGCTGTTGTTGTTCTTGTTCTTTAATTGAGGCACGGGTGAATACAGCTGCTTTTTGTTCTGCAAACTCAGAGAAGCCGCCTGCACGCTCAAGTAACTCAGTTAGTGTTTCGCCGCGGCGAATTGTGTATGTACCAGGAAATCTTAGCTCACCTTTAAGCTCTACTTTTACGTTTTCTTGCCAATTTGGGATAGCGAATACGTTAATGCTGTCTTTACTTTGCAATGTAATGTTGCTTTGTAAATCACCACGCATTGCACTTTCAAGGTCTAAACGTAAGTGTTCTATTTTAGACGCGTCACTTGCAACAATACGCGTAATCTCAGCTTGTTTTACGTAGGCAGATTCTAGCAAGCCACCTGCTGCGGTTACTAAATCACGTACATCACCGCCTACCATTAACGGGTAAACACCTGGGAATGTAACGTTGCCGCTAATTTCTACTAGCTGCATAGCCTGCTCAACTGAGGCTTGCTGCTTAAATTTGGCAATAATGGGGGCTAAAAGGTTATGGCGGCTAAATAAAGCGTAATCTTCAGGCTTTAACTCAAGCTCGGCTTCTTCTTTTGCTTTACGTTTTGAAATTTCGGCTATTGTGAGGGCTTTATTTTCTTCAAAAATAAACTCTTCTACTTCTTGGTTTATACCGATGTATTTTTCAAACTCTTTTTGCTGATATGTATGCCATTGCTCAGCTTTAAGCTGTTGTTCTTGTTGCTCTTGGCTCAACGCCATATTAGCAAGTGCTGATTTTTCAGCTTCTTTTTCTTCAAAACGGCTAAATACTATGATTTTGTCATTAGCTTTTAATGCTAAATTGTTCTCAGGGTTTTTAATAATGGCTTGTGCTACATCAAATTGGTGCGCTTCTATATCACCATTTATGTTAATTTCGCGAATAACTAGGCCGTAGCTTAAATCTGCTTGTGGCAACAAATCGCCACGTACTGATTTTAAAACATCTGAAATACGTTTACCTTGATACCATTGATAATTCCCTGGTCGCGCTACAGCACCAATTAAGCTAATAGAGTTTTGGTATTGTGAGCTTACAGAATTAAAGCGTACACGGTCGCCATCTTGCGGGATGTAGTTAATTTGTGGCTTAGTAAAGTCTACTGATAGCACTTCTTTGCGATCAAAATTGAAACGCTCTACCACTGCATTTTTAGCATAAGCACCCGGTTTTAGGCCCCCTGCCATAGTGAGTAACTGCTTAGCTGTTTCGCCTTTTTTAAGTTCAAATATTGCAGGGCGTTTAACTAAGCCATCTACAGTAACTTGGGCACCTACTGGTGGTACAAAAACGACATCGCCAGGCTTTAGTACTATATCGTTGCTGCTATCGCCATTGATTAGTAAATCGTAAAGGTCGAAATTAGCTACTGTTTTACCAGCGCGTTTTACTTGTATGTTACGCAGTGAAGCAATTTCAGACACACCACCACTTACAAACAAAGCATGTGATACGGTTGTTAAAGACGATACGCTGTAGCTGCCTGGTTTGTAGGCCTCACCTAATACAAGTATGCGCATACTTCGCAGTTGGCCCAGTGAAACAAAGGCTTTTACACCGATTACTTCTTGCTCAACTTTTACTTTTATTAGCTCTTTAATTTCGGCAAATGTTAAGCCTGCTACTTCTACAGGGCTTAAATCGGGAATGCTAATACGCCCTTCACGGTCAACAGTTACATCAAAACTATCGCTTTCTTTACCGTAAAAGTTAATTTTTAGTTGATCCCCTGGACCTACTATATAAGTGTCAGGTACGGCTGCATTTTCACTTGGCATAAATGTGGTGGGTTCACCGGCAAAAAGCTCGTAGCCGTAAGGCTTTAATTCTTCTGTTTTTGGCTTAAAACGCTCTTCGTCAGTTAAGTCTTCTTGTTCTTTTTCTGGGCGTTCGCCGATAGTTGACTGCTGCTCATTAGAGTTTTCGTCATTTGATTGATTAGCGCCGGTGATCGTAGAAATATCTACACCGTATTGTTTTGCTAGGGCTTCTTGCTGGGCTTTTGGCAATTTTTTAAATTGCTCAATTTGTGAGGCCGTTGGCGTAAAAGCCATGGTACTAAAACTACAAAGTAGAATAAAAGCACTAAAAAATTGTGTAAAAACTTTCACGAGTAGGTATATCCCTAGGTCTACAACCAAAATTGGTGGCTATAATACATTAAATCTAAACAAATAAAAAAGGGACTTTCGTCCCTTTTGTCACTTAAATGTCATTAAATACGGTTTTTGGTTAAAAACTGTAAACTAACGTTAATGACGTTTCTGTATCTGTGCTTTCTTCGTCATCAGCAACATCTGAGTTGTTGGTAACATTAAAAGCGACTTTCATTTGCAGCGAGCCATTTATTTTTGCTAGCAATGCAGTTTCTGAACGCGTTTTGGTGTTTGAGTCACCGTACTCAACTGATACAAGTTGAGTAAAACGTGCACTGTCTGAAATCTGCCAGTTGTAATCAAGTTTACCTAAAGCAATTACTTCACTGTCGCTTTCGCCTGCAAGTAGGTTACCGTCGTCATCAACTTGCGTGCTGTCGTCAGAGTATTCAAAAAATTTGTAACCCGGACCAAACTCTGCATTTAACCACATATCTGGTTGGTCAATTAAACGTAAGCCGTAACCAGCAGAAATTACAGATTCAGTTCTATACGCGCCAAAGTAGTCTGAAACGTGTGAACCATAAATGAATAAATGAGAATTCTTTTCATTTAATTTGTAATTACCTTGCGCAGATGCAGAGTACTTTTCGTTCGTACGCTGCTTGTCTTTGTCGCCGTTGTCATCCTCTACTTCATCTTCTTTATAGATGCCGTCGATTTTGTACTCGTTATTCCAGTTTTCTAGGTGATGTAATACCTTTAAACCGCCTTTTAACGTTGTAGTTTCAGTGTTACCACTAGTGACAATAGCACCTAGCTCGCTTGTTACTTCCCACGTTTTTTTCTCTGCGTCTTCAGCGAATGCGTTAGTTGCAGCAGATGCTGCAACTAAAAGTGTTAAAAGCTTTAATTTCATTAAAAATAACCTATTTAATCCTAAAAATTATACTAATTCGCTTAATTAAGTAATCTATTTTGAGGTTGGAAAAACGTGTTGATAGCCAGGCACAAAAATTCGCTATTTAGTTGTTCTAAATGAGAATTTTTTAACGCAGCTAGCGACACGTTTAACCCCGCAAAATGATTAAGTATTATTGCGGATTTGTATTAGTCTTGCTTGTGTAAATGTACATCCATTTGTGGAAATGGGATTGTAATGTCTGCATCATCTAATGCAATTTTAATGTTCTCTAATAATGCCCAGTACGTTGGCCAGTAATCACCAGAGTTTACCCAAGGACGCACAATAAAGTTTACGCTTGAGTCTGCAAGTTCAGAAACTGCAACAGTGTATGCTGGATCTTTAAGTAAACGAGTCTCTGCGTCAAGTACTGACTGTAATACTTCTTTTGTTTTACGTAAGTCAGCATCGTAACCTACACCAATTACTAAATCGATACGGCGAGTAGACTCACGTGAGAAGTTAGTAATAGCACCAGACATAATTTGTGAATTTGGTACGATAATTACTTTGTTATCTGGAGTGCGAAGCTCTGTAGAGAATATTTCAATTTTTTTAACTGTGCCCATTTTACCGCCAGCTTCAACAAACTCACCTGATTTAAATGGGCGAAGTAATATAATAAGTACGCCAGATGCAAAGTTAGACAGCGAACCTTGCAGCGCTAAACCAACAGCTAGACCAGCCGCACCTAAAATAGCAATAAACGAGGTTGTTTCTATACCGATTTGCGAAAGTGCCATTAAAATAGTGGCAGCAAATACGATGGCATAAACTATACTCGATACAAATGAGCCTACAGCTTTATCAACTTTCTTTTTATCGAACGTTTTTTCTGTTAAACCTGCACAAAACTTGGCAATACGGCTACCAAGTAAAAAGATAACAAGCGCAATGACTGCTTGAATACCGTAGTGTAAAATTAGGCCTGAATTTTCGTTTAGCCAAGTAAGTATTGAATCCATAGTAACTCCAAATAGTTTTTATTAAGCAATTTCCCGCAAGTGAGTATACATTAATTTACATTTTATTCTCATTAAATAGTAAATTATCACTACAAAATAGTTTTTATTGTCAGCGCTAATACGCTACACACTCTTTATGAACCTTTACTGATAGTAGGCAATTTTATGAAATATTTATTTTTTTTGATTTTTTTTAATTTTAGGCTTCACAACATTTATAATATTATGTATTATGCGCGCCACACCAAACGAGGTGTGTAGTGGCGGTTGTAGCTCAGTTGGTAGAGCCCCGGATTGTGATTCCGGTTGTCGCGGGTTCAAGCCCCGTCAATCGCCCCATTCTTTTCCTTTTGTTCCTGTTTTATCCCCCGTTCGTTTTTTCAATCTAAATTTACTCATCTATCTAATTTACCGAATATCTTACTTGATCAGATACTAATTAGTTTGCTGTTTACAATCGCACAATAATGCACCAATATACTTTACATATAAACAGAAAGTGCTACCTTATTAACGTTTAACAGCATTTAGTATTAGCAAACCACCACTTCTTCTTGGGATATTCTAACGAGCATGATCAAACACGCTATTTTTATTTTATTACTTGGTTACCTTTCTTTTGCTAGTTTGAATGCAAAAGCTCAAAATAATATTTCCTATGTAAAGCTACTTGGTGAACTGCAATATTTAATTTCGCAAAAGCAATTTGATGAAGCATACAAAAGCAGTCAAAAACACTATAAATATTTGGGCGAACCTGATTTTGACTATTTGCTTGGGGTTTCAGCACTAAATTCTGGTCTTTCTGCTCCGGCGGTATTTGCTTTTGAGCGAGTAATAGAAGCAAAACCACAGTGGTATGAAGCACGTTTATATTTAGTAAAATCTTATATTGCTGCCAATAATTTACCTGCAGCTAACGCTCAAGCGACTTTATTAATTAATACTGATACTTCACCAGAGGGTGTAAAAAAAGCGGCTCGTTCTTTATTAGCAACATCACAGCACAAGCAGCGCTTAACAGAGCGTACATATGATCAGAGCATTGAGCTTGCATATGGTGTAGATGGTAACGTTAATGCAGGCACCTCTGAGGATACAATTTTAATCCCTAATTTGGGTGAGTTTTTACTATCACCAGAAAGTAAAAGCACCGACGATAATTATATAAAGCTAAATTATAAAGGGCGGTACTTTCACCCCATTGACCAGCGAAGCTCTTTTGCTTTAGGTGTAAATACCGATTGGTATAAATTTAATGAGCTATCTGAATATGACCGTATTAATACCAATATATCAGGTCGATACCAACAAAAGTTAAATGATAACACCCTGTGGTATTTGCAAGCTGGTATTACGCCTTTACTGTTAGATGGCGAGCTATACAGAACCGAGACATCATTAACAAGTGGAGCTAGTTACCAATTTGATAAACAATTAAGTGTATTTGGAGCGCTATCAATTGGCCTTATGAATAATACATTTGACGAGAAACTAGATAACTCCTTTTACACTCTTAATATAGGTGCAAGTTATCTGTCTCAAAAATGGTATCAAAGCGTTAGCGCAAACTTTAAAAATGAAAGCGCTAACATTGACGAAGGTGAGTTTAATGCAAGAAGCATTAGCGGAATTTATTACCAAATAAATGCATTACTTAGCCAACAATGGCAAGTCTCTGCACAAACAGGGTATCAATGGATTGAATATCAGGATGAGCACCCGCTATTTCTTCAAGAGCGAAGCGATAACCTATTGATACTTTCTAGCTCGTTACGCTACTTAGTTAATAAAAGTTTAGCGTTGCAATTAGCATTGAACTACCAAGACAAAACCAGTGATATTTCTTTGTTCGAATACGATCGCTTTGATACCAATATAAGCGCAAGTTACTCATTCTAATTAAGGTACTTATGAAACATTTAATTCCGGTATTAACCACCTTACTTTGTGTGAGTTTTTATTCTCAAGCGAGCACAACTGTTGCAGGAAAAACTATTTTAGCCCGGGGCGCTGTACTTGCTACAGATGCCGAATCCGCCCAACAACGAACACTTAAGCGACGCGACACGGTATATGGCGTTGATAAAATAACTACTGGCGAAAAAAGCAAAGCACAATTTTCAATGTCTGATGGCGGCTTAATAGCATTAAAAGAAAACTCTGAGCTAAATATTACTAACTATGAGTTTAATACAATGACTCAGCAAGGCTCTGCCTCTATTGAGCTAATAAAAGGCGGGCTGCGTTCTATTTCGGGTGTTATTAAAAAAAATGGTGGCGCGTACAGTGTTAAAACACCGGTTGGATCAATTGGTATTCGCGGTACCCATTTTGAACTACAGCTTATAGATGGTGATATGTATGTAGCTGTTTGGGATGGCGCAATAGATTTAACACTAGAAGATCAAAGCGTTGTATCCCTTGGCAATAATGAGCCTTTTTCTTTTGCGCAGGTTACCTCATTAGGGCGCGTGATTAAAACAACTCAGGCACCTGCTGTTTTTACCCAAACCATAGCGACTATTAGTGATGACATAAGTGCTGAGCAACCAACAGAGCAGCAATCAATAGTACAAAACAATACTTCAGAAAAAACGACAGATGCCGATATATCAATAACTGATGTTTATGCTCAGCAGCAATTTCAGGCGGTAAATGATGCAACCTTAATTGACCAAATCGCGCAGCGCCAAGGTGTTTTTAATTACCAAGCAACCAGTTTTGATGTGTCGTCGAGCCTAGGAGAAGTCAGTGATTTTTCTATGTCTATGTCGGTAGATTTTGATAACGGCACAGTTCCCGATGGTGAAATTAGCTTTAATGATGCTGGCGGCAACTGGTACGCAGCTTACAGCGGCTTAATTGATTTAACCAAACTAGATTTAGCCGTTACATTTGCTTCTCATAACAACAATAAAGCAACTGGCCAAATTGATGCTGTGTTTTTAAATGACATAGATACCATCACGGGTGATTTTAGCCTTAGTGAAATTAATAACCCTGCTGTAAATGCCGGTGGCGACTTTAGATTAGAACCTTAAGTAACCTGCACTGTGGGTAATAATTTTCTTAACTAGTATTCAGGTTAAGTAATTTGAATATAAAGCTTTTTATTGGAGTATGTAGAATGACAGCAAAGAACCTTTTTTTGCTCGGTTCAATGGTTTTTTTGCTTAGTGCGTGTGGAGGCTCCGATGAGACAGCTCAACAAGACTCAGAACAGCTACCTGTAGAACAAGTTACACCCACCCCTTCTGCTACACCGATAAACCTTACAGGTATAACGGGTGACTCTGTTGTTACTAAAACACAGGTGTCGGGTGCCGTGGCCTCTAGCAGAGGGGTTGTAGGCACAACGGTTGCAAACTCTCAGGCTACAATAACTCTTTCGCAAACTAATGAAGTGATACAAGGCAATATCACTTTTTTACTTAGCGTGTCTGATCCCGATGGCATTAGCGCAGTAAATTTAGTACTACCAAGTGTAAATAAAAGCCTAGCACTTTGCACACAAGCATGTGGAACAGATTTCGAGCAGTCGGTTATAGGGTTGAGCCCTTACTTTTATGGCGTTGACCCTGGTGATCTGCGTTTAGAGATATGGATCACCGATAGCCTTAACAACCAGGTACTTGCAGACGCAGTGACGGCTAATTGGCAACCCTACCCAATAGAAGGCACAACTGCACAGCGAGACGGCCAAACGATTAATTTAGCGTGGCAAGAAAACGAAAACTTAAACCGCTACAATATTTACTTAGCAACCGAAGCAGGCATTACCACCAGCAATATAAATACGCTAGAAAATGGCCAGCAGTTTTTGAGCGTATCTGGCTCTAGCTTTAGTGTAGACAACCTATTAGCTGATAAAAGCTATCAAGTTTTAATAACTGGTGTAGATGGCAGTGGTGAAAGTGGCTTTGCAAAATTAATTAACGTAGCACCGCAAGGAGGAGAGCTAAACTTTGCGCCAAAAGCGGTAAACGATCAATTTTTAGTTAATGAAGATCAAGCCTTGCAAGGCAACGTTTTAACTAACGACACTGATGAGTACCAAGGGGAGCTATATATAAACACAACCCCTTTAGTTACACCTCAGCATGGCAGTATTTCACTCAGCGAAAGCGGTGATTTTACTTATACCCCACGAGCTAACTTTAACGGCATTGATGCATTTAGTTACCAAGTAATTAATGAACTTGGGATGACAGATACCGGTATTGTAGAAATAACGATTAATGCTGTAAACGATGCCCCCATAGCCCTTAATAACACATACAATATAAGTGCTGCCGGAACGTTATTAGTTGGCGCCCCCGGCTTATTAAATAACGACAGCGATATAGACCAAGATCTACTCACTCTAGATACAACGCCTGTTAGCCTACCGAGTAAGGGTACTCTCACACTTGTTGCTGATGGCAGCTTTGAATATGTAGGTAGTGCAAATATGCAAGGCACTGATAGTTTTCAGTACCGTATTTTTGATGCTCAAGGTGCTGAGGCTATTGCAAGTGTTACAATTAATGCACTGGATCAAAATAGCCCGCCTACTGCTGCAAACGATAGCTATAGTGTAGATGAAGATACCACACTTGTAGTTGATGCAAGCCAGGGTTTACTTGCTAACGACACAGACCCTAATAATGATACTTTCATCATTGATGATACTTATATTGTTTCACCTGCCCATGGGCAATTGCAATTGGCTACCGATGGTAGTTTTTCATATATTCCTGATGCTAACTACTACGGTATCGATGAATTTCAATACCAAGTGATCGACACTTTCGGTGCCACGGCCACTGCAACGGCAACACTCACAATAAATAGCACGCCTGATACCCCTAATGCCCAAAATGATGAATACCAATTTCAGTATAATCAAACATTGGTTATTTCAGCTGAAAATGGCTTACTTAAAAACGATGTAAACATAGAGCCAGGTAATCTCACCGTTAACACCACTCCCGTAGTTAACGTACAAAGCGGTACTTTGGCACTTAACGTTGATGGGTCATTTTCCTATCAACCCGATTCAGATGCATTAGATGTTGATAGTTTTACTTATTCAGTTTCAAATGAACAAGGGCTAACATCCACAGCACAAGTTGTGTTAAGTAAAACAGGGTCTAACTCCCCTGCTGAAGCTAATGATGATGAATATACGATATTAGAAGACAGCCCAGCTACTTTGTTAAACGTATTAGAAAACGATACAGATGCCAACGGCGATACACTTACCCTTACTAATGTTACAAATACAATCGGCAGCGCACGCATTGTAAACAATAAAATTGAGTATACACCTGAGCCCAATTACTTTGGTGAAGTAACCCTAAACTATACGATTTCTGATGGCATTGCCGATGGCACGCCAGCTCAAAGTAGCGCAATAGCCACCCTCATTATTATACCGGTTAACGATGCCCCCATTGCGGTGGCTGATAGCGCCGCAATGCAAGAAGATGCATCGCCAATTTTAGTTGATGTGCTTGCCAACGATACTGATATAGACAGTAACAATTTAACTATAACAAGTGTTGGCACCGAATTTGGTTCAGCCAGCATTGTTGATAATAAAATTCAGTATAGCTCTGCACCTAATACCCATGGCGTGGCAATTGTATCGTACAGTGTATCCGATAATAACGGCGCAGAAGCAACGGCTAATTTACAAGTAACCATTTCGCCAGTTAATGATGCACCCATAGCAAATGCCGATAGCATTACCATTACAGAAGACGCTACTGCTACCTTAATAAATGTATTAAGTAACGACACAGACATAGATGGTGATACCTTAACTCTTAGCTCTGCTAGCAGTGATATTGGCAGTGTCTCAATTGTAAATTCTCAAATTCAATATACCCCTGCAGAAAACGATAATGGCACTGCAACAGTCGGCTATACAATAACCGACGGTACGCAAAGTGCTTCTGGGGTACTTACAGTAACAATTACCTCTGTTAATGATACGCCGGTAGCAAACCCTGATACCGCAACCATTTTAGAAGATGCTGCGCCAACGAGTATTAACGTAATAGCTAACGACACAGATGTAGACAACGACCCTCTTGCTATTAGCACAGCAAGTGCAAGCACCGGCTCAGTATCGGTGTCTGGCAGTAACCTAGTTTACACACCTGAGGCAAACTTTAACGGCCAAGCCGTTGTAAATTATACACTTACTGACGGCACGACTACCGCCACAGGTGTGCTTACGGTAACAGTAACAGCAGTTAACGATGCACCTGTTGCTAACCCCGACACAGCGACTATTTTAGAAGATGCTGCAGCAACAAATATTAACGTACTTGGCAATGATACAGATGAAGAAAACGACGCTCTTTCTATTAGTGCGCTAACGACCACATCAGGTGCAGTTACAAGTACAGGTAATGATGTAATCTTCACGTCTGAGGCTAATTTTAATGGCCAAGTAACGGTAAATTATACCCTAAGTGATGGTACTGATACGGCTATGGGCGTACTAACAATAACTGTAACGCCCGTTAACGATGCTCCAATTGCAAACCCTGATTCTGCCACAATTTTAGAAGATGCCGTAACAACAAACATTAATGTATTAAGTAACGACACAGACCCTGAAAATGACTCGCTCACGATAAGCGATGCAAGTACCAATACTGGTAGCGTTTCGTTAGCCGGTAGCAACCTTGCTTATACACCAGAAGCCGATTTTAACGGTCAAGCAGTTATAAATTACACCCTAAGTGATGGCACCGATACAGCCTCTGGGGTACTTAATATTACGGTTACACCGGTAAACGATGCGCCAGTTGCCAACCCTGATACAGCCACAATAAATGAAGACAGCTCGACTACTGTAAATGTAGTGGCTAATGATACTGACACTGAGGGCGACTCACTCACTATTACCACGGTTTCTGCTGACTCAGGAAGCGCAACCATTGTGGCTAATCAAATACAATATACACCGCAAGCTGATTATAACGGCACTGCAGTTGTTACCTATACAATTAGTGATGGCGAGGCGGCTACATCAGCTACACTTAATATCACAATCAATTCAGTGAACGATGCGCCGGTAGCAACCCCAGATACTGCCACTATTTTAGAAGATGCCGCAGCAACAAATATTAATGTGTTGGGCAACGACACTGATGTAGAAAACGATACACTTTCTATTAGTGCTGTAACTGCCACATCGGGCACAGTAACAAGCTCTGCAAGTGATGTAATTTATACTCCAGATGCAAACTTTAATGGTCAAGCCACTATAAATTACACCCTAACTGATGGCACTGATACAGCCAATGGCGTGTTAACTATTACGGTTACCCCAGTGAACGATGCGCCAGTTGCCAACCCTGATGCAGCTACTATTTTAGAAGATGCCGCAGCAACAAATATTAATGTGTTGGGCAACGACACCGATGTAGAAAACGATACACTTTCTATTAGTGCTGTAACTGCCACATCGGGCACAGTAACAAGCTCTGCAGGTGATGTAATTTATACTCCACAGGCAAACTTTAGCGGTCAAGCTACTATAAATTACACCCTAAGTGATGGCACAGATACAGCCAATGGCGTGTTAACTATTATGGTTACCCCAGTGAACGATGCGCCAGTTGCCAACCCAGATACTGCCACTATTTTAGAAGATGCCTCAGCAACTAGTATAAATGTATTGAGCAACGATACAGATGTAGAAAACGATACACTTTCTATTAGTGCTGTAACTGCCACATCGGGCACGGTGACAAGCTCTGCAGGTGATGTAATTTATACCCCAGATGCAAACTTTAGTGGTCAAGCTACTATAAATTACACCCTAAGTGATGGCACAGATACAGCCAATGGCGTGTTAACTATTACGGTAACCCCAGTGAACGATGCACCAGTTGCCAACCCTGATACTGCCACTATTTTAGAAGATGCCGCAGCAACAAATATAAATGTGCTGAGCAACGATACAGATATAGAAAGCGATACTCTTTCTATTACTTCTGTAAATGCTGATGTTGGCGCCATTTCTAGCTCTGGTGCTAACGTTGTTTACACGCCAGAAGCTAACTTTAATGGCCAAGTAATCGTAAATTATATCCTAAGCGATGGTACAGACACTGCCGCGGGAACATTAACCATTAATGTAACCCCTGTAAATGATGCGCCTGTAGCGCAACCTGATACAGCAACTATCAATGAAGATGCTCCCGAAACAACCATTGACGTTATAAGCAACGACACCGATGCAGATGCAACCGATACCCTAGCTATAACAGCCGTTACAGCAGATATTGGTACAGCGAGCGTTGAAAATAATGAGATTAAATATACCCCCGCCTTAAACAACGAAAGTACAGCAACACTCACCTACACGTTAAGTGATGGTACTGATGAGGTGCAAGGTAATTTAACTATTACAATTGTAGCAATTAACGATGCTCCAACGGCAGTAAATCAAACTTTTGCTATTGGTGAAAATGCCACTGATGGAGAAACAATTGGTACTATAACAGCGTCTGATATTGAAAATGACACCCTCACATTTAGCCTAAGCGGTGGCGAAACCTCATTATTTAATATTGATAGCAATAGCGGGTTGTTAACCGTAAATAGCAACAGTGCCTTTAATTTTGAAATAGCTACACAGCACACAGTTAATATAGATATTACCGATAACGGCTCTCCAAATGAAACCACTACAATAACCATTAATGTGAATATTACGGATGAAGAAGACCCGTTAATTCCTGTAGAAGATGATACATTTGGACGAGCGATTAGCGAACAGTTAGATCTTTCGAGCGTTTTTTCAAACGGTGAATTTAACGATAGCATTGAGCTTAACACTAACCTTTATTTTGTAGGTTACAATAACAACACAGATACAGATATCGTTGTTGTTTCTTATACCAATACGGGCGATTTAAACACTGCATTTAATAGCAGCGGCTTTAAAACGATAGATTTTGGTGAAGATGAAACAGGCACGGCTATTATCTCTGGTAATGGCGAGTTATTTATAGGTTATTCAAGCTTTAATGGCTCAGAAACTGAAGCATGCTTATTAAAAATGAGTGCTGCAGGCGTTATAAGTACTAACTCTGGCGACGCTAACAGCGGTACTAAATGTACAACACTGGCTAGTGAATCTGTAATAAACGACCTTGAGTTCACCGACAATAAAATACAAGGCGTTGGCTACTCGGTAAATGGTTCAGACAAAGACAGTTTATTCCTTAAATTTGATGTATCGACCCTCGCTTATGAATCAGGCAGCCCAGGTATAGTAGATGTAAGTGGCCAAAACCTGGATGATGAATCGCACGCTATTAAAAACTTTGGTAACTCTAATTTACTTGTAGTGGGAAGCAGCATAGGTGAAGAAGGTGATTTAGATGCAACCATCAGATACCTTATTCCTGATGGCAACAATAACGGAAGTTTTAACTCTGGCGATGCGCTTATATTAGATTTATCGGACGAAGAAGGTGACGATGAGCTACTTGCAGTTGGCGGAGTAGACGCAGTTAACTTTAATGCCTTTTTAGGGGGATATATTACTCGCTCTTCAGGTGAGAAAGAGGCTGTAATGATCTCAATTGATAACAATGGCAATATTGATGAAAATATAGGGGATGAAGGAATCGCCGTATACAATATTGATGAAAACTCGGGTTCTGCTAATGGCGGCGCACAAATAACGGGTGTGCAATACGCCCCTATGAGTAATCAACTAATCCTCTCAGGTACTACTGGTGTGGAAGCCTCTGATGATACTCAAAACGAGCAACTATTTTCGGCGCGAGTATCTATATCTGATGGCGCGCTTGACACTAGCTACGGCAATGCAGGCATAAACATCGTCTCTAACGTTATCAGTCATCAATCTGCTAATGCATCAACTATTGATGAAAATGACACTCTGTGGCTATCAGGCAGATTTAACGATTCATCTAATGAGCCTTTTGTAACGTCAATAACGAGTGATGCAAATTTAAACACCGACTTTGCAATAAATGGCTATACAAGTATAAATGACTTAAGTGTTAGCTCAGACGACTTATCGATGAATGTATTGCAGCTACAAAACGGCGTGCAAGCCAATAAGTTTTTAAGTGCCTCTATTGCACAACTTAATACTAATAATAAGCTAGTGCTCACTCGCTATAGCAGTGCAGGCATTATTGATACCAGCTTTAGCCTTGATGGTAGTAAAGCCCTAAATATTAATGTTGCCTTTAAAACCATTACTTTAAAAGAGCTTAGCGATGGCAGCATCATTATTGCGGGTACACTCATAAACGGTTTAAACGAAGAAGGCTTTATAGCAAAAGTAGACCAGGACGGTTACCTAGATGAAAGCTTTGCCAGCGAAGGGATTTATACCACTGTAGATATATTAAATATCAATATTAACTTTGCAGATGTTGCAGTAGATAGCAGCGGCTATATTGTTGCTGTAGGATCTTCGACTAATGCTTTAAGCGTAACAAGATCGTTTGCAACGATGTTAAAAAGCGATGGTAATTTAGAAAATAGCTTTGCTACAAGCGGTGCTTACTACGGCAGCGTAAATGAGTTTTTTGAAACACTCTATATAGATGCAAATAAAGATATATATATTGCAGGCAAGCAAGTATCTGGCAGTGACTCACAATTAATAATGTTGAAAATAGACGATGATGCTAACGCGCTATTTAGCTATACAGATAGCCGCTCTTCGACAGATATTAGTAATAGAGCAGCAAAAATATTCGCCGATAGCGCGGCAAATCTCTATTTAGTTGCTAATGAAGGCACCACGCCAAACCAAGCGGTGATTATCAAGTTACAACCAGATGGAACTGAAGATACAAGCTTTGCCACTAGTGGTGTTGGGCAATATCAATTAGCATCAAGTTCTGATACTAAAGTTACCGATGCGGCGATTGATACTACAGGTAATATAATTTTATCAGGCATGAGTGATTCTAAAGGGATGATTGCCCGCATATTAGCTAATGGTACTATCGACACCTTATTTGGAGAAAATACGCTTGGTTATTATCAGGCTAATCAATGCGATGGCACACATCAGTTTACATCAATGCTTTTACAAACAGATACCCAAGTGGTACTTAGCAGTACATGCTTTGATAATGCCTCTAATAATGTCAGTTTATCTAAGTTTAACTTTTACCCTGATGGAGTTAAGCCCTAAATTATGAAAGTTAAATTTTATGGCGTAAGAGGCTCAATGCCATCTCCGGGTGAACATACGCACCAATTTGGTGGTAACACCTCATGTGTGTATGTTGAGCAAACAAATGGCAAAGGCCTGATACTCGACTCAGGTACGGGCATTGCACAGTTAGGTGAAAAGCTCATAGAGCACACGACCCCCATTGCAATTTTATTAACGCATAATCATTGGGATCATATTCAAGGCTTTCCTTTTTTTAAGCCTATTTACCAAGCCGATCGCGATATAACCATTGTTGTAGGTGATGTTGAAGACGAGCAAACTAAAAATGCGATTTTAATGCAAATGTCTGGCTCTTTTTTTCCGGTTAGCTACCAACACTTACCTGCAAACATTACATTAAACACTCAGCTTGCTTCTCAAAAAAACTTTACTCTAAATAGTTTTAACGTATTTACCGCGCCGTTAAATCACCCAGGCGGGGGCACAGCGTATTGTGTACATGCTGAAGGCAAAAAAATTGCTTATATAACAGATAACGAATTGGCCCCACCCGGTGTTGTTAAAACCACAGTTACCCAGTGGGCTGAGTTTATTAAAGGTGCTGACTTATTAATTCATGATGCACAATTTACTACCGAAGAGCTCACGCTTAAGCACGGTTGGGGGCATAGTACATTTAAGCAAGTAGCTGAATTAGCAATGCAAGCGTGTATTAAAAATTTAGCGATTATAAGCCACGACCCAGCAAGAACCGATGACGAGCTACTCGCAATAGAAACACATTTACAGGCAAATTATGGCGAGCATATTAATATTGAATGTGCCAGAGAAGGCCGAACGTTTGAGTTTACGCCAAGTAAGGATTAATAGTTATTTCTCGCGTTTATATTCCTAAAATTTACCGCCACCTATTTGTAGGCTTAGCCATTACGCTGCTTATAGCTGCTGTAGAATTATTCTCTAGTGGCGCATTAGCCAAGCTGCTCAATAGGGTCGAAGGTATTATTTACGACTCTAGGCTATTGCTAACTTTACCCGATACTCCCCGTCAGCTCGACGAAACCGTTGTTATTATCGACATAGATGAAAAAACGATGCAAGAGCAAGGGCGTTTCCCGTGGAGCCGGGCAAAAATGGCAGACCTGGTAAATAAACTCACAGAGGCCGGTGTTGTAGTTATTGCATTTGATATATTTTTTTCTGAACCGGAAACAAACCCTGTTAACCAAATTCAATCTAGAGCCCCTGATTTATTAAGTGCATACAAAGTAGCGTTAAATGATATTAAACATCAGGTAGACGCTGATACCACCTTTGCTAAAGCACTCAATAGTAACGATACCGTATTGGGTTTTTTATTAAACAACGATACATACAAACAGCGTAACCCGTTGCCAGAGACAAGCGTACTATGGCCAAAGAGCGAGCAAAGTAACTCCCAAGTAACCCAGTTTTTAGGCGCTACTGTTAATATACCTATGCTGCAAAATAGTGCTACGGGCAACGGATTTATCAATGCTCACAGCGAAAACGACGGATTTATCCGTAAAGCGGCACTGGTTAATAGAGTAGGTGATAAGCTCTACCCTTCTTTAGCACTTGAGGCAGCACGTTTATATACCTTAGCGGACAGTGTTGAAACACGCGCGAGTGCCCAAGGCGACCTGACTTTTTTTGAAGGGGTTAAATTTCATGAGCATTGGATTCAAACAGATGAGTACGGCCAAATTTATATCCCGTACAAAGGCCGTGCTAAAAGTTTTCAGTATTACTCTGCCACAGATGTATTAACCAAAAAAGTTACCGAGCAGCAATTAGAAGGCAGCGTAGCATTTATTGGTACATCCGCAATTGGTTTAGCTGATTTAAGAGCAACACCAGTGGGTTTACAATACCCAGGGGTAGAAGTGCATGCCAATATTTTTGAAGGGCTACTCCATCCAGAAATTTTACCTTCTCAACCCACATGGGCTTTAGGGGCAACATTATTAATAATTACCTTTGTGGGCTGTTGCTTATCGTTTTTAAGTTTTCGTAAAAGCGCCCGCTTTATTGTCACACTTTCAGTGAGTATGGCTGGGCTAGTTATATTGCTTAATTTTTATTTATGGTCAGTACAAAAAATTAGTCTGCCGCTATTTATGCCGCTGTTACTTATTTCCCTATTAGCAGCCTACTTTGTTTTTATTGGCTCTATAGCAGAAATGAAGCACAGCCGAAAAATTAAATCGATGTTTAATCAGTATGTACCGCCTGACCATATTGAGCAGTTAATTCGCCAACGTAAACAGCTTACTCAGCAAAGTATAAAACGAAATATGACCGTATTATTTGCTGATATAAGAAGTTTTACTGCGCTGTCGGAAGGAATGAGCGCAAATCAATTAAGTGATTATTTAAATCTGTACTTATCGGCGACTACAAAAGTTATTTTTGATCACAGCGGCACAATAGACAAATACGTAGGCGATATGATTATGGCCTTTTGGAATGCCCCACTTGAAGATAGCGACCACGCAAAACACGGTGTTGAAGCAGCAATGGCAATGGTAGCAGGCCTTACAAGCCTTAATAAAGCATTTGCTGAGCAGCAGCTTCCTCCCATTAGCATTGGTGTGGGTATAAGCACTGGCGAAATGAATGTTGGCGATATGGGCTCGGTGTACAGAAAAGCCTATACAGTACTTGGAGATGCAGTTAATTTAGGCTCAAGAGTAGAAAGCTTGACCAAATTTTACGGGGTAGCTATTCTGGTTACAGAAGAGACAATGCTTGCTTGTCCACATATTGCATTTCGCTTAATTGATAAAGTACAGGTAGTGGGTAAAGTAAATGCAACTGAGCTATATGAGCCTGTCAACTTTATAGCTGATATAAGCGAAAGCCAGCTATTTGAAATTAAAAAGTCGTTCACTGCTATGCAGCATTACAATAATAAAAATTGGCAACTCGCTCTATCGTTATTTGAAGAGCTAAGTGAAACTAGCTTATTGACTGACCACGTTTACCACATTTTTATTAACCGAATTAAAAATACCGATTTGCAAACTTTAGCACAGGATTGGAATGGCGCCTTTATCCACAAAACAAAGTAGTAATAATATGTCTGAGTACATTAAAGATAGAACAAATCTTCATCACTTTATTGATATTAGTATTAGGCTAACAACAGAAAAGGATGCGAGTAAACTTCTTGAAGAAATTCTACAAGTTGTTATGTCTATTTCTAACTCTGACGCAGGGACTATTTACTCTATTACAGATGACAAGCAGCTAAAGTTTGAAACGGTTATTAATAAATCTTTAGACCTCTATTTAGGGGGAGCTTCAGGGAAGCCCGTTGACTTTCCTAATATAGATTTGTTTATAGATGGAAAAGAAAACGAAACAGCTATTGTCGCTCATGCGGTTAACTCTGGTGAGATTATTAACATTCCGGATGTATACGCGGCCCTACCCTTTGATATGAGCGCTGCGCGTAATATGGATGCGCGTACGGGGTATCGTACTCAATCTATGTTAACGATTCCGCTAAAAGATCATACCGATGATATTATTGGTGTGATCCAACTGATCAACGTAAAAGATCAACACGACAATATAATCACTTATAGTGACGAACTTGTCACATTGATACGATCATTTGCATCGTTAGGCGCTATATCACTGACAAACTCTACCCTTATTAAGGGAATGGAAGAGCTATTTTCTAAATTTGTAGAAACCATTGCTATGGCCATCGACGAAAAGTCCCCTCATACCGGCGGACACTGTAAGCGAGTTCCTGCGCTTACTTTAATGCTTGCTGATGCTGTGCATAAAATTGACCGTGGTCCCTTGGCTAACTTTTTAATGAGTGATGCAGACCGCCATGAGCTAGATATAGCAGGCTGGCTTCATGATTGTGGCAAAATAGCGACCCCCGATCACATCATGGAAAAGTCGACCAAGTTAGAGACTATTTTTGATCGTATTGAACACATTGAAGCTAAATTTGAAGTTATTAAACGTGATTTAGAAATAAGCTATCAAAAACAAATTATCTCTGCAATGAAGCTCAATAGGCCAATTGAGGTTTTACAATTTGAGCGCTTACTCGATACCGAATTAAAACAACTTTCTTTAGATCGCGCGTTTTTGCAAAGAGTTAATGTGGGTGGCGAATTTTTATCAGATGAAGATGTTGCGAATATTGACCGCATTGCATCTCACTATCATTTAACTATAAACGGCAAAGATACCCCGTTACTAAACGCAGATGAAGTAGAGAATTTACAAATACGCAGGGGCACACTAACGCTCGGCGAGCGCGACGTTATGAAGCGCCATATGGATGTGACTAAAAATATTTTAGACACACTGCCATTCCCTAAACATTTAAGTAATGTGTCTGAATATGCATTGGGCCACCACGAAAAACTAGATGGTACAGGCTACCCGCAAGGATTAACTAAAGAGCAAATGTCGATTCCGGCAAGGCTAATGGCCATTGCAGACATTTTTGAAGCCTTATCAGCAGTAGATAGGCCTTATAAAAAAGCAAAGCCTGTGAGTGAGTGTTTAGCTATTTTAGGAAAAATGGTAGAGAACAACCATTTAGACGCCGATATATTCGCGGTATTTGTAGAGAGTGAAGTGTATAAGCACTACATAAATGAGTACGCAATTGCAGAGCAATTAGACTTTGTTGATTTAACCACCCTACCGGGCTATTCACCTATAAAATAAGCCAGCTAAACTTACTCAAGCTATAAAAAATGCCACCTTGCGGTGGCATTTACACACGGGTTATTTCTACAAGTAGAAATTCTTTTTATTTTTGATTATTTTTAAACAAAAATTATGCCGTAAATGTAGCACTTAGGCCTATATCTAGCAATAAAAAGGTAACCTGTAGTTATAAACCTGTACCAATTCCGCAATAATATTTAATCATTTTATGGGGCTAAACGTGCCGCTACCGGCGTTAAAAAAAGCTCATTTACGACTGCATGGATGCACAAGGTAGAGCAATGCAGGCGCAATTGCCAAGAACAACTAAATAGCGAATTTTTTGCCTAGCTATCAACACGTTTTGCCATCCCCAAATTGATCACTTAATTAAGCAAATTGGTATTAATAACCTAAGCCGTGCTGGGTAACCAATTTTTCATAGTTTATGGTGTCATCATTTTTTAAACTTTGATACACACATATTTTTCTTCAAGGTATTCATCAAGTCCTTGATGGCCCCCTTCTCGGCCTAAGCCTGATTGCTTAACTCCACCAAACGGTGCCACAGGGTTAGATATAACCCCTTCGTTAACACCAACCATGCCAAACTCAAGCCCTTCGCTAATACGATAAATCTGCTTGATATTTTGACTGTAAAAATAAGCCGCTAAGCCATATGGAACATCGTTAGCAAGGGCTAGTACTTCGCTTTCCTCATCAAAAGGAATAACAGTTAATACCGGGCCAAATACTTCTTCGTGGTATATATCCATTTCGGTCGTTACGTTAGTAACAATAAGCGGATTTTGAAAGCTGCCACCTAAGTCGCCGTTATCCCCTATTAGGTCTGCGCCTTTATCAAGTGCATCTTGCACAAGCTGCTGCACTTTTTCTTTCGCTTTTGGGTAAATAAGGGGGCCAATGTCTACGTCCTCTTCAAACCCATTGGCTACTTTTAATGCGGCTACTTTAGGCGTAATTTTACTCAGCACTTCATCTAAAATACTGCGCTGAATAAAAATGCGGTTTGCGGCTACACATGCTTGGCCACTGTTTCTAAACTTAGCCGCCATGAGGCCGTCGATTGCTTCGTCTATATCGGCGTTATCAAAAATAATAAAGGGGGCGTTTCCGCCAAGTTCCATGGAGGTACGTTTAATCGTACCCGCACACTGAGAAAGTAACTGCTTGCCTACGCCTGTTGAACCTGTAAAAGTAAATTTGCGCACCACTTCTGAGTCTGTAAGTATTTGTCCGACTGTTTTTGCGTCTTGCGAAATCAGTACGTTAAAAGCCCCTTTTACAAACCCAGCTTGATCGGCAAGGTATGCCAATGCCAAAGCACATAAAGGCGTATATTCAGAAGGTTTTAGCACAAAGCTACAGCCTGCAGCGTATGCTGGCGCCACTTTACGTGTCACCATAGCAACCGGAAAGTTCCAAGGAGTAATGCCAGCCACAACGCCTACAGGTTGTTTAAAGCTCGTTAATCTATGTGTATCGTCGGTTGGGGGGATCACATCGCCGTAACTGCGTTTAGCTTCTTCTGCAAACCATTTTATAAACCCAGCGCCATAGTCTATTTCACCTAACGACTCTTTAAGCGGTTTACCTTGCTCTTTTGTCATTAGCTCAGCAAGCGTTTGCTTGTGTTTTATTATCAGCTCATACCAACGCATTAGCGTATTACTTCGCTCAGTGGCATTGGTTGATTTTAACTTAACAAACGCACCTTGCGCTGCCTTTATTGCGCTATTAACGCCTTGCTCGTCTATATCACTTACTTCAACAATACTTTTTTCGGTCGCGGGGTCGTCAACGCTAAAACGTTTATTGGTTTTATAAAATTCACCATTAATAAACGAGTCACAAAAAATTAGATTACTCAAAATAGACCTCCGAAATAGTTTTATGGGTTAGGTAAAACGCGTAGCAGCGGGTTTAGCCAAAAGCGATAATTCCTTGACTGTAATTCGACCTGTAAAACGTGATCACTTTAGATCTAGGCCTATTTTAAAAACGCGACATAAAGTCGCTGCTACGGTGTAAGATGTAGCAGCGGGTTTACCCCGCGATTATGATTACGTGATCATTCATTTAAAAACGCGACATAAAGTCGCTGCTACGTGCTTATACAATCTCTTAAACAAAAAAGCCGCTGTAAAAAACAGCGGCTTTTAAAAAATTCTCGTTAATTAAAAACTAGTGCTCTTCATTAACGATATTGAGATTGTACTTAGGTATTTCAACCACTAAGTCTTCATCTCTAATAACTGCTTGGCATCCTAAGCGAGATTCTGACTCTAAGCCCCAAGCTTTATCTAGCATGTCGTCTTCTAGCTCATCGCTTTCGTCTAGTGAGTCAAAGCCTTCGCGGATCACTAAATGGCATGTAGTACATGCACACGATTTTTCACATGCGTGTGGAATGCTAATGCCGTTTTTAAGGGCCACATCAAGGACTGTTTCGCCCGCAGGCGCTTCAAGTGCTGCACCGTCAGGACATAATTCCGGATGGGGAAGAAAAATAATTTGTGGCATTCTAACCTCTTTAAACGTTGTCTACTGACTGCCCTGTAAGGGCCTTTTTAATTGATGCATCCATTCTGCGCGAGGCAAAATCGCTGCTAGCGTTATCTACTTTTTCAATTGCGGCTTTAATTTCACCTGGTTGCTGTGCGGTCTCGCGCACTTTAGCAAGCTCGCTTATTTCAGCTTTTAAATTAGCAAGTTGAATATCGTCGAGCAAGTCACCGTCGCTAGCAAGTGACGCCTCTAGTGCTTCTATAACACGTAGCGCTTCTACTTGTTGCTCTTTAAGCATACGTGCTTGCATGTCACCTTTAGCGTTGCTCATTGACTCTTTGAGCATGTTAGCTACTTGGTCATCAGATAAGCCAAACGATGGTTTAACTTGGATTTCAGCTTGCACACCCGTTGATTTTTCCATTGCTGATACACTTAACAAGCCATCGGCATCCACTTTAAAGGTAACACGAATATGTGCAGCGCCTGCTGCCATAGCCGGTATGCCTTTTAAGCTAAATTTAGCCAGCGAGCGGCAATCGTCAACTAGTTCGCGTTCACCTTGTAGCACATGTAAAGACATTGCCGTTTGGCCGTCTTTAAAGGTAGTAAATTCTTGCGCACGAGCAACAGGAATAGTGGTATTACGCGGGATTATTTTTTCTACTAACCCACCCATCGTTTCAAGGCCAAGTGACAGTGGCAATACATCAAGTAATAGCATGTCAGAATCGGGCTTATTACCTACTAATACATCAGCTTGTAATGCAGCACCTAGTGCAACAACACGATCTGGGTCGATTGATGTTAGCGGCTCTTTTTCAAAAAAACCTTCAACTTGGCTGCGAACCAGTGGCATGCGAGTTGAACCACCTACCATTACAACTTGCAGCACTTCTTCGTTTTCGATGCCGGCATCTTTTACTGCACGACGACACGAACGAAGTGTTTTTTTAACAAGTGGCATAGCCAGCTCGTCAAAGGTTTCGCGTGTCACTTCTACGGTGTGTTTTTGCTCGTCAAATTCAAGCACTACATTTACTTTTGCGTACTGGCTTAGCGCTTCTTTACAGGCTTTTGCTTTATTAATAAATAAGCGAAGCACAGAAGGCGATAATGCCAAAATACCAGTTTGTTGCTTAAAGTAATCGACTAATAACGAATCGAAATCATCGCCACCTAAGCTTGAATCACCGCCAGTTGCCATTACTTCAAACACACCTTGGTGTAAGCGAAGTATAGAAATATCAAAGGTGCCGCCGCCTAAATCGTAAACAGCAATGATACCTTCTTGGCCCGAGTCTAACCCGTAAGCGACTGCCGCAGCGGTTGGCTCGTTTAATAAACGTAATACGTTAATGCCAGCAAGTTCGGCTGCATCTTTAGTGCTTTGGCGCTGTGCGTCATCAAAGTACGCAGGCACAGTAATTACTGCACCTAAAATCTCTTGATTACCAAAGCTTTGCTCTGCACGCGCTTTAAGTGCCGCTAAAATATGGCTAGAGGCTTTAACAGGGCTGATTTTTCCGGCATCGGTTTGAATGGCAAGTGAGCCGTTATCTTCACAAAACTGGTACGGTAATTGGCCGTAGCTTTGCTCTATTTCGGCTTGGGTTTTACCTAAAAAACGCTTAACTGAAATAAGGGTATTGGCTGGGTCTTGTGTTGCAGCTTGTGCAGCATCGGTGCCTACCGTGATGCCGCCAGCTTGGTAACGCACAACCGATGGCAACATGGCTGCACCAAGGTCATCTGTTAATGTGCGGGCTTCGCCACTTTGTACCGTTGCAACCAATGAATTAGTGGTACCTAGGTCAATACCTATTGCTAATTTGTGTTCATGTGGTGCCGCGCTCTGCCCCGGCTCAGCAATTTGCAATAATGCCATAATGCTCTTTAAACTCGTGTTGCTCGCTTTACAGCAAGTAATTAATCGTCAAATAAACTGTCTTCAATACGCTCAAGTTCGTCTTCTAATTTATATACAAACTTTAATTTGCGAATGTTGTCAGCAGCTTGTTGATATTGCGCCTCGTCGTTACTTGCAAGTTGCTCGGCAAGTTCATTACTGTATTGGATTTTTAATTGCTTTATTTGTGATTCAAAATTGGCGATAGCAGCCTCAGGATTATTTGCTGAAGCGAGCTCTTCTAGCTCTTCACGCAGTTCCATTTGCTGCATTAAGAACATTGGATCTTGCAGTGTTTGTTGCTCAGCTCGAATATCAACACCTAGTTCGCTGAGCATATATTCAGCTCGTTTTACTGGGTGTTTTAGCGTTTGTAGCGCATCGTTAATTTCAGCGGTACTTTGTACGGCCATTAACTTATCACGGCTGCTCGCATTAGCGTGGCGATCGGGATGCACTGCGCGCTGCAGCTCTAGGTAATGCTTATTTATTGTTGCCAAGTCAATGTTGTAATCAACTGGTATTGCAAATAACTCAAAGTAACGCATAGCTTCAACCAATAAAATTTAGAAATACAAATTTCACAAATAACAAAGCCCTACAATTACTGGCAGGGCTTAAAAATACTACAAAGGTAGCTGAGCTTAAACAGTAAAGCTTTCGCCACAACCACACTCGTCGGCTTGGTTAGGGTTATTAAATTTAAACCCTTCATTTAAGCCTTCTTTGGTGTAGTCAAGCTCAGTGCCGTCAATGTAAACCAAGCTTTTAGCGTCAACAATTAAAGTAACGCCTTTAGCTTGAAAGGTTTCATCGTCTTCGTTAAGCTCATCAACAAACTCGAGTACATAAGCAAGACCTGAACAGCCCGTCGTTTTAATGCCAACGCGCAGGCCTAAACCTTTACCGCGGTTTGCTAAAAATGATTGTACGCGGTTTGCTGCCGCATCTGTCAATGTCACTGCCATGAATTTCTCTTACTTCGCTTGTTTGCTTTTGTAATCAGCAATTGCTGCTTGAATTGCATCTTCAGCTAAAATTGAACAGTGAATTTTCACTGGTGGTAATTCAAGCTCTGCACTGATATCAGTGTTTTTAATAGTTGATGCTTCGTCTAGTGTTTTGCCTTTCACCCACTCTGTTACAAGTGATGATGAAGCAATTGCACTGCCGCAACCGTATGTTTTAAATTTTGCATCTTCAATAACGCCTTCAGACGATACTTTAATTTGCAATTTCATTACGTCACCACATGCTGGTGCGCCAACCATACCCGTTGCCACTGACGGATCATTTTTGTCTAAAACACCAACGTTACGTGGGTTTTCTACGTGGTCGATTACTTTATCACTATAAGCCATAATTCTATCCTCATTACCTGCTACGGTAGGTGCTCACTCGTATTAGTGGTGAGCCCATTCAACTGAATCTAAATCAACACCTTCTTGATGCATTTCCCATAAAGGAGACATCTCGCGTAGGCGACCGATAGAGTTTTTCATTAATTCAACGGTGTAATCAATTTCTTCTTCGGTAGTAAAACGGCCAATACTAAAACGAATTGAGCTGTGTGCTAGTTCGTCGTTACGGCCAAGTGCGCGTAGTACATATGAAGGCTCTAAGCTTGCTGATGTACACGCAGACCCTGATGATACCGCGATGTCTTTTACTGCCATAAGTAACGACTCACCTTCAACAAAGTTGAAGCTGATGTTTACAATACCTGGTACTGATTGGTCTTGTGCGCCGTTAAAGTATACTTCGTCCATATCAGCCATAATGCCGTCAATTAGGCGTTTACGTAATGCGCTGATGTGTGCGTGATCTTTTTCAAAATCTTGCTTAGCAATTCTAAATGCTGCACCCATACCTACTAGCTGATGAGTTGCAAGTGTACCTGAGCGCATACCACGTTCATGGCCGCCACCGTGCATTTGCGCTTCTAGGCGAGCACGTGGTTTACGACGAACGTAAAGTGCGCCAACACCTTTAGGGCCATATACTTTGTGGCCTGAGAACGACATAAAATCAACTTTAAGCTGTTGTACGTCGATTAATACTTTACCTGCGCTTTGTGCTGCATCTACGTGGAACATAATTTTACGTTCGCGACACATTTCGCCAATAGTATTGATATCTTGAATTACACCTAGCTCGTTATTAACGTGCATAATGCTGACAAGAATAGTGTCGTCACGCATAGTTTCTTCAAGCTTTTTAAGATCTAACAGGCCGTTTTCTTCAACGTCCATGTAGGTTACTTCAAAGCCTTGGCGCTCAAGTTCACGACACGTATCGATTACTGCTTTGTGCTCGGTTTTAGCGGTAATAACGTGCTTACCTTTCTTTTTGTAAAACTGCGCTGCACCTTTAATTGCAAGGTTATTTGATTCTGTTGCGCCCGATGTGAAAACAATTTCACGCGGATCAGCATTAATTAAATCGGCAATGTCTGTACGCGCTTGGTCAACTACTTCTTCAGCTTGCCAACCAAAACGGTGCGAACGTGACGCAGGATTACCAAAATTACCGTCCATTGTCAGGCATTGCATCATTTCTTTTGCAACACGCTCGTCAACAGGCGTGGTCGCTGCGTAATCTAAATAAATCGGTAACTTCATTTCTCTCTCCGCTGCAGGTCAACTTTTATAGTTGACAGCTTACTTGAATGTTTTCCAACTGCTTAATTGCATTATTGATGCTGTTATCTTGGCGAGATGCGATTTCTTTCACATCTGATTTTTCCACCAATTCAGCTAAGGTAATATTATTTAAAAACTCTTCGATACGTGCGCTTAAATCAGACCATAGGTTATGAGTTAAACAACGCATACCGCTTTGACACCCGGTATCGGCACCTTGGCAACGTGTTGCATCTACCGATTCGTCTACGGCGCTAATTACATCGCCAACAGAGATAACCGCGGCTTCTCGGCCTAGCAAATAACCGCCGCCAGGACCACGAACCGAGCTCACTAAGCCATTTTTACGTAAACGGGCAAATAATTGCTCAAGGTAAGACAAAGAAATTTCTTGTCTTTGTGAAATATCAGCAAGGGCAACAGGACCTACACTCGCATGTAGTGCAACATCCAGCATAGCTGTTACGGCATATCTGCCTTTTGATGTTAACTTCATAACGCCCCCCGCACAAAAGAGTGCAAATTTTAATTACCAGAGTAAAATAGTCAAGTATTATCACTTGATAAAAATTTGATTAAAGAACACT
Source organism: Pseudoalteromonas agarivorans (assembly GCF_024518735.1). Classification (NCBI taxonomy): domain Bacteria; kingdom Pseudomonadati; phylum Pseudomonadota; class Gammaproteobacteria; order Alteromonadales; family Pseudoalteromonadaceae; genus Pseudoalteromonas; species Pseudoalteromonas agarivorans. The sequence goes on from NZ_JANIGJ010000014.1 coordinate 80,062, forward strand.
GTTCTATTAACAAATTTTTAATACCTGACCTTTTTGGTCAAGTATTAGGTGTATTGTAATTACTTGAGTGTTTTAGTCAAGTATTAGCTCGTTATTTACCCGCAGGTTTTTATAACCAATCGCTATACCTTACTTAGGAATAGATTTATTAATTGAGGTAAGAATGCCGCGCAGTATATTTAGCTCTGCCTCTTCAGGGCGTGCACGGTTAAACAAACGGCGTAGCTTGGTCATTACTAAACCTGGATGCTGCTTAATAATAAAACCGGTGTTATCGAGCGTCTCTTCTAAATGCTCGTAAAATAACTCTGTTTGTTTTGAGCTTGGGTAAGCAGTCTCATCGTCTGCTTGCTCAACCTTTGGCTGCTGATTTAAAAACGCCATACGCGTTTCGTAGCTTAGCGTTTGTACCGCCATAGCTAAATTAAGCGAGCTGTACTGTGGATTTGCAGGAATACATACATGGTAATTACACAGCTGTAGTTCTTCGTTAGTTAATCCGCTGTTTTCACGGCCAAATACAAGCGCTACAGGACCGTTTACAGCCTCAGCAACTAGCTTTTCACCGCATTCACGTGGCTCAACCATAGGCCAAGACAGCGTGCGTGAACGAGCACTCGTACCAATAGTTAATGCACAATCGGCAATCGCATCAGCCACGGTATCAACAATAACCGCATTACCTAAAACATCGGTTGCACCGGCTGCTAAGGCGCTTGCATGGCTGTCTACTTCACAAGCAGGGTCCACTAAATACAGTTTTGATAAACCCATGGTTTTCATGGCGCGAGCCGCCGAACCAATGTTGCCAGAGTGTGAGGTATTAACTAAAACGATGCGAATATCATCTAAGATCATTGCTGTGCTACTTTACTATGCCAAAAAATTGTGCGAATTCTAACATAAAAGCGCGCTAAGATCCTAGATCCTTAAAGCCGATCAACACGCTAAATGCCGTTAAACCATGGCCGCTTTTACATACACATCAAAACGGTTCTTTTTTGTTTTAATTTGCATGCTGGGGGTTTGGTTGTTTAAAAATGGGGCGTAATCGGGGCGTTTAACTACCACACGCTTACTGGCAAGTGGGTAGGCAAATTCAAGTAAGTCATCGGCGTCGGTATCTGCGCCTACTAATGCCTGAAATACGCGCATTTCTTTTTTAACTAACGCTGATTTTTCTCGGTGTGGAAACATAGGATCTAAATACACTACATCGGGCATGCTCTCGCACTGCTCTAACAACGTGTGGCTTGAGCCAAACACTAAGCTCATATTTTGCTGCATCCAAGAACCAATCTCTGCATCTTCGTAAGCGCGTTTTAAGCCATCAAATAATAAAGCTGCTACCACAGGGTGGCGCTCATGCAGTATAACCTTACAGCCAAGTGACGCTAGCACAAAGCCATCTCGGCCAAGCCCGGCGGTGGCATCAAGTACAACAGGGGTTGCGCCTTTATTTAACCCTACCGCTTTTGCGATTGATTGGCCTTTGCCGCCGCCAAACTTACGCCTATGAGCAACAGCACCTGTTACAAAGTCTACGTTTATTGCGCTAAGTTTAGGCTCGTCGCTTTTTAAAAGGCTAAGGCCCTTATCGTCGTAATGCAGAGTAAAACCGCTACAACTTTGCGCCCATTGGGCTAAGTTAAAACGCGTTTCTAGCTCATTTAAATATGGGCGACACTCTTTAAAAGCACACTGAATAACCACTACACACTCCGACGAAAAATTTCAGCTGCAGTATAACAAGCGTTAAAGCACTAAAATAGCTCTATATCGCTTTGATGCGCAAGACTATGTGAGCTGGCCTCCTCTACTTTAGAGCGTAAGCTGCACAATAATTCGTTGCGGCTCTCGGTCACTTGTTTAAGCTGGTACTTTATAAACGCTAAATCACTATTTGCGGTTACTAGCAGTTGCATAGTTTCGTCTAATTGCGACATGTATAAAGTTAAATCGGCAGGATTGGCGTGTGCTTGTGTTTGCTTAATTGCACAGTTAAGTTCATGAAGCTGCTCTATAAACTGCCTTGTGTAGTCGTTTTGTACAACATTTTGGCTGGTAAGCTGCTTTACTATATCTTGCAAAGCAGTGCTAATTTGGGTGGCTTGTTCAAAGCTATTTTCGTTTCTTTCCATAGCAACGACCTTTTCGTTTGTCACTTCGAGTATGTGCGGGAATAAGTCTTTATAACGGCCGTATAAAGCACGATTATCAGCCGGCATATTCTTAATTAATAAAGATATTTTGGGGTAGTTAATAATGGTGCTGTTACCAATATCCACAAATCGGTTGGCATTACGGTGCTGCTCTAAAAGCTCCTGCTCGAGCGGGCATACACCACTTTCTAAACTATAAAAATAGCTGCCCCCCTGATACCAAAACACAATAACCACGTCTAAATTAAACGGGCTAAAAAAGGCAAGTAAGTGCTCGCTTAACGACTGAAAGTTATGACAGTGATAGCTTTGCCCCACAAACCTAACAATACGCCCCATATCTCCCGACTCCGCCAAAGCCATTGCGGCGGTATCTTGCGCTTTAGCTACATCAAATTTTAGCTTTTCACACTGCTGCCGGTACTCATAAAGCACTTTAATGCGTGCCATTAGCTCTTCGGTGTTGAAGGGTTTTATTATGTAGTCAGACGCGCCTACGCTGTAGCCTTTTACTCTATCGTTAAGCTCCACCTTAGAGGACAAAAACATAACGGGTATATCGTGTGTTGACTCATCTTCTTTTAATGCTTGGCATACTTGGTAGCCGGACTTACCGGGCATTTCTATATCAAGTAAAATTATGTCGGGCGTGTGCTTTTTGGCTAGCTTAAGTCCTTGTTCGCCATCTTTAGCGTGAATAAGCTTACAAAAGCCCGCTAAAGCCTCTTCAATAATTCGATGAACATACAAATCGTCATCAATCGTTAGTACCAACTTTGCCATGCCCTAGTCCATTTTGCTGCGTATACACAAAGCATAGTACGGGAGGTTAAAATTACTAAAAACAATTGGCCAATATATTAAAAAACATAAAAAAAGCGCCATATAGGCGCTTTATAAGGTTAAGTAGTTGTTTATGCAGCTATACCACTGTGACGCAGTAGCGCATCAACATTTGGCTCGCGACCACGGAACTTTTTAAATAACTCCATAGGTTCTTCACTGCCGCCTTTTTCTAAAATATTTTCTAAGAAGGCTTTACCTGTTTCGGCGTTAAAAATACCGTCTTCTTCAAATTTAGAAAATGCATCGGCAGAGAGTACCTCAGCCCATTTGTACGAGTAGTAACCGGCGCTGTAGCCACCTGCAAAAATATGACTAAAGCCATGTTGAAAACGATTAAACTCAGGCGGGTTAACCACCGACGTGCGGCTACGTACATCGTTTAAAATCGCTTGAATTTGGCACTCTTGGTTTGCCTGGTAGTCGTGGTGGATTCTAAAATCGAACAACGAAAACTCAATCTGACGCAGCATTTGCATGCCAGAATTATAGTTTTTAGCAGCCAGTAGCTTATCAAGTAGCTCTTTTGGTAATGACTCACCACTTTCAAAGTGGCCTGAAATAAAGCTCAGCGCTTCTTCATCGTAACACCAGTTTTCTAAAAATTGGCTTGGTAGTTCTACGGCATCCCATGCAACGCCGTTAATACCAGCAACAGGAGCAGCATCAACTTGGGTAAGCATGTGGTGTATACCATGGCCAAATTCGTGGAAAAGCGTGGTTACTTCGTCATGTGTAAATAGCGCCGGTTTGTCGCCTACCGCTTTATTAAAGTTACACACTAAGTATGCCACGGGTGTTTGCAATTCGCCGCTGGCGCGCACTTTACGACCCATACAGTCATCCATCCACGCGCCGCCACGTTTGCGTTCGCGTGCATATAAATCAAGATAAAAACGACCGCGCAATGTGTTATTGCTATCAAAAATTTCAAAAAAGCGAACATCGCTGTGGTAGCTATCAAAGTCGCTTACTTCTTTTACCTTAATACCAAAAAGGCGGTTAACGGTTTCAAATAAACCGCTAAGTACTTTATCAGCAGGGAAATAAGGGCGCAGTACTTCATCTGAAATTGCGTATTTTTCTTGCTTGAGCTTTTCGCTGTAGTAACCAAAATCCCATGCTTGAAGCTCAGTAATACCATGGTGTTGCTCAGCATAGGCTTTTAGCTCTGCCACTTCTTGCTCTGCTTGAGGCTTAGACTTAGCGGCTAAATCTTCTAAAAATGAGAAAACTTGCGCTGACGACTCGGCCATTTTAGTTGCTAATGATTTTTCAGCGTAGTTATTAAACCCTAATAGCTGCGATAGCTCATGGCGTAGTGCAAGCTCTTCTTTCATAATGGCTGAGTTATCAAACTCACCCGCATTAGGGCCTTGATCTGAAGCGCGCGTACAAAATGCTGTGTAGGTTTCTTTGCGCAGTTCGCGGTTATCTGCATAGGTCATTACCGGTAAGTAAGACGGAAAATCAAGCGTAAATACCCAGCCGTCTAAACCTTTGCTTTTAGCTGTTTCGCTAGCAAGCGCTAATGCCGACTCTGGTAAGCCTGCCAATTGGCTTTCATCGGTAATGTGTTTATGCCATGCAAGCGTTGCATCCATTACGTTGTTGCCAAATTTAGAGGCAAGTTCAGATAAACGCGTGCTAATTTCGCCGTAGCGCTTTTGATCTTCTGCTGATAATGCAATGCCTGAAAGTTTAAAATCACGTAGGGCGTTGGTGATGGTTTTTTGCTGCGCAGTGCTGAGTGTTTTAAATTCATCGCTGTTATAAAGCGCATTATACGCTTCGTACAGGCCTTGATGCTGCCCGACAAATGTTGAGTACTCAGATATAAGTGGTAAACATTGCTCGTAGGCTTCACGCAGCTCGTCGTTATTCATGACTGAATTAAGGTGCGATACCGGTGAAAACATACGCGAGAGTTTATCGTCGGCTTCTTCAAGGGGTAATACTAAATCGTTCCATGTAAACGAGCCTTTTTCTAACACGTCATCTATGGCTTTACGACATTGCTCTATACCGTGCTTTAGTGCCGGTACTACGTACTCTGGCTTTATTTTTGAAAACGGGGGTAAGCCTTCTAGGCCAATGAGTGGATTTATTTGTGCTTCGCTCATGAATTTTCTCAATTTAATTGACTATGAATTTGAAGTTGGGGCAAAACGGTGAAATACAAGCCTCCATTAATGGGTCTAATATAGCTTAGGATGAAACTGATCGGCATAATAAACAATTTCGTTTGTTGTATTTATCAGCTTTTTAGCGCGCCGCGCTGGGTGACTTGCACTTAGCATATGCTATCATCGGCACATTATAGTTAAATATATTTTTTGAGGATAAAACATGGCTCAGCATTTTGATTACATTGCGATTGGTGGTGGTAGTGGCGGTATTGCCTCTGCTAACCGTGCGGCAATGCGTGGCGCTAAAGTAGCGCTTATCGAAGCAAAACACATGGGCGGCACCTGTGTTAATGTAGGCTGTGTGCCTAAAAAAGTAATGTGGCATGGCGCACAAGTTGCTGAAGCAATTAACTTATATGCACCTGATTACGGCTTTAACGTAGAAGTAAAAGACTTTAACTGGAGCAAACTCGTTGAGAGCCGCGAAGCGTACATTGGTCGCATTCACAAAGGATACGACAACGGTTTAGCTAACAATGGCGTAACCGTAATTAATGGTTTTGCTAAATTTGTTGATAGCAAAACCGTAGAAGTAAACGGCGAGCATTACACGGCTGACCATATTTTGATTGCAGTAGGTGGACGTCCGCATACTCCTAATATCCCAGGTGCTGAGTACGGTATAGACTCAAATGGCTTTTTTGAATTAACAGAGCAGCCAAAGCGAGTAGCGGTAATTGGCGCAGGCTACATTGCTGTAGAACTTGCCGGTGTACTGCATGGTTTAGGCACAGAAACTCATTTATTTGTACGCAGACACGCGCCGCTTCGTAATTTTGATACGCTACTGGTTGAAACCCTGGTAGAGATCATGAAAAAAGAAGGCCCAACACTGCATACCGAATGCTCGCCTAAAGAAATTGTTAAAGAAAGCGATGGTAGCTTAACCATTCATTTTGAAAATGGTTACAGCCAAAATGTTGACCAAGTAATTTGGGCTATTGGCCGCGAGCCAAGCACCGATGTAATTAACATTGCAGCAGCAGGGGTTGAACTAAATAGCTCTGGTTATGTAAAAGTAGATGAATATCAAAATACAAACGTACCTGGTATTTATGCTGTAGGCGATATTATTGAGCACGGTATAGAACTTACGCCTGTCGCTGTTAAAGCCGGCCGCACCCTATCAGAGCGTTTATTTAATAAAGACCTACCTGATGATTTAAAAATGGATTACAGTCTTGTACCTACCGTGGTATTTAGCCACCCACCTATTGGTACTATTGGTGAAACCGAGCAAGAAGCTATTGCTCGCCACGGTGAAGAAAACGTAAAAGTGTACAAGTCGGGCTTTGCCGCTATGTACACAGCCGTTACACAACACCGCCAACCGTGTGCAATGAAGCTTGTATGCGTAGGCCCTGAAGAAAAAGTAGTTGGCTTACACGGCATTGGTTTTGCCGTTGACGAAATGATTCAAGGCTTTGCGGTTGCTATGAAAATGGGCGCAACTAAAGCTGATTTTGATGCCGTTGTTGCTCTGCACCCTACAGGCTCAGAAGAGTTTGTTACTATGACAGGCTAGTGTAGAAAACATACCAATACACTTTTAAAAAATCTGGAATAATTCAAAAGCCAACTATACTTACCTTAAAGTTAGTTGGCTTTTTTATTTCAGAAAGGAGGAAAGTGTGGC
>NZ_JANIGJ010000015.1:0-83110 GCF_024518735.1 Pseudoalteromonas agarivorans
AAAACCATTTTCCAGACCTCAGAAAAGTCCAAATTTCTTTGCAATTTTTCACTTTTTCTGAAAAAGCATTCTAGGTTATGTAAAACGTAGCTTTCCAGACTTTCTTCAGATTTTAAATGTAACAGTAGTTTGTGGACTGGAAGGTTAAGCCAATGGAGCGCTTTCTTAAATCACTTCAGCAAAAACATCAAACCACTAAGATTGTTTCTATATCAGGCGCTAGGGATAGCGAATCAAAAGTAAGGGCTATGAACCTGAAAAAAAGAAATGAATCAGCTACAAAGGTCGTGGCTACAGGCCTTGGGTGGACGCAAGCCATCATCAAGGATTGGTCATTAAACGATGTTTGGCAGCTTTTTAAGGTTGTTGATGAATGTGAAATTGATAGCTATTCAGACCGTTTTGATGCTATGAAACGGCACTACAGCGCCGGTAACGGTGGGACCTGTGATCTGTTTGCTGGTATTCAAAACAACAAGGAATGTGGCGCTCGTTTTGGTTGTGTACTATGTGCAATGAATCCAACTGACCGTAGTTTAGAGGCGCAACTAGCTGTATCGCCTAAAACATATGGTTTTATGAAGCCTCTTAATGACCTTCGTACCTATATGATCAATACCTTGTTTGACTATAACAAGCGGTCATTACTGGGAAGGGAAATGAGGGACGGTTTTATTAAAGTTGGAATCAACCAGTATTCTATGGAGTATCGGATGGATCTCTTGCGATATGTGCTGACAATTCAGCAAGACGCCTTTGACCAGCATGGTTATCACCCCATTGACTTAATTGACTATCGTGAATTGCTTGCAATTCAGTATCACTGGTCAAGAGAAGGTGGGGAGCCTGAACCTGGTATGGCACTGAAAATATGGCACGAAATTGTTGAGGATGGTATGCGTTACCCCATCCCTCACACGGAAAAGATAGAGGCTGCATTCAGTCCTGTTTATATGTACTTTCCGCTTGAAGATTATATGAATAAAGACAACAGTATTGGGCTTGATGATGAAGGTTTGTACGGTGAGTACAAGCATTTAGCGAGAGTTTATTACCGTAACGGTATCAAACATCAAGTTGTCAAATACGATGAAAACAGCTGTTTTGAGGTTGTAACAGAAAATAGTAAGGCGATGATGTTTGTAGACTCTTTTTATCCCGATTTGGTTGAAGGGGGTTATTTAAAAAACAAATGCCCTACTGTTATGCTGAAGCACTTACTTGAAAGTGGCGTTGTCCGTATAGCTAAAGGAAGTATTGACCGATTGAACCGTGATGCGAAACGAGCTCAAGCCCTGTTTTCGCTCAGGACCACAACCGGCATTCCTGTGGACGAAGCTGTTCTTCGACTTTCTGTGCCGAAGAAAATCAAGGATAGAGTGGTTGAATTGACGAATAATACGTCACAAACTGAACTGGACTTCATACTATAACGAAAGCCCCGCATTGTCGGGGTTTTTTTATTATTCAAAGATGACTTAGTGATAAATGCTATATATACTGAATGTGATTATTGGCTTCTAGCCACAAAAAAAACAGGCGCTTTCGAGCTGCCTTCAACACGTAAAGAGGACTTAATATGTCAGTTAAATTTAATGTATGTGAAAATTCTTGTGATTATACGCTTACTGGTTCTGTTAATGAGCTTGAGATTATAGAGTTTGCTAACATTTTATCTAAGAAAAAGCTTCAAAAAGGCCAATTTATAACTAGCTCCTGCGATATAAAGATGCACTTACAGTGCCTTCTTTCAGATCTGGATTATGAGATTTTTGGCGTTGTTTTTTTGACAAATCAAAATCAAATAATTGAATCTAAGCAGCTTTTTAGAGGGACTATTAATGCAGCTTCTGTGTACCCACGCGAAGTTGTAAAAGAGGCGCTTTTTTTAGGTGCAAACAGTGTGATTTTCTATCACAACCATCCTTCAGGGATGACTCAACCATCAGCCGCAGATAAGGCGATAACTAATAAGTTGGTAAGTGCCTTAAAACTTGTTGATATTGATGTTTTAGATCATATAGTTGTGGGTTTTGAGGGATGCTTTTCTTTTAGTGAGAATGGGATTTTATAACAAAGAAGATTTCCTACGCTTTCTTTTATATTAAGCGCAGACATATAAATTTATTTATCGGCCATCGGCCAAAATCAAAACAGGCGCTTTCGAGCTGCCTTCAATACGTAAAGAGGAAATATTATGAAAACTGTATTTGAGAAAAACTACGATCTAATGGTTAAACTTGGAATTATTCTGGAAGACAATACGGTTCCTTTATACCGTAAAAGTATCTCTTCTGGTGTGATGGACTTAGTAGTTGAGCGCAATGAACTCACTGATGGTTTTAACGACCAGAAGTGTATTGGTTTTTCAATTGCACACTACTTTGTTCAAAGTGGTGATTTATGCTCAGACCCAATTATGGAAATCCTTTATTACCCTGATACTAAGATGGTTGAAGCTTATTCATTTGAAATGAGTCTTCCTCCAATGTACGAGGTGGTATACCCCCTTCCTGGAAAAGTTAATGTGAAAACCAAAAAGATGCAAAACTCATTTTTGCATAGCTGGTTGAACAACTTGGTAGCACAGGGGCATGGTATTAAATGGGAAGATCGCAGCGCTGCTGCCTAACATGGTATAGGAGCGCATTATGTTTCAAGCAACTATGGATTTGCCTCTAGGTGATTTTGCAGTATCAAACATTAAACCAAAGTGTTTACGCAATTCACTGTTTAAAGATGGGCAGTTTGAATCAAAAGTGGGTAAAGCTGATCGTATTTGCCGCCGCCTAATGAGAGTTAGGGTTTATCGAAATTTAAACAAGCCGGAATTCTATTCAATTCTGGCTATGGAAGGTGAAGATAAAGGTAAAGTGATTGGTTATGCTCGCTCGGTATTGCTCGAAAATTGCCAGTTGGTAGTTTCTGAGAAATCTAGGCTACGTGTATTGAGGGATAAGCGTAAGAACGTCCACGCTTTTTGCCAAGGTGTCATCGTTGATGCGTCAGAAGTGGTTCAGACGCTAGATGGAACTGAATGTGCGATTACATATAATCCGTACAAAATGGGCTCCTTCTTTCGTCGGGATGATGATTTACCGTATACTAATGATTGTACTCAGGCTCTATTGCAAGGTAGTGACGTGTATATAACAGAAAGCGCCTATTAAGGCGCTTTTTTTATGCGAATAGCGCTGGTATATTTAAGATGTCTATTTGGCTTCATAGCCACAAAAAAACAGGCGCTCTATGAGCTGTCTTCAACACGTAAAGAGGAAAATATGATTGTTGCACGACCTATTAATGAGCTAGAACCTTGTCTACTGGAAGGTAACAGATGTAAAGATTTGTATCTTTATGATTTGGACGGTAACTTGGTGGTTAGACAAAATTCACCCTATGAAGGGTGGACCTATGACGCACTGGAACACGTCAGCGAATCCTTAACGACCGATTATGAAACCCTGCAATTTGGGTGGGATGCATATTTGGGAGATAAAAAGGACAATTGCTGGGTTGGTTCGTCTGAAGTTTAGATTTTAAATAGATAAAAAGCTTCCATTAGGAAGCTTTTTTTATGACCCAAATTTGATATAGTCACAAGGTATATTTGGCTCCGGCCACAAATAAAACAGGCGCTTTCGAGCTGCCTTCAACACGTAAAGAGGAAACTTATGAATACTAAAAATGCAACAAAAGCCCTTGTACACTTTTACTTTGCTACAGAGTTACTAAAAGACCTGAGTGAAAAAGAATTATCGATAGGTGATGTTATTGGGGTTGGTGAAGATGTTTTCTTATTAGATTTATACCCTTATTCAAACCTCATTTATAAGGTCATGATTGACTTTGATATTGATGTTTGTGATATCAGGACGCATGAGCTTTACGATAGTTTGGCTGATTGCTTTTGGGGGATTGTTGAGAGAGATACCCAAGCGAACGAATTAGCAGTGATGCCGGATAAAGATGAATTTGAACTGGACGTTAACCGTCTAATCGATTCGCTCTAGTGAATAATTAAGCTTCCCAACAGGAAGCTTTTTTTATGTCCAAAATTTGATATAGTGGAATGGTTAACCGGCCTCCGGCCACAAAAAAAACAGGCGCTTTCGAGCTGCCTTCAATACGTAAAGAGGAAATATTATGAGTGTTACTATGTTCTATCGTGTATGTGTTACTGATTTCAATGCTGACCTGGCAAAGTGTGGTTATGACTTTGGTGAAATTAAAAGCCGTCATAAGGACGCATTCACCGCAGATCGTGCCGCATCTAAAGCCAGCAAAGGTGATTCAAGCCCTTCGCAAATGGCTTTTGAACTTACTACTGATGAAAAGTTGGAAGTGGGTGATAAGCCTGTAGAGTTGGTATGGAATGCTTATATCAAATGTAACCGCCAACGCGAAGTACGAAAGTGTGCAGACATCATGGAAAAAATGAAAACAGGCGAAAGCGCTGAAGAGGCGTGTAAATACCTGGTCCCACTTGATGAGTACAATCGCGATATGGAGTTTGATGAGTGGTGCGATAAGTTTTCAGAACCCGCGCAAAAACTCATTGAAGAAAATGAAAAGCGTATTCAGCAAAAAGCAGAGGAAGAAGCCAAGCGAGCTAGTATCGTTTCAAGCTTTGAAAGTGCTGCGAGTGAAATGACCTATTCGTTCCCTGCTGTAAAAGGCATCCAGGCGAAAAAGGAATTTTACATTGCCCAGGTGCCATTTAAGTATCTGGTTAAGTTTTTCACGTTTGCAGATGAGAGTCTTCCGGCAGAGCTTCGAGCTCAACGAAAAGTCAACATTAAGCATGCCAATGAAATAGGTCAATACGTAGTCGATAATCGTGAAGATTATGTGCTTCCGTGTTTGACTGTTAGCGTAAATGAAGCGATGGTATTTGACCCATTAAATGTAAATGGACTTGCAGATCGTTTAGGTGTTATTCGTATACCTTTGACTGCAAAGCTCCTTATAAATGATGGGCAGCATCGACGCCAAGCTGCTGAATTCTTTATGAAATATGATAAAACTCTAGGGGACGAAACCGTGCCTGTGACGTTTTATTATGATGAAGGACTTGAGCGGTCAAAGCAAATTTTCGCTGATTTGAATGCAAACCTGTCAAAGCCAAGCGCTGCGATAAATGCGCTGTATGATTTGCGTAACCCCTTCAATAAATTCGTTCTGGACGCTTTAGAGCGTCATCCAGAAATAAACGAGTTGGTTGATAAGGAGCAAACAACAATTGGTGGTAAATCTGAAAAGGTATGGTCACTGGTGCATTGGAAGAAGTTTGTTGAAAAGCTTCTCAACGCCAAAGAAAAGTCTTTCATTAACATCGATGATGAAAAATTGGATTCAATGAATCAGTTTTTCGACTTGGTGCTAACTGAATTGACCGGAAAAATCCGACTGTGGCAAAAGGTCATTAATAATGAGATCAGTTCAGAAGAATTGAGAAATTATAATGTGGCCGGTCACGCAGTATTTTTGGAGTCAGTAGCGCTTGCCTTATCGGGTATGTGCGAAAGCGATGAAGAAACTGTTAAGGAGGCAATTGACAAAATTGCGAGCGTTCCGACAGCCAAAGATGCATCACACTGGAATAACCGTTGTGTTGTAGCTGGGCGAATGGTTAAGACGGTCGATAGCGTCAAAGTGACAGCAGCCTACTTGCGACAAGTAGCTGAACTTGATTTATCCGAGAGTATGAAAGAAGCGGTAAGCCGACACGGTTTAGCAGCGTAAAAATAAAGGCGTCCTTCGGGGCGCTTTTTTTTTGCGTGAAATACGGTAGTATCTTAAATGTAACTAGCTTATTAGCTTACAAAAAAAACAGGCGCTTACGAGCTGCCTTCAACACGTAAAGAGGAAAAATATGGAAGCACTTCAATGTGAAGAGCCTATAAGGTTCGTATCTGGAAATGCGTATAGTCTTGATCTTGATTATTTGATTGAGAAAACTGACGGTGTAGACCTCCAAGCTTATGATATTTATGTCGTTTTTCTAAGTGGTGGCAAAGATTCGGTCGCGTGTTTGCTTGAGCTCATAGAGCAAGGCATACCCAGGGATAAAATTGAATGTCATCACCATTTAATCGATGGTGAAGGTCCTGAGTTTATGGACTGGCCTTGTACTGAAGAATATTGCAAAGCGCTGTGCAAAGCATTGGGCGTTAAGTTGTATTTTTCATGGAAGGAAGGTGGTTTTCTTCGGGAAATGGAAAGGGATAATGCGCCTACGGCGGCTGTTCTTTTTGAAACTCCGGAAGGTGAAACCAAAAAGGTCGGCGGTGATTCTGATAAGTTAGGAACCCGTAAACAGTTCCCAGCCCTGAGTGCAGACCTTAGAGTGCGTTGGTGTTCAGCATATCTCAAGGTGGACGTGGGGAAAAAGGTAATTAGTCATCAAAAGCGATTTGAAGGAAAGCGCACCTTAGTTTTAACGGGTGAACGCGCTGAAGAATCGCCCAGCAGGGCTCGTTACGCTAGTTTTGAACCACATGCCAGCTCAGCGACGAAAGTTGCTCAGAAGGACGCACAGGGCCAAAAACGAATAGGGCGCGATGGTAAAGTGATTTTCGATATTAAACGCAACAAAAAGCGTTTCGTGGATCACTATCGAATCATACAAAATTGGGAAGAAGAGCGAGTGTGGGATCTTATGAAGAAATACCGCATTTTGCCTCATCCTGCATATGTTTTGGGGTTCGGTCGATGCTCATGCCTTATTTGCATCTTTGCCAGTCCAAACCAGTTAGCAACCATTCAAACGTTCATGCCGAATCGGTTTGAGAATATTGAAGCGGTCGAAGCTAAATACGGTAAGACAATTCACTTTTCACGCAACAGCGAAAAAGAGGTTGTTCAAATTCCGTTAGCGGAAGTTGCTGCTAAGGGTAAACCTTATCAGGTAGATAAAAAGTGGTTAGAAATAGCCATGAATAGAGGTACGTTCGCTCATGACATCATTGTAGACAACTGGGAATTACCAGCTGGTGCATTTGGTGATAGTTGTGGACCAACGTAATTTTGAAAAAAAAAGGGCGCTTTCGAGCTGCCCGTTAAACGTAAGGAGGTCGCTATGAAAGCGAAGCAACGTGATGGGCCTCGGCTCGTCAAAAAGATGTTGATAGTGTTCGCCCACGGCTTACTAATTGACATCGCGGTTGGTGCGATATTTTTGGGTTTAGGTGCGTTACTTTTTGGGCCTACAACTGACACTAATATTGTAAAAGCTGTGTTTATACTGGGTATCGGAATAGTCTGCATAGTGGTAGCGCTGTTCATTCTGATCATTAAAGCGATTTTGCTTATGCGTTCAGATAAAGATTGATAGCCAAAAAAAAGCCCCATTAATGGGGCTTTTTATTTTTCTTCAGTTCTACTCGTTCCTGCTTGAGTTCAGCCAGTTTTGATTTGGCGTGTTGGATGGATTCAAGTGCCGTTACTCGCTGCATTAGCAATGAGCTCACGGACTCTTCTCGCTCCATACCCTTCAGACGTTTTTTTCTGGCATTGGTTGTTTCCTTTGCAATTGCGTCAGAAAGCTCAAAGGCCTCTTTCAAAGTTTTGCAAATGGATAAACTAGCCAGGTAGCTTTTATACATTTCTTGGTTGGGATGATCTGTATAAAAATCTACGGCTTCTTGGTACTTCTCAAGTGATATATCGATTGGTTTTTTAGTTGGCTTTGGCTTAACGGTCGGGGTGGATACTTTGCCTTTCAAGTTATAGCGTAGAGCTAACAGAGTATCGATTGAGACAGCTTGATTAACCGGTTGATTACTCGGTGTCATAGTATTACCTCATTACGTGTTGAAGGCAGCTCGAAAGCGCCTATTTTGCTTTTTGCCATTCATGGCAGGAGACGTTTAAATACTAGCCAATTTAGTAAGTGCTGGCAACTGGCATATTAGGCATGCCTAATTTCTTGATGAGAAAAATATTTCATATGGGCAAGTTTCGCTAAAACCGACTATTCCAATATTCCCAACAAGAACGCGCCTTATAAAATTTATAGGTTAAAAATGATGCCATGTTGGAAATTACGTAAATTGCTGGGGATTCCAATGTTATTTACCAGTGCCATCTTGTTTGGTATAAACATACACTAGACATATTTGACAGGTTAGGCTAGAAAGGTATACTAGACATATATGGCAGGTAGAAAGATTACAGAATTTCAGCGGATAGCTAACGCCAAAGGCTGGAGATTTGAAGATATAGCGAAGCGTTGGGAGCTATCCGAAAGGCAATTATCTCGTGTTGCCAGCGCTGGAAAAGTGAGGGATCTGGATGCTGTAAAGGGCTTGCCAGATAAAAAACAATAGCTGGAATGGAGGATATTTGGGTTGTGCAGAGAGTTTACGAATTAATAGGGTTGCTGGTTATATGCTCGCTTTCCTTATCGGTCGTAGTGGGTATTCCTTCCTTTGTTGCCCAATATTTTGCGTGGGATTTTCTAGCAGCAATATTTGAAACCAAGCAAGCCTTCTGGTCGGCTATCGCTGGATTTTGTGTCGTTGCCACGCTTCCCGTTATAGCTCTTACAGGGCTTAGTTCGTTGCCGGATGAAACCCAGGAAGATATTAAAATAGCAGGTATAGTGTTCGGTGAAGTTGTTTCCTGGATCGGCAAAGGGGTGCTTATCGCCGTAGGCATAGCACTTGTTTTTACGTATTGGAATTAAGCGAGGTACAAACGATGGCTCAAATATTGGTAAGAAAACATAGTGATTTTCTCGTCAATAAAGAAAGTAAATAACAAGTATTGGAAGGCACATAGATGAAAAACCATGTAAGACTACAGGGAATAGCTTTAATCACGGCTACTGTCATTTTATTTATCTCTTTGTTAATCAAAAATACGACTTTCATATGGCTTTCTGTAGCTGTGATTGTTTTAGGTGTAATTTCATTTTTTGTTACTCCATACATTGAATTAGTAATTAGAGCAAAACGAATTAACCGGTATCAACCACAACCATCTAAGAAAGTCTAATTTGGATTACAAGCAAAAAAAACAGGCCCTTAAAGGGCCTGCTTGTTATTGGAGATAGGCTTGTTCGTTTAGCTTAGTAGATATCAAATCTACGGCTGGAAAACGGTTGTCAATCACCGGCACGATAGACTTACTATCGTTCATATGATCACCAAAGCTGTAGACCCCATGACCACTATGAAAGAAGTGGAAACCTCCGCTGCGGTCCTCGATGAGATCAGCCAGAAGAGGGAAGGGGTTTTCATATACTTTTGCACCGTGATTGTTCGCGGCATCATAAGCATAATCATCAGTAAGGTAACTTTTTCTATGCAGTTGACGGTATTGGCCGTTAGCGAGCATTTTGATTAAGTGTAAAGCACGAACCTTTTCAGGTATCTCAGTTAGAGGCTTGAGTTTGTGAAGTTTGAAAGGTGAGAACACCTGACCTGACTTTACTTCTCTTCGCGTTACTGTGAGCCCTGGCATCAATTCAGCTTCAAATACACCATCGCGGCGTTCTTGATAGTTTGCGATATACAGATGAGCAATAACACCTGTAATGCACTCTGTTTGGCTTATATTGCGAACCCATTCAAGAAAGCAGCTGTAACCTTCAGCGTCTGATCCCACGTTCCAGTGAATTGTGTATTTCTCACAAGTCTTTCTGGCCTCAAGCGCATTGGCAAGAGTTGTTATGTGGATTGAACTACTGTAGGTGTGTACACGCACCTGGTACTTGCTAAAGTAAACCGTTTTAAAGCGAACATCCGTCCAGTTATTCCATTTTTCATCATCGATGATCATGAATGCTTCACGGAGTAGAGTTTCACGGCTCGCAAAGGCCGGTAAGTTAGAGTGGGTTAGTTCGTGTGACTCAATAGGGTCGTTGACCTTAGCAGTACGAACGTTATTTGATGTGCCGTTAAGTGTGTAGTTTACTAACTCCACCTTGCCGGATACAAAATCCCACGCTTCATTCAATGTTTTCATTGATACTGATGATTCATTGCTGCTAACTCGGTCTGGATGACAAGTTAAGGCTGCACGTTTGTACAGACGTTTCAGTTCAGTAAAATCAGCAGCAATGCCATTGCCAGCAGATGCGATCAACTCAATAGCGCTATGTATATTCATAGTGTTTCCTCTTTACGTGTTGAAGGCAGCTCATAGAGCGCCTGTTTTTGTGTTGCCAAAAATGGCGTAAATCACTTTGATTATAGGTGTATGTGCGTCGAGATACTAGACATTAGGGGGAATTTTGCTAACCTGGTGTTGATTATTAAATGACTAAAAAGGGCGCTTCCCAGCTGCCCGTAATACGTAAAGAGGTGAATGTATGTTGACAGTAATTAATACTCGTCTTGGCGAAAATCGCGGTGTACCTAGAGTGTGGCTTGAAGGAAGTAAGCTAAGTAGTAGCTTCCAAATAGGTCAAAAGCTAGACATCCAACTTGATCATGAAAAGAAAGTCGCTGTACTGAAAGTTGTACCTGAAGGTCGATTTTCAGTTTCCAAGCGTGACCGGAATGGCCGAATTTACCCGCTTATTGAAATTAAAGATGATGAGCTTGGTGAAATGTTTGGTGATGTAGGTGTTCTTCTTCGTGTGGTGGTCAAGAACGGTGTGGCTACTATTGAGGTTCATGGTATTGATCGTAAAACAGCAGAGCGCGTTGACCGCTTTAATCGTAAGGTTAAAAAAGGTGAAGCGCTTACTATCGGTTCGTTATTTTCAGGGGGCGGTATCATCGATGCTGCACTACATGAAGGTTTAACAAAGGCCGGTATTAACTGCTATACAAAATTCATCGTAGAACAGGAACGTCAGTACCTGGATACGATGGTAGCGAATCAACCAGAACTTTTCCGTGAAGATTCAATTCTTATCGAAAGTGGAATTGAATTTGTCGAGCTAAAGAACCCGCCAAAAGTGGATGTTCTAATAGCTGGCATACCATGCACAGGAGCTTCTAAGGCAGGAAAAAGTAAGAACAAAATAAAAGCAGCAGAGTTTCACGATGCAGCCGGTGCTTGTTTTTTCCACGCTTTGCAGTTCATTGGTCAGTGTCAACCAGGGTTAATAATTCTGGAAAATGTGCCTGATTACTTATCGTCTACAAGTATGGCTGTAATTAAGTCTGTGTTGGAAACCTGGGGCTATGAACTTGAGGTTGATGTTCTTAATGGCAATGAGTTTGGTTGCTTAGAGAATAGAGACAGAATGTGCGTAGTAGCTACGAGTAAAGGAATGCCTAAATTCAATATGGAGCTAGTCAAACCTTTACAGCAAAAACCCAGTAGTGTTTCTGAAATACTTGAAGATGTGCCGCTAGATGACTCTCGATGGAAAACTTATCAGTACCTAGTTGACAAAGAGGTTCGGGACAAGAAGGCCGGTAAGGGCTTTAAGCGAGCTTTATTGGATGGTACAGAATCATCTGTGCCTACAATTCGACGCTTGTACCATAAAGCCGGTTCAACGGATGCGTTTGTTAAACATCCTGACGGTGTACTGACTAGACTATTTACTGCTACAGAGCATGCAGGGGTGAAAGGAGTGCCGGTACGGTTGATTAAAGGTGTCTCTTCGACAATTGCGCATGAGCTGCTGGGTCAGTCCATTGCATACCCAGTCTTTACGGCTGTTGGCTTCGCGATTGGCAAGTGGGCTTCTGAAGCTTCAAACGACAACGATATGTTAAAAGCTGCCTAAAAATAAATGCATCCTTCGGGGTGCATTTTTTTATCGAGCATAGTTAAAAATGACTATGATGGTCATTAGTGCATTTTGATCTTTCTGTGATATATTTAAGATGTCTAATTGGCTTCACGGCCACAAATAAAACAGGCGCTTTCGAGCTGCCTTCAACACGTAATGAGGAACGCAATGAAATCATGCAACCGTATTTGCGATGTTGCTAACGATGGAATTTGTATGGGCGTTTGTGTGATGGGGCTGAATACTCAAGGGTATCGAGTCGCCTACCAAAGCAATAACGTCTATTTACTTCACACTTCACTTAATGGTTCACTAACTCAGTTCCCAAAGTCCGATACTGAGAAACACGACCGTTTAGTACAATTCGTTAAGCAACAACAAGCAATTTAATTAGAAGGCGCTTTCGAGCTGCCTGTTATACGTAATGAGGAATCACTATGAACAAGAGAATATCTTTAGCGGATACTATTTCACTGGGCGCTAAGCACTTTACAGACAGAGCAAATAAAGCTTCTTCGGAAACTGAAAAGCTTAGTCTACAACGTTGTGCTGAAGCTTCTGCCCGACTGGGTGCGAAGGTGAAGAAATTGCAGCAAGAACACACTGGTATGCCTTTATTTCAGGTAGTGAATGAACTTCCCGAACATCAAGTTTTGGTGCGAGAGCGTAAACTACGGTTTTCCCTCATCGATGGGGGGGAAGCTCATGCATAATACCTGGCAAGCGTTTCAGTGGTTTGATCTTGAAGCAGGGCCCGCAAGCCAGCTTGAATTAATGTGTAATACATTGAAGCAGGCTGGTAAGCAGTTCGACAATCAAATTGTCGAGCAATTGCTAAAAGATAGCCCCTTTGATGGCGATGTTGATGTGCAGCAGTTGGTTGATCAGTTCAACGATATGTTACACACTCTACATTAACTACGGGCATATATAAGAAAAAGGGCCGCGTTTATAGCGGCTTTTTTGTATCAAATGGAAAAAGAAAACAAGAATAATCGATTGATTAAAGGGTTGTGGAGTCTGACAGCTCTTAAAAGTAGTGACTACATAAGAATGGCTAAACAGTTACATCCTGATTTAACAGGCTCAAGATTGAGAGGTCTGATGTCCGGAATATCCAACAGGAATTATAGGCCAGCGACTAACCATGATGTTTTTCTGTGTGTTGTCGTTGTAAGCCACTGGGCTGGAATAGATAGCGGTTTAGTGGAAACTGTAAGCGATAGCGCGGTTGAAACCCTGCTAGATGAAGTGGATCGATTGATAGCGAACGCTGATACCGATCATTTTTCTAACCAGGAGAGGGTAAAAAAAGCACTAGGAAAACTTTTTTAGTTTTAAAAATGTTTTTTTGCCAAAAAAAACTTGATCGAATGTAAAAAACTTGCAACACTTAGGGTCGAGATATTTCCATAGGAGCTAGGTATGCAGATGCAACCATTAATTAGTCAAGAACGCATTCAGGAGCTAACGCGCATGCATTTGGCTGTGGAAGCTTCTTTGCTGCCCGATCCTGAAGGTAAGAAACAAGTAATGCGTGTACGCAGCCAGAACGGTGAAATAGACGCATTTTTGGCGATGGTTAATAAGCCCGAAGCAAGAACGTTTTCAACGATTGAAAGCGCATGGAAGCTAACAAGAAAATTGGGGATTAAAAATTTTGTAATTGATAATGAAAAGTTCGCCGGAGTAGCGGCATGATTTAGAAAAAACAAAGCCTCGTAGAAACGAGGCTATTTGTTCGAGTAGCAACAAACCGGTAATGGTTGGAAGCACTAGATATTGAATTCGCACCTCAAATATTAGTCGTTTCCCCCCAACTGGTCAAGTACCTTTTTGCCTAATAAAAGCAACTAGAAGTAAATATAAGTAAAAAAAGGGAAATTATGGGAAGCACAAACCCACGTTACTACTCGATTCCGTCAATATGGCAGGGGTCGAGTGGTGATGTCAGAGAATAGTCTATTAAAAAGCACTAGGCAGCTTCAGGATTACCAGAAGCGCCCTTCGACTGATTTCAATCAGATGATGGGCATTGGTAAGGAAGAACATTGCCGTTATGTGTGGTCATATCGTATAGCTGACGATAATTCGCCTTGGCGAGCTATTGGTACACGTCAATCAGGTAAAAAAACGTGCAAGCTGTTTCAATTCTATCTTGATGCATCTATCGGGCGTGATTGCTCGATGGACTGTTTTGTGTCACCTAATCAATTTTTTGATTGGCGCAATTCAAAGCAATTGGCTTCGCTGCATGCCAATTGGTTAGAGATTGATATCAATACGCCAGCTGGAACTACCAGAGAAACCAAAAAATCGCTTTCTAAAGAGCAAGAGGCTCAAGTAGTAAGCGAAGTATTTAATCAACTGGAATCACAGGGCGTACCTCTGCCAAGCGGCTATGTACTATCGGGCTCCGGCGGTGTTCATCTTTACTGGATGTATGACGGTGTTGACGCGTATAAATGGCGTGTTGCTGCATGGCGTGATATAGCCTCTTCTTTAGTGGGTAAGTTAAAAGGTGGAAACCTTTGGCATGTAGATCTTGGCGCGAGCAAAGACCCTGCGCGAGTGCTAAGAATGCCAGGTTCAAGACACGGCTCAACGAAACGAACTGTAGAGTTTTATTCTTGCGGCGATGTGTTTAGCTTTGAGGAAATTGCAAAGTCTTTAAATGTGCAAATTGCAAAACCTAAGCACCTCACGTTAGTTCAGCCTGTATCTACCCCTGCCAAACCACGCAAATCTCCCCCAAAAGATCCAAACGTATATAAAAACCCTAACGGCGGGAAACATACGATAGGCCAATGGTGGTTCAAGATATACACCCATATCCTTCAGCACATTAATAACAATCCTGTAAAAGAAGGGATGCGTGATAGTACGGCGTTTATATTGTTTGTGGCGCTAAGGCATATTCAGGATGAAGAGACTGCTTACCAGCGAGTAAGGCAACTTAATGAGAGTCATATTGGCCTAACGGACGAAGAGCTAGGCAAATACCTGAAGACGGCAAAAACAACTTTATACAAATACAAAAAGGATTCAATAGCGGGTTATCTACAACGTCAACTGGGTATGGATGTTTCATTTCTGTACCAAGACAAAGCCAAGCTAACACCCGAAGAAGTGAAGGCTGCTAGACAAGCTGCTGCGGTATCTACAGCCAAGAAGAAAGCCGAATCAACTCTAAGTCGCATCCTACGAGCGGTCAGAGAGCTTCTAACTCAAAATGTCACCCCAACTCAAGTAACTGTAGCTGCGATATGTGGCCGGAGTGAAAGAACGGTTAGACGTTATTGGTCGGAGGTAATGGGTCATCCGGTAATTAGGTCCGCTTCTATATATTCCCCCCCACAGATATGTCCGGTAGGTAACTAAATAAGGATTAAATTTGAGGTTATACGGTTACTACATAATAAAATAAAAAGAAGATTATTATTATTTCTTTGGGCCTGTGGAATTAGTGAATTAAGCCGTGAGTGTGGTCAATGCGTGTGGGTAACTTGTGGTCGGCTTGCCCGTCCATGAGTTATCCATATGCTTGTCCATACGGTAAGGCTGTTCCGCGTAGCGTAAATTCACAAGTCCATAGGTCGTAGCTTTGAATATTGAAAAATTAGGCATGCCTAATTTTAATTTATAGCATAGACATAACTGACTATGTTCGTTGGTATATTGTAATATGGGTTTTTACTTATGCAAAATTACTTAGGCTCTAAAAATGGTAGCGGTGTTTATCAGCGTATTGTGCAACTCATCCCGCCACATGATACTTTTATAGAGCCTTTCCTTGGTACTGGTGCTGTCTTACGTCATAAAGCGCCTTCTGGACGTGATATTGGAGTAGATTTAAACCCTCGTTGTTTATCTTCTTTAGAACATCCCAGTGCTGAACTTGTTCGTATGTGTGCCTTTCAGTTCTTGCGTGATTTTGATTTTCAAAATAATGGTCGCGTTTGTCTTTATTTAGATCCCCCCTATTTACCTAGTACGCGAACTAGCAATGCTCGATATGAACATGAGCTTACGGAAGACGAACACATTACTTTACTTGAGTTAATTCAGTCATTACCGGCCAATATCATCCTTTCTGGATACCCTAGCAAATTATATGATTCTGTTCTCGTTGACGGCGCAGGGTGGTGGTCCGATACCTTTCAGGCAATGTCCAGGGGAGGGGTCCGAACGGAAAAACTCTGGTGCAATTTTATTCCTGGGGAGGTTCACTATCACACGTATGCGGGAAAGAACTTTACAGATAGGCAAAGAATTCAAAGGAAGGCGGATAGGTGGGCCGCTAAAATAAAGAAGCTACCTATAGGCGAGCGCCAAGCAGTTATGGCCGCGATGATTCAGGCTCTTTCAGAAACATAGTTATAAATAACTATGCCAGCTGCAGCTGGCATAATAGGTATCGATAGGAGAGGGGAAATTATTATTCAGTCTGATTGGTTAATTTATCTATTACTTTATCTTGTTGTATTAACCGGCGCTCTTTGTCTGCATTATCTTTAGCTAGTTTTTCATTATCTACTTTCAACGCTGAAAACTTGTCTTCAGATCCCTTTTTAGCAGCTGTTAGCTCAGTTTCAAGCTCCCTAATCTTATCTTCAAATTTAACAGCCCGTTTTTCACTTTCTTCCATTAACCGGCGATAATCAACCGTACTGTTGCGTAAATCTTCGATTTGCTTTGCATCACGTTCGGTATTAGTTTCTAGCTTAGCAATTGTGGCTGTTTGCTCAGTGATTTTTTGATTAGCAACTTGAAGTTCTTGCGTTACTCTGCGCTGATTTTCTTTTACTTCTGTGACGTATTCTTCATTATTTTCAAGTTTAAGCTGCGATTTAGCAATTTCAGTGCGTAGCGCTTCGTTAGTTTCAGCTAAATTAGATTTGTCTTTATCGAGCTGAACAATACGATTCCTCAGCTCTGTTTCGATTCGTTGATGTGTATTGCCATTTTCACGACTTTGTTCTTCAAGCTGGTTGATTGCCTTTTGGCTTTGCTCAAGTAATGCTTGCTGCTTATGATATTTCTCTTCAATACGTTCCAGATCTTCAATTGCTTCTCTGACCTGCTCCCTGGCTTGCTCCGCAGCCTCCCTCCAGCGCTTTTCTGCTTCGGTATTAAATCGGCTAAATTCCTCTAAAAAAGACTGAGTAAATTTTTCAGAAAAACCAAGTCGTTCCATTAGGGATTGCTGATTTGCGTGCAACTCATCCCTCCACGCTTTGACATACTTATGAACGGTACTTGTACTACTTACATCCGGAATTAGAGATAGCACAGCTCTTACACTGATTTTTTCACCTTTGCCGTACAAGTCATTGCATATTTGACTTACTCGCTCTTGTAGATCTGCACTCATAATTTTTACTCTCATTCTATCGATAATTTGAGTTTATAATATAAACAAACGAACAGCAAACTTAGAACGAACGGTGTTCGTTCGTTTTTTTTGTTTGGGGTATTGTATCCCAGTTAAAAGTCAGTTAATGTATGTCTAACCAATACATACTGTATGGTTTATAAAACGGGTTTAAAGCCCACGCTCTAGGAGTTAATTATGGAAACTATTACACCGGTTAAGCCGTCCTTTGTCTTAAAAAAGGTGGCTAAATCATGCGTTCACTCAAATGAAAAGGGTGGAGTCGGCAAAACAACAGTTGAATTCAACCAGGCATACAGGTTGGCTGAACAAGGTTATCGAGTATTAGTGGTCGATTTCGACGGCCAGCGCAATATGAGCAAGCTTTTACTAGGTTCAATCAAAGAGGTTGAATGGGTAGAGAAAAACGGCTTTACGTCAGCTGAGCTCTTCAACTCGGATTTAGAGCAAGATGATATTGTTATGTATCAGTCTCCAATTCACCAAAACCTTCACGTTATTCCCGCGCATAAAGAGCGCATTGCAAATGTGCTTGCTGCTGGTAGGGAAGCGAAAAGTTTCATCGGTAATCCAAAAAGATATCTTGATAAAATTGATGTTGATTACATTCTTATTGATACGCCGCCATCGCTCGGTGTCACTCAGTTGGCAGCAATCAATACTGTTGATTACATTTTCGTGCCGGTCACTGTTGATGATTTCTCAAACGAAGGTCTGATTTCATTATTGAAGACCGTAAAGGCCGTTAAGACTGGCTTACGAGCTGGTGTTCAAATTGGCGGTGTATACATTAACTTCTTTAAAAAGCCAACTACACGTAAAGGTGAGAACCCTTACGCTGAAATTTTGGCTCAGATTGAACGGGATTATAAGCAGTTGTTAATACCAAATTATTTGCCGGATTCCCTGAGTATCAAAGAGGCGCGTATGGCTGGTAGAGCGTGTTGGGTTAGCCCTCCAAACGGTAACGCCGCTACGGTAGGTCGCGCATTCCGAAGCGCTATCGACGCTATTAACGACAGAATTAAGTAAGGGGATTGGTCATGAGTAAAAATAATTTAGACACTGGCGGTTTTATGGACCTCATTAGTGGTGTTCAAGGTGGTGACGTTGAATATGGCGTTGAGCTACCTATTGATGATGTTTATCCAGATCCAACACAGCCACGTACAGAAGGTCTTAATGATGAAGGTATTATGGGGATTGTAAACACCTTTCCTATAACCGGAGGAATTATTTACCCGCCTCTTGTTGAAGAGCAAGAAGATGGGCGATACATGATTATAGATGGTGAGCGTAGATGGCGAGCTGCTAAATATGCAGGCCACGACACTATTAAAGTAAGCGTTCGATTAAAAAGTTTTGATGCAAAGCATGCTGTTCAGGTAATTTCTAATCAAAGCGCAGTGAAGCTTGCGCCTAAAGACTTGGCTAGGTCTTACGAGGTTCTTAAAACTGCGGGTTTAACTCAGAAACAAATTGCCGATTGCGATCCCAATAAGTCTGTTGCTGATATTTCAGAAATCATGCAATTAAACAAGCTGGGAGTGGATAAAAAACTTAACTTCCTTGATGAGTTATACGAAAAGGGGGTTTGTAGGGATTATAGCACCTTAGCTGTACTGATTCGTTTAGCTCGCAAAGATGCTGATAAGACTAAGCAATTAATCGAATGGGCTGTTCAGAATGACAGCCTTACTAGGAAATGGGCAAAATCGCTGAGTGTTAAAGATTTAGAAACGCCTATTGATGACCAAATTGCAGCACTTGAAGAGCGAAAAGAGCACGAAAAGCGCCCTAATTCAAAAACCCCTACACCAGATGGAATGACCGGTGGTGGGGATGCTGATGCTGAAGAAGAGTTTCAGCTAGAAACCGAGCAAGATGGTGTTGATGCGACTGAAAAGGTACAAGCGGAAAAAGTTGATGAAGTTGATGAAGTTGATGAAGTTGATGAAGTTGATGGAAGTCTATTTCAGAAAAAGCGCGTGACTGAAATCAACGTTATGCACAATTCAAAGGTCGCTAAGTTGTTACTCGACCGTGCAGACAAGGAAGAGGGTTTTGCTTGGGTTCAATACGACAATAGTGAAGAACCGGCCTTTCGTGTTGATGTGTCTGAACTTGCTCTTATTTTTGTGGGTTAGACTATGAGAGTCAATCCTAACGCTTGGCAAAATGCAATGGGACTTCGGGGCTTCCTTGCCTCGGAGTTCCTTAAATATCATGGTCCTACTGATTTGGCTGCGGGTGTTTGCTTAGTAAAAAAAGCTAAACTTTATGGCTATTCAGAGCGCGATAGGGCTGTGCCAGGGCGAACGCTGCGAAACTGGATGGGCGGTGAGTCTGTTCCGCAATGGGCAGTAAAAACAATGGTTCGTTATATCTTGTCGAAAGGGTATGTTCCTGATAGTGATGAACAACTAGATGCTTTACTTGTTTACTTATTGGTAGATGCCGCAGATGATGAAGTGAATAATGTTTTAACAGCTACAGGTTTGAGCAACCTGAATCCAAAAGAGGTCGAAAACGCTCTTGATAGAATAATTAGGCATGCCTAATTTTACTATTATTAAATAAAACCCCTCGAAGTTCGGGGGTGTTTTCCTAGTACTCCTTTCCCCAAACTGTGATTCAATTGTTCCACTAAATATCAATGTGGGGTTTTGAATGTCCAGTAGTACACAGCTTAGAGCCCAGTTAATCTCTGAAATTGAAGATATTCTTGCTCAAACAGATGAGCTAAGACCCTTTCTTTCTGCATGGTCTGTAATAGAGCAAAGGTTTCGGGGTGTGGCTGATGTGGATGAGTCCTTTGATCCTGTTATGCAGGTTCATTGTCAACTTATGAAAGAGCAGACGCGAACGGCTCTAATTACTGAAGAGTTATTTTTTAACTGGTTATGCAGGCTTCCAGTTTTAAATAAAAACATTGTTTGTAAATCTACAGGTAGGGTATGGGAACCACTGATGGAGTCTTTTGAAGATTTCAGGGCGCATGCTGTAAATGTAGTAGCCAGTGATTGTCTGAATAACAGCGAAAAAATATATGAATTTCAACTATGGGTGGTGCAGTTATGCAACTGGGATGGCCTTGGAGCAGAAAGCAGCGTGAGCCTGCATTAGACGTAGTTCCATTAAAAAAAATAATAGCGGTATCAGATGAATATTGGGAGGCTTTATATTTCCCAATCATAGATTCTGTTGTTCGTTCTTTAGGTGTATATGAAAAGCAAAAAGGCAAACTGTATTCTGATTATGTTGATCAGTTTGTTCGTTTAGTCAGGAGAAGTAAGGGAACTGTGCAGGATGACCCGCTTTTAGTGCATCTTCATACGTTTAGCTTGTCAGTTGCGTTTTCATCCTTATATGTGGCAAGGCTTTGCCATTCCTTTGAGTTTACAGCCATTTCAAAGGTCAAAAAGACAAAAGGGGAGCGTTCGCACTTTTACCCCTGGGTGAATGTGCCGGTAGATTGCGAAATTAAATTGGCGAAGGTTAGCCGTCTTTATCCTGCTTATGTCTACGCGATATCCATATTCAATACAATGATGAACGATACTGGGTGGAAGTGGTTGCACAGTAAGCCTGAAGTTTTGAAAGGGGTAATCGATTCTATTTATAGTAATGGTGAAAAAGGGCTTTTTTCAGGCTTATTGGCCGATATGCGAGCAGCGCCATTAGGTCGTTCCGTTGAAAATTTACCTCAAGTTGAGACTTCTGATCCTGCTCCTGTGGAAAGTGAGGGGCCTGATAAAAGTGATTCACTCGACGATCTGATTAGTGGGCTTGGCGGTGGCGATGATAATGTTTCACTCGATGATTTACTTGATAGTAGTAATCAGCCTAAACAGTCTGAGGAAGACAAACTTGTAGCCTCTGATAAAACACCGAGTAATGACGGATTCGATTTGTCTATATTTGATAGTGAACCTGACAATAAAGGCACTGAGCAAGTGCCAGTAGAATTTCAGAGTATTACTGATAATCAAGTCGCACCAATAAATAATGACTCGGAAGAAGTCGTTTCTTCATCTGTAAATAAATTATCACCCCAAACTACTGAAGAGGGAACGCAGGTAAATTCGTCAGCTGATGCTTTGGATGAATTCACGGCATTCCTTGCTGCAACAACATCTTCGCCAGGTCCTGATAATGCTGCGGAAACCGAAGAGGACGAACCGGCATCAAATGAAGTGAAAAATACGAGTAAAGTACCAATTTCACACATTGAAATTAGTGATTCACCGAGTAATCTTGACAACCCAGGGATAAAAGAGGATGAATCTGCTTTGCTGTTCAGTTCGGAGTCATCTATCACCAATGATTTATTAAAATGGTGCTTGGAACAAGTGAGTGATCTGCCATCGCAAAACGGTGTTCATGTTCTATTGCGAGACAATGAAAAGGTTATCGTAGTAGAACGTGATAAAGGTGTGATGGAATTTGTTCGCAGTGACTACGATCTTGATAATGATGCAGCATACAAAACCGTGGCAGAGGAAGTGTTAACAGACCTAGAAATGTCACAGTCCTGGGTTGAAAATGAAGAAGGTGGAGACATTTGGGAAATGTCAATACAAGACGAAGTTGTGAATGTATTGTTGCTAAATGTTCAGGTGCCTACTTCCTATCAGTCCCTTGATGCTAATACGTATGCTTGGGTGGTAAAAAAGGATGGGATTGTTTAATATAGGTATGATAATTAATACCAAAGCATTATTAAATATCCGAAAAAAAGGTGTTCTGACAAATTCTGTCGTATTTTTTTGGTTAAAAATGTGGATAATTCCTGTTCAATTTTATCACCCGCGTATATAATTGTTAGTGGGTTTTTACAATTTAATGTGGGAAGGCAGTATGGACGCACATGCATTTGCGCGTACTCCATACCTAGTACGTGCGCCTCTATTAGTGAGGGAAATACTGCTGGCTCTTCTATCCGAAGCGGATAATAGTCAGCATCCTCTTATTGGTGTTTTTGGGTATGACGAAAAAACGTTCGACTTTGTTAGGCAGGGTACTTCATCGTCTCTATTGAAGCTTGCTAATAACTACGTGAAGGCGAACGCTGTTACTTTTGAAGTGAATGAGCGACTGCTTAAAACACTTCTTAAAAATATTGGGACTGAACAGGTTCCGTCTTGCCGCGAAACGTCTGAAATGGACTGTATTTATGGTCATCGTCAGGTTGTTCGTGAGCTTGTCATGTTTATGGCCGACTCTTTAACTGACACTTCTTCATGCGCAAACATGGATGGGATCATTAAATTTGACCCTGAAGTTCGTCGTATGCTTTCTCGCGCCGATGCGCGAAAGCTCGAATGGTTAGCTAATCAGATGGTTGAGCGCCGCTGTGTTAAATTCGCTTTCAATAAAGATAAGATACGTGAACGTACCTATTCCCATATGCGCTATGAGCGTAGAGAGGGAATTAAGGATATATTAGTGTCAAAGAAAGCGACTTACGCAATGATGTCTTTCCTTTTCTCTGAAGAAAATGAAGATTCTGTGAAAGCTCGTCGTTTCCGTTTGGGTGTTACTCCCCTTAAAGGTCGGCCAAAAACGGCTCCCCCATGTGACTACGCAGATTTTATTTGTTTATGGACAGCTAACCAAAAAATGTCTGAATTAGAGCGTTTCCTAATGGCACATCGTAAATTTGGGTACGGCTTTGATGTGTTGTGGTCGCTTTACCAACGTGCGCAAGATAGTGGTGAATTCGACCAACGCATCTTGGATGCGGTTAATAGGGAGCCAAATGTAGCAAAATTAGGCATGCCTAATTAGGCTACAGAAAAACCCCCCGAAAGTTCCCCTAGCTTTTCGCTGAATCTTATTGAAACTGACGCTATTGTAGTGTCAGTTTTTTTTTATGTGGTGCAGAAATGAAATTATATCTCTGTGAAAAACCTAGCCAGGGTGAGGACGTTGCCAAGTTTTTGGGGATGTCACCTGTTCATAAGAAGCAGGGATATTACCAAAATGGTGACGTGGCTGTTACCTGGGCGAGAGGGCATCTATTTAAGTTGCAACCGCCTGAGCATTATATGCCTGAGCTAAAAAAGAAATGGGCCTTCGATAAATTACCGGTAGTGCCTGAAGAGTACAAGTATGCTTTAGATGTAAAAGCTAAAGCGCAGTGGCGTGTTATTAAGGGCCTATTGAAAAAGGCGAAAGAAGTTTATATCGCAACTGATCCTGATCCAGAAGGTGAGTGTATTGCTCGAAACATTCTCAAATTCGCCTCATACAAAGGTGATGTATTTAGAGTGCTTTACGGTTCTACAGACAAAAAGACCTTAACTAAAGCGTTTTCTAATCCATTACCTGGTTGGGAAACGGAGTGGATGTATCATTCTGCGCAAGCGCGAGCAATGGCTGACTGGGTTGTGGGCATGAACCTTACAATGGCTATGACATTAGTTGTTCAAAAGCTTGAATCATCCGGAGGCTTTAAAAAGGCATTCCCTGTTGGTCGTGTAAAAACGCCAGCTGCAATGCTGGTTTATTTGCGTGAGCAAGCGATTAAAAACTTTAAGCCTGTGAAGTATTACGAGGTTGAAGTAGATGTTTATACGCAGGGTGGTGATCAGTTTACGGTATCGTGGGAAATTCCTGAGCGCGGATTAGTTGATGGCCGTTTGCTTGAGCGAAGCTATGCTGAAAAAGCGGTGGAGTACATTAAGGCGCAAAAGGTTGGGGTGATTGACTCCCTTACGAAAGAGGATAAGAGTCAGCAACCTCCTTTGCCTTATGAATTGACATCCCTGCAATCAGCTTGTGAGAAATATAATATCAGTCCGGATGAAGCGTTAGAAATTGCTCAGTCACTTTATGATAAGCCAAATTCTGCCACTACCTACCCGCGAACAGATACTGCTTATTTAACCAGTGGTCTAGCTGAAGATATTATTGAAACTGTTACGCACCTGGTTAAGTTGGATGCTTTCAGTACACTTTCTGACAAGCTTGATTTGAAGCGCCGTACAAAGGCGTGGAACGATAAGAAAGTTAAAGTGCATTATGGGATTATACCAACGGTAACAGCACTTAATTTTTCTCGTCTGACTGATAAACAAAAAGCCGTCTACTTGATGGTAGCAAAGCGTTATCTTGTTCAGTTTTTGCCGGATTATGTATACGAAAGTACGAATGTAGGTATCAAATTCGGGAATGTCGCTTGTAAAGCCACTTGTAACATTCCTAAATCGATGGGCTGGCGTTCTATTGAAGAGGGTGAAGATGAAGATAATTCACCTGAATTGCCAACTTTAAATCGAGGTTTGAAAGTGGGCGTTAAGGAAGCTCGCATTGTGGAGAAAACGACAAGAAAACCGTCACGTTATACGCAGTCCTCATTAGCGAAGGCGATGGTAAATATTTCATCTGAAGTCGAAGACACTGAGCTGAAAAAATTACTTAGTGATAAGGATGGAATTGGTACTGTAGCTACACGTCCCGCGATAATCAAAGATCTTATTAAATCAGGCCTTTTAATGGAAGAAAAACGCAAATTAAAGCCTTCTCGTTGGTTTGAAAAATATATGGTCCATGTACCTAAGCAAATGAAAGAGCCTGCAAATTCGGCGCTGTGGGAACGTGGTTTTCAGGCCATCAAAGAAGGTCAAATTACAACTGATAAATTCGTTGAATTTCAAGCCAAGTTTGTTCGTGGTGCGGTCAGTGAATTACACCAGTTATTTTCGGAGATTAAATAATGAAAAATGGGGTTCTTATATCAATAGCGTTTGGAATAGCAATTCTTAGCGCTTCAGTGCATGCGGAACAAGTAGCCACTGACCGGTATACGTTAATTACACCTACACCGGAAACTAAAGAAATTGATCCGTTATCGGTCAATATCCAATTGTCGTTTCCGCCAAGTGTGAAAACAGTGCGTGATGCAGTGAATTTTGTGCTGATGAATTCTGGTTGGGTGCTGGCACTTGATAAGTCAAATGATGAGGCGCTTGGTATTACGCTTGAGCGCCCATTACCACAGGTACATCGCAAGCTATCTCTAATGCCTCTGAGAACTGTTCTGCAAGTATTGGTGGGGCAGTATTACGTGCCTGTTGAAGACCCACTTCGTCGCATTTACACATTTGATTTAAAAGATGAATACAAAGGTTTGGTGAACCATGACTGAAAATAATATTGAACAAGAAGAAACCGGTGCAGACGGTTTGCCGGAGCTCGAAGAAAGCGCGAGCAAAGATAAGCCTAAAGGTGGCAATAAAAAGCCTCCTATTGGCTTTGTGGTTGGTTTAGTAGCCTTGTTAGGGGTTGCGGGTTTTGGGATTCAATACGCCATTAACCACTTAGGTATTTTTGAAAAAGAACCACAGGTTGTAGAAGAGCCTCCCGTGCCGGTTGTTTCAAATGACGTTATGGATAGCCCTTCAGGAAGCGACTTTTTAGTTAACGATCCTGCATTAGTAGCCGGTAGTTCAATGATGACCGGTAATAACGCTAATAACACCGATATGCAAACACAGGACGTTCAGGGTGATATCCCCCCTGAGCAGTTAAAGGGTATTAATGACTCTCTGGTTATGCTTGCTGAAGAGGTAGGCGGGATTGCTGGTCAGTTGAATAAGCAGCAGGATTCGTTAATTAAGGTGATGCAAAATCAAAATGCCTTGCTAAAGCAGTTTGAAATGGAAGTGGCTAGACGCGAGGCAAATGACGAAACGTTAACGAATAACGTTAAGGAAAATCAGCGGTGGTTAGGTGGTATTTCTAATCAGCTAAAAGAAATCGGTGTTGATGTGAAAGAAGCGTCTCAAGAATTTCCTATCGTTGTTTATAGCAAAAACGTATGGGGT
Organism: Pseudoalteromonas agarivorans; assembly: GCF_024518735.1. Lineage (NCBI taxonomy): Bacteria > Pseudomonadati > Pseudomonadota > Gammaproteobacteria > Alteromonadales > Pseudoalteromonadaceae > Pseudoalteromonas > Pseudoalteromonas agarivorans. Next base: position 25,928 of record NZ_JANIGJ010000015.1, read on the forward strand.
GATGACGTTTTTTTAACAGTTGCTCAAAAGGTTGCACCTGACCAAACAAGTTTTCTTCGTGTGGGTGGCATTGTTGGCCGTTGGCGCTTAGTTGAAATTTCTGAGCATAAGGCTCTATTCGAGCATTTTGAAGGTAATAGAAAAGAGGTGATGCTATGAAGCGTATAGCTTTAATTTTGCTGTCAGTAGCGGCCTTGGGTGGGTGTGCATCAAGTTACGATACTCAACAGTCTACTTTAGTTGTAGATGATCGTATTGATGTTTTACAGGCCTCAGTTTCAAATCCGTATCCTGAATGTGATGCGGCGAAAGAATATCGTCGTGTTGCAAATCTTAGCGTTGAGCGTTCTGAGCGGGTTTATCTTCAAGAGGGGGCTTTATGTCAGCGTTCAGATTAAGCGTTTCTGCTATTGCTTTAGTGGTCAGTGTGGGCGTGTTTGCTAATCAGTCTAATGAGTCGGCTTCCTCGATCAAAAAAACGGATACTTCTGTAACGGAAAGCTCATTAACTAAGGCGGATATTGTTCATGCAAAACAGTGGAAGCTAACTGAAAAAGAGTATGAGCGTTATAAGCAGATCTTAAAATCTCCCCGTGCTTATTTTACGCCTGACCTGGATAAAAACCCTTTGCTCGCATTGGCGCTTGAAAGTGAGTCTGAAATAGATAAACAGCGCTACGCAGATAAGTGGGTTCAAATTCAGTTTGAAAACAATATCAAGGTGGTTAGCTGGCAACTTGAGGTAAATGAAGCATGGGAACGTGCTTTTCCTGGTGTGCCAAGGTTTGCGTACAAAAATCCTGAAACGTCTCATTATGCGGTGGCTAATATGAATGCGCCGGTCGCTAAATCCAATATGTCAGACATATTCAGTACAGCAAACAATCAACCATCATTAGATGAACTTTTACAGAGCAAGCCTAGAGCGCAATTATACCTTGCTATTGCCAATTGCGATGGATGTGTTGAAGCGTACCAGCGCCAGTATGAATTGCTTAAATCGGGCAAATATTCTGGTCTTGATATCCACTTTGTTGCTGACCCGACAAAGAAGCAGATTATTGAATGGGCTAAAGCTCGTGTAGCAGATAGTGGCCTTAACGCAGCGGATGTTAACCAAAGTCGTGTTGTGACATTGAATACTGCAAAAAAAGAAGTGAGCAAAGTGCCGTTTGTGGAGTTTGATTAGCATGTTCCGAAGGGTTGTTTGTTGCTTAATGTTCATTCTGTCACTGCCAGCGATGGCAAGCTTTAATGACCTTTTGGAATCGGTGTCTGATGAGACAGGCGTACCTACCGAAATTATTAAAGCGGTATGTACACACGAAAGCCAAAGTTATCACAACGGCAAGCGTCAGCCTTGGCCTTGGACACTAAATATTGGTGGAAAAGGGTTGTGGTTTAAAACTAAGCATAGCGCAGTGGCTTATGCAGAACTTGAACTGATGGATGGGACTGAACCCGTAAAGCTCGACGTAGGCATGTGTCAGATTAACTGGTATTGGCATGGAAATGAATTCGCGTCTGTTGGCGAATTAATGGACCCAAGGGCAAACATTCAGTATGCCGCTAACCATCTAAAAGATTTAAAAAAAGGTAAGTCATGGGAATACGCAATAGGCGCTTATCATTCGCCTTCAAATCAAGTAAGAGCAAAGAAATACGCTTCAGCGGTATTGTCTTCGTTCTAGCGTTTTTAAGCGCTATACCGCCGGTTAATGCCTCACAGTTAACCGAATTGGCTACGGTTGGTAAAACGAAGCCTGCTGAAGAATATTACACTAATCTAAGCTTCAGAGATTCAAAGGTTGATGCCGAAAAAGCGTCAAAGCTTCTGAAGGAGGCAAGAAAAAGTATATCGCGTGAAACGTTCTTTCCTCTTGTCCCAAGCAATATGCAGCCAGGTGTAATGAAGGGCTTTAAATTTAAAGAAACTAAGAGAGTTCAACCTTTTGCTGTTGTTGGGACCGACCCTTTATCTATCAAATGGTTGCGTTTTCGTTTTGATAAGTTAGCAGAGCTCAATGCTCCTATATATGTTGTTGAAGCTGAATCGTTCCAACAATTACAGGCGTTCTCGTCTGAATTTTCAGGTTTGAAATTTGTTCCATCTTCTGGTGATGGAATAGGCAAAGAATTAAAAGTAGGCGCTTATCCATTTTTAGTTACTTCAACGGGGGTTTGGCAATGAGTAATGATCATCCTATCGAGCGTTTGTTAAGACCAATTGCTGAATATAATGCAGCAACGGTATCGGGTGTTGCTGCTGGGTTAAGTGTTACCGCCCCTTATTATTGGATGATGACAGAGCCGGTATCGTATGCATGTGCTAGTGCCTTTAGTTATATAGGTTATAAGTATTTAGATGATGCCTTGCGCCTTAGTAAATACCAAAGAAATATCAAAACACTAAAGCCTTACTCTATAAAACCTGCTGACCTCCCAGTTTCAAAGTCGAAGTCTTTTTTGGGGCAAGGGTATCGATGGCAATCCATTCATACTCAGCGGCTATATGACACGACCAAGCCAGAAAATGAGGATTACACTAAACCGCCTGCTCGTTATGAGTGGGCAAGGCGTAAAGAGGTCAATTGGGAAAACACATTTGGTCTTTCTATGATTGCAAAAGCACTCAGAAGCCAGTCTCCCTACAATCCTTTAAAGTTATTTGATCTGACTCCTTATCCGGATATAGGTGGTACAGCTGCAATACATGGTGTTGGTGCTGATGAGGAAAATGAAACTTACTGGGACTTGGGCGAGCGAAATGGTCACGCGATTGTGCTGGGTACTACCCGTGTGGGTAAAACTAGGCTAGAAGAAGTTTTGGTGGCTGGTGATATTCGTCGGGGAAATAATTGTGTAATTGTTATAGACCCTAAAGGCGATGGTGAGCTGTTTCGCAGGATGTATGTGGAAGCGAAACGAGCTGGTAGAGAAGATGATTTTTACTTTTTCCATCTTGGTTATCCCGATGCATCGTGCAGATATAACCCTGTAGGTGAGTTCCAACGCATTACTGAAGTTGCTGGTAAAACTACTGCTCAACTTGGTGATGAAGGTAGCTCTTCTGCTTTCAAAGCGTTCAGCTGGCGTTTCGTTAATGTAGTAGCTCGCGCCTTGGTTGATGTTGGTGTAAGGCCAACAATTGATAATATCAACCATTACGTTCAGGACTTGGAAGATTTACTTTACTTGTACGCGAAAAAGGCCCTACAAACTGTTGATGATGATCCTGAATCATTAATAGAAGAACGTGCCGCGATGGTGCGTGATAAGCATCCTATGGTAGAGCGCAAAGGTAAAACTAAAACTACGGTTGCAATCATCGACTTAATGAAAGAACTTTTGCCTAAAGATAATCTAGGCCGTCAACTGCTACTTGCCAGTAACTATGAAAGGTCATTCTATGAAAAATTGGTTGCCAGTTTACTTCCGTTCTTGGACAAAATGAATACGGATAAAATTGGTAAGCTTCTTAGTCCGGAATATTTCAATGAAGAAGATCCGCGCCCAATTTTAAGTTGGCGTGAAGTGATACAGCGAAGAGGTATCGTATATATAGGCCTTGATGGTTTGACTGATAGGGAAGTAGCTACTGCTGTTGGAAATGCAATGTTCAATGATCTAGTGTCAAACGCAGGTCTCATGTACAAGCATGGTAAAGACGTTGGCCTACCTTCTCTTGATGGAAGTAAAAAGCTTAAATTCCCTGAGATTTACCTTCATGCTGATGAGTTCAATTCTTTGGTTGGTGATGAATTTGTTCCAATGGTTAACCAATCGGGTGGTGCGGGTGTCAGGATATGTGCGTATACCCAAACACTACAGGATATCGATGCGAAGTTTGGTAGCACTACCGGCAACCCTAAATCAATGCAGATCATAGGTAACTTTAATACCACCATTATGATGAGGGTGCAGAACGAGGAAACGGCTTCACTGCTTACGAGTCGATTGCCGAAAGTGCCTGTTAAAGAAGCTACATTAGTTTCGGGGGCAAGTAAGAAAGATGGCACTGGTGTAGGGCGTTTCGATGACCAAAACCAAGATCGTATATCTGAAGATAAAGTTCCAATGGTAGAGCCTTACCATGTTACGAGCTTGCCGAAAGGTCATGCATTTGTATTGAAGAATGGTAATCAGCTATTCAAAGTACGCTTGCCTTTATTTGATGATAAGGGGGATATAGAGCTTCCACAAAACCTTGTCGATATATGCGCGGATATGAATGAGCGTTATCGCACTGGTGAACTTTGGTGGGAGGAAGCTGCATAATGGCTAAAGCTAAGTCAGAACAGCAAAAGCAGACAGATAAAACGAAACGTCATGGTGTGTTTACCAAGATTGTTCTTTTTGTTATGGCACTTCCAATTACCGTGATGGTGACAATGATTATTTCTATTCTGGTTGAGTGGGGGTTAATCTGGCATTGTGATGATGGCCCAGGAACAACTGTGTGTTCATTTGCTGATTTTCAACCTGGTATGGGTGTTGATCATTCAAGAAACATGCTTAGAGCTGAAGCAGGGTACGTTAACCAACATTTCAAAGATAGTCTGATGGGATCTGCCCCTGTGAAAGTTGCGGGTGAACTTATTACTTGGACGGACGATAATATATTTCACCCTATTGGTATTGATGACTACATTCGCAAGTCCAATCAAGAAAAAGGGTGGGCGTGGAATTATTTTGTTTCTGCTTACACGATAATAAAAGTTGTGTTGCTTCGGCTTTGCGTTCTTTTCCTATCGATACCGGCTTACATATTATTTGCAGTTGTTGGTCTTGTGACGGGCTTGGTGCAACGTGACTTGAGAAAATGGGGCGCAGGCAGAGAAAGTACGGATAAGTTTGAGCTTTCAACTAAGCTTATCAGCCCTTCAGTAGTGTTGTGTTTTGTTATCTATTTGTCATGGCCTAACAGTATTAATCCGGCGCTAATAGTTGTGCCTTTTGCTGCAATGTTTGGCTATGCATTACATTTAACGGCATCTAATTACAAAAAATACTTCTAACGCATCAAAATTAGGCATGCCTAATTTTAAAAGCCTCCAATACGGGGGCTTTTTTGTATCGAGCATAGTTAAATATGTCTATGATGGCCACAAAACATAGTCAAAAATGACTATGCTGCAGCGGTATAGAAAAAACCCCCCGAAAGTTCCCCTAGCTTTTCGAGTACATCCGGAAATAAACCCCTTTACAATGCCCTCAAGTGATATTTGCGGGGTGCAATATGAAAAAAATATTGATGGTTTCAGCGGTTTTGCTCGCTGTTTTTACTGGTTCGGCTAATGCCTCTACTGAAAAGGAGAAGGTTGAGTTGGTAAGGATTGCGAGTGAGCTGAAATATTTGAAGCATGATGTGCTTCAGATAAGTGAGCTTCGTCGTGCCGACGATACAGAAGCTTTCAATTATGAGGCTCTTGTAAGTGACCTTGACGCTGTTCAAAAGGCAGTGGAAAGACACATTAACGGGCCTTCTCGTCAACCAAAGGCGCTTAAGCCCCTAGAGGCAGAATATGGAAATATTCAGTGAAACTTTTGGGATGGATGCTGACACGTTGAAAGCATTCATTGAGTGGATGTTGACGTTTGTAGTCAGTCTGTTTTGCGTAGTGGTCCTGAAAGGTTCTTACGCGCGCTTGATAGAAGGTGATATGCAAGCTGTTGACGTTTTGGTTGATGTGGTCATCGCTGTTGCGGTCGCCACTGGGGTTTTTACGGTAATCAATTAACTTCAAATACAGAGGTAAACAATGAAAGTTATTAAGGTATTCAAGGCGGTGACGGAGAAATCTAAATTAGCCTTTTGGTCATTGATGGCGTTTACGTGGCAAGTTCGCGCAGATATGCCAACCACTGACGATTTTGCAGATGGATCGGATGATAAAGACGGTGCTGAAATGCTGATGTGGTTAATGGAGAAGTTTGTACAGGTGGTCATTGTCGGTATGACTGCGTGGTTCGCTATTCTCATTATCAAAGGCGCTATGAAGAAATATAACGATATTTCGGATGAGCGTGGTAGCTGGATGGACCTTGCTGGTCACGTAGTTGGCGGCTTGGCGCTGTTAACGTTAGGTATCATTCTGTTCAACCTGGCTGATAATTGGGTCGATTAATGAAACAGGACGAAAGCGATTTTACAGATAGCTTTACCGGCGACTTCATTAATGAAGAGCCGGTTGTATTTAAAGGCCTGACGGATGGAGAGATCAAGAGCGTATTCTTAATATCCCTTTTTATAGGTTCGCCTGTAGGGGTCTTGCTTGGAATGTTAAGTGGCTTTCCGATGCTCATGATCGTTTTCGTCTTTGTTATACCGATGATGGTGGTTTATTTCCTTGCTGGTTGGATGGAAAAAGCAAGGCGCGGCAAGCCTTCTGGCTATGTTGAACATAACCTTCACGCTTGGCTTGTGGCTAATAAATTAGCTAGGCCTAATTTTATTTGTGAAAGCACCAAATGGAGTTTGGGGCGAAGCAGTAGAGGGGCTTCAAAACAGTGAATATGAAAAGTAAAGCAATTAAAGAAAGTGACCGCAAAGATAAGGTTATTCGTGGCCTGACGATCTTTGCAGTAATCCTGTTGGGGCTAGTTCTGCATGCTCACTGGCTGTTAGCGACACTTCCTAAAGAGTTTGAGTGTCATTTTCCACCAGACCTATCGCGAGGTGGAATGGTTAAGGTAAATGAGTTTCAACGTCATGAAGTTTATGCGTTCGCTTACAACGTTTATCAGCAATTGAATCGCTGCGAGCAAGATTGCGCTGTTGAGTTTCAAAACAATATCCGTAAATACGGTTACTTCGTTACTGATTCATATCGTCCACAGTTGATGAATTTGGCGAAAGTCAAAGAGTCAGATAACCGCCGTAAGGTGCGCGGTATCTCTGAGTATGGAGCTTACTCAGACAGTAAAGTGGTCCCTTTAGGAAACAATACCTGGATTGTTTATCTTGATGTCGTAGAGCGTGAGCTTATTGGCGGCAAGGTTGTCCGTGATGCTGTAATGCGTTATCCGCTGATTGTGACGAAGTACGATGTTAATAGAGACAAAAACCCTTGGCGATTGGCTATCGATGGCATGAAGGGTCAGCCGAAGAGGTTAAATTAATCATGATACGTTTCCTGTTACCTTTAATCATTATGCTTTGCTCTTTTGGTGGGTATGCTACCGAACGAGTGAAGTGGGAACAAGGTCAAGAAATCGGCGTTGAGCTCAAAGAAAATGTAGAGCGTAAGGTTACGTTCCCTGAAAAAGTGCGGTTTGCAGTAAAAGCGCGTTACGCTGAGCAGTTCAAGCATTCTTTGATTGATAACATGCTGTACATAACACCGGTCACGGAGTTTACAGAAAAGCTTACACTGCAAGGTTTAGATAGCGGTCGATTTTATGTCCTTCAGGCCTCAGTGTCTGAAGGGGCCGCTAAGGCCGGTGATGATTTGATTATACATATCAATGAATCAAAAAACGAACCAGAGCAAGGTGTAGTTGGTGGGAATCGTCTACCAATTCAAGCGCCTCAGTTGACGCCTATGGATCTGGTGCAGTTCGCTTCCCAAAGTTTGTATGCGCCATCATCTGAGCTTATTGAACCTACCCCTGGCGTTCGTAGGGTTGTAGTTAAACAACGTGAAATGGCTAATTTATATCGAGGGGGGGCGCTCAAGTCTGAAGTTTTAGCAAGTTGGATAGGTGGAGGTTTATACGTAACAGCGTTGAAACTTATCAACGTTTCTACACAGGCTGTAACGTTTGAACCTTGTCGTATTAGAGGTGATTTTTACTCTGCAACTGCTCAGTTCAAGTCAGCTATGCCAGCTGGTCATAAAAAAGACTTTACAGTGGTATATCTATTGAGTGAAAAGCCCTTCGATATTGCTGTTCAAAGTAGGGAGTTGTTATGCGTATAAAGCAAAACCCTATCGTTAAAGGTTTAGCCGCCTTAATGGTGATCATTCCTATTTACTTTTTGGCGACCGATTCTAAAGAAGAATCAGATGTACAAACATCACCAAAAGAGTCAGAGAAAGGCACTGGTAGACCGGTGCAGACTGAAAATGAAGCGATTGCCGCGATGTCTGCATATCTTTCTACCGTTGAGGGTGAGCAAAAGCGCATCAAAGAGTCGCTTGATAACGCAGTTACAAAAGATGATCTTCAACAAATAATTGAGTCATCTAAGAATAATACCGGCGACAGCGTTGATGAAGTAGCGTTGTTAGATAAAGTCTCAATGCTTATTGATGACAGAACAAGGGCTATTAAAGAAAAATTCATAGCTGAAAATACTGTTAATCCTAATAGCGTCGGTAATGTTGATAATGAAATGCCGTTCGCTGATGCTTTTGAAGTGAATACCGGTTCTTCTTCACAGGGTAAAAACAAGAACTCAGAAGAAATTCAGTGGGCCTATCCAGTTGGATTTACACCAGATGAAGGTAAAGGCGTTATGGATGGACTTCTAGGCAATGGTAGTGCTTTCAGTCGAAATGCCGGTGACTTCGCGGATAACGTTAAAGATAGAGCAGCTGAAGCTAAAGCAAAGTTGGAAGAGGAATTGAAGCCGATTCCATACGCCACAATTCACTCTGATAGCTCTATTCATAATGCTACGGCGCTCACTGCATTAATAGGTCGAATTGAACGCAAAGGTCAAACACATGATCCATTCCGTTTTCAAGTAATGCTGTCAGGCGATACGTTGATGGCAAACGGTCATACGATGCCAGGTGTTGCAAACGCAATTGTAAGCGGGGTAGGTACTGGTGATATGGCTTTTAGTTGCGTTAGGGGCCGTGTTACTAGCGTGACATTTAATTTTGAAGATGGCCGGATTTATAACCAGAAAGGCACGTATGAAAAGCCAATTGCTGAGCTTGGCGACCGTTGGGGAAATCCATGCATTAAAGGTATTCAAGTTGATGATGTGGGTAAGTACATCACAGCCCAAGGTGTAGTGGCTGGCCTTTCAAATTATGCGGAAACAATTGCAAAGCAACAACAAACGCTTACTTCTTCAGGTAATAGCACAAGCATAGGGCTTACTGGTAATGCGGGTAAATTAGCAGCTGGAAGCTTTGCTTCAGGAGGTCTAAACAAGACTGGTGAAATGCTATCTGAGCGATATGAAAATTACTACGAAGCCATCTATGTTCCGCCAGGTGAGAAGGTTTCTTTATTGTTCGTTGAAGACGTACCTATTGATTACATACCGACAAACAGAAAGGTTAGTTATGAAGAAAATTACAGCCCTATTACTGCTCTTGATTAACACCGTTGGGTGCGCGAGCAAAACGCCTTTTGAAATGGCAAAAGAGGGTCCGACAATGAAGCAAAATTATGAAAATCACATGGTCGGTGAAGGCGCTGATGTTTCTCAAGGGACAGGAGCTGTAGGCATTAGTCGTCCACTTGAAAATGACATCAATTACAAAGCAGTAGGCGAATACGCTTATCGCCGGTTACAAAATCCTGAATTGGAAATGTTTATTTATCCGCATCGTTCGACTCGCCTTGGTGTTATTGTTCCTGGTTACACAGTGCGTTTTCCAATGTATGAGAAAGTACAGTATGGTTTAGTGGGGGATGTCGTTAATGTTTTCTAAGAAAATCAGTAATAACCTGAAGCGCTCTGCGAGCATGATTGCAGATAGTTTCAAATTGTATGATCGGGAACCGGAAGAAATGGTAACTGAAGGCGATATGGAAAAAATGTATTCTGTTCGCCGTAGTTTTACCGACCGTTTACCGTGGATTGAGTATCTCACAGAAGATGAGTGTTTCTTGCTTAACGATGAGCGCAGTGTAGCAGCCGTTTACGATATATTTCCGACCAATGCCGAAGGCGTGATGCTAAGCGAGTTAGCACGTATCAGGGACAACTTTAAATCGTTTCTTAATGAAGTTTTCCCCCAACATGAAAAAAACCCTTGGGTTGTTGAATTTTATCAAAGTGATGTGCTTTCACTCTCGTTTTTTGCCAAAACCGTGCGTGAGTATGCCGCCAATATTCGCAAAGATAACCCACAAGTAACGGAAAGTCCCCTTTTTAAAGAGTATCTTCCTGTTATGGAGCAACATCTAAAAGATGTGTGTAAGGAGGGGGGGCTATTTCACGATGATACTGTAACAGGGGTTAACTGGCGTGGTTCAGTACGTACCTATCGAATGGTTTTTTATCGTCGTTACGGTAGTAATGGGAGTCCACCTAGAGGTAGAACGCCCATTCAAGAACTTAATGAAGTACGCCAAAAAGTCGAAAGTTCATTGACGCAATCGGGTGTTAAGTGCTTTCGTGTGGATGGTAAAAACTTCTATGAATGGCTTTTCCGTTGGTTTAATCCTCGCCCCGAAGTCACTGGCGGCGATACAGATAAATTGTTAGAGCAGTTGCCGTATACTGACAATGAAGATCTGCCATATGGTCATGACTTTGCTGAAAGCCTTTTACACCGACCTCCGGAAAGCGACAATGAATCCGGAACCTGGTATTTCGATGGCCTGCCTCATAAGGTGATCACAGTTCAAAATCTTCGTCGTAGACCAAAAATTGGGGCTATGTCAGCGCCAAAGGAAAACGGTAAGGATATTTCCGCACTCTTCGACCGTATGCCCGAAGGCACAGTAATGTCGATGAAAGTCGTTATTACGCCTTCTGATGTTATAGAAAAGCGTATCGATAAAATTGAAGATAAGGCAAAAGGGGATAGCGCTAAAATCAATCGGATTAAAGCTGAAGTAGAGCAAGCTAAACATAAATTGGCAAATGATAGCCCTATGTATCCGGTTGAAATGTGTTTTTATATCCGTGGTGAAGATGAAGAGCAATTACGACAAAACCAAATTGACGTGATATCGCTTCTTCAACTTGAGGGTTTAAATGCGCTCGATGATGCTGATGATCCCATTATTCTTGATTCTTACATTAAGAATCTGCCAATGAATTACGATCCATCAAAAGAGCAGCAGCGCCGCCGTTCACGTTTAGTATTTACAGAACATATTGCTAACCTTGCTCCTATCATGGGGCGGGGTAAAGGTACTGGCAATCCAGGTTTGCTGTGGTTTAACCGTGGCGGTGAACCGATGAGCTTTGACCCGCTAAATCCTATGGATAGAGCCAAGAACGCGCATTTATGTCTGTTTGGCCCTACAGGGGCGGGTAAATCGGCTCAGATAACCGGCATGCTTCTCTTTTTAATGTCTATTTATAATGCGAGGGTGTTTCTTGTAGAAGCCGGTAACTCGTTCGGTATGTTACGTGAATATTTAAAAGAATCAGGGGTATCAACCCACAAGGTCAGAATGCGTTCTGGTGAAAACACGGTCATACCTCCATTTGCTAATGCTTTGAAAGCGCTTGAACGTGAAGAGAAAGAGCAAGAGCTATACGGTAGAACGACCGTTACACCCGATATGGATGTTGTTGAAGAAGTCATGAATGACTTCGAGACAGGGAAGTTAAGCCCTGATTACGAGGAAGACGATGATGATGGTCAGGAGTATGAAAAGGATTACCTGGGCGAAATGGAAATCATCACACGCATTATGGTTTCAGGTGGCAACAAAGATATTGCCAAGGGTATCCGGTTAGGTGATCAGCAGTTAATTCGTGAAGCGATTCTTAAAGCTGCGAAAGCGTGTCGTGATGAAGGTCGTAATCAAGTTATCACGGAAGACGTTGCTGAGCATATCTACAATGTATCGCAAGATGATACGGTTCCAGAGGATATCCGAACACGCTTTTATGAGTATGCCGCTGCAATGCGTAAGTTCACGCAAGGTTTAGCTGGGCAAATATTCAACCGTGAAGGTGACTTGTGGCCGGAGTGTGACTTTACTCATATTGACTTAGCTGAATTCGTCAAAGATAACACTGAAGCTGAATTGGCCGTTAGCTATATGTCAATCCTGAATAACGTGAACGATATTGCGGAGCGTGATCAGGAAACCGGTCGGCCAATTATCTTCCTTACGGATGAGGCCCACTTGATAACCAAAAACCCATTGCTTGCGCCAGGTGTTGTCAAAATCGTTAAAATGTGGCGTAAATTAGGTGCGTGGCTTTGGTTGGCAACGCAAAATATGGGTGACTTCCCAAATGAAGCAGAAGTTATGTTGTCACTGTTTGAATGGTGGCTTTGTTTGGCCTTGGAGCCCCAAGAAGTTGAAGAGGTAGCCAGGTTTAAAAAGTTGACTGACGAACAGAAGCACTTGCTTGCCAGCGCCAAAAAGCAAGAGAGGTGCTATACCGAAGGTGTAGTGCTTAGTAGTCGGTTAGCTGAAATATTCAGAGCTGTGCCGCCTAGCCTTACTCTGGCTTTGGCAATGAGTGAATCACACCAAAAAGCTGAACGCCGTAAATACATGGATGAGCATGGTATTTCTGAAACAGATGCTGCCAAATTGGTAGCTAAGGCTCTTGATAAAGCGCGGGGTATTTATCGAGATTAAAATTAGGCATGCCTAATTTTTAGAATTCATTTTGGGCAAGGGGCGGTCAAATTGGCCGCTTTTTTTTACCTTCAGAAAAACCCCCCGAAAGTTCCCCTAGCTTTTCCCAGCAAACCTTTGTTGACACAAATAGAATGGCTTCATCAAAAAAAGTCGGGTGGAGTCATGAAACAAGTTAAAAAGCTCAGTCTCTGCGTTTATGCAGCGTTTTTACTGGTGTCAGGGTGTTCCTCTGTACATCAAGAACGTGTGCATCCAGTCGCAGACATATTTGTACAGTTTGATGCGGGTCAATCTGTGTTTAACAATCGATACGCGCTCACAGAGCGATTAAGCAGCGTGTTGAACGGTTACGAAAAGCGCCCTGTAGTCGTTGTTGTAGCCTCTGGCAATAAACAAGAAGATTTTACTCTGGCTGTGTCGCGTCTTTATTCCATTGTAAATGCTGTAGACGTTGATGCTGATTACAGAGTGCTCGTAAAGCCATTGGAGCGTTTTGAACAGCGCGACCGTGTTGGTATCTACCATGCGGAAAATTGGGGGGTATTTGAAAAAACCTATATGCATGACGGTGATTATTCGTGGGTAGATGGCTCAAATGGTATTTACCGTTCATCTGATGAGCGGTTGTTTATGGCCGTACCAAATATGCGTCATTTGCAGCCGGTAGGTGCTAACGGCATGCAGCAAGCAGCAAGTTTGCTTGAAGCGCTTGGGTGGTCTTTGCAACTCATTGGCGAAGAGCCGGAGCCTTCGGATGTACTTCTTAACGATATCCAGATAGTCACGCTTGAGAAAGTTGCGTCTCGTATCGAAGTTTCATTGCTTCTTGATGACGTGATAGGCCAGTTAATGCCTGGTTGTGACTATGAAGTGGTGGCCGGTGAGCGACTGGTCAAGGTTTGGAAAAAAGATTTAATTGGGAAAATATTATGAAATGTTCGCAAGTTGCCAGCCTTGTCGTGGCGTTAGGTTTTGCATTGCCGGTTGTTGCACAAAATAGTGTTGTCCGTTCCTCGGATTTCTTGGATCAAGATGCGGTCACTGTATCGTCTAAAGTGGCAGCTGCTTACCAAAAGCCAGTTGTTGCAGTGGCGCAAATTCCTACGGTTACGCCCGTTGAAGCCAGTGATAGTGTTGAGGTTTATTCAATGTCAAATGATGAAACGCCTCAACCAAGACCCCGCACTGTTGTAGCAGATAGCGATAAGCCTGCACCGCCAGCTGTAGTTACAGATGGTCCTTATCGCTTTTTTCCGGAAACCGGCGCTGTTGATTTTAGTCTTCGCAAAGGTTTGTTGAAGCCTCAAGTTGTCGAATTACTTATGCATCACCGTCTCATCGATTCTACAGATGACATTCAGTGGCAAGCCTCTGACAATTTTATGTGGCCTAATAGTCACACATTGTCCGGAGCTTCATTAGATCACGTTATTAATGCTGTTCTTGCGCCTTATAAGTTAGTTGCTGACTTCAAGGGTAACGGCAGCGTTATCATTAAAAAGCTGTAGTAGGGGGCAATAATGAAAAATCTTAAACTCAGTATCATTACAGCAACGGCCACGGCTATATTTTTGGCTGGTTGTGCGTCTTCTGTCTCATCATTCAAAGAAGTAAAACAGGAAGGTGAGGCTGTTGTAGCCAAAGCGTATGAACACGCTATCAATGAAGAAGAGCTTCCCCACGTTCGGTATTCAGATGAATTTTATGTGCCTGAATTAAAAGAGCGCGATCAGGATAAGCCTCAGTGGTTCTTTCAAAAAGCAGAAGGGTCATATCTTGACTATACGCTTGAAGAAGTTATGCGGGATGTCCTAGCGCGTGAAGGGGTAAACATCCGTTACCTAGATAGTTTGGATAAAGGTCGCAGATTCTCGTTGGTACATAAAGGTACAATCGGCGGCTTGCTGGATAAAATTTCTTTCGCTACTAAGTATTCATACGAAATTGACGGTGATTTGCTTACGTGGAGTAAGTTTAAAACGGCAGAATTTGATGTGTCCTTTATTGCTGGACAAACGGAATACCTGTTCGGTGCTAAAGAGAATTCAACCGGTTCTGCTAATGCAAGCGGCGGTGGCGGGATGAACACCGTTGTCACGGATACAGGCTTTTCCAGTTCGGACGAATATATCAATTTCTCTACTGAAGGTCTTTCTATTTGGGAAGATATGAAATCCACTCTTGAGCTTTTAAAAAGCGAAGAGGGGAAGTATGTCATTAACCAAGCTACTTCTACTGTAGTGGTGAAAGACTACCCTGATAATGTCTCGGCAATAGCCGATTACCTAAAGCGTGGAAACGATAAAATCACGCAAATGGTCGCGGTTGATTTTCAGATTATCGAATTCTCTTCAAATGAAGGTGATCAGCGCGGTATCAACTGGAATGTTATTAAGCAAGACTTAGCTACTGGGGGAGTGTTTGGGCTTCAAACTGCTTTCAACACATTGGTAGATAATGATTTAGCTCCGACAATTCTTGGTTATAGTCAGGAAACAGGAAAGTATGCCGGTTCTCAGGTGCTACTTAATGTGCTGGATCAATATGGTGCAGTGACAACGGTTAAAAGCCGTCGAGTCGTTAGTTTGAACAATCAAGTAACAAAACTTTCTCAAGGTGGTGAGTTCGCCTACTTGGCGCAAAGTGGCGGTACTGCTACTGCGAATGTCGGTTCACAAGATAATCTAATGCCAGGTATTTTAAGAACCGGTGATACGATTTATATGCTGCCTAATTATGTAGGTGACAAAGTTGTAATCCAATTATCTACGTTTCTATCAGATCTCACAAACGGAAAGTTTAGACGTATTGAAAGCGGCGATAAAGCCATTGAAGCCCCTGAAACAAGTTTTTCAGATATGTTTATGAAGTTTGCCGTAAAGGATGGTCAAACCCTACTTATCTCTGGTAGCAGTGATAACAAAAACCAATATACAGAAAATTCTACAGGCGGTTTTGTGGCTTTAGGCGGTGAGCTGGGTGGCACTAAGAGTAGGAAGGAAACGCTCATTCTTATCACGCCAAGAATTGTGTTTCAGTAGGGGGTTGAATGCGAATTTATACGAGCCCAAAAGAAGATTATCGCTGGATATTTCAGCCCTTCAGGGCAACTTTTAGAGGTGCTGGCAGAGAAGAAAAAATTCGTCAAAAGGCGAAGGAGTTAGATTTTCGGTATCTGTCTGTCTATTCAACTGGTGATGCTCTTCACGCTGCTTATACGTCTGAGCGCGATGGATATGATTTTGCTGCAAGGTTTCACTCATATTGTTTGAAGGCAGGTATGAGTGATGTTGTATATGTAGAGCGTTCTAGCGACGAACATAACATTATAGTGATTGTTCGTGAGGGTAATATCAAAAGAGACAAAGTAGGTAAAACCGAAGAAATTAAAGCTGATCTCGAATCTATGATGGGTTCAGCTAATCTTGAAAATGTAAAGTTAATCAACTACCAGTTTCTCGAAAATGGAGTGTTAGAAAAAGCAAACAGTATCTTTGGGGGGCGTATTGAGAATTTGTCAGCTGCTTTGACTGACAAACTTGAACCTACTGAAGAGTTTTCCTTTTTAGCTGAACGTGATGCGATGTCTAAGATTAAGAGTCGTAGGCCTTGGCTTCTTTACTCAGTTATTGTTGGTATTGTTCTTATGGGTGTAAATCAACTAGCTTCGTTAACGAGCGAACCGGTTGAAAAAACAGTGGTTGTAGACCCTTATGCTACGTTTTATCAAGCAATGTCCTCTGATGTCATTCAAGTGCTGAATCGTATGGCTCAAGACTATAACACTCATGTTGGTTTAATGACGCTACCTGGATGGACAGTCACTAAGGTTACGCATACGAAAGGCCAAGTGAGTTACCGTATGATGTCTACTGAAAATGGTGATGTTAAAACGCTTAAAGCTTTTGCAGGACAAAATGGGCTTCACGTTATGATTGATCCCAATGAAATTGTTTTGCTCGGCCTTGGCGCTAACGTCACGTCTACAGATGAAAGCCTAGTGAAAATGTACAACGTTGAAGAGGTGCATCATTTCCTTCGCGATGCGGTGAATGAATATATTCCTGGGGCGGAACTTACTTTTATTCGTGACGTGCCTAAAGGTACAGATACAAAGTGGACGATACGGGAGCTCATGTTTCAGTTCAGGGGTATATACAAAGAAGATTTAATGACATTGGGCGCAATAACAAAAAACCTGCCTGTTAGTATCGGTGGTGATAGTGCAGACCCTAATGCTGGTCAATATATCATCGACGATGAGCGATTTACCGGCGGTTTAAAAATATCAGTATTTGGAGAGAAATTATGAACAAGCGTACCAAAGTTTTGGCGATAGGTGCGGCGGTCATTCTATCAACTGCAATAGGTTATAGGGTTTATGACAGCAATGCTCGAAGCGCCGCTGCCACGTTAAAAAGCAGTCCTGAAGCAACAAAATCAACAGAGTCAAAGTCTAAAATGAAATCAGTGGTGAGAACTCCTGATAAGGGGCGTATTTCTCAAAGCATTGATTCGCTTGCAAGACAAATAGTGGCTAACTCACCTAATCAAGAAGAGGCCTTTACGTTTCTTGTTGAGGCGAAGTCCTATCGCATTCAAGAGTTACGAGCTCGACGCGCAAAAGAGCGTGCTGAAGAAGCAAAAGCTCAATATGATGCAGATCTTTGGAGTCGCAAGCGTGGACAAATTGATGTCGAGCTTGCGAGGGAGGCTGAAAAAGGGTCGGTCGATACACAAGCTGGTCAAAACCTGTACCAAGGTAATGCGCCGGTTAGCCAGCAAGTAAGCCAATACAGTGATATTAAGAAGGAAATAACCCTAGCTGACTTTTCATTAAGGGCCATCATCAAAGAGGGTGCAGACTATGTTGCCCGCCTTGCCTACAGGGACCGAAATGTACCTGCTAAAGAAGGGTACACCCTTTTTGGCAAAGTCGATGTTAAGAGCGTTTCATCAAACGAAGTAGTGCTTGTGAAAGGCTCTGATGAAGTCACGCTTTATGCTTACTAAGAGGGCGTTATGACTACAGTAAAAGAAGTTATCTCTGGCACGTCCCAGCTATCCTACAACACATTTAAAGACAACGGCTATCGCTTTTTCAAACCTTTGCTGGATGTTTGTATGGCCTATGAGGGGAGTGGCGACCAAGAGGATGAAGATACCGTTTTTGTTGCGGTAATCATTCCTCCTAGCACTGACAAAACGGCGTTGATTATGACTACGCGCCGAGCTCACGATAGAAAGTCTTTGGAAATACAAAATATCGAAACGCTCCTATCGTCAAAGCATTCTATCAACAATGTGTCCGTAATTTATTCGCACCCAAAAGATATTCACGCCATCTTGCATGATGCGAATTCTAAGAAAGGAAAAGGTGAAAAATCTGAAGCTGATGAAACGCATAGTGCGGCTTTGCAGGACTTGGAAAATATTGTTACTGAAGCTGTTGTAACCGGCACATCGGATATTCACTTTTACGTTTATGAAGACCGTGCTGAAGCAGTATTTCGTATTGATGGTTTGTTTAGTCAAAGAACCCCCCTGGGAAGAGAGCAGGCTATCTCAATTATCGCCGCTGGCCTAAATACTAAGTCGCCGGATTACCGGTCTGTAACTGACGATAATGAAATGGCTGATGTTTCGATATACATGAATGTTGAAGTCCCTGACCCAAAAGGGGGTCAGAAACCTAAACGTGAAAAAATCAATCTTCGCACCTCTAAAAGTGGCTCACTTGAAGGGCCGCACACGGTAATGCGTGTAATCAGAACGTCTCAGGAGGCCAAGAAGACCATTTCAGACCTTGGGATGGATAGCGATATTCGTAGTATGCTTGTCCGTTCTACAGAAGCCCCTACGGGGATTATTCTACTCACTGGTCCAACGGGTTCGGGTAAGTCTACGACTTTGGCCGCGCTTTATGAAACGATAGATGAAGAGAGAAAGATTCTGTTACTCGAAGATCCGGTTGAATATCGGATTAAGCGTAAAAATACAGTGCAAAAACCGGTGTTTCCAGAAGTTAAAGGGCAGGGTTTTATTGATCACCTTAAAAACGCTCTTCGTCAAGACCCTGATATTATCGGTATCAGTGAAATGCGTTCTAAAGAAGTGGTGGAAATTGTGATTAAGTCGGCGCTCACTGGTCACTTGATGGTTTCAACGCTTCATACGAATGATGCTATTGGTGGTATAAGCCGTTTAATTGATGAAGGTGTAAGCCCTAAAGTGCTTGCTGAACGTAATTTGTTCCGCTGCATCGTCGCTCAACGCCTGATACCGGCGCTCTGTCCTAAGTGCAGAGTGAAGAAATCAGTAGAGGGCTTTGCAAACTCATATGTTAGAAGTGAGCATGGCTGTAAACATTGTGGTGGTACTGGCACTAAGGGGAGGGTGCTTATTGCAGAGTTGATCATGTTTGACGATAAATGCCGTGAATATATTGCAAACCACAACCTTGCTGCCCTAGAAAAACACCTATTGGATAATGGTTGGAAAGGCATGGCTGCGCGAGCTCGTATGCGGATAGAGCAGGGAGTTATTGACCCGTATGAAGCTGTTAAGCATGTGACTAATCTCTTTGCAGAAGAAAGCGCTGTTAAATATCCAGAAGTTGAATTCGTCAATATTGGATTAGAGCCTGCTTAATCATAATTAGGCATGCCTAATTTTTAAAGGCCCTTTTAGGGCCTTTTTCTATCGAGCATAGTTAAATATGTCTATGTGGCGACTCGTTTATTACGCCAAAAATGTGATTCAAAAAAACCCCCCGAAAGTTACCCCTGTTTTTCCAGCTCATTTTTTAAAAAGGCGCTTTACAATGGATTCATTGAGATTAATGGGGGCTTTTATGGCGCTGTCTAAAGAGCAAATACAAGATGCCGCAAAGCGTGGTGCGTTAATAGTACTTGAGTATGCTGGCATAAATTACCAGACCTGGGACCGTGCAAGGCGGTTTTTCCGGACGTGGGGATTTAGTAAGCAACGTCAATTTGAGTTTGTGCAAGACTTTTCTAGCTGGTTAAACGATGGGTGTAGCCCTAGTCAGGCGTGTCGCTCAATTATGGAAGCCGGTAAGGGTGATAAGCGCTTGCAGCAAGAAGTGAATGCAGCGACCTCTATTTATGAAGCTTTGAAGCGTGGTCAGTCTATCAGTGAAGGTATGGTGGATTGGTTTGACCCTGAAGTGGTTACGCTTTTTGATGCGGGACAGCAGGCCGGCTCTAAAGCCTTAACTCGCGTAGTGAATGAGTATTTAAAGCAAGAGGCTGAGATTAAAAGAGCAAAGGGAGAGTTTTGGAAGCCGGTGAAGCAACCATTGACATATTTTTTGATGGTTCTTGCTTTCATGATGGTGATGGGGTTGTTTATTTTACCGCAATTCTCTGATCTAATGCCGCCGGAAAAAATGACGTTTCCCGTGCGTTTCGTTCTTGGTTTCAGTGAGTGGGTGAAAGCGATGTGGCCTTATGTGTTTCTTGCGTTTTTGGTGATGTTTATGGCGGGGTTTCACTTTATCACCAATAACACGTCAAAAATGCGCCTGTCTCTTGATGGGTGTTTTCCTTTGAATATTTACAAAAATTTTGCGGCCATGAAAACGATGAAGACGCTGGGGATTCTCGTTGAGACTCGTTACAACCTTCATAAAGCAGCGACTGAGCTCAAACGTAATTCTAATGGCTACATGGTTCATCATCTTAATTACATTATTCGCGAAACGCAGTTTGGTGAAAGTGATTTGGGTGAAGCTCTAAATTCTGGTTTGTTGAGTAAGCGTCTCATGTTTCGTTTGCGAAACGCTGCAAATTCTCCGGACCAGGATAGAAAGAAGTCTGCAATATCTATTGCAGCGGATAGAAGTGGGGATGAAGCGGTTCGTGCGCTTATCGGAACTCGTCAGTTCGTAGCTTTCTTTCTATGGATAACAATGTCTCTGGCGTTGTTAATGGTGATTAGCTCGTTTATGGGCGTTATATCTTCTCTATTTAATATGTCTTATCGATAAATAAGGAGCCGAAAGGTGAAAATGATGAAAAAACAAAAGGGTTTCACCCTAATCGAGTTATCAATTGTGTTGATATTGATAGTTGGTCTTACAATTGTAATGTGGCCTCAAATGTCGCAAATGTTCGGTGTTGGTGATGCCGCCAAGACGCGAACGCAAATCAGTGAAATACAAAATGGTGCAGCGCTTTACAAGCAGCGAGATAATGTGTTTACCGGTGTTTCAATGACTGTATTGGATGAACAAGGCTATGTGTCTGATCGTATGGGTGATGGTACAGCGCGTAACCCTTGGGGTGGAAACTACACTATCGCGGTAGATGCAGCTGATGCCACACGTTACACGGTTACAGTTACTGGTATTCAAAACGCTGACATTGGGGCGCAACTTGCCGCTGACTATGCGACATCTGCGGTAAATGCCGATTTCAACGGTACAACAATGACAGTTACATTCCAGGGGTAGTTTCATGAAGCGGGTTCGTGGATTTACGTTAATTGAGCTCCTTATCACTATTACTATAGGTGCGGGAATGTTGATATGGGCAAGCTCGTTTAGTCAAGTAAATGGCAGGGTCTTTACTGCAAAACGGTTAGATCAAGATGCGCAGTTATTACTTGAGTCCATGAATCAGTATTACCATCGCCATTGCACTGAAGCTGTTTTCCCCGCCATCACAGAAGCTCAATTAAGAGCTGAAGGAATACTTGTTGGCGGGGGGTTCAATAATCCCTGGGGCGGTAATTACCAATTAGTAATTGACCGAATCAGACCAAGGAACCCGCTATTGCGGGTTTCAGTCGTTTTTAATAATGCCACTGATGCCGGTTTTGTTGCTGGATTTTCAGAGAATGCAACAGTCGCCGGTTCGACAGTTACATGGACGGCAAATAGTACCTTTAGCCGCACTGCTGATGGGGTTCGTAAGCAGTTGGATAGAGAAGCCTTTGGTACGCCATTGTGTTAAGCAGGAGTTTGATTATGAAAACTAATAAAAAGTCACAAGGCTTTACTCTGATAGAGTTGATTCTTGTGCTGACAATCCTATCTGGCCTTGCGGTCACGTATGGCCCCCAGTTAATCCAGCAGCAACAACCAATATCACAAGCTGATGATGCGAAGAATGATATCTCAGAGCTAAAGGCGGCGGCGAACGGTTACTACATGGAAAATCGTGCATGGCCTGCATCTGTAAATGAACTCATTGCCACTGGATATTACACTGGTTCGGGAGTATCGCCGTTTGGTACTAATTATGTCATCGATACAAACGGTGAGAACTTGGTGGTTAGTATTGATACTAATCGCAATCAGTTGGCAAACATGCTGGCTGGTAAAGTCTCCTTTGGCAATGTGGCGGCTGATGGTGAAACCGTTAGCACTGAAATGGGAACGCCGTCAAGAGAAGCCATTCAGTCATTTTTTCTTGCGCGTAAAGCAGTTGACGGTTGTGCTGATTGTAACCAGTTGGCACCTGGCACAAACATCGATGTTAATAACAACAATCTCAACAATGTCGATGAAATGGATGCTAATCAGGCAACTATTACTAATGCGACAATTACCACGGCAAATATTGACAGGGTGGAAGCTGAATCAATTCATCTTGGCAATAATAGTATTACCTATTCGGGTAATCAGTTAAATTTGAATGCTGGTACGGTTCGTATGAATGCGAACCTGTTTATGAACGGAAATATAGTGGGTAATGGTAATGATATTACCGGCTTTGACCGCTTGGAGGCTAATACGGGTGACTTTACCAACCTTTCCGCTACTACGGGTAATATCACTTCATTGAGTGGCAATAGCCTCGATTACAACACTGGTACTATCGATACCTTGTCTGGTGATGTTCTGAACTATGGTAATGGTACAATCACTTCATTGAGTGGTAATACCCTGTCTTATAATTCAGGTTCTGTAGGAAGCCTTAGTGGTAACACCTTAAATTACGGTTCGGGAACCATTGATAGCATTGGCGGTAACTCGCTGTCTTTTGGTTCTGGTGCTGTGAACACGTTAAGCGGTAATACCCTTACATATACAACAGTGAACGGCACTAACGGTAATTTTAACGGTCTATCAGCCAACAGCGCAAACTTCGACAACCTGGGCGTTACTGGTACAACTACGTTGAACCGCTTTACTGCCAATAACGGTACAGTAACTAACCTCACGAGCAGCAGTGCTGATTTTAATACAGTGTCGTTTAACTCACTTGATGCGGATAATCTTACTGCTTCAAATGCAAATTTGGCGACTGTGAATGCGACGAACGTAGATACCAATTTCCTAACCACCGGTTCGTTTAGCGCTAGTAGTGTGAACGTTACCGGTAATTTTTCGGTAGGTGGTACGCTAACGGCCAGTAATGTAACGGTTAGCAATAAAACCACGACTAATCAGTTACAGGCCTCTAGTAGTACGCTGGGCAATGCAACAGCAAGTGACATGAATGTGTCGGGCAACGTTACTGCAAATTCAGCCAGTGCAAATACTGTGAGCGCAAACAGCGCTACCATCGCCAATCTTTCTGGAACGAACGCCAATTTCAACGCGGTAACTGCTAACCAGTATAGTGGCGGCACGTTTAATGGCTCTAATTTTACGACCAGTCAAAGTAGCGTGAACAACAATAAATCTCTGATTGACCAATACATCAATAAATGGGACTCCTGCCAAAGCGCAGGCGGTTGTCAGTAAAGGTAAGTGCTATGAAAAGCTTGAAACGTCAAGCCGGTTACGGCTCATTGCTCATCATGGCCCTTGTGGGCATTTTGGCTTTGGGTAGTACGGTTTACTATAAAACACGAATGCAGCAGCCAGAAAGTGTTAGGGAAACTTATGAATCTACAGCTGAAGAGCTCAGAGAAATATCGAGCGCACTAACGGCTTATTATCGAGATAATATGGCGTGGCCCGCCACAATTAACGATTTGGCAGTTGGCGGTTACTTTACAGGTGATGCGGCGCGATGCGGCGGTGGTGCATTTCAGTCGCCTTTTTGTACGGCAATATTTGGTGGGCAAGTCGGTGACGATTACGCTCTGACTGTTAACCTTCTGAAAGAATCGATAGCGCAAGCTGTAGCAAACCAAATACCAGGAGGTTCGTCAGCTGGGACTACTGTTACAGCAACCATCAACAGACCTTTTCAGTCAGCGCTTTATGACGACTACCTACAGCGTGTAGAAGATCCTGATAATCCGCAACGTACTCAGTTAGAAGTAGACCTGGATATTAACAATAATGATCTGGTTAATATTGGTTCGCTTAATGTACAACGCGCCACTTTCGATGATGCTGAGTTTACCAATGCCGATATAGAAAGAATTAACACCGAAGAGGTTCAACTAGGCAGCAACGGCATTACCTATGCGGGTAATCAGCTAAATGTTAATGCTGGAACGGTGAGAACTAACGGTACTCTATCTATGAATGGCGATATTGATGGTAATGGCAACGATATTACTGGAATTGACTCTGTTTCAGTAAACTCCGGCCAATTTGATTCTGTAAGCGCTGATAGCGCGGCAATCAATAGCCTTAGCGGTAACTCACTGGATTATAATAGCGGAAATATTGATTCAGTGACCGGCAATAGCCTTACGTTCGGTAATGGTTCAATCACTGCGCTTGACGGTAATACATTTAGCTACAACTCAGGAACTATAAGCTCTGTATCCGGTAATATTTTGGACTTTAATACCGGTAATATCGGTTCTTTATCAGGTGATTCATTGTTGTATGGGTCAGGTACTGTGAATACGTTAAGTGGTAACACGCTTACTTATGGTACGGTAAACGGCACGAATGGTAATTTTGATAGCGTGTCAGCCAATAGTGGGTCTATTGGTAATATGAGCGTTACAGGAGCGGCAGGGTTAAACAGACTGTCATCATCTAACGGTGATGTGACTAATTTAGATGTTACTACGGGTAACATTAATAGCGGTGAGGCCAATAGCGCTTCTGGTACATCTGTATCGAGTTCAGGTACATCGTCATTTGATGAATTAGACAGTAACCGCATTGATACGAACAGCTTTAAAGGTCAGACTGTGCAAGCATCGAGCGGTAGCACTTCAGGCAATGCTTCTGCGGGGTCTCTATCGGCATCAAACCTAACGGTGAATAACCGTCTTCAAACCAATGTTATTGAATCTAACAGCTCATCTGTAGGCAATGCATCTGCATCAAAATTGACCGCCCTGGGGGCGCTTAGCGCTTCAGGTATCAACGTCACTACAGCTAACTTCAATACAGGTAACATTGCCAGCGTAAGTGGCACTAGCGCGAACTATAACACTGTCACAGCAAATCAATTTAATGGTGGCTCATATACCAGTAATGATGACTTCTACACGTCTCGAAGCTCGGTCAATAACAACTATCTACTGATTACTGAGCAACGAAGTAAGCTGGATAACTGTGTTGATGTCACTAAATACTGTATACCGGAAACGCCAAGTGTGAATTTAACCTGTTCTTCATGTAATTCAGCTGCTGCGCGTTCAAGCTTTTCTGGCACGGCGACTGGTTCAGTTTCGGGGTGTCGCCAAGGCTGTTCTTATAGCTGGGTCACATCAGGTAGCGGCCTTAGCTTTTCTGGTTGTAGTGGCGGTACTATTGCCAAAGGTGGTAGCGCATCACCTTCTTGTAGAGTTTCAAGTTCGCTAGGGCCTCAAGAGAGCGCTTCTGGTAGTATTGAATTAGTTGTAACTAATAGTCATTATACAAGCCGTTCGGCATCGAGCAATGTTGGCGTATCTTATACAAACACCACTCCCAATGATCCATTCAGAAATGTTGAAGCTGGTTGTTACGTTGATACAGCTGCATTTGACAGAGCTAAACCTAATACATGTATGTCCTCTGGTTGGCCTAATAACTCATACGTTGCGATTATGAGTGTTGGGGAGTATCTAGGCGCGGAAAACTTTCAATTTTATACAAATTCAGACTGGGATGTTTCTTGGGAAGGAGCTTGTGACTCTAGCTCTTATCAATGCAGATTAGAATATACACCAGGTACAGGTGATAGAACTTATACATCTACCGCTACCGTTCTTCATAAAAGTACAGGTGAAGAAAGGACATTTAATGTAACGGTTAGATTTAATACACTTGAGTAAAAATATATGAATGAAAAATGTCTTTTTTTGCAATGGCTTGAAATTGAAAAGCAAACTAAAAGCCAGAAAGCGGCCATAAAAGAGCTAAATAGCCACTGTGGTACTAAGTATACCGAAAGCTGGCCTTCCAAAATGGAAGGTCGGGGGTACACGTTAGAGCGCATACCCACTGAGGTTAGACGCTACATGATGGCTATTGTTCTACCTGAGTTGCTACCAGGTAAATCAGAGAATGAATATAAAAAACTAATAATTTCCTTGACGTAACTATACCGCAGCGGTATAGTTTAAGGGAGCTTTAATTTTGGGGATTCGCAATGAAAAATCTAATCAGCACAGTATGTTTTTCGGTAATGGCTGCTTCTGCAACTGCGGGAACAGGCACTGATATTCGTGGGCTTCATGTTAATGAAAGTCCGGTTCAATATTTGCCAAAGGTGGCAATAAAAAGCACAGCTCAAAGTTATTCAGTATCAACTACGACCGCTGTCGAAAGTGCTGCTGTAGCTGATGTTGTTGTGTTTTATCAGCCATCATACTTTGCAAAATATGGCGCATACGAAGCACACAAACGAATTGAGGCATGGGTGGCGACTGCTAACGAAAGTTATGAGGCGCATGGCCTGAATTATCGTTTGTCAGTCTCTGATATCATCGCAGTTGAATCGGTGTCTGATGATGTGCCTTATCAAGATGTTGTTGATGGTGATGGCAATATCGTTCAAGACGGTGCGGATTATCTTTTCTCACTGGCGGCATTGAATGAAGGTAGTCCTGAATACGCTGCTTATCAGGGGAAGTGGAAAGGCGATCTGGTTGTTTATGTTCGTGAGCAACGCCCTGAAGATACGGTATTGGGTCTTGCCGGTATTGGCGGTGAGTATTCAAGTATGGTTGACAATGATGTTGCGCCTGAGCAATACACTACGTTTGCACACGAAGTTGGTCATAACATAGGTATGAACCACGAAGAAGCTAAGGCGTATGTGGGTCCAGAATACGCGAGAGCAACGATGTGTGGTGGTAATTACACAATCATGTATTCGGCTTCGCCAGCTGGCAAAACGCTGCATCATTATTCTTCGCCTGACTTATCTAGCGGTGGTGAAGTTTGTGGTAATGAAGATACAGCTAACAATGCTCGCGTTATTGAAGAAAACTTTGTGGCAACTACACAGCGCCGCGCAGGTGTTGAGTCGTTGGGCGTGGTATCATTTGCTGAAACCGCTTTTTCAGGCAATGAAGAAGATGGCGTGTTGATCACACTGCAACGTGATGGTGACTTATCACAAGCTGCATCGGTTAAGTTGTTTGCTGAAAGTGATACTGCGGAATGGGGTGTTGATTTCGTAGATGCTTATGTGCTGGCAGAGTTTGAGGCGGGTGCTGCCACTGCTGAAGTGTTCTACCCAGTGGTGAAAGATAGTGAGAGTGAAAGCACTGAATCTTTCTCAGTGACAATGAAATACGCTTATAAGTTGAGTGTTAGTGATGTGGCTACTGCAACGCTAAATGTTGCTGATGGCGCTCAAACTGGTACAGCTGGTATGTTCTCGGTTGCTGGGTCTTCAGAGTTGAATGAAGGTGATTCAGGTACTTATGTTGTAACTCGCGTTGGTGGTACTGGTGAGGCGGTGGTTAATGTCTCTTCGGTAGCTGGTAGTGCAGTTGCTGGGTCTGACTATGTTGCCCTAAATGAACAGCTTGTATTTATTGAAGGTGAAGTTGAAAAATCAGTTACTTTGGTGACGATTGATGACCAAAAAGCAGAAACGAAAGAAAATCTGACTATTGAAATTAATAGCCCTAGCGAAACTGCTGAGTACGATGTTAAGAGCGTAAATGTTGATATCATTGATAATGATGATTCGGTAGAGCCTGATGCTGGTACGTTTTCGTTAAGCGCTTCAGCGACCAGCGTCTCCGAGGCTGCTGGTAGTGTGACGCTAACGGTTACTCGAAGTGGTGGTTCTGAAGGAACGGCTGTGGTTCGGGTTTACACGGTTGCTGCTAGTGCGGTGGCTGGTATTGACTTTACGGCGCTAGATCAAGAATTGACATTCGCTGATGGTGAAATTGAAAAAACACTCACTCTTCAGATTCTGGACGATTCAGATGATGAATCTGGTAACACTTCCTTTGATATTGTTCTTGAGGGGGCGGGTGTGGAAGTGACTGCAAGTACAGTTACGATCACTTTGACTGATAATGATAATGCCAGCTCTGGCGGTGATACTGGTAGTAGCACTGGCGGCGAAAAGAGTGGCGGCAGCACAGGATATGGGTTTGTGTTACTATTGGGTCTGATAGCGATATTCAGAAACAGTGGTTTCAATGCAAATAAAAAATCTATTTGAAAGTGCTTACTATAGGAGGTTGATTCTTGCACACATTATCGATGAGCAAGGACCAATCTCCACAGTTGAAATAGTGGGCTTGCTTAACTGGCCTAAAAACACAGTTAAGGCTAATATTAATGGTATACGAGATATGGGGATTGAAGTTGAGTACGTTGGCTCGCGAAAGACTGGCGGTTATCAACTTCACTCCTGGGGACCAATCAAAAAAAGCTGGGTTAAACAAAGATACAACGAAATGATTGAGTCTTTGCAAAACTTTAAAGCTAAGGAGTGACATTATGGGTATTGCGGGATTTTTTGGAGTGCTGGCCGTAGCTGTGTTCTTCTTGGTTAGCTTTTTTTTCGGTTCAGATGATAAGACTTCAGAAGATAAGCGCCAATTAGACGGCTTGGATGACGGTATTGGTGGCGTATTTGTTAATGGTGAGCATATGACTCGTCAAGAGGCTGAAGATGCACAGTCGCGTGGTGAATTCTACGATACTTACTATTAAAAATTAGGCATGCCTAATTAAAGCTCAATTCAAACCCGCTTTTATGCGGGTTTTTCTTTGCCTAAAAAACCCTGTTAAAGTCACTGGGGTTTTTCCCAGCATTTCTTTTTTTATTACTAGACAATGCCCTTATAGAAATATTTGGGGGTGTCCTTTGTACCTATCGAAGCATGTTTTATTTTTTCTGACGCTTGTCTCAACTTGCGCGGTTGCAAGTACGCAGCCTAAAAGCGGGTTCTCAGACTCGCCGCCTAAAAAAATCGAAGTCTTCTATGACTATAGTGCCGGTAACATTTCTGAAATTGAAGTGGCTGGAATTGAGCTTGTTTATTATCAATTGGATAAGCCTGCTGGCCTGCAAGGTGAAATTAGCAAAAAATTGCCTACGAACCTTGATGATGCGGCAGCTTTCATGAGTCGGTATGCAAACAGTGAAGAGGGTAAGAAGAAAATACAAGCTATTGTAGATGGTTATCAGGGTGTTGGTAGGGCCTATGGGTTAGGGGTTAAAAAACTGCCTGCTACAGTGATTGATGAGCGTTATGTAGTGTACGGAACTACTGATGTTAATCAGGCCTTGCGAATCTATCAAAAGGAAGGTGGGATTCATGAATAAGTTTTTATTGTCTGTAATAGCCCCAGTAGTGCTTATTTTTTCTTTCAACCCCCTGCCTACTAAAGCAGATATCAATAGTGTTGAAATAATACAGGAGAGTCTTTCATTTAGTTGTGTTGCATGGCGACCAACAGGTGTTTGTTTTTGGTTAAAGTGTAGGGCCTTCCCGCCTAGCTGTAGTGTGGAAACAAGTATAAAGGTTAAACATTACAACCCTGATGCAATAGTGCAAGTGTATCAAACGCCAGGTGAGACGCCGTGGGGTGAAATGTCGTTTGTGTCTGAACTTGTATCTTTAGGGCAGTCTGGTAGCACTCCGGCAAATGCTGATCGAATTACTGCTAAAGATCGCTCAAAAGATAAGGGCAAGGATAAGCGTAAGCAGTCTTCTAAAATAATTTCTCGTCATGTTGATATTATTGGTAGCCCTGGTTTGTTACCTATTTCTGAATTACTGGGTAGTACCGACTATGGCTGTGAAAGTGGTGTGCAGCCGTTTCAGCCTTATTATGTTTCTACGCTCGATTACTTTTCATGGAAATTTCCTTATACAGAGTTTCTTAATCCAGCTACTTTTGTACCAGGTATGCGTGAAGTTGGTGAGCGCAATGATGGACAAAATGAAACGTTCCTGTTTACAGGGCGTTTTGGCAACGTATATCCCCGCATTGGTAGCCTGATGCAAAACGATACCTACAAGGCTTCTGCTGTTTTTGCTCAGCGGGCTGCTGATATCGCTACAGATAGCTCCGCGTTACATGTTTACAATTTTCTTGGTGAGAAAAATAGTAAGAAGGGTTGGTGGCCCCCTGGTCAAGTTAAGGAGTGGACTTCAAAAGAGGGTAAGTGGCAAATGCTTTACCCTAGGGCTGAAAGTCAATGCCATATTTTTGGTGAGGACTCTACCCGCCAAGACCGCACTATTGATACCGGCATGCCGAACATGACCGAATACGTTTATGACGGATATCAGCACAGACGTTCTGATGATGGCAATTATGCTTGGCAGTTATGGAGGCCGTACACATGCTGTGAGAAAAAAGGCCAAGTGTTCTTGTTCTCCATTGATACAGATTAGACAGGAAATTAATGATGAAAAAAAGTCTTATTGCATTGGCCGTAACAGCCTTCTTTTTTACGAATGGGGCAGTGGTTTCAAAAGCATCGGCGGCAGAGGATAAGTTAGATCCAAGATTGGTATTTGAAATTGGTGGAAAAGCTAAAATTAAGCAGCGCCGAAATAGAAATATACCAGTAGGGGCGGGAGTTCGTTGGAAAACACCAATGTGCGGCAACTTTGATATGTCACTGTCTGTTACCAACATTCTTAACGGCGTAACCGGCCAACTTGAAAAGTTGGGTGATGATCTACTTGCCAGTGTGACCGGCGCTATATCGAATTGGCCTATGATGGAAATTGCGCGAGCTGACCCGCAACTGTATGAGTTTATTCAGCAAGGTAAGCTTGAAGCAAGTGAGTTGTTCAATGCGTCAGTCGCAAGCTGCGAAGAAATGACCGATAAAATGGTTAGAGAAGGATATGGTACAGGCGGCTCACCTGGTAGTTGGGTTGAAGTCTCAGGTTTTGAAGACTGGGGGGATTCAAATCCTGAATCCGATGATGTTGTTCAGGTAGAAGAAAACGTTGATAAAGAGAAAGGTGATGGAGGCGTAAAATGGGTTGGGGGGGACAAAGCAGCGGGTAAAGATCAACCACCTATTGATACTGTAGCTGACACTGTAAAAGCGGGTGTTAATTTGCTGGCTGATCGTGATGTGAAAAGTGGCTCTAACTTAGCGCAAAACGATGATTCGCCTTGGTTTGCTAAATATTGGAAAGACCCTCAAGAGGCTGCTGAGTGGGTGACTGATATCGTAGGTGAAACTACGATAAGAACATGTGTTGATTGTCAGCGTTTGACTACTACCCCAGGAACCGGCGTCTATGCAAAAATGGAAACAGAACAAAGGCGTATTGAGGAGCGATTGATTACCCTGTTAGATACGCCTATTACTGTTTATGACTCTGAAGATTTAGCAGAAATTTCAGCTCCAGGGTATGCCATAACCCAACAAGTGATGGAGGCTCTTAAAGGAGAGTCTTTGTATAAAGAGGCCTTGGTTGAGCGTTTAGCTGAAGAGGTTGCGATTGCTGATATTGTTGAGCGTTTGATAGCAGCGCGTCGAATTATGCTTGCTGGTTTAAAGGAAGCGCATGTGGCTCAAAATCCTGATGCCGTTCAAATAATTACATCACGTATCACTGAGCTTGGTGAGGAAATGGATTTATTACGTCAAGATGCCGAGTTAAGAGCCTCCACTAAACAATCGGTTGCTGTGACACTACTAAACAGAAAAGCGGGGCGTGAGAAGTATAACGGCGTTGCCCCAAGTGATGATGTTGCAGATGCCATCCGTAAAATGACAGGGCGAGGTCAGTAATGAATATTGTGAGAGTGGCAGTATTCAAATGGCTGCTGATTGGCGGTGGGGTTTTGTTGCTAGCTACCTTGGGAGTCAGCTTTTTGCTTAACCTTGCGGTCTCTTTGATGGAGCAGAAAGAAGCGGTATTGGAAGTTGGTAAGCGCATAGATGGTGTGGGTAGCTATTTTGCGGTTATACGCCTATCTATTGTGGTTCTGTTGATTTTTTATTGGAAAGAACTAGTAAGGTGGTTTGGGCGTGTCCAAGGCCTTAACCTAAGACAAGTGTTCTATCTTAAAACGCTCTATCCATATGTTGTTGGAACGTTAGTTTTAATAGAGTTGCTAGGTTTAGTGTTTTAAGGGGGCGGCATGGTAGTTGATAGCACGATAGATGCTTATGGCATTTCACTCGCATTTTATATCTATAATGTACTGTGGGATATTTTTGCTCAAACAGGTTTAGTGTACTTCCCGATGATCGCATTGATATTTGGGGCGGTGAAAAGTGCTTCTGAATCATCAATGGAAGACTTTAATACAAAATCTTCATTACGAACGGTCGCTATGGGCCTCTTTTTTATGTTGCTTGCACTAGAGTTAGCGCTTTACCCGATGGTACGCCTCAAGTTTGATGATATTAAATATTACGCTCGGCAATGTACGTCAGACACTACCGGTGCCGGTACTATTTCAACTGAAATTTTAGGTGAAGAAGCTGAGTTTGTTGCTGAAAATATGGAGGTTCAACTAGGTGGCCGTGAAATACGTTTGCCTGTGTTGTTCTCTGTAGCGTTACGTATATCTCAGGGTATAAAAAACTGGGCGGTTGAGGATTTGCCGTGTTCTACGGATATCCGCTTGCTTTCTGACGGTATGTTATCTCAGCGTATTTCTGATGAGGCTTTGCTTAACGAAACTAAAGAGTTTGTTCAAACGTGCTACAACCCAGCAAGGAGAAAGTATTTGTCAGATTGGGGGATGGGTTTAAGCGATGCGCAGAATTGGCCTGGAGGCCGAAAGCTGGTCATGGATAGAGGTTATTACGATAATTTTGATGGCGAGGGTTTTTATTCAAGAAAAGCTCGCCCTGGTTACGGTAACTCTGTCAATGAGCTACCAGAGAGCGAGCAACTCCCCTCTGGCTATGGTTTTCCTACGTGTAAAGAGTGGTGGCTCGGTGAAGGTGTAATTAATACGCCGTATGTTGCAGAGGAAGCGCTTTCCACTAGGCTTTATGCAAGCGTAGAAGAATGGTTAAGAGATAAAGAAGATGAAATATACGACACTTTAACTACACAATTAAATCGTGTGAAAAATAGAAGTTATGCTTTCATAGCCAAAAAAGACGTAGTGGTTATGCAGTCTTTATTTACGCCTATCAAGTTGTCTGAGCTTAATTCGCTTTCAACTACTGATTACGGTACTCAGGGGGATGACGGTTTTACTGACTGGGCGTTTAGGGCAATGGGGACGCTTGGTGTAGCTAGTAAATCGATTGAACAATTTAGCGGTGCTAGTATGCTTCAGCTATCTATGCCAATGGTAAAACCATTCATCATTATGGTGATCATAATTTCTTATCTACCTGCAATATTAATGGCCGGATTTAAGTGGAAGTACATTGGCCTGTTTCACGGTGTTGTAATGTCAATGATGTTCTGGCCGTTTTTTTGGGAGTTGTCTCGACTGATTGATGACACGATGATGACAGCATTAGGTGTGGATTTTGATGAAGTGAACACTCAAATGCTATCCCAGTGGATTGCTTCAGGTCTGTATCTCTATGCGCCGTTGCTTTTCTCAACAGCGCTTGGGTGGGTAGGCATGGCTGGTGCAGATAGTGCATTCCAAAAAATGGCAGGGGGTGCTGGTAGTGCCGGTCAAAAAGGTGGTTCGGCTGCGAGTAATAAAGCAAAAGGAATGGGCAAAAGCATGGGCAGTAAAGCTATGGGTGGTATCAAAGGAAAAATGGGCAAATGACCGTTATGCGTCCATCTCGAATTATTGAGCCCTATAAAAGTAAGCATATCGATTTGCGGTTAGCTGGACACTTTAATTATTTCTATCAACCGCAATTTGCGCTTGGTTCAAATAAGCTGAAAGGGTTCGAATGTTTGCTAAGGTTGAGTCATCCGGAAACCGGCATTGTTGAGCCTGGTCGATTTATCGACCGGCTCAATAAAAGCACTATTTGGAATCGGCTATGGCCTGTGATGTTGAATAAAGTGAGTGTTGAGCAAAAGCGCCACGGTAAGGCTCTGAAGTTGGCAATTAATGTTTCGCCTAACGAATTAGAAAAGGGTGAAAAAAGTATCTTTTTGCAGTGTTTTTACAATATGGCGAAAGGTGGTCAACTTGATGCTACAAGTATTGAGATTGAAATTACTGAAGACTTTCAGATAAAAGATTATGAGCAAGTTAATTGCTCTATTTATATGCTTAAACAATTAGGCGCTAAAGTCGTTGTAGATGACTTTGGGGCCGGATTTTGCAACATGGTCGCTATTGATAAATTGAATATTGATGGCGTAAAAATCGACCGTAGCTTAATTAACGGTATCGATACTAGCGAAATGAAACAAACCATTGTAAAATCATTGGTAAGTATCGCAAATGTGAAAGGGTGTTACGTCTTGGCTGAAGGGATTGAAACAGATTCTCAGCGTCAGATGTCAGAACAACTAGGTTGTAAGTATGGGCAAGGTTTTCTATTAGGCCGCCCCTCCCCCTCTTTCGTTCATTTGATCCAGTTTTAAAAAGGCCACGCGCCGAGATTCGTTGCCTATAGCAACGTCCCCTACCTGGGAGGCTTTGACCTATGGTACAACTAGGTGCGACCTGGGAGGCTTGTAATTCAGTGTATCTGCTAGCCAGAACACAGCCTTAGAGGATAGTCGTGTAGTTCCTACACGCGCAGCTCATTATATTGAGCTGTTTTTCTTAAGAACTGGCGCGTGTAACCTTCTGATCTAATTTGTAAAAAGTGGGCGCTTATAGCTGCCCTCCCCATGTAGAGCCTCAATAGCTCGTAGACTTGCCAATAGAAACAATTAATCAAAAATGACAAAAAGATCGTTTTTTACGGGCGGGTTTTCGAGGGTTTGTGTTTGCACAAGAAGTAGCCATGTATTACTATGTGCATGCTACTTTTTTAAACAAAACAGGCGCTTTCGAGCTGCCTTTAACACGTAAAGAGGAAATATCCCATGAAAAACTTAAAGCAAAATCTTGTACTTATCGCTGGTAATGTATCATTCGTTGACATCAAAGAATCAACTCAAAAGCCAGGTGAATACTTTGGCAATATGAGCATCGCCTATGATGATGGTTTTTTTGATAAAAACAACAATAACCAATGGGTTGAGCGAGTTTCGTTTATTGACGTTAAGGTTACTAACCGCTTCCTCAAGCAATGTAAAAATACCTTTAACCCTGGCGATCAAGTCAATATTGAAGGTAAGTTGATTGTTGAGTCTTGGCAACAAGATGGTCAGAACAGAAAGGCGATGAAAGTTCAAGCTGAAAAGTTAGTTGGTCACGCTACTAAACAAGAAATCGAATGCTTAAAAGCTGCCGGTTTACTTGGTGGTAATCCCCAAAGCTAATCATTTCGATTGGTAACTAATAAAGGACGCTATGCGTCCTTTTTTAATTAGGCATGCCTAATTTTAATATTCAAGGGGGACGTATGAAGTGGTTAAATTATAGCAATAAGGTAAGTTCGACCGTCTTGTTTGTCACAGCTGTATTTCTTTGGTATGTGCCGTTTAGTGGAGCTGATGAACTTGTCTATTGGTACGCGTATCAAGAAGGTAAGCGAGATAACTTGATAAAGCGCTATCGCAAATTCTTACCGAAACTGTTTATCAGAGTTTATTTGGAATCCAAGTTCGAATTCAGAAAATGGACCATTGAAAACATGAAAGATGAGTTTGAACAATGCAGAATCGTTGATAACTGGAAAGCTAGCAATGCTTAATATACATGCACCTTCGGGTGCATTTTTTATTTCCGAAGGTACATTGTTTAGTAGTAAGTATCATACATTTCACCAAGACTTTGAGCTGTTTCAGCTTCTTGCCAATTCATATCGTTGTTGTCAGCGATGATATTGCCAAAGCCATCATTGAGTTGGTCAAGCTGGCTATTTGTCTTTTTATTTTCAGTGTTATCAAAGAAAACTTCGTCAACTGATTCCAAGAAAATTTTGCCTGAAAATTTGAGTGCTGAAGTAAACATTTTTATTCTCCTTTTGTTGAAATCGGCTTTAAAAATAGCGCTGGAAGTGAAATAAAGGCAAATGGCTCAACGGAAGCCGCAGCTAAGTGAGCAAAGCGAATCTGAACGGGTGAGTAAGCGCGAAGCCTTGCATTGGCGCTTTATTAACAAAGCGCTTTACTTGCCTTGATTGAGGCAAGGAGATCAAAAAAATGAAAACGCACGTATTCGTGCATGAAGTTGGTGCGATAGTGAATTAATTTGGTATAGTGAAATGGTTAATCGGCCAGCAGGCCACAATAAAAATAGGCGCTCTATGAGCTGCCTTCAACACGTAATGAGGAAGATGTATGAGACAGAATGCAATCACACTTGCTAGTAATGTTGATGTGATTATGGCTAAAGCACGTTCTGAGGGTGCTGATATGCAATCTCGAAGTGCGGTTTTATCTGCACTGTATGGATGTGTAATGGCCGGTGCTTTATGCGAGCTTACCGAATACTCTTATATTGTATATGGTGGCTTGGTTTCTCCCATACCTAAAAATATAACCCCTGAAATTCGTTTGCAGCAAATAGAGACTGATTTGATTGCATTAGAACAGGACTTTGCAGTATCGATGTACGCAGTTATGGATCATCAAATACGTTGCAAGGAATTAGGTATTCGAGGGGCTAAGCGTTCCAGAATGCTTAAAGAGGTTTGGGCGCTTGCTGCTGAAGCTGAAGCTATCAGTTTGATTAATAAGCTAGAAGGTTTTTCAGATGGTTATCGGGCATATTTTAATGGACACATTAAACGTTCACCTTTATCCCAGGGAACGCTTAGTTATTGGGAAAAAGGGCAAATTGCCGCTGAATCTTTTTCAAAATCCGGACATAAATTCTTGATCGGTGATGGTTACAGCATAAGGTATAACCCATTGTGGGAAGATTACCAGGTATCACATGAAGAGATTGGCTGTGTTTGTAGCTGTGAATATTTTCATGAAGCGCTTGAGCATTGTCGAAAGGGGTAAATATGTTACTTAAAATTGCAGAAACAGAGGAAGTAAACACTTCTGAAATAGAACTAGGGCAAGAAATTGATGCTGGTTCAGATGAATAAATAAAGGTCCCTCGGGACCTTTTTTTTATCGAGCATAGATAAAAATATCTATGATGGCCACAATCTATATAGTCGAAAATAACTATGCTGCAGCGGGATAAATTTGCTAAGCTGTAAGTGTTCAATCAGGCCATAGGCCACAAAAAAACAGGCGCTTTCGAGCTGCCTTCAACACGTAAAGAGGAAACTTATGAATATTTCAGAACTGCAACAACGTATGGCCCCAATTCAAAAAGAAATGCCTAAGCCTGTATCAAGTGCTTTGATATCAGTTTTAGGTGCAACCGCTTTTTTAGAAATGATTACGCCAATATCTGAAAGTATCCGGAAGGATGCTTTAGATAAGTTCAAGCCAGTCGTTGAGGACAGTCAATGCGGTCGAATTACCGAAAGTGTTGGTAAAGTCATAACTCGTTGGGATGATCTCTATCTAGCTTCAGATATTTCAGCTAAAGAGCTTTACGTTTATCACAAACGGGAAATGGCATTGAAGGGCTTCAAAGCTGACAGTGAGTGTTGCCCGTTCTTGGTAGCGGAAACTACTTTACGAGAAGCTAAGCGTATTTTGTTTAGTGTGATGGAGCCTTATACCGGTATTGCAGAACGTCAGATACTTCGCCTTGATATTCGAGAGAAGTACCTACAAATACTGCTTAACATGTTGGTCCCTTTGGCCTCCCAGCAAGGCATTGAGCTAAACATTCTGAAAAGAAAGTAATAGTAAAGCTTCCTTCTGGAAGCTTTTTTTATACCTGGCATATGGTATATTGGAATTTCTAAACCGGCCATCGGCCAAAATCAAAACAGGCGCTTTCGAGCTGCCTTCAACACGTAATGAGGTAACAGTATGACTACTGACGTTCTATTAAAAAACCCTGAGAATATCGATCTTATCTGGAAACATACAAGTGATGATTTTCGCGGCATAACCGGTGGCACTAAAACCGTTTTGTACAACCAAAATGGCGGTACGGTTCTTGGTTCTATTGAAGGGATGCCCAGTGATGTTTTTGCGAAGCAGTTGAAATATGCGAAGTGGAAGGAAGTTTGTTTTCAGCGTGATAAGAAGCTTAAACCTATCTACAAAACCTTTGG
This sequence comes from Pseudoalteromonas agarivorans, assembly GCF_024518735.1. Lineage (NCBI taxonomy): Bacteria > Pseudomonadati > Pseudomonadota > Gammaproteobacteria > Alteromonadales > Pseudoalteromonadaceae > Pseudoalteromonas > Pseudoalteromonas agarivorans. Next base: position 63,862 of record NZ_JANIGJ010000015.1, read on the forward strand.
GCTTGAACCTATGTTTACTGGTACGAATCAGTGGCGTGGTGACTTTAAGACTGTTCTTGAAATCTTCAAAGCACAGAAAGGTGAAGATGTAGCGAAGCGCGTTGGTGATGCAATACGTGATGCTTACGTCCCCTTCCCTGATGGTCCTGACAGTGATGGAATACAGTTGTTGGATGGTGTGTCAGAGGTAATAAAGCCAGGTCGAGGAATGCTTGAAATTGTTATTCAGCGCCCGACAAATAAAGTGGTTCGTATATTTGAATGTACCATAGACGCACTACAGGAAATGTATAAGCAAGCGATTAGTAACCCCTATGTTGCTCAATATCAAATCTTGTAGTCAACTGATTTGCAGGCTAATCGGTTTGCAACTCTAAGGGTGATTTTTAATGCACAATCAGAGTTGTTATAATTAAAACTCCAGCAGTGAATATTAATAAAAACCTCACGTTGCTGGGGTTTTTTTATATCTAGTACATGGTATATTGAGGTTTCTAAATCGGCCTACGGCCACAAATAAAACAGGCGCTTTCGAGCTGCCTTCAATACGTAAAGAGGACTTAATATGTCAGCACGTAAAACAATGACAATTATCGTTTTGCCAAACATCAAAATGTTTCACTTCACTGAAAAAACATTGGTAGGTATTAGAAATGAAGCATGGTATCCATATTCTGAAGGTAGGCTTTTTGAGTATGTTGAAAAGTACCTAGTTGATGCTGGTGTAGCGCATAATATTACTCGTCTCGATGAGAGGCAGCGTTGCGGCCAGTCAGTTGATTATGTAGTTACATACAATGTAGCTAAGCCAACTGATCGTAAAGGCAATTTCAACCATGCGTTTGATATCGCGTTTGAAGTTGTTTCAGATAATAACGGTGACAATGTTACTGGCGCTGAGCTACGCGCCGGTCTTCTGCGACGACTTTTAATTACTTCGGATGAAGAGTTAGAAGAAGCTTGCGGTAAACCACATGATACGTTTGAAACAAACATTAATTAAACAAGATGCACCTTGCGAGGTGCATTTTTTTTGTCTGGTGATATACTGAAATTTCTAAATCGGCCTCCGGCCACAAATAAAACAGGCGCTTTCGAGCTGCCTTCAATACGTAATGAGGTAAACCCCATGAGTAATACTAAATACATTGTTGATGCAAACGCACCTATATCTAACTATTATGCAACTGAAAGCATTATCTATACAGACCTTGAAGGTGTAGAGCGTGTCGCATACAGCGGAGCTCTTTACTTACACGGTGCTTTAGATATGACTTGGCCTGAATACAAAAAGTATATGGCTGATATTAAACCTGAAATTAGTTTAAAGGTAATTGATTCAGAAGAGCAAAACGCTCGAATAAATCTTTATCGACAAGAGCAAATGAAGGAAGAGAAAGAAATCAGTTCAGAAGATTATTGGTGGTTATTAGAATGCTTACCTCCGTGTCGTTGGCGCAAGGTTTCTGGCGTTGAACTATTTCATGTAAGTGAGCGTATTTGTTTGGACCTAGTTCAATGGGTTGGGCAAATTGGAGACAAGTATTATAAATTGGTCGATTCTGAAAAGGCTGAATTGTCCGATATTGCAGAGCGCTTTATCAATCTTGATAAAACGTTAGCTGCCTAATAATTAAACCCCGCTTAGTCGGGGTTTTTTATCCTTAGATAATAATCTTTCTAAACATGCAGTACATATATTAAGACTAAAACTGTCCATTGGTTTAGCTCCTAAAATTAGGCATGCCTAATTTTTAACGTAAATACACTTCTGTAATATCACCACGGAAATGCCCAAGCTCTTGAGCTACGATGTCTCTTGCACTGTCATGGTCTACATTGAATTTAAGCTTTATTTCATCAATACGTTCCTGAGCATACCTATGTCGTACACCGTGAAGGCCATGAGAAAATGTTAATGCACGTTGACTGGCACGAGTAAATGAAGAGGACAGTGCGTTACCGCCGCCAATATCATAGCGTTGAAGGTAGTTAATCCCTCTGTCCATTTTCGTTTGTGGTTGTTCGTGCCTTCTGCTTTCCAGCTCTTTTGCTAAGTCGTTTGAAATAAGTACTTCTCTTGTTAAACCGCCCTTCCCTGTCACAAGATAAACAGTACCATCCCGCCCAGCGAACCGGTCTTCTGTCCATGTTCTTGATGTTGTTTTTGTACCTTCATTTGCGCGTTTGAGCGTTAATAGCTCATGCGCTCTAAGGCCTGCATTGTATGCTATCTTCACTGCCAGCGCATTTCTATCAGTCATAGATTTGGTGACGTTATTTATTTGTTCAGTGCTGTAAGCGCGTGAGCTTAAAATTTGTTCAGAAACAGCTTTTAGTCGTGGTATTTCAACACCAAGAGCAATAGATAATGCCTTTCGGTCCCTATCTAGTGCTTTTTGCGAAGCAAAATTGTCTCGTTTTAAGCCTAAATATTGCTCTGCGTTATCTGGCGTGATTTGCTTGATGCGCTGAACATTCATATCCTCTGCTATCTTAGCTAATGCCAACACTGTTTCGTTAGCTGATCGCAAAGATTGCAAAGATTTATAATTGCCAGGAACCGATTTTGAGTCGGCATTTACACCTTTTTTGCTATCTGTATTGAAGGCTGTTTTTGAGCGAATAACTGCTACTGCCTGCTGCCTTAAAGTTTTTTTTGCCATAGAAACTACTCTTCAGACTGGTCGATTTCAAGTTCCTTTTCTATACGACGATACGACGATCTGACTCCATCAGCTGTCATTTTTATACGCTTCTTTTGACGCAACCATAGTGCGATATCATCAAAGGAAAACCCAAATTCCTCTTTTAACCTTTTTGCTTCAGCAAAGTGTTTTCGCAATTTAGAGCGCGAAAAATTTCGCTTTTTACGCCTCTGTTTGATGTCTTCTTTTAACTTTAAAATTTCTTCAGCCTCTAGCGCTAATACGTCTTTGGAGGCCTTTATAATTGGTTTCATGAGCGTTCACATATACCGTTCAAACTGTGCGTTCATAATAACCTTAAAAATCTCGTTCGTAAACACCGTTCATTATGTTATAATTTTAGAAGTATTTATGCGTTCAGGAAAAGCACGATAGCTTTTCCGTGCGCCTTTTGCGCTAAAGCTCACGAACCCAGCCGCTCTAGGTTGGCGCGATAGCGCAACCTAGAGCGGCTGGGCCGCCAAAAAAGGAGGGGCTATTGCTCGTGATGCCCCTCCCAACGGGCGGGTGAGCGACGGGCTTGCGTAGCAAGGCCGATGAACCGTAAAACCTCGATGGTTTTTAAGGTTCACGCATGCCGCAGGCATGCAGCGCAAAAGGCGCAATGGAACTTGTTACATGAAGCCGTAGGTAAAGAGAGAGTGAGTTATCCATATATCCACGCGCATCGGAGAGCTTTCTTTTTCTCGTAGATTTAGTGTGGGTATGTGGGTAACTCGCTCTTCCTTATTTTGCGCGGCAAAAATATCCACAGGAGCAGGCCTGGTGAAAAAGAAGTTGATACCAGTTAAAAAATGTGCCAATGTTTAAGTGCCTAACCAATGTTGTTAGGCTCCAAAAAAAGGCGAGGGTTTTACCTCTGCCTGTTACACGTAAAGAGGAAATGAAAATGTTACAAACTCAATATTTAGATCAAGACTTAATCGCAGATTTCAATTCACTGCTTTCTGGCACTCAGAAAGTGCTTACTAATTTGTATCAAAAATTTGTTAGGAAAAATTCTATGCATCCAGACGTATTGAAGCCGTTTGGTGATGGATGGGTTGCGCCTACAACAGCGGAACTGGCTGAGTTCAAAAATGTTGTGGGTTGGTCCACTAATGAGCTCGCGCAGCTTGCCGATGTGAGCCCCAAACATCTTCGAACCTATTTTACAGACCGTAACTACGTTAAAGGCAAGCGTATTCAGTACACCACTTGGCGTTTATGGCTTGAAAGTTTTGGCATTGCAACGCCAGTAAAGCTTGAGCCTCAAAAGCCTTTCCTTCGTTCTCGTATCTTTAGCCATGACGCTAAGGAATGGGTAAAGCCTAATATTTCGGAAGTGCGCGTTCTTGCAACTCGCTCTGGTATGTCAGATTCGGCTATCGCTCGAATTCTCGGTATGGAAGAGCCATTGGTAAAGCACTTGTTGCATAGCCATAAGGCGCAGCCTACCAACCCTTTCCATGTTACACATGAACAATGGATGGATTTATTGGACAAGGGTAGCATTCGTTCTCTGCATGAGTATATAGAGGCCCCTAAGCTGCCTCCTGAGACGTTATTGCCTTTAGGTGAAGGTTTTGAGCCCCCTAAGCCCAAGGTCCTTCGACAATTCATTGCGTGGACAGGTTGCACGGCTGAGCAGTTGGCCGCGCAATTTGGTGTTGAAGAGTCAAAGTTAAAGTTTTTCACTTCGAACCGTTCAGCGCGCAGTCATGATGTCACTATCGATGAGCGTGTATTTGGTGTTGAAAATTGGCGAGCGCCAACGTTTGTTGAGTTGCGAACTTTTATGAATATCTTGTCACTTGACCCAATGGAAATTGCGCATCGATTGAAGTTTGGTAATCAGGAAATGAAGGTTGCGTTAGCAACCAGGGATAATGAAGCATGGAAAAAAGAGCCAATGGAAATATCGCAAGATGTTTGGTTTAAACTCTTGGATTCGCTTCGCATCTTTAATACGGACAAGATTAACAAACTTACTGAACGTGAAGGTCGTGCATACCATATTCACTACAGTACCTGGCGCTTAATGCTGCAAGCATTTGGCATTGTTGAACCCCTGAAGTTAGAGAGAAAGTTAAGCGAAAAATAAATTTAGCTTTCACTCTGCCCCTGAGTCGTTAGGAGCAGTTTTAGTGATTAAAGATATTATTGATGAATTCCATGAACATCGGCTGGCCGATGAGCATGAAAAGGCTATGGAGCCTATTAAGATCCTGAAGTCGCGCTATACCTTTTCTGAAGATGAAATTGTTGCCACGCTGGTTAACGAAGATTTTTTGGAAGATGAATGTGTGGAATATTTGGAGACGCATTCACAAAAGAGGGTAAAAGAGTAAAGATAGGTTGCGGTGTGACCGTGGGAACAGCCACACCGCTTCATCCATGAAATATGGGTTTTTACATACTCCTTGGCACAGAGGCCGGTTGCGGTCAGCTCGAAAGCGCCCTTCTTTTTCTTTCTGGTAAATGACCAGAGGCATATATTCCTTTAATTGTACGCGATAGAACGAATAAGGGCGATAGTAATAAGCGGAGGAAAATTAGGCATGCCTAATTCAAACGAACAAAAAAGCGAACACAATAGCCGGTTTTATGGCTTTGTAATGGCCTATTACCGCAATGATCCTTACTTAATGTTAGATAAGTTCGCCTCACAAATTGCTGATAAAGCAAAGGAAGTGTCAATTGATTGGTATGAATCGAGAGCTAACGTAACGCTGTCAGGTGAGGTAATCAAAGGCCGTGATGTTACCGGTCTTGAAAAAGCAGACAACAACAGAATTTCAATTATTGGTTTTGAAAATACTCATACCTGGGAGGTGGATGGGGAGAGCTATACCATTAAATACCCTTCTGTGCGCTTTAATAATTTCCGTAAGCACTTTCCAGAACCTGTGCTTTTTGATGGTTATAAAGCTTTGATGGACGAATATGATTCATATCGGGGCGGGTCCAGGGTATCGAGAGTAAAGCCTGATAATACTCGACGAAATGAGTATTTGAAGAACGCAGAAAAGAGAAGAGAAGAGGAAAGAGCTTTAAAAGCTGAAGCTGTAAATAAAGATTTTAGATGGTTGAAAATGCTGTCTAAGCTTCAAGGCCCTTGCCCATATTTTGCAAAAAAAGGCGTTGCTGATTTATTTCAGTGGGTTGAGCTCTTTACTGGTGAAACCACAATGGGGAAGTTGACTGGACAATTTACAGCGTTGAAATTGGTGGAGCTCGCGCAATGGAAATTCAAGGGTATCCAACGTATTTATCCGGAATTGGGTGCTAAAACGTTTCGTAAGGGGTTGGATACATCGGGTGCATGTTTCCCTGTTCCATGCCGTCCACCGATCAATGGAGAGGATATTTACGTTATGGAAGCCCCAGCTGATGCGGGGATGTCATATAAGCTCACAGAGGCCTACAGCGTTGCGGCAATGTATGCTGATAATATACCGCTCATTGTTGCTGTGCTACGCGAAATGTGTCCAGACTCTGCAATTATTCTGGTGGCAGACAATGACCAGTATGGTGATGCTCCTAATAAGGGTGTAGAAGTTTGTGAAACAACACTTAGAGCCACACCAGGGAAGACGTTCATGCTCGTTCCTCAGTTTGATGAAGAGGCGAAGCAAAATAAATATAAAGATCTAACCGATTATGTAGCAGCGTATGGCGAGGAAAAAGGTAGAGCGCTTTTGAAATCCTTTCAGGGCGGGACTGATCGATAGTTATACACGGGGTTTTCCACCGAAATTGTGGATAACTGTCGCCTTGAACGGTATAGATTGGTTTGTGCTATGCGTTAAGCGTATATCAAAATATAGGATGTATATCTGCTTTCATGGCTAGATCAGAGCCAAGCAAGTTTAAGTCGGACTGGGTTGGTAGAATTTCTGGCATACATTCTTTGGCATGACGTTAATGGTGAACCAAAGTGGGGTATAACCCCTGAACAGCTGTCAGATTTTTCAAAAGAACATTCAATTACATAGAACAATTGGGGTGCATCATCCTCATTTTAAAATTAGGCATGCCTAATTTTAAAGGTGTTGACCAGGCGGATCGTCGGGGCTAAACTAAGGGTTCTTATAGCTGTTTTCACAGCATAAAAAAAACAGGCGCTTTCGAGCTGCCTTCAACACGTAAAGAGGAAATCCTATGTATATCATCGATATGATACAGTCTATGTTCACGTCTGCCGTTTCTATCTCTGTTTTGGTTTATGTTTGGTATAAGTTTCGCCAAGCTCGCAATATGAAGTATGAAGTGACTCGCGCACATTTTTGATAGTCGATAAATAACCCAGTTTAAACTGGGTTTTTTTATGTCTAAAACTCCTGATAAGTAACAGGGGTTTTTCCGGCGCATACCCCCTAGATATCTGTTCTAATTTATCTCATACAATTGATGGAGAGTAATGGGATGAAACAAGAGCGTGTACAGATACTCAAGAAAGCGCTTAGTGCGTTAAAGCGTCAAGCAGAAGTTGTTACTAAGTCATATCCGGATATACCCGAACGCCTACCTGACAGGAAAGAACTGGTTGAAGCTCATAGAGCTTTAAACGCTGTTGGTTTAGTTGCACAAGAGGTAGTGCATTGCTCCTATTCTCTAAACATTCCTATTCCTAGTTTATCTGAAGAGCAAATGTTAGCGTGGTTCGAGCCGTCAGAGTTTAGAGCTTTTTCATGAATCAATCATCAGTAGACCAAAAATGCAGCGCGGAGCCAGTGCATGTTCAGCTGCCTGAAGGTAAAAGACTCGTATGTTCCATTACTATGGATTTTACTAAAGCACTGCGTCACTATTCTGATAGTCCAGAAGTGGCATATAAATTGCTTTGTGAGTACGTCAGTCATGCCAAGTTAGATGATTGTACTTTGCTTGATTTAGATCACGTAGTTAAACTAAAAAGCTTCGTTAAATCTAAATAAACGGACAATAATTCTATAATTCATATTGTTTTCATGATTTAGTAGTATGTTTATTGCTAAGTTCAGCCAGAGGTACAATGACTAACAACGCAATCCTGGCTTAAAATAATGGAATACAAATAAGTGAATATGGCGCTATGAGCGAGAGAGTTGCAAATGAGTGAAGTTAAGGTCAGATTTGAGTCTGATAATTTTAATAAAACAGTGGAGTACATACGCCAGTATAAGCTTGATGATATTGATGAAGAACACCGGTCAAACATAGAGGATTACCTACAAGGTGAAGTAAAAAAGCTTGTTGAAGGTGATCTTAATCGCTGGTGTAAGAAGGACTATGGTTATTTTGAGCATCTATGTCACCACCCAATTCAGGGCGTAGCATGCTTATATATCATTGGTGATGACCCCAAAGTTTCCATAAGAGAGTTTACAGTAGGGGTACAAAATAAAAGTTTTAAGGGGAATATAGTAGCTTGTCTTTATACTTACCTAGTTTGAATGGTAACGATTCAGATAAAAAAAGGGCTCATGCATGAGCCCTTTTTTTTGAAGTACGAAGTATTGCTCTATTGTAAGCTCTTCTAACCGCAGTCGCTTCGCGATAAGCACGATAACGTCCTAGTATGTAGAACCCTACACCGGCAATTACGCCACACTTAAACAATACGCCGATTAATTCAATTACTGCCAATACATTTTCCATTTTTGTCTCCAAGTCACCAGTGGGTTTCCGCTGGACGCTTATGGAAACGCCCACTGAAAACCCACTGGAAGAGACAATGTAAATGCTGGCTTGCGGTCAGCTCGAAAGCGCCCTTCTTTTTCAATTAGCCGATGGCTAAATAATGTATTTATTATGGCATTTTTTGATGAGTTTGGTAAACTTCTTTTATGGGCCGTATAGTATGGCTTATAAATAACACGTTATGGAGTATTAAATGACTGATAATACAGTTCAGTGTCCCTTTTGTGACACGCAATCAAAATTCGGTGTTTGTGTATGTACGGGCTGTCAGGCGACTATTGTGTACGGTGCAACTCAAACTGAGTTGACCAATACACTGAAGCAAACTGGTTTCGGGATATTTGCTATCGCTATGTTGGCCTTGTTTATGGGACCTACTTTGTTAAATGGTCAGTTTGGTTGGTCTATCGCCCCTATGTTTGGGACTGGATTGTGGTCGTTGGGGATTGCAGGTGCGCTTGGTGTGTGGCTGGGGTTCCGTGCTAGTAATTCATTAGAAACATCGATGCGCGGCCAAGTGCGTTACTTCAGACAAATGGCTAACGTGTAGTTGCGTGGTGGCTTAGTGATGACTGATGAGCAAAAAAAATACCTAGAAAAAATTAAGAAGCTTCTTAATCTAGCTAAGTCGCCTAATCCTAATGAGGCAGCTATAGCTTTATCAAGAGCTCAAGCGATGATGCGTAAGCATGGCTTTGAAATTGGTGATGTCATGTTGAGTGAAGTTGGTTCAACTACGATATTGGTAGATAAACTTAATCCTCCTGGCTGGGTCCTGAAATTGTTAAAGGCGGTAGATGATGCATTCGGTGTGACTCATGTTCTAACCGAAGAATATGATCATGCTTCGTGGAAGCGAAGAGGGGCTGTAATGTTCATTGGGATTATGCCAAACGATGAAATTGCTTCGTATTGTTTCAACGTTCTATACCGTCAGTTAATGACAGATAGAAAGGTTTTCATTGCTGGTCTTCATAAAAACTGTAAGAAGCCCACGAAGACTAATCGAGCTGATTGGTATTGTTTAGGATGGATCTCAGAAGTTAGTTCAAAGGTTCAGCCGCTTGTTGTGCCAACTGAGCAAAAAGGCCTGATCAAAAGTTGGAAAGATAAAAACCTAAATATCACTACTTATCAAGCACGACAAGCAAAGGAGGATAAGCGTGCAATTGATGCCTATTTGAATGGGAAGCGTGACGGGGCTGGTGTATCTATCCATGCCGGTGTTTCTGGTCAAGAGTCAGCTAAATTAGCCTATATAGAGTAGGAGAGTGAAATGTTAGTTTATGCGATAAGTTTGCTGTTTGTTCTTTGTGTTTCTGTTACATGCTTACGGATTGCTGTGATTAAACAGGGTTATTCAAAAGTAACAAGGGTGCTCATACTGGCCGTGAATTCTGGTGCGTGGGTGCTGATATTTGGGCTTCAATTTGAATCAATTAATATTTGGGTAAGTGGCTTGATCTCAATTTTGTGCTTTGAATGCGCTCTGTGGGTTTCTTCTAAAGCTGAAACTCGTTATCTACAGGTAGGGTAGTAATTATATGGAAAGGCAAATTTATCCTAATTCAAAAATTAAGGTTGGCGCAGTGCTGTACGGTGCAAGGGGGTATGAGTGGAAAGGTCGAATAATACTGGATGTTAATGAGTGGGTTGTTCGGTCGATACAAAAAAAACGCGGTAGCCAAACAAGGTATGGTCGGGCTTTATCTCAGGCTTTCCGCAACGATGATGTCTATGTAAATCTTACTGAGAAAGTAAAGGATATAACCTGGGGGAAGCGTTCTAAGAAAAACGGTGATTTTGGTTGGTTATCCTCAATTTCTCAGCAATATCGTCAAAGCTTCAAGGTGGGTGAGCGCTTGCCTTATGGCATTTACACAACCAAACTGGCCGCGCTTAAACATGCGTTACAGAGTGAGCAGGAATCGGTTAAATGGTATGAAGATAAACTATCTAAGGGTATTGATGATGCTGATGTATCTATATACCAAGAGGAACTTGAAGAGGCCAAAAGGGTAGTTAAGGTGATCAAGGCGAGGATTACCAAAGAGCGAAATAAAACCCCCTAAAACCTACCCTTGTTTTTACCCTCTTAAAGATACTCACTTTGATATGGTTTCTCCTGAATTTACAAATTAGGCATGCCTAATCGAAAAGAGGATATCCATATGCAAAGTTATCAAGGCTCTAGCAGCAATAAAAACGCCCCTTTACCGGCTCACTGGTCAAGCATTGAGGCTTATGACCTTCATCTGATACAGCATGCTATCGACCGTGCTTTTAAAGATGGCAAGGTTGTAGCGCTAACCGGTGACAGTGGGGTAGGTAAATCCGTTTTGGCAAATAAAATCTGTCCTGACTCTTTACTGGAAGAAACTGCTATCCGAAAAGCGATGCTTCACGATAAGCCAATTACTTCAAATGCAATTCCTATCGCGACCAAAGGGGAGCTTGTAATTGATGAAGCTCAATTACTTTGTGCAGAATCAGACTGGAACAATTTCATAAACGTTACCAAGTCGCATGATATGAAGGTTCTGGTTGTTGCTCAGCAGCCTAGTGACTTCCCACAAGCGTTCATGGCTTCTCCGGACGTGGTTAGAGTTCATATCACAAAACCTATTTATAAATAATTTGTTATTAGCTTAGGGAGTGACAACGTGCGATTAAGGCGGGAAAAAGTGTGTAGTGCCTGTGGTCAATACGGCGGAACGCTGTTTGTCCATCAGGGAATGCACCTTTTATCCCCTGGTATCCCGTAGGGAAAAATCCCCGTTGTTGAGCGACCATTGCTTTTAGAGAATGCCAATGTCTTTAGATCAGTATCTTACTAACGTTCAAAGAGAGCGTCTGACCTTTAATGAAGGTTTATCGGTAGCAAGGGAATACGTAGTAGGCCGTGGTGGTCAATGCGAAGAAAAAACCGTGGATGGGAGTACGTTATATGTTCTTACACTGGGACAAGATGAAGCTTTTTGCTTTCAGTTATATCCAGATATTGATCGCTTCTATTTTGAAACGTAATGAGGTGGTAAGTGATTATGAAATTCTCATCTAAAGAACAAAAAATTGCGAGACACCAAGCAAAGCGAGTAGTGGCTAGAGTAAAGCGATATCAAAACAAAAAAGTAAGTTCATTTGTTGAATTGCTGTGGGCGCTAGTTGATTTAGGGGAAATCGATGGTGATAGCTTTATCGATGTGAATATTGACAAACAGTTTGCGGTGAATGAATTGGTGAAGTGGTCAGAAAACAGGCGAGTATAGAATTAGGCATGCCTAACTTTAGATATCTCAACATTGGGGATTTTTTTGTATCGAACATAGTTAAAAATATCTATGATGGCCACAAAATGTAGTTGAAGGTTAGTGCGCCTTAGAGATGCATAAAACCCCGTAAAAGCTCCCCTAGTTTTCCAAAGTGTATGTATTCAACATTAAGTTATGGTGTATTAAGTGATAAACAAAAAAGAGGTTGAAATGAGTATAAAAACTGCATTAGTAAGAACGTTAGAAGGCGAGGGGAAAAGTCAATTTGTAGGGGTGTTCTTTTATACAAATATTGATGAGCTGATACTTGCTGTTGATGAGACTATAGATCCCTCTGTATGCGAGTATTTGCCAGGTAAGATTCAAGGGGCAGCAGGGTTCAACATGGGGGGGGAGTTTTCGCGTGCTGATGAAAAAAACCTACGAGATTACCTAGATGGAAACTATGAGGATGAGGAAGAGCCTCCTAAGTTCCCATTGGACTCGATAGAATTTGAAGGGTTTACTGGGGACCTATCCCAAACATTTATTAATGGGATGCATCGAGAAAAATGGAAAAAATTTACCTGATAACAGGTATTGATAGTGAAAAAAAGACACCGTTGAGTGTCTTTTTCTCGTTTAAGGGCTGAGGAAAGTTACTACTAACTACTTCTACTTACTAGAACTTACTAGCAGTTAATGAGGAAGATTATGATCGACAAAGAAATGGATATTGATGAAGTGATGGAACTTGTTTATATGCTTCAAAAAAGAATAGATGAACTTTGGGCGGCGTTTATGGAGAAGCTTAGCCAAGGGGAGAGTTCTGAATATGAAATTGAATGTATGTATGCGTGTTTAAGGTTGGGTGAAAAAATTGGGTTTAGACCGTCACCATTTTTTCGTGTGGGGGAATTATGATATCAACACTTGAAAACGAATGGCTCAATAATGAATTTTTACAGGATCTTAGTAATGGAGAATTGGCTTACTTAGCTATGGAAACAACGGCAATCCCAAGAAAAATAGCAAGGAGTAGAAAGAAGTACGCTTTCTTTAATAAAGGAAGGAAGTATTGGTTTGATGACTTAGATCCTTCGTTGGGTGTGGTATCAGATAACTCTAAATATAAGTGGGTTTGTGAGCTAGAGTTATCAGAGAGTAAGCGCATTGAGGTCAATGAATTGTCATTATCGATTTTGCGGAAAAGAAGTGAAGAGCGGCCATACATAACTAATGTGCTGATTAGATATGCATTACTTACTGATATATTTGATCATCTTGTTTTAGGGGATAGAGATCTTAGACATCTAGTTAGTAATTATTTTAATTATCCAAAAAAGGACGCTGCCCTTCTATATAAATATGCTGATCTCTGCCTTTTATTTGTTAAACATTATAGCATTTCGAGTGGGTATAGTTTTCTTCGTATACACAAGACAAAGCTACGAGAATCAGGTTCTTACGCTTGCTGGGAGGTGTATGAAGAACTGCTAAAAGAGTTGACTGTCAGTGTGTTAGAAAAAAGGAAAATCCGAAAGAGTGAATCAAGAGAGTCGGACTACAAACCTAATCACTTTGTCTATTTTGTTATGAATAAATTTATAGGTAGGGATGGAGACTATTGGTTTGATATGCCTTTGGATAGCTTGCTTGTTTGTAATAAATAATACAATCCAACCTTCATTTAGGTATTGCTGTACGTTTATTTTTACAATTAGTGTCGATTAGTGATTGTGCGTGATGAATGGTGACTGTGCGTGAAGTTTTATTATTTTTTCATATTTTTGGAGTTGAACATTTTCCTGATATAGCATGGAAAATATAAATTCCTTTTATTTAATTGGGTGTTTGTATATTAAGGTTTACGTTTTTCAGTTCGTGATTAGCTGTGATTAGTTTTAATTATTAACAAGTAGTTCTAGTCAGTTGGAATTAATTTTACGTTGAAAAATTCACGATGATGGATAGATGTAATAGCCTTATATAGAGCTAAATCCATAGGTTTTGATATGAAAAAAATTAATAAGGAAGAGGCTGTAAAAAGCCTTCCCCCGATAGATGACGCAGCGCTACGTGACGCAGTTGAACTGGCCTTGTGGCTTTACTTGGATAAGAAGTGGACGTTAAAAGGGGCTGTTTCTAAAGCTTCGGAGAAACGCTATTTTAAACCCAAATCTAAAATTGAAAAGCTTGTTAGATACGCTATTCCAGATGAGGAAATTTTGAGCCGTAAAAAAATACCCCAAAATAGCCAAGATAAGAATGTGGTACATCGTAATGCGATGATGAAAAGCATGGAAATTGATGCGGCTTATCATATGAAAAACATATAGGTAAGGATTAAGAGTTATCCGCAATCATGTTATCTTTTATATTTGGCGTGAATACCGGCCTCCATGCAATGCGTTTGGCAAACTCGAACGAGTCAGAAAACAAAACCTTCGTGTAAATTTCTGTGTTGGCCTGTGAAGCATGGCCTAACCATACCTGCAATATTTTGAGCGGTGTGAAGTGCAGTACCGCATTCACGGCGTAGCTGTGCCTGAAGACGTGAGGGCTTAGGTGAACCTGAAAAGGTCCATATTGCGCTTCGTAGTTCGATACGGCTTCATCGACCCAGCGATTGATTGTCCGTCTTGTGATACCAAAAAATCGCCGGTTATCCGGTAAACGTTCTGTCACTATGTAGGACTGAAGCCGTACCACAAATTGAACGTCAGTGATTGGGATCTGGCGTAGTGGCAAATTACCCAGCGTATCCGAATCGTTCAGGCGCTTTCGTCGTCTTTTAGTTTGGTCCGGTGTTCTGCGTTTGAGCGTTGGCATATTCACATAGCTACTCTGTCCGTTAAACACAAAATGCCTGGGGGTGAGTAATAAGAGTTCACTGACCCGACACCCTAACATCCACATCATTTCAAAGGCCATCCGCCGATTCGCATTAAGTTCACTATCAATCAAGCCGGTGATTTCAGGCATCAGCAAATAAGCAGGCATTGAATCGTTCGCTTGGATCACTTCAGCGCGGGTTTTCATTAGGTAATGCCAATTGATGTCCACAATGGGGCCGTCAGCGGCAATTTGAAGGCTAGGGGATGCGCTAACAAGGTGTTTTGAGTGCATTGTTTATAAACCTGGCAAAATGGGCAATAAAACCATTATCTGTCCGTAAAAGCGGATAAACAAGTATATTGTGACATTGTGAGTTAGTAAAAATGCGTTCTGGAATTAATAAAATCACCTGAAAGCCAGCAAATATAAGGGTAAGAGGGGGGGATCACAAAATATAAGCAACTGTGACATTGTTGATCTAAAAAATAAGCATATATAAATACGTCTGTGCCAGATCGAGTGAAAAGTTTTGTGATAATATAGTAAGGACAGTTGGTTGAGTATTCGGCCGTTAATCAAACTGGGCGCTTATAGCTGCCCCCTAAACGTAAAGAGGAAAATGTATGTTAGATGTTACTTTTGAGCATTTAGAAACGGCTCATCCTGAACTTGTTTTGGTTGCAATTGGGTTGATGGTGGTTTGGGCTGCTGTATTGTTCGTTTTTAAGTTCAAGAATTGGCTTAAAAAGCGTATCGGTGAAATACAGTGTAATCGAGGTGTTCACGATTTCGTGCCTTTGATTGGTTTTACAAACAATTGTAACTATGCATCCGGAAAGTGCTCTCGATGCGGTGAATCGGGTATGGCTGAACGTTCTGAACGGGTATATCACGATTAAATAAAAGCTTCCTTCGGGAAGCTTTTTTGTTCTTTGAAAAACCCCTGTTCATCTAGGGTAGTTTTATCCCCTTGCAGTAGTGCCAAGTTTGATATCGTCAGGCTATGTTAAATAGCTTCGGTAAAACACAATGACTGGTGAGTTATGCAATGAATGTGGCAGTGAGCTTCATGGTCCTTTAAGTGAGCATGCCGAAATATGCCGCGAGCTCATTTTTGCGAAGGAAAAGCATGGTCCAATACTGACTTCCTACAAAGCTAGAACAAGAGCCAAGCAAGAGGCGTATACGCGCTTATTTGAGGCTAATACAGCTCTTGAGAAAGGGCAGGCCTATAGAAGTGTTTTATGGGTGTATTTCAGTCGTTCGGTTGTGTCCTGGGAGGAATGTGCCGGTCTTCATCCAGACTTTAAAACATTCGCTGAAGTGATGGTACACAATGATTTGGAAGCCTCATATGTGGATGACGATATAGTATCTGTGCTTGCTGATGAATTAACTCCCAAGGCTTCAGATAAAATGCGCGCCGGTGATTCGTTTTGGAATATGTACTAGGGGGAGGTATGTATATTTCGATGAGAAAGTTGACGGAAATTTTTGAGAATGGCTACTTCAGCCTTTCACTGATTTACATTGTTATCGGTTCCTTTTTAGTTTCAATGTTTCTTTTTTCGCCTGTAGAACCTAAATTCAGCTTAATTGAATATTACCGTATCATTTGTTTTATTGTTGGTGCAGGGGCTGCATCTGTTGGCGTAATGTTTGGGTGCGTTGGTTTTTACGTCGATGAGCGACCTAAAGTTAAATTCAGGGTTAAAATATTTTATTTTGCAGCTGCGGGGGTGGCTGTGGGGTATATCAGTGAGCATTATTTTAATTATTACTATGTTTGAGTAGTATGTTCCCGCCAAAGCCTCGTTAGAGGCTTTTTTTATGGATGATACGCTGATATATTGGGGTTTATCAATCGGCCTCCGGCCACAAATAAAACAGGCGCTCTATGAGCTGCCTTCAACACGTAAAGAGGAAATATCATGAATAACTTAACGTTAAAGAACGGGCAAACAGCGACATTTCTTTATGAGGACAGTTGGGGTAGACCAGTGTACCGGTTGGAAAACGGTATTAAAGTCTGCTGTGTTAATCTCGATGGTACGTATTTGCATACTATGAGTGAGGATTACGAAGAGCCTCAAAGTCCATTAAAAGAAGAATACCAACCTGTATAACCCGTTTGCCAGGTACGCCAAATTAGGCATGCCTAATTTTAATGGGCGCTTTCGAGCTGCCCTTTCTACGTAAAGAGGAAAATATGTCTGCAAATAAACAGGCTTTTATCAAGCTATTCAAAGAGACCGCACGTTATCACCACCGGTACGAAGTGTTTAGGGATGTGATCACTTGTCAAGCGTATGCGCTACACAATGCCGTTGCCTTCAGCCAAGAAGTTGAGGAAGATTATTTACGCATCGCAAAGCGATACGATAAAGAAGATATGAAGCGTATGGCACAACTGATGGGTTATGTCATCATGGGGCTGGAAGAAAAGCCCTGTGACTTTCTTGGTTCTTTGTTTATGGAGTTGGAACTTGGCAGTTCGCAGATCGGCCAGTTTTTCACTCCTTATGAATTGTCCCTATTAATGGCACAATTAAATGTGTCGGATATAGAAGACAAGCCAGTGATAACGCTTCATGAACCTGCCGTGGGTTCAGGTGGTATGGTGATAGCATACGCGCAAGCGTTACGTGAAAGAGGTATTAACTATCAACAGCGTCTTTGGGTGCAGGCGATTGACCTAGATCCAGTGGCTGCAATGATGGCTTATGTTCAGTTTACGCTTTTGCATATTCCAGCTGAAATATGTATTGGTAACACGCTCACGATGAATATTACTAAGGTGTTCAGAACGCCTGCGTATTACATGGGGGCGTGGGAGCAAAAACTTAAATTGCATTTTGCGATAAAAGATTGTGCTGATTTGCTGGTTCCTTACGGAGAGAAAAGGCCTACGGCTATGCCGATAGAACAATTTGATTTGTTAGGAGAGCCCGCATAGTAATAAACAAGCTTCCTTTGGGAAGCTTTTTTTATGCCTAACACATGGTATATTGGAGTTTCTAAATCGGCCATCGGCCATAACAAAAACAGGCGCTTTCGAGCTGCCTTCAACACGTAAAGAGGAAAGTAATATGTCTAAAGCATATGTAGTTAAACTTAAAATTCGTTCTGGTGAATACGAAAAGAGTGTTACGAAATTAGTTTTTGCTGATACAGAAGAGCTTGCCGATGACCAAGCGTTATTGGGTGAGTGTCATGGTAGTATTGCCGATGGGACTGCCGAATATACTGAAACGGGTATTGCGGATCTTGGATGGGAATTTCACTACTCGGTAGATTGGACGAAAGAAGTGCATGCTGAGCATGTTCCTGTTCTTCGTACCTATTTCGATATGTTTGGTGAACCCAAAAATATTATAGCTGCCACTCAAAGTAAGCTTGAGGCGTTTGCAGGGTATGTAGTAGACCTATGTGAACATCGTCAAAACAAGGCTCGCACTATCAATAAGGAACTAATTAACATCCCTTCTTTGGTTCAGGAATTTATCGAAACCGAAGGGGCGCGTAATGCTAATTAACAGTCACCAGTTTGATAGTTTACTTGGTTTTTATACGCATTGTTTTTGTGTCTACCACGACAAAGTGAAAAGTGATTTCGCGTTTTGGGCTAACCGGTTGGACGATATTAAGGTTCCTTGGTCTGTTCAAAATACGGTCGCGGCGCTTGCAGAGTGCAAAGACAACCAGCGGTTTTATTTTCGGACGTTATTAAAACAAAAGGGGATAACCGTTCAATAAGATAAAGGTCCTTCGGGACCTTTTTTATTTCGTATATATAAAATATCTGTGATGGTCATTGCTAATTTTAAAGTAGGTTGATTAATGCTGCAATTCGTTCTAAGTTTATATTGATATAGCTTTTATACAGCATGAAAAAAACAGGCGCTTTCGAGCTGCCTTCAACACGTAAAGAGGAAATATTATGAGCGTAAATCTAAAATCCTTTAGACAAGCAAGTGAAAAAGAGTTTAATAATTCAATTGTCAGTAATTCGTTAAAAAAGAACATAAATTACGACTGTCATGAAATGCAATTAGACTATACAGACCCTAACGGTAATGTATTGGCTATTCATGAAATGGTAGCTTGTGCCGATTTTTATTTCGTTAAAAAGTGATAATAAAAAGCCTCATACTCTGAGGTTTTTTTATGCCTGTTACATGGTATATTGGAGTTTCTAAATCGGCCATCGGCCATAACAAAAACAGGCGCTTTCGAGCTGCCTTTAACACGTAAAGAGGAAGCACTATGTCTACTAATCATAGTATGTATGAAGAAACTGTTGAGCGAGCTACTAATCTTTTTTTGGATGGTTGGATAGTATCTTTGGGTTTGAGTGGTAAAGATTCCGGTGCAGCCAGTATTTGTGTTGTTGAAGGCTTGAAAAGAGCTTATGCAATAAACCCAAATGTTGGTCCTTTGTATGTCGTTACGACCAATACAACGTTGGATAATATGGTTCTTCATGAATACATGATGGACCTACACGAAGACCTGAATATATTTTCATCTGATACTGGTTTACCTATTATTACCAAGGAGCTAAAGCCTTCTTTGGCTAATAACCCTATGGTTGAATATGTGGGCCGTGGCAAGTTACTTAGAACGCCACAAACAGCATCAGGTGGCAGAGATTGCGCCCATACTATGACAGGCTAGTGTAGAAAACATACCAATACACTTTTAAAAAATCTGGAATAATTCAAAAGCCAACTATACTTACCTTAAAGTTAGTTGGCTTTTTTATTTCAGAAAGGAGGAAAGTGTGGC